>JAJPKR010000062.1 GCA_021323595.1 Terriglobia bacterium | reverse complement strand
GGGGTGGTCTTCGCGCCCCAAGCCAGCGGATCCATCACCGGCAGCCTGACCATCGCCAGCGATGCGACCAACGCCTCGCTATCGGTCGGGCTCAGCGGAACCGGGGCGAAGCAGCATTCTGTCGCGCTCACGTGGCAGGCAAGCGCATCACCGGTCAACGGGTATAACGTCTATCGCTCGCAGGTGTCAGGCGGGCCGTACACACTTGTGAGCACGACGCTTCTTACCACCGCCAGCTTTACGGATACCACCGTTCTCGACGGGCAAACCTACTACTACGTCGTGACGGGGGTGGATTCGCAAGGGGTCGAAAGCGCGTACTCGAATCAGGTGCAGGTGACGATCCCGTCATTCTAAACGGGGAGTCGAAGCGGCGTCGGCCGGCTCAGCCTCGACACCGGCGTCGAGCAGTTTGGTGACGCGACAGATGGGTGGCTGGGCAGACCTCCGGCGCCGTGGGATTGCAGGCGGAAAGTCTAATTTCAGCGGGCCGGGGTGAACGCGAACGGAGGGTTATCGGACGCGGGCGGGTGCTGTGCGCGGACGGGCAAGACTAGCCAGGATTTGAAACCGCGCGGGCGAGGAAGAAACAAATCGAGATGGTGGCCATGCCTTGCGGCTCGGCCTCGACGAGGCGTGGCCATGGAGACTTTTTATGGTTGTGCCTTCGGATTCGTGAGCGCCAGGATGGCGAAGGAAGTGGCTGCATCGCTCATGAACAATCCCATGTGCGAATTTGGATCAATTCGATAGTTTGGGGAATATGAGCGCCAAAACCCCTGCGGTTGTTGATTCTCTTCGAGCCAGGCGAGTGCCCGGGCGAGGTGCGGTTCGGTTCTAGGAATTCCCGCGGCAAGCAGGGCGTTGACGGCCAGCGCGGTTGCATATCCATCGCTATGATTCGCGAGCGGCCCGGAGCGTGAGCGTACCGATCTGAGCAAAGACTTCGGGCTCCAGTCTTCCCAACTCCAAATCAGCGGGCCGAGGCTCCAGCCGCCGTCGCTCTGCTGCGCGGCATACGCATCGCGAATCGTCTGGCGCTTTAGGGGCACGGATAGGATGTCGGGCAGCTTCGCTGAGGCCCACAAGGCCGTAAGCCGATTGAGAAGGGATTCGTGGCTGTAGGAGCGGCTCAGGTAGTCGCGCAGGGATTGGAGGTGTACCTCGATGGCGGGCGCTTCGCGGTAATTGGCGGGCGCGAGGCCCACGGCAACAGCCGCGAGAGCAGCGCCGTAGTAGGCGGAGTCATGGGCTTCGAACGGTTCGTTATGGAATTGAAGCCATGGCCAGGCGCCACGCTGGGGTCCGGTCGTTTCCTGTTGTGACCACATCTGGGCGAACGCCGCGAGCGTATCGGGGCGCAGCGCGCCCATCCCGGCATCCGCCTCGGCTAGGATCAGCGCGTTCAGCACCGATTCGGTGCCGAGAGACTGGCGCGCCTTGCCGGCTCCGTAGGTGCGATCGGAGTAGTAAGGTTGTGCCGCGGCGCCCAAGGCGACGCGCTCCCGCACATCGGTCAAGAGGCTGAGCTCGGGAGCGGGGGGATCGACCTCACCGAGCGTCCGCGAAAGTCTTGGACGCGCCAGCGCGTAGGGCAAAGCGGTGTGGCAGGAGATGCAAAACGTGCCGTGATCGCGCGCCGCCACCGGCCAGTGCTCCCAGGTGGCCTCCCGCTGATCGAGATAGCGAGCCGCGGCTGGAGCGCTCCAAACATGAGCGGGCGCCGCGACCCGCGGTGCGGGCTTACGCGAACAGGACGCGAGCGCCAATCCTGCGAACACCCCGAAGACGAGGCGCCATGCGCGAGGTGAGGAGCGCGAAGGCATGGTCATCAACCCTGACGGAAGCGGGTCAGCCGCGCATTTCTTAATCGGGCCGCTTGGAAGGCGACAGGCCGGCGCGCGGTCAGTAGCCGTTAGCCACGACGTTGACTAGCTTACCGCCGTGCATGTACCGGCGCAGTTGCGCCGCGGCGAAGGTTATCGCCCGTCGCATGAACACTGGGCTGGAAGCGGCAATATGCGGGGTGATCAGCGTATTGGGCGCGTGCCAAAGGGGGTGCTCCGACGGGAGCGGCTCTGGATCGGTAACGTCGAGAGCGGCGCGAATTCGCTCTGCCGCTAGGGCCTCGAGAAGCGCCGCAGTGTCAACCACGGAACCCCGGGCCACATTCACCAAAAGCGCTGCTCGCCGCAGCAATGCGAGTTCGCGAGCGCCGATCAGTCCGGCGGTCTCCCGCGTCGCGGGCACGCTGAGCACGACCACGTCGGCTTTTGGCAGGAGTTCGTGTAGCTTGCTTGCGTCTGAGATGCCCCGCCGCGCACGCCGGGCGATACGCAGAAAGCTGCAGCCGAAGGGACGCAGCCTGGCTTCAATGGCACGACCGATGTCGCCATATCCGACGATCAGCACCGTCTTGCCATACAACTCTTCGCAGCGTGTGGCGGGATAATTGCGCTTGTCCGTGGGATGCAGGGACAAGTACAGATCTTCGGCCTCGTCCCGCCGTTTCCAAAGGCCCTGGCGCTGGATGTCGCCGTACAGCGGCAAATATTTCAGGGACGCGAGGATTGTGGTGACGGCCCATTCCGCGGTGGCGGCGGAATGAATGCCGCGGCCATCGCAGATCGTGACTCCAGATGGGGCTACATCGAGGAGCCAATCGACTCCCGCGAGCACCGATTGGATCACGCCCAGGCCGCGCAGCCAGGGGAGAACACGCTCCGCTTCGCGGCGATAAACCGGAGCGATCCAAAACTCCACCGGAAGCGGCTTGCTCGGCTCCGAGGGAAGTTGAACGAGCTCGATCCTCGAAGGCAGAAGGTCGAGCAGCTCCGCCGGAACGTTGGCGCTGACGCCGACGGCGGGTTTGGTGGGCCGCCGGCTGGGCCGCTCAGAGGGCCGCCGCTTTGGCGTCGAGGAGGCGGGCAAGCTCTTCCTTCTTGACCTTTCCCGTAGGAGTCAATGGCCACTCCGAAATCGGAATGATCTCGGCGGGACGTTTGTACGCGGCGAGCGCGCCTTCCACGAAGGAATGGAGTTCGCTCATCGAAACCGAGGCGCCGGCGGCGATGCGCACGAAGGCAATAATCGTCTCGCCGCCCTCAGCATCCGCCACCCGCCGCCCGATCACCGCGGCCCGCTCGACGCCAGGATGTGTTTCAAGAAGCGCTTCGATTTCAGCAGGATAGACATTGAAGCCAAAGTGAATGATGAGCTCTTTCGTGCGTCCGAGTATCAAAAGATGGCCGCCCTCCATCCTGACAAGGTCTCCGGTCTTGAACCAACCGTCCCTGGTCAGCACCGCAGCTGTCTCTTGTGGGGCGCGGTAGTACCCCTTCATGACATTGGGACCGCGCAGCCACAACTCCCCAGGCGCTCCTGATGGCAAGTCTTTTCCGTCGCTGCCAACGATCCTGAGCTCAATTCCAGGATAGGGCCGTCCCACCGAAGTATCCTTACGCGGCTCATCCAGGCGCGTGGCGGCGATGCCTGGCGAACATTCGGTGATCCCGTAGCCGTTATGGAGCACCAGGCCGAAGAGCCGCTCCATCCCCTCTTTGATCGGATCAAACAGCGGCGAGCTGCAAGACGACAGCAGCCGGAGGGAGGGAACGCGCACGGATTGCAAGGAGCGGAACTTCGCGTAGTCGAGCAGTTGCGCGAACATCGCGGGCGCGCCGATGAAGACGGTGAGCCGCTGCTGTTCCAACTCGCTCAGGATCGAGACCGGATCGAAGCGGTGAGAAACGTGCACTGCGGCGCCGCCTACCATAGCGGACAGCAGTACCAATGACAGGCCGCTCGAATGGGTGAGGGGCAAAACGCCGAGGAGCCGATCCTCGGAGTTGATGGCGCGGATCTCGGCGGCGGCGCGGGCAGCGAAAAGCAGACCGCGGTGGGTGAGCATCACGCCACGAGGGCGGCCGGTGGTGCCGGACGTATAGAGGACGGCGGCGACGCGCTCGGCGGCTTCGCGCTCGACAGGCTCCGGTTGCGCGGCATCGTTGACGGGTGTGACGGCGAGGGGGCCGAGGACGCCGAGCGCCAGGCTTTCGGCGCCGAGCTGACGCGCGTGCGCCGCGGCGCGCGGTGTGACGCCGGCGGTCACAATGACGCAGCGCGCTCCCGAGTGGCTCCGAATCGTCTCGATCTCCGCCGGCGACAAGCGAGCGTTCACGAGCACGGGCCAAGCGTCGAGCCGGACGGTGGCGAAGAGCAGTGCGGCGTAGGCGCGGCAGTTTTCCGCCACCAGCATGACCCGGTCGCCGGGCCGCACGCCGAGTTGGCGCAGCCAGGCAGCGGCTTCGGCGATCGTGGTCTCGAGCTGGCGATAGTTCCACGCTCCGCCGGCGTCGACTACCGCGGTATGTTCCGGCGCTATCGCGGCCCAAGCCTGGGCCAGCGCGTCGATGCGTGTGACATCCAGGCTATTCATCAAACCGAGCCGTGCACGGCGACCATTGCCAGCGAGGGCCGCGCCGCTTGCAACCAGTCAAGCCAATTGGCGTAGAGGCGCAATGCCGCCCCGTGCCAGCGCGCGCGCAGGGACGTGGCGGCCGCATCCGGGAACAGAGACATGAGTTCCGGCCGGGCGTCGGCGAGCGCGTTGGCTTGGAACTCCCGGAAAGCGCGCTCACCGATCTCATCGAAATATCCATAGGGAAGCACCGGGAAATCCGTCCTCTCTCCCGTCAGGAACCGCTTGACATCACGGCGATATTCCTTGAGCAGCGTGTGCGCGCCG
>JAJPKR010000052.1 GCA_021323595.1 Terriglobia bacterium | reverse complement strand
CCGCAATCATCTGTGCCACCGTGTGCTTCGTCGTCGACATCGCTCCTCCTCTGCTCGCCAAAACCGAGATCATACTCGGCTCCGTGCGAATCTGGGGGAGCAGATCAATCGAACGGGATTCCCACACCGGCCTTATGCACGATCGGAATGACGATGTGCACGTTCAGGTTCGCGAGGTCGATCTGCCCTTCGGGAATCGAGGCCATGGTCGCAAACGGCGGAGCGCCGGTGGCCACGCTTTGGGCGCACAGGGAAGCGCCAAGCGCAAACGATAACAGCGCCACGCGAGTATTGACGAGCCTCATGGCCATTTCCTCCCTGGCCGAGTTGAATCATCAAGAACGCGGCCGAGTTGCTGGCGTGAGTTTTACCACAGATGCGACGACCTTTGTCAACGGAAAACTTCGGCACTGGTCTCTGGGTCGGGACTAGCTCATTGTGGCCAGCCGGTGGGTACTTGCGCGAGTCAAGCCGCGCGGTAGGCTGCGGGCTCGCCTTGCCCGCTAGCCAACTTCAAGACTTATCGGGCGCCTTGGCGCTGGCGAAGCGGGCCTTTCTTCCGCTTGGAACCGCCGTTTCCGCCACAGGGTAGCGGGATAGGTCGGTCGCGAAGGCCCAGCGCCCCGACTGTGCGCCAGAGAATCTATTGGGGCCTAGGGTTGGCGCCTGCGGGTTGGGCGCCTGCGGTTGCATCCATCCGGACGCTGGCGAGGCCGGCAACAGGTGATCGTCGGGGGTATCGCATGGGGGCGGTGCAAGCAGGACGGAAACGTCCCCGGCGCCTGTAACATAGGCGCTCTTCCCTGGGCAGGTACGCTTCTCCCTCCCCCCACTTGCAGGCGAACCTGGGCCGTTCCCTTGCCGCGCGCCGGCTTTCGACTTAGGCCGGGTTTCAAGCGAAAGCGCGTGCCATCACCGATGCCGGCCTCAGGAACGCGCAACCCAGGGAATTGCGGAGTTACCTCGTGCAGAAGGGGCGCTCCGCATCGAGGTCAGCCAGGCAGGCCGGGGAGGGCGGCGGGCTGAAGGCCGGGCATTTCCACGGTGGTTTACGGGGGCGCGCGCGCATCCAGTAAGAGGATGAAGGACAGGGATTGGGCGGCATGCGATTTGACGCGGCTGACGACGCGAGCCGATCAGCTCATTTGCTCGCAGTCGCGGACCGTGCTGATCGCCGAGCGCGAGGGCTGGATCACGGACCCGGGCCACCATGGATTATTCATCCACGAAACGCGGCTGCTGTCGCGCTACCGCTGGCGGATCAACGGCCAGCTTTTCACGGTCGAGAGCAGCAACGTGCGGCAGTTCTCGCATTTCGCCTATCACATCGCGCGGCCGCGACGCACGCTGAAGGCGTATTCGGGGGCGAAGAACGGCGTGGCCGACGCGCGCGACGCGACGGAAGAGACGATCGAGCTGACGATCGCGACGCTGGTTTCCGACGGCCTGTTCCAGGCCGCCGATCTGCGCAACTTCACGCTGCAAGAACAGCCGGTGCGGCTGGAAATCGAGTTCGACGCCGACTTCGCGGATTTGACGGAGATGCAGTCGGGGCGGCGCGTGGTCCAGGGGCGGCGGACGGCGGCGGCGGCGGAAGAGGCGGGCGAGCTGGCGGTGCGCTGGCGCTATCGCGCGCAACGGCGGCATCGCGGGCGGGAGCTGGAGGTGGACCGCGCCGCCGAGCTGCGCGTGCGCGGGCTGCCGGCGGGAGCGCGGCTGCGCCCGACCGGCCTTCGCGCCGAACTGGCGCTGCCGCCGCGGGGGGCGCTGCACGTGGAGGTGGAGCTGCACGCGCGCATCGAGGAGATCGAGCTCCATCCGCTTTATCGCGGCTACGATTTCCGCGGCGACGAGACCGACCGCGACGAGCGCATTCGCAACTACCGGGCGTCGGCGACGCGGATCTCGCAGCCGCATCCCAAGCGGCGCCTCTTCGAGCACGTGATGGAGCACGCGATCGAGGACCTGATCGCGCTGCGCATGTTCGACCTGGACCGCGCGCCGCACGCCTGGGTGCCGGCGGCGGGGGTGCCGCTCTACGTGGCCACCTTCGGGCGCGACATCCTGTCGGCGGCGTGGATGTCGGCGCTGCTCTCCCCCGCCGTGCTCGCCGGCTCGCTGCAAGTGCTGCGGGAACTGCAAGGCAGGCGCGACGATCCGTGGCGCGACGAGGAGCCGGGCAAGATGCTGCACGAGGCGCACACCGGACCGGCGGCGGTGCTGGAGTACCGGCCGCAGGGACGCTACTACGGCTCGTTCACGACGTCGCCGTTCTACGCCATCGATCTGTCGGAGTTCTATCACTGGACCGGCGACAAGGCGGCGATGGAACGTTTTCTGCCGGCGGCGGAGGCGGCGATCGGCTGGGTCGAGCGCTGGGGCGATCTCGATCATGACGGGTTTTACGAATACCGCACGCGCTCGCGGCAGGGAGTGAAGAACCAGGCGTGGAAGGATTCGGGCGACGCCATCATCCACACCGACGGCAGCATCGTGCCCAACCCGATCGGGACCTGCGAGGAGCAGGGGTACGTGTACGAGGCGCTGCTGCGGCTCACCGAGCTGTATTGGGTGACGGGGCGGCGATGGGAGGCGGTGAAGACCTTCCGGCGGGCGCAGGAGCTCAAGCAGCGCTTCAACGACCGCTTTTGGATGGAGCCGGAGCAGTTTTTCGCGATGGCGAAAGGGCCCAAAGGGCGGCTGGTGCGGTCGATCGGCTCGAACCCCGGCGACGCGCTGGCCACCGGCATCATCGCCGCCGAATACGCGCGGTCGACGGTGGCGCGATTGTTCCAGCCCGATCTGTTTTCCGGCTGGGGGATTCGCACGCTCTCGACCGAGCACGTCTCGTTCAATCCCTACAGCTATCATCGCGGGTCGGTGTGGCCCTCGGAGAACGTGGCGATCATGGTGGGGCTGCGGCGCTACGGCTTCACCGAGCGGCTCTGCGAACTGGCGGCGGGGCTGCTGGACGTGGCGGAGATGTTCGCGAACTACCGGCTGCCGGAGGTGTTCACCGGCCACGGCCGCGACGAGCGGCATCCGTTTCCCGGCGTCTATCCGCAGGCCAACGCGCCGCAGGCCTGGTCGGCGGCGGCGCTGCCGCTCATGCTGCAAATGATCTTGGGGCTGTATCCCTATGCGCCGCTGCGGCTGCTGTTTGCCTCGCCGGCGCTGCCGGAATGGCTGCCGGAGCTGACGCTCGAGAATATTCGCGTGGGGCAGGCGGCGGTTTCGCTGCGGTTTTACCGCGACGCGCAGGCGAACTCGCATTACGAGGTGGTCGAGCAGCAGGGCGACCTGCGGGTGATCCGGCAGGATTCGCCGTGGTCGGTGTTTTCGTCGCCGCTCAAGCGCGCCGAGGAGCTGATCGCGTCGTTCGCGGCCTAGAGAGGGCGGGGCGATAAGCATCGCCTCGCTTCGCTTATTGGCGCTCCGCTTCGCTGCGCTTGCCGGTCGCTCGGCCTCCTTCACGTACTTCCGTGCAGGCTCAGTCGGCCTCGCTCCCGGCGCCTCGCGCCGCTCGCTTCTCGCCCCGCCCGGAGGCTGCAGACGGTGCGGGCGGCGGCGGCAATTCCCAACCTCCGATCTCCGTGCGTTCGCGAGGGTCGGTCGGCACCCGCGATCGCCGGCCCCGATCTCAGCCCCCGGGTTCCGCTCCCCCGGTTTTCCGGCTAACAGGCGTTGACGAGGTCGCGGAGGGGATCGAGGACGATGAAGAGCAAGTCGGCGCGGACGGGCTTGGCTTGCTCGAGCAGCGCGAGCTGCGCCTGCTTCCAGGCGGCGGGCGCGGGGACGCCGGCGGCCAAGTAATCGAGCGCCTGGCTGCCGAGCGCGCCCAACTGGCGCAGCGTCGCGGCGAGCGGCTGGATTTCGTCGAGCAGGGGCGAGCGCCGCTCGAGCGCGGCGATGCCGGCCTCGGCCTGCTGCCAGCGCGCGAAGAGCGCGGCGAGGTCGTCGCGGCGGGCGGTGAAGCGCGGGCGATCGGCCAGCAGTTCTTGGACGGCGGCGGGCAGGCGGCGGCGCAGCGGGCTCTCGGGCGGAGCGGCGTTGACGAAGTACACCATAGGCACGAAGACGTTCTTGCTGTGCTGCCAGCCGTAGCCCTTGCGGGGCTCGACGGCTTCCATGAGGGTGGCGAGGGGCGCCGTGTCGTCGCCGCCGGCGAGCCAGCGCAGGATGCGGCCGGGCGTGGCGCGGTGCTCGAGCCCGAGCGCTTCGAGATCGAGGCTGACGCGCTCGAGGCGGCGGTACATATCGGCGGCGCTGGTGACGTCGCGCGGCGACCAGAAGCGCTCGGCGATGGCGGCGGCGCGCGGCCAGATGCGGGAATCGATGGTGGCGGGATTCACGCGTTCGCCCCACATGCAGGCCTCGCCGCCGAGCACGCGGCGCTGCTCGCCGGCGGTGAGCGGCGTATCGGCGGGGACCGGGTCCACCGCGTAGCTCTCGCTCGCCGGCCACATCAGGTCGAGATAGTAGCCGGCGGCGAGCAGGGCGTCATGGCCGGCTTGCGCGATCTTGTTCACGGCGGGGATGCCGAGCCAGGCTTCGACGGCGATCGTGTCAGGCAGCGCCGGGTTCAAGATCTCTTCCCAGCCCATCATCTTCTTGCCGTGGCGGGTGAGAATGGCGGCGACGCGGCGGTTGAAATAGGCTTGCAGCGCGTGATTGTCGGCGAGGCCGTGGGCGCGCATGAAGGCTTGGATCGAGGGGTTGTTCGTCCATTGGTGCGCGGGATTTTCGTCGCCGCCGATATGAATGTAGGCGTCGGGGAACAACTCCGCCATCTCGCCGAGAAAGCCGTCGAGGAAGCGGTAGACGGCTTCGTTGGCCGGGTCGAGGACATTGTCGAAGACGCCGAAACCGCGCTCGAGGGCGAACGGGCCCGGCGCGCTGCCCAGCTCGGGATAGCCGACCAGCCAGCTCGTGCTGTGCGCGGGCATGTCGAATTCCGGGAGCACGCGAATGCCGCGGTCGGCGGCGTAGGCGATGAGGGCGCGCGCCTGCTCCTGGGTGTAGAAATGGCCGTCGGAGCCGAGGCCGGTGAGCTTGGGAAAGCGCTTGCACTCGATGCGGAAGCCTTGATCGTCGGTGAGGTGCCAATGGAAGACGTTGAGCTTGACCGCGGCCATGGCGTCGAGGGTGCGGCGCACGACCTCGACCGGCTCCCAGTGGCGGCTGACATCCACGAGCAGGCCGCGCCAGGGGAAGCGCGGGCGATCCTCGATATGGGCGAAGGGGACAAACCAGCCCTGGCCGTCGGCTTCGAGGAGCTGGCCGAGGGTCTCGAGGCCGCGCAAGGCGCCGGTGGTTTCGGCGGCTTGGAGGCGGATGCCGGCGGCGGTGACGTCGAGCGTGTAGCTTTCATCGTCGCCGAGCGCGGGAAACTCGCGCCCCGGAGCTTGGCAGGCGACGGTGAGCGTGGCGCCGGCGGCGGCGCGGGCGGCGGGATCGAGCGCGAAGCCGGTGCGGCGATTGAAGCCGACGAGGAAGCGCGCCAGGGCGGCGTCGAGGCGGCGGTTCGGCGCGCCGGCGAGGGCGGCGGTGAAATCGGCGGCGAGGGGCAGGCGGCCGCCGGGAAATTGCCGCAGCGCCGGCACCGGCATCAGCCAGCGCGTATCGGGGAGCGGCGCATCGCCGGCGGCCGCGCCGCCGGGCAGCGCCGAAGTCCAGGGATGCACGAGGCTGGCGGCGAACAACGGCGAGAGCGCGGTCGCGGTGGCGGCGGCCGCCAAGAAGTCGCGGCGGGATAAAGGCATCACGGAGTAGCATACTCTCGCTCGCGGCGCGAACGCGCGCGCGGCGACCGCCGCTGCGGGGCAGCGGTTCGCGGATCGCCGCGCCTCGCTCGCGGCGGGCAGGATCGGGGGCGGCGGCAGCCGCGACGCGAATCACGGCGGTCTCGCGGGAAGCACGCTCCCGGGCGCGCCGCCGCCGCGTCCCCTGGCGCTAGTAGCGCCAGGAGAGGTCGGCGCGGGGCGGGGCGGTGGCGAGAATGTGGGCGGCCATGACCGGCAAGAAGCGCTCGTTGACGGTGACGTAGGCCTGGAGCATGGAGGCGGCGGGATCGCCGGTATAGCAATGCGGCTTGCCGGGGGCGTACTCGAAGTCGCCAGTGAAGCGCGGATGGGTCTCGGCTGCGAGCGCGTCTTGCAGCAGGTGGACGGCGTTGTTGAGGTAATAGGTGTCCATGTCGCCGACCTTGACGTGCAGTTTGCCGGCGAGCTGGGGGCCGAGCGTGTTCCAGTCGCGCTGCAGGCGGAAGCGCAGGTCGTAGTGCTCGCGCCAATAGGCGGCGACTTGATGGTCGATGTCGCCGGTGCGCGGGTCCCAAATCTCCGCCGGATAGCCGTCGGCGCCGACGGGACTGAAGACCGCCTGCCAGGCGTCCCACTGATCGCCGGAGCGGCCGTGGGTGCCGAGCACGAGCTCGCGGCGGTTGGCGCGCTCCATGGTGGTGATGACGCTGCCGGTGGGGGTGCGGCTGTTGGGACGCGGCACGCGCGACCAAGGGCCCAAGAGCCAGTAGGCGTTGGGGTCCTTGTAGACGTTGACGATTTGGAAGGCGCGAAAATCCACGGGATCGGGACAGTTGGCCCAGGCGCCGTTGAAGAAATCCGGATAGAAGATCTGATCGGCGAGCGTCTCCCAGCCGCCGGTCGAGCCGCCGTAGAGCACGCGCGCCCAGCCTTGGCCGATGCCGCGGAAGCGGCGCTCGACGGCGGGAATCAGCTCTTGCGTGATGGCGGCGCCGTATGGGCCGATGTTGGCCGAGTCCACGGCGTAGGAGTCGTCGTAATAAGGGTTGGCGTGCTGAATGCTCATCAGCAAAAACTTCGGCAGCTTGCCGCCGACCCAGTCTTGATAAAAGCGGTACTCGCCCGCCTCGAACTCGCGGCGCGGGCCCGCGGCGTCGGGCGCGGGCGGACGGTCGCGAAAGGCGACCGGGCCGGCTTGGTCGTATTGGAAATGGCCTTGATAGACCGCGAGCGGATAATGCGCCCGCGGATGGTCGTACCAGCCGGGCGGCAGCAGCACGGTGGCGGCGAGGGTCGTGGGCCGTCCCCAGAACTTCGAGAGCAGCGGGCTGACCAGGCGCAGGTGTTTGATCCAGCGCGTGTCGGGCGGCAACGGAATCGGGGGAATGACGCGATCGAGCGCGAGGCGCAGCTCGCCGCCGCGCGCGGGGTCGAGATGCAGGCGCAGCGGGGCGCTGTAGAGATTGCCCGGCTTGCGATTCCATTGCTGGCCCTCGCCGCGATCCATCGGGAGCTCGACCACGCGGCCGTCGGCGCGATGGAAGGTGGTATAGACGTTGAGCAGCGCCTGCACGTAATAGTCGCCGGAGGGCACCTGCGCCAGGCTCGCGACGGGATAGCCGAGCGCGGCGGCATCGAAGACGGCGGCTTGACCGGGGCGCCAGTCCGCGACGTCGAGGCCGAAGATCTGCTGCGTGCCGGGGTCGTCGGAGATTTGGAAGCGCGGCTCCTCGGCGGGATCGGTCGAGAGCAGCAAGAGCAGGCGGCCCTGCAGCGGCCCCGCATGCAGCCGGGCGGGATAGGTGACCGCGATGCGCAGCGGCGGCGGCGCGGCGGCGGCCGCGGCGAGCGCCAGCGCCCACACGCACGGGATGGCGAGCAAGCAGCGGCGAGCCAGGAGCGGAAGGCGCGCGCGCCGCGCGAACGGCTGGCTCCCACCGGCGGCGGCGGGCGCGCGGCGTGCGAGGGGCGCGCGGCGGCTGCGAACGGAGGGCATGCGGGGCGGGCGCCGCGGGCTCAGCGCAGCTGCATGGCGATCTCGGCGGCGAGCCCTTCGCCTTGCACCGGCTTGTGCTCGCGCTCGGACCAGCTAGGCACGTCGAGGTTGTAGCGGTGCTCTTGCAGCGTCAGCCGGTTGCGCACGGCGAAGTCGTGCTGGTCGATTTGCAGCAGCACGGCCGCCATCGGAATCCGGCCCGACCAGATGTGCGGCTTCAGGCCTTCCAAGAAGCGCTGGCTGTCGCGGTCGCCCAGCTTGCCGAGCGTCCAGTGGATCTTGTGGTAGATCAGCTTCTCGAGCGGCAGCGGCACCGCCAGGCGCGGCTTGCGCTTGGGCGCTTGCACGTAAACGTTGAGCATGCGCTTGGTGATGTTGGCGTAATCGAAGGTGCGGCTGACGAGGTTGATGAAGCCCTCCTGCAATTGCTTCGGCCGCATGCGCATGGGAATGAAGACGGTGTGATGGGCGTCGTAGAGGCGGGCCTTGACGGTCAGGATGCGGCCCTCCTCCAGGAAGCGGCGCCACTGGTTGGCGGTGGGCGTGAGGATGTTGAAGTAGGGATAGAGGACGTTGTTCTTGTCGAAGAATTCGTAAGCGGCTTCGAAGCAAGCTTCGGTGTCGTTGTCGGTGCCGAAGATGAAGCTGGTGATCACCTCCATGCCGTGCTCGCGCAGCGTGGCGATGGCGTCTTCGTACTTGAAGGCGATGTTGTGGAGCTTGTTGAAGGCCTTCAGCGTGGCCTTGTCGAGGCTCTCGAGCCCCATGAAGATGTTGTAGAACCCGGCCTCTTCGAGCAGCTCCAGCGCCTCCTTGTCCTTGTAGGCGTTGATGGTCATCTGCGAGCCGAAGATGGCGTGATAGTGGGGATAGCGCTTGTTCAGGGCGATGATCGCGCGCAGCAGGCTCTTGAGCGTGCGCGGATGGCCGAAGATGTTGTCGTCCACGAAGAAGATGGGACGGCAGTACCAGCGGCCGAGCAGATCGTTCTTGTAGATCACCTCGAGCTCGGCGGTCAGATTCTCGGGCGTCTTGTAACGCATGTCGTGGCCGAGCATCTGGATGATCGAGCAGAACTCGCAGTCGAAGGGGCAGCCGCGGCTGGCTTGCAGCGTCAGGCTGATGTGGTGCAGCCAATCCCAGCGGCGGACCCGCTGGAGATGCCGCATCTTCGTCATGTCGGTCTTTTCCGGCTGGGCGTAGATCGGCTGCAGCTTGCCGTCGCGCGCGTCCTCGAGAATTTGCTCCCAGAGGTAATCGCATTCGGTCACGCAGATGGCGTCGGCGTGCTGCAGGGAGTTCTGCGGAATCATGAACGGGTGATAACCGCCGAGCACGACCTTGACGCCGCGTTTGCGGAAACGATCGGAGATTTGATAGGCGCGCGTGGCGTTGGTCACCATGACGGTGATCGCCACTAAATCCACGTCGGCGTCGAAGTCGATGTCCTTGAGGTTTTCGTTGACGATGGTCAGATTCACCCAACTCGGCGTCAGCGCGGCCAAGGTCTCGATGCCGTTGAATTGCAGGCCGTAGCTGCGGCCGCGCAGCGGCCAGAACAAGAGTTCGTGAATCCTCTCTTGGCTGAACTGGGTACGCACGCGCGATTGAGGATCGCGCTTGGGGTACACCAAAAGCACACGCATGCTACTGCTCCCTTCCTCGGCGGCCGGGCCGCCCGCTACCTGGACGCCCGCTCCCGATACCGCCGTACAGCAACGCGGCGCGGTACTGCCGCTACAACGGAGACAACATCTCCCTTGGGCAAGGGTAGCCGCCTCCGGCCTAAAAGGAAAAGCATTAATTCCGGGATTCTCTGAATGAATACGGTGCGGGTGCACTGAGAAATGTCAGGTACAGGGATCGGAAAGCAGCAGCCGGCATGCAGCAAAAGGCTTCAGACGCCGCCGCAGCCGCACGCAGGGCACGGCGCTGGATGCCCTAAAATCGCGGATCACGGGTTGGGGAGCTGCAGTTGCCGCCAGGCGGCATCGAAGGCGGCGAGGTACGCGGCCTTTTCGGAGTCGGGGAGGAAGGAAGCCAAAAAACCCTGGCGCAGGGCGCGGTGACGGGCGGGCCAGTCGAGGGGGAAGGCGTAGAGTTCTTTCAACAACGAGGAGCCGAAGATGCCGGGATCGTCGCTGGCCAGCGAGTATTTAATTCTCCATTTGTCGAAATCAACAACCGAATGCGGGGTGATTCCGTTCCAAACTCCGGTCTTACGGTTCGAGATCTGGCAAACGTCTAGACAAATGTCGTGTTCTGCAAGATACTGCAACAGATTGTGATCTTCGACGGCACGCAACCCGTGGCCGATACGGTGGACGGCAAGGTCGCGAGCGGCAGTCCAGACCGAAGCGGCGCCGCAAGTTTCACCGGCGTGGGCGGTAAGACCCAGGCCGGCAGCACGGGCACGGCGAAAGACCTCGATGAACCACTCCGCCGAACCCTTAACTTCGTCGCCGCCAATGCCGATTCCCACCAGCGAATAATTCGACATTAGTCGAATGCACTCGTCGAGGACACGCTGGGCGGCCTCAGAGCCGAACTGGCGGACGCAGTCGGCGATCCAGGCCAGGCGGACGCCCCGCTGCTCCTGGGCTTGGCGGCGGGCGGATTCGATCGCCTCCCAGTAAGGGGCGACCTCGACTTTCCTCCAATGTAGAACGCCGATGGAGACGAAGACTTCGGCATAGACGATGCCCTGGGCGGCGAGGCGGCGCGTCAACTCGCGGACTGCCAGCGCGTAATCGTCGGGCGTGACCAGGTGGCGGCAGGCGCCGATGATGGCTTGCAGGAAGCCGGGAAAGTCGTGGAAGGAGTAGAGGCGGCGGGCATCGGCGAGGGTGGCGACGCCGAAGGCGCAGTCATGGCGGCGGGCGAGCTCGAGGAGCAGTGCGGGATCGAGGCTGCCCTCGAGGTGGACATGCAATTCCGCCTTTGGCAAAAGACGCAACTTGCGGCGGAGTTCCCGTTCCATGAATTAAGGGGCGGCTGGAAGCGCCGGGCAGCCAACGGCTAGCGGGCGCTCGGCATCACCGCTTCTAACATCATCACTGCCTGGGCGCCCTGTGCGCAAACGGGGCGCCTTTTTTTGTGGACCCGGAGGGCGATGGCGGCGGACGGAGGCAAGCCGCGCGCGGAATGCGGCGCAGGGTTACGGCTGCGGGACGGCGGTGAGCCAAATTTCGTAGCGATGCGTTGTGGAGACGTCGTCGATGCTGGCGAGCATCGCCGGTTTATTGGGTGTTACGAGAGAATCGGCGTGGGTGCTGGCGTTGCGGAGAACGGGGGCGCTGGGGGAGTTGGAGGAGCTGGGGCCGCCGGGGAGTGCGCTGGAGGCGTCGGAGCCGCTGCTGGCGCTGGACGCCGGGGCAACAAGGCTGGTTAAGGTGACGGTGGTGGAGACTTGGACCGCGCCTGGCACGGCGGGCCCGCGCAGGTCGCACTGCAATTGGACGCCGGCGTTTTCGTACTGGAACTGGTTCGGGCCCGTGGAGACAGGAACTCTGTCTCCGACGCTAATATTCGCCCGGGTGATTCCATGATCGGGCGCCGCGATCAACAGTTGGTACCGGCGCTGGTTGAGGAGCTTGGCGCCATCGTACTCGCGGATGACGTACTCGAGGCGGTAGGCGGGCGGAGCGGAAGGCGCGGGGGCTACGGATGGGGCTTGCTGGGCGGCGACGGCGCAGCTGAGGGCGGCGAGGAGCGCGAGGGCGCGGAGGGCGAAGGGCGCGGGGCGGGACGGGGTCATGGTCGGGAATCTCCTTTGTCGGGCCAGAGCGGCGCGATCTCGAGCGGCTGGAAGGCCTGAGCGACGAGGCCGGGCGGCGCGGTGCGGAGAAAGCGCAGCAAGGCGAGTTCGGAGGGACTGGGCGGCGTGGGCGTGGGGAACTGCGCGGGGAAGCGGCGGGCGGCGGCGCGGAGCGCGAGGGCGCGGCGGGCGCGGCGGAGGCGGGTGGCGAGGAGGCGGCGGCCGGCGCGCCGCGGCGCAGGTAAGGCGGCGGCGTAGCGGAGCCGGGGTGGCGCGGCGCGCACGGTGAAGACACGGGCGGCGGCGCGAGCGCCGACGGCCGGGCGCGGCGGGCGGGCGCGCCAGGCGACGGCGAACGCGAGGGCGAGGGCGCCGCAGGCCGCCAACGCCGGCAGCCACGCGGCGCCGGGGCGGCGCGCCGGGACCGCCGCCAGGCGCGCGAGCAGCCGCGCTTCGAACCCGGCGGGCGGCTCGGCGGCGAGCGCGCGCAGGGCCTGGCGCAATTCTTGGTCCAACGGCGCTGGGGGCAGTGGGCGCTCGGGCGGCGTCATCGCATTCTCTCCAGGCGCTGGCGCAGCATGCGGCGGGCGCGCTGCAGGCGGCTGCGGACGGTGACGGCGGGCACGCCGAGGATGGCGGCGATTTGGCGCGAATTGAGTTCCTCGAGACTGGAGAGCAGCAGCGGCGCGCGCAGGCGGCGGGGCAAGGCGGCGATCAAGGCTTGGACGCGGGCGAGCTGCTGCCGCGCCGCCGCTTGCCGCTCGGCGTCCACCCCCGCGGCAACCGATTCCAGCGCAAGCGGCGGCGCGACACTGGGTGCGCGGCGCCGGCGGCTGCGATCGAGCGCCAGCCGCCAGGCCACCCGCGCCAGCCAGGCTTGCGGACGCTCAACCTTGAGCCAGCGCGGGCCTTGCCGCCACGCCCGCAAGAACGATTCTTGCACGACCTCCTCGGCGTCGGCGGCATCGCGCAGGACCAAGTACGCGATGCGATAGAGCGTGCGGCCATGCTGGCGCACGGCGGCGGCCACGGCTTCCGCCGCCGCCATCTCGGCAGCGCCGGCGCGCGCGCAAGGAGCGCTGAGTTCGCGGGCGCAGGCGGAAAGGGTGGCGGCAGCCATCGCTATACCTAGAAGACCGGGCGCTGCCCTCGAGTGTTGCAGATTTTTCGTTGGGGATTGGGGATCCGGTCCCCGCGGAAACGCGGCCGCTCGCCGGGCGAGGGCCGTGGTCGTCCCGGCGGCGAAGCGAGCCTAGCCTTGGCGGCAAGCCGCCGGGTGTTAGTGTCGAAGCGACGGCGGGTGCCGTGGGCAGAGGCGGCGAACAGGCTCGCGTCATGTTCCCGTGCGGTGTCGCGATGAACCCAATTACCAAGGATCGAATCCCATGGCCGGTCGCCGAAAGGGGGCCGGTAGAAACTCGCGGCCGAATTCGGCGCCGAGCCTGGCAGGTGCGGGACCTATGCCATTGACGCGGCGAGGGCGGCGATGCTACCCGTGACGCCGACGGGCTGCGGCCGGAACTGCGCGGCCGGGGCGGACGGCGGCGGTGCGGGCCGGCGCCGTGCGGGGAAATATGCTTAGGGGGCAAGAAATGAGTCAGATCGAACAGGAACCAGTGGCGGAGTACATGATGCGCACGCGTGAGCGGGTCGAGCAGGAGATGGCGGGGCTGACGCCGGAGCAGTTGGGATTTCGGGCCGGCGCCGGCCGGTGGACGATCGCGGAGGTGATGGAGCACGTGGCGACGGTAGAGGAGTTTTTCCTTCGCCAGCGCCTGCCCGCCCTGCCGGCCGCGCCGCCGCCGCCGCCGGATCATCCCCGGGCGGAGCTGGACGAGCGCATCCGGGCGGAAGCGCCGCAGCGATTGCAGCGGTTCGAAACGCCGGAGGTCTTTCAGCCCAAGGGGCAGATGAGCGCGGCGGAAGCGCTGGAGCGTTTTCGAGCCGCGCGAGAAGCACTGGTGAAGTTTGCGCGGCAGCCGGGCTGCGATCTGCGTGCGCACTGCATGCCGCACCGCATTCTCACCGGGCCGGGCACCCCGGGGGTGCTGGATGGTTGCCAATGGCTGTTGGCGATCGCCGCGCACAGCCTGCGGCATGCCGAGCAGATGGCGGAGGTGAAGCGGCAGGGCGGGTATCCGAAGGCAAGCGCGATCGGTTCAGGGGCGCAGGCGAATTGACGCGCGAGGGCAGCGGCGGTCCCTGATGCCGGCGACGGACCGCGGCCGGGACTGCGCGGACGGGGCGGGCGGGGCTAGAGATGGGGGAACTGGATCTGGCAGTTGTTGCCGAAGGTGAAGGAATTCACTTCGAAGCCGGGCGCGGTTGGAAAGAAGGCGAAGAGGTGCGCGCCGAAGACGGGATTGGCGGTGAGGTAATAGAGGCGGGCATCGGAGACGTCAACGTAGCTGCGGCCTTGCGGATCAATATGGACGTCCTCGCCCTTATTCGCGGCGGTGAGGTAATGGCCGTCCTGCATGACATAGACGCGCTCGGGGCGGCCATGGGCGACGTTGATGACGCCGTAGAGCTGGCGGGCGTGATAGCGCATTTCCAGGCGGTCGGCGAGCTCGCCGGGCTTGGGATGGCCGCGGTAGATCATGCCGCTCATGTCGGACTCCCAGGGGCCGGAGACGGCGGCGCGGCCGTCGGCGACTGCGGAGGGCAAGCGGTAGTTGACGGTGTGGCCGTCGCGATAGCCTTCGGCGTTGGCGAGCCGGCCGCGGCCGTGCCAATCGCCGATGTACATTTCCGGCGTGGTGATGCCGCAGCGGGGGGAGAAGGCGTCGTCTTCGGTGGTGACGACCGGAGGCGGCAGCTTGATGCCGGGATGGGCAGCGGTCAGCAGCTCGCGAATCTTGCCTTCGAGCCAGGCGTCGGCGCCTTCGCCGTTGACGTTGTAGCGGATGAAGCCCTGCGAATCAATCAAGAAGCGGTTGGGCCAACTGCTGTTGTCATAGGCGGTCCAGATGTAGAAGAGGTCGTCCACGACGATCGGGTATTTCAGCCCGAAGCGCTGGACGGCGGCGGCGACGTTGCTTTCGCGGGAGGTGCCGTAGGTGCGCGCGGCGGCGGCTTCGGGGTCGCTGAGCATGCGGCGGGCATCGGCGACGCTGAGATAGGCGATGTCGAACTCGGGATCGTGGACGCCGATGATGGTGAAGCCCAGCTTGTGATAGCGCGCATACCAGGCGTTGTTGGTGGCGAGGGTGCGGATGCAGTTGATGCAGGTGTATTCCCAGAAATCGATGAGCACGACCTGGCCGCGCAGTTGTTTCATCGTCAGCGGCGGGGAGTTGAGCCAAGCCGTGCCGGTGCGATCGAGGCCGGCGGCCGGCAATTCCGGGGCGGGAATGCGGCCGGGGGGAAAGATGACGCCTTGCTGGGCGGCCAGGGGCAGCGCGCAGGCGAGCGCCGCGGCGAGCAGGATGAAGGCGCGCCTCCGCATGGAGATCATTTTATTCGACGTGCGCATGCGGGAGCAGCCGGCCGCGGGAAAGCGGCGCCGAGTGTCTCCGGCCGGCACGACCTGATATAGTGCCTTTTCTCCGGGGAGGAATTCGTCATGCGCAGCACGCTGGCGGCGCTGGCCGCCGCCTTGACTCTCACGCTATTGCCGGCCGCAGCGCAAGCTCCGGCGCCGGCGCCGCAGCCGCGCGATGCGGCCTACACGGCGCAAATCCACAAGTTCACGACCGAGCCGTATTTCACCTGCGACTTGG
Organism: Terriglobia bacterium; assembly: GCA_021323595.1. Taxonomy (GTDB): domain Bacteria; phylum Acidobacteriota; class Terriglobia; order Terriglobales; family SCQP01; genus JAJPKR01. Next base: position 85,845 of record JAJPKR010000052.1, on the reverse strand, counting down.
TTTCTTCGCTGCCGGCCTCGGCGACGGTGCCGACGCCGCTGCAGGTGCTCGGCTACATCGCGGGCGCCGAGGGGCATTTGACGTATTCGAAGGACATCTACCGGTACTTTCGCGCGCTGGCGGCGGCGTCGCCGCGGGTGCGGCTATTCACGATCGGCCGCACGGAGGAGGGGCGCGAGATCGTGATGGCGGCGATCTCGAGCCGCGGCAACCTGGCGCGGCTGGAGGAATACAAGAAGATCAACGGCGAGCTCGCCGATCCGCGGCGGCTGGGCGTGGATCCGACGCAGGCGGAATGGCATGCGCCGATGCCGGCGGCGGCGCAGCAGGCGATCGCGGCGGACGTGCCGTTCTACTGGATCACCGGCAGCATCCACTCGCCGGAGACCGGCAGCCCGGAGATGCTGATGGAACTGGCCTACCGGCTGGCGGTGGATGACAGCGCGATGTACCAGCGCATTCGCAAGACGTGGATCGTGCTGATCACGCCCACGACGGAGGTGGACGGCCACGACCGCATGGTGGATGTCTACAACTGGCATCGCGCGCACCCGAACTCGCCCGAGCCGCCGCTGGTCTATTGGGGCCATTACGTGGCGCACGACAACAACCGCGACGCCATGGGGCTGTCGCTGAAGCTGACGCAAGCGGTGATGCGGACGTTCCTCGAATACCATCCGCTGGTGCTGCACGATCTGCACGAATCGGAGCCGTACTTGTACGACAACACGGTGGGCACGGAGCCCTACAACGCCTGGCTCGATCCGATCACCACGCAGGAATGGCATGAGATCGCCTGGTACAACGTCGAGGAGATGACGCGGCGCGGCTTTCCCGGCGTGTACACGTACGGAACGTTCACGACCTGGGACCCGAGCTATCTGTATTTCATCGCCAACGACCACAACGCCATCGGCCGGCTCTACGAGACTTTCGGCAACGGCGGCGCCGACACGCGGATGCGGTATCTCGGTCCGAACGACACCTCGCGCACCTGGTGGCGGACGAACCCGCCGCTGGCGAAGACGCTGTGGTCGGAGCGCGACAACACCAATTATCAAGAGAGCGCGCTGCTGATCAGCCTGGACTACATGGCGCGGCATCGCGAGCAGTACGTGCGGAATTTCTTCCTGGTGAGCGAGCGGGCGCTGGCGAAGGCGCGCAACGAGGGGCCGGCGGCGTACGTGCTGCCGGGCGACGATCCGCGGCCGGCGCTGCAGGCGCAACTGCTGAATCTGCTCGAGGCGCAAGGCATCGAGGTGTCGCGCGCGACGGCGGCGCTGCGGGTCGCGGCGCCGGGCGCGAAGGGCGCGGCGGCGGCGCGGACGTTTCCCGCCGGCAGCTACGTCATCCGCATGGACCAGCCGTACAGCCGTATGGCGGACATGCTGCTCGACCGGCAGTACTACAGCCCGCGCGATCCGCGGCCTTACGACGACTCGGGCTGGAGCCAAGGGCCGCTGCGCAACGTGGAGACGGCGCGGGTGACCGATACCGCGATCCTGGCCGAGCCGATGGAGAAGGTCAGCGGGCCGGTGACGGCGCCGGGCGGCGCCAGCGGAACGGGCGCGGTCTATGCCGTCGATAACAACGCCGAGCCGGCGCTGGCGGCGCTGCTCTACCGGCTGGGCGGGGTGACGGTCGAAGCCGCCGAGGCGCCGTTCCGGGCGGCGGGGCGGGACTTCGCCGCGGGCACGCTGCTGGTGCCGGCGGCGGCGCGGGCGCGGCTGGACGCGGCGGCGCGCGCGCTAGGGGTGAAGGCGCTGGGGCTGGCGGCGGCGCCGGCGGTGCCGCGGCACGCGCTCGAGCGGCCGCGCATCGCGCTGCTGCACACCTGGCTGGCCACGCAGGACGCGGGCTGGTACCGGCTGGCGCTCGACCAATTGCAGATTCCCTACGATTACGTGGACGACCATTTCATTCGCGACCACGACGATCTGCGCGCGCGGTACGACGTGATCTTGTTTCCGCCGGTGGGGGCGGCGCCGGCAGCGATTCTCCAGGGGATTCCCTCTTGGAACCCGCCGCTGCCGTGGGAGACGACGCCGCTGACGCCCAACCTCGGCCACATCGCCAGCACCGCGGATATGCGCGGCGGCATGGGGTACGCCGGGCTCGAGCACTTGCGCCACTTCGTCGCAGCCGGCGGCGAGCTGATCACGGTGATGGACACGGCGCGGCTGGCGGTCGAATATGGGCTGACGCACGGCGTGAGCCTGGCGCCCGCCGGCGGCTTGCGGGCGCGCGGCGTGGTGGTCGAGACGCAGTTCCTCGACACGCACAGCCCCGTCGCCTATGGCTACGGCAAGCAACTCGCGACCTACTTCAACAACGGGCCGGTCTTCGCGGTGCGGTACAGCGAACGCGGCGGCTTCGGCGGCGGGCACGAGCCGCGGGCGAGCGGGCGCGGCGACACCGGCGACGGGCCGCAATCGGCGGACGTGGTGCAGGGGCGGCCGCTGGTGCCGACGCCGGAGCTGCCGCAGGCCAAGCCGTGGCAGGCGCCGTACCTCTCGCCGGAGCTGGCGGAAACGCACTCGCCGTATCTGATTCCGGAGGCGCTGCGGCCGCGCGTGATCTTGCGCTTCGCCGACGCCAAGGACTTGCTTTATAGCGGGCAGCTAGCCGACGGGGAGGCGCTGGCGGGCCATCCCGCAGTGATCGACGTGCCGGTGGGAGACGGGCACATTTTGCTCTTCGCCAACAATCCGGTTTGGCGGGGCGAGACGCAGGGCAGCTATGCGCTGCTGCTGAACGCGCTGGTGAATTGGAGGCATCTCGGGCTGGCGCGGGCGCTGCCGCCGGCCTGAGCGCCGGGAAAACGGGGACAGATCAGGCTGTCCCCTTTTACTTTTTAGTTAGCCAGAGGCGGAAGGCGCGCCAGAGATCGGCGGCCGATTGCGGGACGTGGGAGCGGGCGCCGGGAGTATCGGCGGCGCCGTGGCGGAGCCACGCCAGGAGCGAGGCGGGGGCGACGCGCCGGCTGCGCGATTCGACCGAGGCGAAGCGGACCTGCATGGCGCTATCCACGACGAAGGTCGCCGGGGTGGCGATGCCGCCGAAGCGGCTTTCATCGAGGACACCCCAGGCGCGCGCGGCCTCGCGGCGGGTGTCGCACAAGACGAGATAGCCCAAGCGGAGCTCTTGCCGCATCGCCGCCGCGCGCCCGAGGGGATCGGTGGAGATGGCGACCAGGCCCATGCCCGCGGCCTCGAAGGCCGGCCGCGCACGCTCGTACTCCGCCAACTGGCGGAGGCAGGAGGGTCACCAAGCGCCGCGGTAAAAGATGAGCGCTTGGGAACGCTCGGCGACTAACTCGCCCAGGCGGTGCACGGCGCCGCCGGCGGCGGGAAGGGAAAAATCGGGAGCGGGGTCGCCGGCACCCGGCGCGGCCAGAGCCATGAATCGAGTCTAGCGTCAAACGGCGGGGCAGCCGGATTACACTGCGAGCGTGGCGCGCTATCTGGATTTAGACCTCCACGGGTCGCGTCCGGAGGACGACGAAGTCGGACGCAAATTGCTCGAGGGCGCGCGGCAAGCGCGGCGCAGGCACGCGGGCCTGCGCGTCATCCATGGCCGCGGCCAGCACGTGCTCGCCGACATCGTGCAAGCCTGGCTGCGCCGCCATAAGCTCCCCTTTCAAGAAGGCGTTTTGAACCCCGGCGAAACGCGCGTGGAAGCGCTCGACCTGCAACGCGCCCGATCGTTTTGAACGCGGAACGGGCGGGCGGCCGCAGGCGCGGAGGCGGCTAGCCGCGGTGGCCCGCCGCGCGGATGGCGCGCTCGATATCGGAGGCGAAGCTGGCTTCGTCGAAGCCGGCGAGGCGCGCGGCGATGGCGCCGCTGGGGGCGATGACGAGCGTCGTCGGCAAGGAATCGATGCCGAGGTAGTCGGCGAGGCCGGCGTCGAGCCAGGTGTCATCGTTCCAATGGTGGGCGGCCAGAAAGGGCTTCACTTGGCTCTCGTCGTCGGCGGTGTTGACGGCGACGAAGACCACGCGGGGATCGGCGGCATAGCGGCGCTTGAGCTGCTCGAAGATGGGGTGCTCGACTTGGCAGGGTTCGCACCAGGTCGCCCAAAAATCCACGACCACGATCTTGCCGCGGTAATCGGCGAGGCGGTGATCGCGGCCGTCGAGCGAGCGCAGCACGTAGTCGGCGTAGCTGGCCACCGGCGTTTTTTGCTCGTAGGGGTGCAGCGCGCGCTGCTCGGCGGCGTCCTGGGCGGCGATTTGGTCGAACTTGGCGAGAATGAGATCGCCGAAGCCGGCCTGGCTGCCGTGGTGGAGCTGCGCGTAGAGCGCGCCGGCCTTGGCGCGCAGGGCGCTGCGCTCGGCGATGGTGTCGCCGGGCAGCGATAAGGCGAGCGCGTAGGCATCCACGGCGGCGGCGGTTTGATGCAACTGCAGGCAGGCGTCACCGAGTTTTTCGGCGGCTTCTTCGTTGGGCTCGAGACGCAGGCTGGCTTGAAAGTGCTCGACGGCGCGGGCGGGATCGCCGCCCTCGAGCGCGGCGGCGCCTTGGAACATGTCGGCGAGGGCGCGCAGGCGGTTCATGTCCACGTCCCAGCGCGCGCGGCTCATCTCGGCTGGCGGCGTTTCGGCGGCCTTGCGCTCGACGAGGCGGCGCAAGGCATCGGCGTCGGAGCGGGCCTGGGCGACGCTGGCGGCGTCGTGATTGAGCAGGAGCAGATTGAGCACCTTGATGCGCTGGCCGAGATCGCCGGGATGGAGCTCGGAGAGTTTCTCGTTGTAGAGCAGCACGCGGCGATCGTCGTTGAGCGCGGTCGCATCCTTGATCAGCAATTGATAGATCTGGTCGGCGGCTTCGGTGTGCGGGTACTTGCGGAGAAAGCGCTCGAGCCCGCGCAGGCGCGCGCCCGGCTCGCCATTGGCCTGCTCGAGGATCTTTTGGAGTTCGTCGGCTTGCTGCTCGGGCGAGGCGCTCGCGGCCGCCGCAGCCGCGGCCGCAGGCTTTTTCGCCTGACGGGGCGCGGACGGCGGTGGAATCAAGGCCGTCAATAGCAGAAGAGATGCGAGCAAGGATGCGGCCCTCGCGGGAGCTTGGACTATTTTAGCTTTCCGGTGAGCGGACGAGGCGTTCGTAGATGCGCTGGAAGTCGTCGAGGCCGTGGTAGGCGATCTCGATCAGGCCAGATCCGTTGTGATCTTTGATACGAATCTTGGCGCCGAGGGCGCGGGCCAGCTCCTCTTGGGCGGCGCGGACGTTGGGATCGATCGCGGGCTGCGAGGATTCGGAGTTTTTGGGAGAACGGGCGGAGATGAAACGCTCGAGTTGGCGAACGCTCCAACTCTGTTCGGCGGAGCGGCGGGCGACGGTGACCTGCGGCTCGCCGGTCAACGCCAGCAAAGCTCGAGCGTGGCCCATGGAAAGGCTTCCCTGCTCGACCATCTGCTGGACGTCGGGCTCGAGTTTGAGGAGGCGGAGAAAGTTGGCGATGGTGGCGCGATCCTTGCCGGTGCGCTGGGCGATCTCTTCTTGCGTCAAGCGGAAGCTGGTGGCGAGCTGGTGGAAGGCGCGGGCCTGATCCATGGGGTTGAGATCTTCGCGCTGGAGGTTCTCGACGATGGCGAGCTCGAGGGCGCGCTCGTCGGTGAGGGAGCGGACGAGGGCGGGAATTTCCGAGAGGCCGGCGCGCTGGGCGGCGCGCCAGCGGCGCTCGCCGGCGACGAGTTGAAAATCGCCTTGGGGCAGAGGCCGGACGAGGATGGGTTGGAGGACGCCGCTGGCGCGGATGGAGGCGGCCATTTCTTCCATGGCGGGGTCGGAAAAGGTCCGGCGCGGCTGATAGGGGTTGGGCTGAATGCGCGCCACGGGGATGGAGCGCACGCCCTCGCCGTCGGGGGAAGTGGAACCGGCAGCAGCGGCGAGGTCAGTCGCCGGCAGCGGACCTAAGAGGGATTCAAGTCCCCGTCCCAAGACTTTGCGCGGATTCGCGGAGTTGCTGTTCACGTTCAATGACCTCGCGAGCGAGCTGGAGGTAGGCCTCCGAGCCGCGGGAGCGGACGTCGTAGAGCAAAACGGGTTGACCGAAGCTAGGGGCTTCGGCAAGGCGGATGTTGCGGGGAATGGTGGTTTGAAAGATTTGCGCGCCGAAGTGCTGGCGCAGATCCTCGGCGACTTGGCGGCTGAGGTTGGTGCGCTCGTCGAACTGATTGAAGAGGATGCCCTCGATACGAAGCTTGGGATTCCAGCTAGCTTGGACGGCTTGAACGGTTTCGAGGAGCTGGGAGATACCCTCGAGGGCGAAGTACTCGCACTGCATGGGGATGATGACGGCGTCGGCCGCGACGAGGGCATTGAGGTTGAGGAGATCGAGAGCCGGGGGGCAATCGAGGATGATGAAATCGAACTGGGAGCGGAGTGGGGCGAGCGCCTCGCGCAGCCGCGTTTCCCGGCCTGGGGTCTGGACCAGCTCGACGTTGACGCCGACGAGGTCGCGGCTAGCGGGGAGGACTTGCAAGCCCTGGAGGGCGGTGGGCAAGAGGGCGGTGGCGGCGGGCACGAAGCCCATGAGGACGTGGTAGAGGCTGGTGGCGACGGAGGCGCGGGCGACGCCGACGCCGCTGCTGGCGTTGCCTTGGGGGTCGCAGTCCACGAGCAGGGTTGGCAGCTCGGCAGCAGCCAAGGATGCGGCGAGGTTGATGGCGGTGGTGGTCTTGCCGACGCCTCCTTTCTGATTGGTGATGGCGATGATGCTGGCCACGAATCTGGAGTGTAGCGGAAGTAATGGCTGTGGGGAAGAAATTTTGCTCGTTCCACGTGGAACACTAGGCCGGGCGCTCGCCGGGAAGCTCGCCGAGGATGATGGCGCGCTGGCGGGTTCCCGGAAGCAGCGACGGCTCCGCCCAATGCCAGAGCGGCAGGCGCCGCCAGCGATCCGCCATCTCCAGCGTGATCCAGGCGGCCAGTTTTCCACCGGGTATTAACAGATGTGCATATCTGGTGGGACCGCGTTCCATGCCTTCCACGGCGCGCAGGGTCAGGATTTCTGCCTGTTCTCGTACGTCCTCGGCACGGGCTACGGTCACGCGGCCTAGGCCAGACACTCTTGCCACCTCTTGGAGAAAGGCTGCCTTTCGACTGTTAGATTCTACCAACGTCGCACGAAGTTCTGGGAAGGCGAGCTGGAGGGCAAGGCCGGGGAAGCCGGCGCCGGAGCCGACATCGAGAAGCGTCTTGCCCGCGAGCGGGATCAGAGAGTGCAGGAAGAGCGATTCGCCGACGTGACGGCGCACGAGCTCTTCTGGCGCCGCCGAGCCGACGAGGCGAATCCGGCGGTTCCAGCGGATCAAGCGCTTGAGGAAATCGGTGAGGCGGGCGAGGCGCTCGGGCGTGGGCGCGACGCCGTAGTCGGGCAGCGCGGAGCGCAGCAGGCTCTCGATTTCCTCCGACACGCAGCCCATGGTACCAGCCGATAGCGCCTAGGCCGAAGCAACGCGGCGAAGGCGCGACAGGGACGGCGGCGGCCGGAGCACCTGTCTGGAAGACCAGGTCAACACCCCTTGCGGCGCGGCGGAGGACCGCTAACGTCTAAGCGATTGCGGCGCTTGGATTTGCATGCCGCGCACCGGCGCACGACGGCGGCTTGCAGTGTTGAGCTTCCCAATGGGTGGCACCCGACCTCGGGCACCCGAACGCCCGAGCGAAGCGCAGCCAGACTTTTGGGTTGTCAAGCAGCGGACGATGCGCAGAGGCGCGATCCGTGGAAGCTACCCCTGGGGGCCTCGTAAGTAGGATTCGGTTTGGGCCAGTGGAGTTGGCCGGGACCGCTGGATGGGCGCTTTGCTCATGGCGGGACGGCAGGCAAGAATGCCTGCCCCACGAGCGTAAGATGCGCCTGGCCGACGGGGCCTGCACCCAGAACATCAGCAGTTGGAGTTGACGGGCTGTTCGCAGAGGCGCGACTGATCGGCGAGGAAGGCGCGGGGGAGCGGCTTGAGCTGAACCAGGCGCAGCTTCGCGAGCAGACGAATCACCGGCCAGGCGGGATCGGTTTCGTGCCGGGCGATGCTGAGCTTGCCGGCGCTGGGATATTGGTGGTGGTTGTTGTGGAGGCCTTCGCCTGCCGACAGCCAGGCGACCCAGCGCAGGTTGGTGGCGGTGTTGTCGAAATTGCGGTAGCCAAAGGCATGGCAGGCCCCGTTGACCAAGGCGTTGGCGACGATATAGCCGAAGCCCTGCCCCAGGTAGGCGGCGGCGCCGGCTACCGCAGCCGCGAGCCAGCTACCACCCGCCAGGCGCATGGCGCCAACGGAGAGGAGCAAGCCGAGCGCGATGCCGAGATTGCCATGGTCGAGCAGCCAGCGGTCGTAGCGCCGCACGGGAATGTCTTTCGCGTACGCACGCACGATTTCGTCGTCGTTGGCGGCACGGCGGTAGTAGATGGGATTGCCGGCCAAGATCTGCCAGACGCCTTCGAGCAAAGGGCTGTGCGGATCGCCGGGCTCGTCGGTAAAGTGATGGTGCTTGCGATGCACGGCCACCCACTCACGCACCACGATGCCGGTGAACAGCCACAGATGGAAGCGCATCGGCAGCGCCACCCAGGGGCTGAGGGAGAAGGCGCGATGCGTCGCGGAACGATGAAGGTAGATGGTGGTGGCCAAGCCGGAAAGCTGGCAAACGACGAAACCGTAAATACAGGCCCAGACCCAAAGCGGCATCAATGTTCTCTTTCAGCGGGACGAGGAAAGCGGGCGGCTATCGTGCGTCCCCATAATTTTGGTGATCGAACCCCTCAGCGAAGCGCCCGGTCCCGCGAAGCTCCGCGCCCAGGAATCCCCCGAGCGTGGTGCCGTGGGGGAAGGCGCGGGCTTCATCCACTGTATCATCCGCCGCGGTGGTTCGGGCGCTGCGGGTGGTTCGGCGCCCGGGTTGTTCGGGCAGGGCGGGGCGACGTAGCATAAGGGACTGGCATGGCGGAACGGCGCAGCTTGGGCGCGAAGGTACGGTCGTTCATCTGGTGGACCTATCCGCGCGGCTCGATCGAGTACGACATCATGGTGGGGGTGATCTTGGCGTTCATCTTTTTGACGCCGCGGCACCTGTTCCGCGATCAGCCACGCCCGTTTCCCGCGCATCCGGTGGCGGTGACCCTGCTCAGCGCCCAGGGCGGAAAGGTCTATGAGATTCTGGGGGCGCAAGAGGGCGCCGACTTGCAAAAGATCCTCGGTCGGTATCTGGGCCACGCGGTCCGGATCCGGCAGGTGCAGGTGCTGCGCGGCGACAGCGGGCATGCGGTCATTTACAACGTCTGGACCGATTAGCGCCGCGCTGCTGGCGCTTTGGCTGGCGGGAGCCGCGGCGGCAGCGCCGACGATGACCCTCGACGGCGTCTTGAGCCAGATCGACCGCGCCGCCGCCAACATCCACAGCCTGACGGCGCAGGTGGTCTCGCTCAAATACACCAAGCTGGTGGACGACACGACGGTCGAGGCCGGCGACTTCTACTACCGGAAGACGGCGCGGGGGATGGAGATCGCGCTGGAGATCCGCAAGCCGTACCGCCGCGACTTCATCTACCGCGACGACACCGGTTGGATCTATCAGCCACGCATCAAGCAAGCGCAAGAATTCGATTTGCGCAAGAACCGCGAGGCGGTGGCGCAGTTCCTGCTGCTGGGACTCGGCGGCGGCGGCCACGCGCTGCTGGCCTCCTATCGAGTCGCGCTCGAGCCGGAGGAGCGCGGGCTGGTGCATTTGCATTTGACCCCCAAGCGGCCGACGCCGGGGGTTAGCTCCATCGATCTCTGGTACGACCCGAAGTTGTGGGTGACGGCGGCGCAGCAGGTTAACCAGCCGTCAGGCGATTTCCAGCGGCTCAACTATTCCGACATTCGCCTCAACGCGCGCATCGCAGACCGGCACTTCTCGACCGACTTTCCCGGCGCCACGATCGTGCGTCCACAGGCGCCGTAAACGGCTGCGGATTGGCTGTCGAAAACCGCCGCTTTTCTCCGGAGCGGCGTGGAAAACCGCCGGCGAGCCGGCGCACCATCCGCAGGCGCTCTCGCCGGGCGGTGCTTTTGCACCGGCATAGGCGCGCGGGCGAGCCGGTGTTTTCGCACGCCGGGTGGGTTTTCCGCATTTGCGCGGCAACGACGGGTGGGGCTAGGAGAGATCCATCAAAACCATATAGAATGAGTCCCCGTAGGCTTTGCGGAAAGTCCGCGCAGTCCCCGGGGAAGACGCCAGGATGGAAATCACGGTTCGCAAACTCGATCTGCTGAAGGAGCTGCTGCTGATGCAGGGCGTCGTGGAGCGCAAGACGACGATCCCGATCCTGGCGAATGTGCTGGTGGAAGCGGAGGCGGACGGCCGCGCCAGGCTGGCGGCGACGGATCTGGATCTGGCGATCGAGACGAGTTGCGCGGCGAAGATCAAGAAGAGCGGCGGCTGCGCGATTCCGGCGCGCAAGCTGATCGAGTACGTGCGCCTGCTGCCCGACGCGGAACTGACGCTGAAGCTGATGGAGAACCACTGGGTGCAGATCCGGTGCGGGCGGTCGAACACGCGGATGGTGGGGATGTCGCGCGAGAACTATCCCGCGCTGCCGACCTTTCCGGGCGCGACGCCGGCGAAGCTGCCGGCGGAGGCGCTGCGGCAGATGATCCGGCGGACCATCTTCGCGATCTCGAGCGAGGAATCGCGCTACACGCTGAACGCGGCGCTGCTGGTGCTGAAGCCGGAGAGCATGACGCTGGTGGCGACGGACGGGCACCGGCTGGCGCACATCCTCGACGACGCGGTGAAGCTCGAGGGCGTGAGCGGGGAGAGCAAATTTCTGGTTCCCAAGAAGGCAATGCTGGAGCTGCAGACGCTGCTCGAGGAAGTGCCGGAGGGTGGGAGCGTGCTGCTGGCGCGGGACGAGACGCATTTGTATTTCCGGCTGCCGACGGATGGGCAGACGCGGATGCTGAGCGCGCGCCAACTGACGGGACAGTTTCCCAACTACGAGGCGGTGCTGCCGAAGGAGAACAAGCGGACGGTCAGCGTGCGCACGGACGAAGTGGGGGCGGCGATCCGGCGCGTCTCGCAGTTCGCCGACGAGCGATCGCATGCGATCCGCTTGCGGCTGGAAACGGACAAGATGATCTTGACGTCGTCGTCGAGCGAGAGCGGCGAGTCGGACGAAGAGCTGGAAGTCCCGTATCAGGGCGAGCCGATGGTGATCGGCTTCAATTCGCAATATCTGCTGGAGTTCCTGGCGGCGACGGGGAGCGACGAGGTGCTGTTCGAGCTGAAGGACGAACAATCCGCCGGGCAACTGCGGCCGAAAGACGGCGCCCCGTACCAGTATCGGTACGTAGTGATGCCGATGCGCATCTGAAGCCGGCTTGCATCTCTAACCGCCCGAAAAATCAATCAATTAGAGCCGCGTTGGGCTGGCGTTCGCACGGCCGGGAATGGTATTCTTAATGATAGCCAGGCGAGCGCGGGCCTAACCTTCCGAACGGCCATGCTTTCCACCGCAGTTTCGGGTGGCGGCGCTCGGCCTGTGCCTCGAGGGAACCCTGAGTGAGCGCCAAGCACAAAGACGCAACGTTGGAAGTCGAAGACACCGCCGCGCCGGCGGGCAGCTACACCGCCAGCTCGATCAAGGTGCTGGGCGGCATGGAAGCGGTGCGCAAGCGGCCGGCGATGTACATCGGCTCGACCGGCGAGATGGGCTTGCACCACCTGGTGTACGAGGTGGTGGACAACTCGGTGGACGAGGCGCTGGCGGGCTACGCCACGCGCATCGACGTTACCATTCACACCGACAACTCGGTCACGGTGGTGGACAACGGGCGCGGCATTCAGGTCGGGGAGATGGAAGTGGACGGGGAGAAGCGCAGCGCGGCGGAGGTGGTGATGACGAAGCTGCACGCCGGCGGCAAGTTCGACTCCTCGACCTACAAGGTTTCCGGCGGGTTGCACGGCGTGGGCGTGAGTTGCGTGAACGCGCTCTCCGACAGCCTGGAGCTGGAGATTTGGCGCGAGGGCTACACCTGGATGCAGTCGTTCGCGCGCGGGGAGCCGCTGGGCAAGCTGCAGAAGGGCGGCAAGACGAACAAGCGGGGGACGAAGGTCACGTTCCATCCCGATCCGCAGATCTTCGACGTCACCGAATACAACTACGACACGCTGGCGAACCGGCTGCGCGAGCTGTCGTTTCTCAACAAGGGCCTGCTGATCACGCTCAGCGACGAGCGCAGCGACAAGCGGCAGGAGTTCCAGTACAACGGCGGCATCGCGGAGTTCGTCAAGCATCTGAACCGCAACAAGCAGGTGCTGCACGACAAGCCGATCGCGATGGAAGGGGCGCGCGAGATCGCGGGCGGGACGCTGCAGATGGAGATCGCGGTGCAGTACAACGACAGCTACACCGAGACGGTCTTCAGTTTCGCCAACAACATCAACACGGTGGATGGGGGCACGCATCTCTCCGGCTTTCGTTCGGCGCTGACGCGCACGATCAACAACTGCGGGCAGCAGCTGGGGCTGTTCAAGGATTTGAAGGAGAACCTCACCGGCGACGACGTGCGGGAGGGGCTGGTGGCGGTGGTGAGCGTGAAGCTGCCGCAGCCGCAGTTCGAGGGGCAGACCAAGGGCAAGCTGAACAGCGACATCAAGGGGCAGGTCGAGGCGTTCGTCAACGAGAAGCTGGGGGAATATTTCGACCACAATCCGCCGGTGGCGCGGCGGATCATCGCCAAGGCGATCGAAGCGGCGCGGGCGCGGGAGGCGGCGCGGAAGGCGCGCGACCTGACGCGGCGCAAGGGGGCGCTGGATTCGGGAGGACTGCCGGGGAAGCTGGCGGACTGTTCGGAGCGGGATCCGGAGCGCTGCGAGCTGTTTATCGTCGAGGGCGAGAGCGCGGGCGGCACCGCCAAGCAGGGGCGGGACCGGCGCTTCCAGGCGATCTTGCCGCTGAAGGGCAAGATCTTGAACGTGGAGAAGGCGCGCTACGACAAGATGCTCGGGCACGAGGAGATCCGCGCGCTGATCACCGCCATGGGCACGGGCATCGGCAAGTCCGACGGCGATCTCGACTACAACAAGCTGCGCTACGGCAAGGTGATCCTGATGACCGACGCCGACGTGGACGGCAGCCACATCCGCACGCTGCTGCTGACCTTTTTCTTCCGCCACATGCAGGAGCTGATCCGGCGCGGCCACGTGTATATCGCGCAGCCGCCGCTGTACCGGATCAAGAAGGGGAAGAAAGAGGAGTACATCAAGGACGACAAGGAGTTCGTGCGGGTGATGATGAAGCGCATCACCGAGGATCGCGTGGTGCGCTACGGCGAGGGGGCGGCGGTGCTGGAGGGGCAACTGCTGACGCGCTTCCTGGTGAACTTGAGCGAGTACTTCCAGTTTTTCGACAAGGTGGACAAGAAGTTTCGCAACGCGGCGGTGACGGAGGCGGTCGTGGCGGCGGGCCTCGAGCGCAAGGCCGACTTCGAGGAGAAAGGGAAGGTCGAGCGGCTGGGGGCGGCGCTGAAGAAGATCGCCGGGGTGCACGCGCTGGAAGTGGCGCGCGACGAGGAGCACAACTTGTGGGAAGCGCGCTACCAGGACAACAACCACGCGCCGCACGTGGTGAACTGGGAGATCGCGAGCTTGCCGGAGATGCGGCAGGCGGCGGCCAAATATAAGCTGGTCAAGGAGCACAACCAGCCGCCGTTCATGGTCTCCGACGGCGACGGCGCGGAGCCGGTGGAAAAGGCTAACGGCCGCGAGCTGCTCGACTTCGTGCTCAACGAGGGCAAGAAGCTGTTCAACGTGCAGCGGTACAAGGGCCTGGGCGAGATGCGCGCCGATCAGTTGTGGGAGACGACCATGGATCCCGAGCGCCGCACGCTGCTCAAAGTGCGCGCCGAGGACGTGCCGCAGGCGGAAGAGATCTTCACGACGCTGATGGGCGAGGATGTCGAAAGCCGGCGGAAGTTCATTCTCGACAACGCGCTGGACGTGAAGAACCTGGATATCTGAGGTAGACCGGGAACCGGCGCGCGGAAGGCGGCCGCGTCCGGTCCCGGCGCCGCACCCTTTACGCCCGCTCGCGGACGAGCGGGTTCCGTCACGAAACAAGCGGAATCAAGTCGGGCGCGTCGCGCAAGCGTTCCGGAGGAATTTCTTTGCGCGGCACAGGCCATCGCGGCGCGCGCGATCATGCGGCAGTTGCTGGCGGGAGGGGACGCGCTGTGGTAGGCTGGCGGGCGCGCCGGGGGGAGGAGCGCGAAGGATGGGGCGAGGGCGGAGAACGGGCGGGCGCGGAGCAGCGGCGGCGGCGCTGGCGCTGGTATTGGCGCTGGGGCTGGGCGCCTGGGGGGCCGAGGCGGCGCAGCGCGGCACGGTGTGGGTGCGCTGCGGGCGGCTGATTTTCGACGCGCGGCTCCGCTGGCGCCGGCGACGGTGATCATCACGGACGGGCAGATCACCGCCGTGAGCCGCGACTTGGCGCCGCCGGCGGGGGCGGAGCGCATCGATCTGTCGCGCTACACGGTGCTGCCCGGGCTGATTGACGCGCACACGCATTTGTGGACGGGGCCGCGGGAGGAGCATCCGAGCGATGCGCTGGCGGCGCTGCGGGCGCGGCAGGCAGTCGAGTACGCGCTGCGCTCGGGGGTGGCGGCGATGCGCATTCTCGGCAGCCAGGGGTTCATCGACGTGGCCCTGCACGACGCGATCGAGGAGGGCGACTTCGCCGGGCCGCACATCATCCCCGCCGGGCATGCGATCTCGATTCCCGGCGGGCACGGCGACTTTCTCGTGTTCGGGCCGCAGTATGCGATGGCGGATTTCTATACGCCGCTGAACGGCTATGTGAACTCGCCGGCCGACGCCGAGAAGGCGGTGCACTTACAGATCAAGTACGGGGCGTTGGTGATCAAGATGATGCCGTCGGGCGGGGTGATGTCGCCGCTCGACTCGCCTGACGCCGAGCAGCTTTCGCCCGAGGAGATGCGGGTGATCGTCGAGGAGGCGCACATGGCGCATCGCAAGGTCGCCGCTCACGACGAGAATCACCAGGCGATCGCGGACGCGGTGGCGGCGGGCGTGGATTCGATCGAGCACGGCGCCGGCCTGGACGCGGCGCAGGCGGCGACGATGCGCGCGCACGGCGTGTTTCTGGTGCCGACGCAGTACATCCCGCACGCAGTGATCGACAACGCGGCCAAGGAGCACTTGCCGGATTCCACGGTGCGCAAGGCGCGCGCGCTGGTGGATAGCATGGAAACGAGCTTTCGCATCGCGCTGGCGGCGGGGACGAAGATCGCCGCCGGCTCGGACCAGAGCTACGAGCCGGGCAAGGGCACGGTGCTCGACGAGATCGCGGCGGAGGCACAGTACGGCATGACGCCGCAGCAGGCGCTGGAATCGGCGACGATCGGAGGCGCGGAGTTGCTGGGGCTGCCGCGGCTGGGCACGGTGGCGGCCGGGCAGGAGGGCGATCTGGTGGCGGTGGCGGGCGATCCGCTTAGCGACGCCGAGGCGATCAAGAACGTGCGCGCGGTGATCTTCCGCGGCCGGACCATCGTCGCGCCCCACTGAGCGGGCGGCCTCGGCGCGGCCGGCGGGTTTTGGGGGAGAATAAGGGCCATGGCGCGAATCGTGCATTGCGTGAAGCTGGGGAAGGATCTGCCGGGGCTGGAAGAGCCGCCATGGCCGGGCGAGCTCGGGCAGCGCATCTACGAAAATGTTTCCGCCGAAGGCTGGAGCCTTTGGAAGGAGCACGCCAAGATGCTCATGAACGAGTATCGGCTGGCGCCGTGGACGCCGGAGGCGCAAAAGCTCCTGAACGAACAGCTCGAACAGTTCTTTTTCGGGGAAGGCGCGCAGTTGCCCCCCGGCTACGTCCCGCAACGGACGAAGTAGCCCGGCGCGGCCGCGCCGCCCAAGATAGCTTTTTGCGTGTGCCGGCCTAATTCGGCGGCCGGCGAGGTTGACGGCTGGCCGATGGCGGCTGGGACTGGGCGCCGGGCCGGGCGTGATCGGGCGGCGGGCGGCCGGGATTGGCGGCCAGCAGGGCGGGGCGGGCGCCGAGGGAGGCACCCGAGTTCCGCGGGGCTATGTTTCCGCTATACTCAACATCGTCTGGCTGCAGCTTGGACCTCGCACGGGGCGAGGCGCCGGCCGGGTCAGAACGCCTTGCCGCGCGGCGCGACGCCGAACGGCAAAAATCCCACGGAGGATGTCATGTCGAAGCGACTGTTGCCGTTGCTGTTGGCCCTAGGGATGTGCGCTTTCGCCGCGCCCATCACGACCGCCCCGATGGCCGTGCAGACCACGTCCACGAGCCACTCGAAGACGAAGCATAAGAAGATGGCGCATCACAAGAAGATGATGCACAAGAAGACCACGAAGAAGACCAAGCACTAGACGCGCGACTAACGGGTTCAAAACGGCCGGGGCATGCCCCGGCCGTTTTGCTTTTGGCGGCCGGCGGGGACCGCGGCGGCGCGCGCGGGTCAGCGGGGCGGCGCCGGGTGCGCGGCGGCGAGCGGCAGCGGCGGCGACCAGCGCGGGCGGAGGCGGGCGAAGGCCTGGCGCAAGCTGCGCTCGACGAGGGCGGGTGCGGAGGCGCGCGCGAAGACGAAGCCGAGATAGCTGGCGCCTTCGGGCAGCGGCTCCAGGCGCTCGCCGAGTTTGGCGGTGATGACGAGGTCGGAGACGTGGGGGACGGCGCGGGCGGCGTCTTGGCCGGCGACCTCGCGCAAGAAGCCGCCGGCGCCGATGGGGAGCATCATGACGCC
This sequence comes from Terriglobia bacterium, assembly GCA_021323595.1. GTDB lineage: Bacteria > Acidobacteriota > Terriglobia > Terriglobales > SCQP01 > JAJPKR01. The sequence continues at coordinate 69,079 of JAJPKR010000052.1, read as the reverse complement.
GCTGGCGCGCGCCTCGCGGCGGTAGCGCGGGGCGGCGCCGGGGGCGAGCGCGGCGCGCAGCAGCCAAGCGGCGAAGGGAAGCGGGGCGCCGCCATTGGGCGGCACGAAGCGCAAGCTGCGGGCGCACAGGCCGCCGATGGGCCGGGCGGCGAGCTCGAGCACGAAGACGCCCTGCGAGTTGAAGCGCGCCTCCGCGTGCAGCGGGCCGTGGCGGAGCCCGACGGCGGCGGCGGCGCGGGCAATGGCGCGGGCGATGGCGGCTTGCGCGCGGGGCGGATGCCGCGAGGGGGTGACGTAAATGGTTTCCTCGAAGTAGGGACCGACGAGCGGGTCGGGCTTATCGAAGAGCGCGAGCACGCGCAAGCGGCCGTCTTCGAGCCAGCCTTCGAGCGCGACTTCTTCACCGGCGATGTAGCTCTCGACCTGAAGGAAATCGAGGCCGGGCGCGCGCCAGGCGCGCAGCTCGGGACGCCGCAAGAGCCGCGCGATGCGCGACCAGGCGGCGAGGAATTGGGCGCGATCGTCGGCGCGGATGACGCCGCGGCTGCCGGAGAGCGCGAGCGGCTTGAGCACGCAAGGATAGGCCGCGAGCGCGGCGGCGCGGGCGGGATCGGCGGCGAGCGGCCAGCGGCGGAAGGCGGGCGTGGGCAGGGCGGCGGCGCGGAGCGCACGGCGCAAGCGGAACTTGTCGGCGGCGGCGCGGACGGCGGCGGGCGGATTGCCGCGCAAGCCCAGCCGCACTGCGGTGCAGGCGGCGGCGAGCGTCGCGCGATCGCCCAGGGCGAGCACGCCGGCGATCTCCCGCGCCCAGGGCTGGCGCGCGATGGCGGCGGCGGCGGCGCGGGGACGCTCGAAGCGGATCGGCAACGCTTGGTCGCCCCAGGGATCGGCGAGGCGATGGCAGCGATCGCTGGCGACGAACAGCGGCACGCGCAGCCGCGCGGCGGCGGCGCGAAACTCCTCGGCTTGGTAGCCGAGCGTGGTCGTGATCAGAAGCACGGCGCGGGGCATCAGTAGAGGGCGCGAGCGAACTGCTCGCCGGTGGGCTCGCTTCAACAGAACCAAGGTTCGTCGAGGTAGGGGATGCGCTCGCGCGGGGGCAGCCGCTCGGGCGGCGGCACGGCGGCGAGGGCGCAGAGCCGGGCGAAGATCTCGGCGCGCGCCGCGCCGCGCGTAACGCCGGCGGCGATGGCCGACTGCACGCGGCGCTGGAGCTCATCCATCTCGGGGTCGGGATGGCGCCAACGATAGCTGAGGGTCGCCGGCTCGAAGGCGCCGAGCCACTCGCCGGCATCGGGCAGATCGAGAATGCGGGAGCGGCGCGGGATCAGCAGGCGGATGCCCAGTTGAATCGGCGCGACGGCTTCGACCAGGCCGAGGCGGGCCAACGTTTGCAGCAGATCGGCGTAAGCGGCGGGCGTCGTCCAAGGAGTGAAGGGGACGAAGGTGGGGCTGAGCGCCAGGCCGTGGGCGGCGAGCAGTTCGACGGCGCGCAGGAAGTCAGCTCGTGTGTGGCCCTTGGCCAAGCGCGCGAGCACGGCATCGTCGAGCGATTCGACGGCGCTGGTGACCAGCACGCAGCCGGTGGCGCGCAACTCGGGCAGCAGGGCGGCATGGCGGAGCAGATGCTCGATCTTGATGGTGACGTCGTAGCTGAGCCGGGGAAATTCCGCGTGCAGGGCGCGCACGACGGCGAGGGCGTGCGCGGGGCCGTTGAAGAAGTCGGGGTCGGCGAAGGTGATGTGCTCGGCGCCGGCGGCGACCTGGCGGCGAATATCCTCGAGCACCACGGCGCGGGGAATGACGCGGAAATGGCCGCCGTAGACGGGCACGATCGGGCAATGGCGGCAGAAGTGCTTGCAGCCGCGGGTGGTTTCGGTGGCGCCGGCGACGCGCGCGCCGGAGGGGGTCCGCAAGCGGGCGTAGTCGGCGAGCGGCGGCAAGCCGGCGCGTTCGGGCACGAGGAACGGCAGGCGCGGCAAGGCCGCCGGGTCGCGGGGCGGGACGCCCTGCGCGACGCGGACGAGGTCGGCTTCGAATTCCGGGCCGAGGATGACCGAAGCGCCCAGCTCGCGCAGAAACTCGGCGTTGAGCGGCGCGTAGAGGCCGAAGCAGCAGAGGGTGGCGCGGGGCGCATCGCGGCGCAGCGCGGGCAGGAGCGCCGCCGCCAGGCGCGTGGCGGTGTGCATCGGCAAATAGAGGCCGATCAGGCTGGCGACGCGGACGAGCTCCGGCGCCAACTGCTGGCGGGAGAGATCGCGGATTTCCGTTGGCCAGCCCGCGGCGCGCAGCCAAGCGGCCGCCGAGGCCAGCCCGAAGGGCTGGCGGCCGAGTTCGTAATGGCCGAGGAGCAAAACGCTAGCCACTGCTTCCAGCCTAGCGCCGGATGAAGCGGCGCGGTGGGCGGCGCGGCGGGTGGAAGCGCCGGCGGGAGGCGGGCGGGGGCAATTGGGGGACGGCAACCAGAAAGCGGCGAGAAAAGGCGGAGGGAGGCCGGCGAGGGCGAGCACGGCGGCGGGTTGCTGGCGCTTGTAAATTCGAGCTGAACGGCCTTAGATAAGACGGGCATGACTAGAGCGGCGACTCTGGGGCTGGGGCTGGCGTGGCTGCTGGCGACGGCGACGGCAGCCGGGCAGACCACCGCCACGCCGGCGAATCTGGCGCAGGAGCCGGTCCTGATCGAAAGTTTGGCGACCACGGTGCGCTTCGAGAACGACGGGAAGATGCGGCGGGAGGAGAGCGCGAGCATGCGCGTGCAGACGCCGCCGGGCGTGCAACGGGCGGGCGAGCTGGTCTTCGGGTATAACTCGGCCAACGAGCGCTTGCACGTGGTGTCTGTGCGGGTGAAGACCGCCGATGGGCGCGAGATCCAAGTCGGCGCCGATGCCGTGCGCGATCTGCCTTTGCCGATCGAGCGCATTGCGCCGGTCTATTCGGATTATCACCAGGTGCACGTCACGGTGCCGGGCGTGAGCGTAGGCGCGGAGGTCTCCTACGACGTGGTCACGGAACGTTTCGCGCCGCTCGATCCCGGGCAGTTTTGGTTCGAGTTCCAGTTTTCCCACAGCGCCGCCACGCGCTCGGAGACGCTGACGATCGATATCCCGCAGGGCCGAGCGGTGATCTTACGGACACAGCCGGGCTATGCCGCGACGTCGGTGATGAGCCGCGCCGGGCGGACGGTGTACTTTTGGCACCCGCCGGCGCCCACCAGCGACGCCGCGCCGCAGACGCGCGTTGGCGGCGAGTTGCCGCCGCCTCCGGACGTGCAGTTGACGACCTTCTCTTCCTGGGCGGCGGTGGGCGCTTGGTATGCCGGGCTGCAAAAGAGCCAGCTCCGCGTCACGCCGGCGCTGGCGGCGCTGGCGGCGCGGCTGACGGCGGGACAGACGAGCGAGCGGGGCAAGGCGGAGGCGCTCTACGATTATGTGGCGAAGACCATCCGTTACGTGAGCCTCTCGTTCGGGATCGGGCGGTACCAGCCGCACGCGGCCGAGCAGGTGCTGGCGAACGAATACGGCGACTGCAAGGACCAGGAAACGCTCTTGGCGGCGTTGCTGCACGCGGTGGGCATCCCGGCGGAGGCGGCGTTGGTTTCGACGAAGCACGCGGTGGATCCCGACGTCCCCTCGCCGGGACAATTCGATCACATCATCACCGCGATTCCGACGCCGCAGGGCGAGCAGTGGCTGGACACGACGACGCGGGTGGCCGCGTTCGGGATGCTGTTCGCGCCGATTCGCGACGAGGAGGCGCTGGTGATTCCCGGGTCCGGGGCCGCGCATCTGGAGCGCACGCCGGCGGATCCACCGAGCCCGATGTTCGAGCGCATGACGATCGCGGCCAACGCCGACGCCAGCGGCAAGCTCGAGGCCGACGTCAAATTGGCGGAATCGGGGGATGGGGCGCTGGTGCTGCGCATGCTGTACAACGCGATTCCCTCCGCGCGCTGGCCGCTGATGGACCAAGCGATGATAGCGGCGACTTGGCAGAGCGGCGAGGTGAGCCAGACCGACGCGAAGAACTTGGCACTGACCAGCGCGCCGCTGCAACTGGCGTTTCATTCCACCGCCGACGATTTCTGGAGCCCCGGCGACAAGACCAGCGACCTTAGCTTGCCGAAAGGCTTGGCGCTGCCGGAGGCGGACGAGGGCAAGCCGCTCAAAGTGGGGTCGCCGATGACGAGCGAGCACGTGCTGACGCTGCGGCTCCCGGTGGGTTATGAAGCGACGGCGCCGGTGGCGGTGAACCTCAGGCGGCCGTACGCCCAATACACGTCGCAGTACGCGGTCACCGGCACGGCGGCCACGGGCGAGACGGTCACGATCACCCGCACGATGAAATTTTCGGAACGGGAAATCCCCGCCGCGGCGCACGACGATTACGAGGCGTTCCGGCGCGCGGTACAAGCGGACCTGAACCAGGCGCTCCCGGTGACGCGGACCGGGGAGGTGGCGGCGGCTCCGGCGAGCAACACGGGCGCGGGCCTCTATGCCGCCGGAGAAACGGCGTTTCAGGAAGGGGATTATGGCCGCGCGATCCAATTGTTCACGCAGGCGGCGGCTGCGGCTGCGCCGCCCGCGGATGTGTGGAATGAGCTGGGCCGCGCGTACTTAGACGACAATCAGCCGGGGCCGGCGCTCGCCGCCTTTCAGAAGCAGATTGCCCATAACCCCTTCGATCCGTATGCATACAACAACGCGGGGCTGGCGCAGATGCGCCTGGGGCAAATGCAGGATGCCGCGCAGGAGTTCGAGCAGCAGATCCAGATCAATCCCCTCGACCGCTACGCGCATGCCAATCTGGGCGAATTGCTGGCCCGGCTGGGGCAGTACGCGAAGGCGATTCCCGAGCTGCAGGAAGCGGCGAAGATCACGCCGGACGACGCGCAAGTGCACGCCGATCTGGGCATGAGTTTGGAGCAGACGGGGCAGACCGAGCCGGCCATCGCGGAACTGGAAAAGGCGGCGAGCCTCGCGCCATCGCCCGAGCTGAGCGGCTCGATCGGCGCTTGGATGGCGTGGCACCATCTCGATCCGGAGCGCGCGCAGCAGTACGCGGGGCAAGGCGCGAACGCCGCCGCGCAGGCGCTGGCCGCGGCCGCGGCGGCCCCGCTCCAGGCGCGCGATTTGACGCTCACCCGCACGCTGGTGATGGAGTGGGAAGCGATCGGCAGGGCCCGGCTGCAACTCGGCGACACAGAAGGGGCGATTCCCTATTTGCGCGCGAGCTGGGAGTTGATGGAGCAGAAAGAGACGGGGCGGGCGCTGGGGGAGGCGGAGGCAAAGCTGGGGCATAAGCGCGAAGCGGCCGCGATTTACGCGCAGATCGTGGCGCAAGAAGCTCCGATGGGGAGGATCGATCCCGCAGCGTTGGCGAAGGTGAAGGTGCCCAAATCGGCCGCCGGCATCCTGGCGTCGCGCACGGACCAGTTCCACGCGGACCAGCAGGTGCTGGAAGGGCTGATCGGCGCGGAGGCGGTCAGCGGGGCCGAATCGCGGCATCGTATGGATTTGCAGAATTTGCGCACGCTCAATTTTCCCGCGCCACCGAAAGCGGACGGGAGCGCGGAGCTCTTGCTGCGTTTGGACGCCGGCGCCGACGGACAGGGGCCGTTGCGCATCGGCGCGGCGCAGTGGGTTACGGGCGATGCTTCGTTGCGGCCGGCGTTGGCGCACGTCGAGGGCGCGGCGCTGAAGCTGGCGGGGCTGCCCGGCGGCGGGCACGCGCCCTTGATCGCACAAGGCCTTTTGAGTTGTGAATCCGTTCCGTTGCTGCACGCGAAGCCGACCTGTTCGCTGGTGTTGGTGCCGATGGGCGATACGCGGATGCTGAGCTTTCCCGCGGCGGGAGCGGAGGCGGCGGGCGGGGCGGCGCAGGTACAATCGCAGCAGCGATGAATGCCGGGCGGGTAGCGTTGATCAGCGGCGTGAGCGGCGGGCTGGGCGGGGCCGTAACGCGCGCGTTTCCCCGGGCCGGATTCACGGTCGTTGGCGTGGCGCGCGGGGCGGGCAATTACGTGAGCGCGGACTTGACGCGGCCGGAGGGCGCGCGCGCGGCGGTGGACGAGGCGCTGCGGCAAGCGGGGCGGGTGGATGTGCTGGTGCATCTGATGGGCGGATTTGCCGGCGGGCAGCCGGTGGAGGCGACCGACGACGCCACCTGGCAGCGCATGCTCGACCTGAATTTGAACGCGGCGTTTTATCTCTGCCGGGCGGTGCTGCCGGCGATGAAGGCGGCGGGCCGGGGGCGCATCCTGACGGTGGGATCGCGCACGGGGGTCGAGGCGGCGGCGAACTTCGCCGCCTACGGCGTCTCCAAGGCGGCGTTGATCGCGCTGACGCGCACGCTGGCGCTCGAAGGCCGCGAGCACGGCATCACCGCCAACGTGGTTTTGCCGAGCACCATTGACACGCCCGCGAACCGCGCGGCCATGCCCCAGGCGGACGCCACGCGCTGGGTGAAGCCGGAAGCGATCGCCGATCTGCTGGTGTGGCTGGCCTCGGACGAGGCCGGCGAGATCAACGGCGCGGTGATACCGATTTACGGGCGCGCCTGAAGACGCGGCGGGCGGGGCGACCGGCGTCGCCGGGCTGCGTTCGCGGCCGCGCGGGCGGGATCAGGTACATTGGTGTACTTGCGCCGGCCCGCACGGCCCGCGGCCTCGCACGGCTCGCTGCGTGCGCCGCGACGACCTCGCCGGGCAGCGGCGCAGCGGCGCGGCGAAATTTCGCGGCCCCCGGCGCGGCTTGCGCTGGGAGCTCGATGCGATGCACGCGCAGGGCACCGCGAGGAGCGATGATGCGAACTTTACTCGCCTGTTTTCTCGGGGCCGCGACGGTTTTCACGGCGGCCCAAGCGCGCCCACCGGTGCACATGACGGCGGCGCAAGATCATGCGCTGCTGATGCGCATGCTGCGCATCCGGGCGCTGCGGCCGGGCGCGGATCCCAATCCCGGCGCGAAGAATCCGCCCAACTATGACGAGAGCAAGGCGGGCGGCGCCGATCTGCCGGATGCGCTGACGATGGCCGACGGGCGGCGCGTGACCACGGCGGCGATGTGGTGGCGCGAGCGGCGGCCGCAGATCGCCGCCGCTTTCGATCGCGACGTCTATGGCCGCGTGCCGCGCCACACGCCGCGCGTGGATTGGATCGTGGTCAGCCGCAAGCGGGAGACGCAGTACGGCATTCCGGTGGTCACCGAACAACTGCGCGGCCAGGTGGACAATTCGGCGTATCCGCTGATTGCGGTCAACATCGAGATGACGCTGACGACGCCCGCCGACGCCCGGGGGCCGGTTCCGGCGATGATCCATCTCGGCTTCGATCCGGCGCAAATGGCGCGATTTTTGGCGCAGATGCGGGCACGCGGCATCAAGCTGCCGCCGCCTCCGCCCGGGCCGAGCTGGCAACAGCAGTTGCTCGAGCATGGCTGGGGCTACGCGGTGCTGGTGCCGACGAGCGTGCAAGCCGACAGCGGCGCGGGCTTGACGGAAGGAATCATCGGGCTGTGCAACCACGGCCAGCCGCGGCGTCCGGATCAATGGGGCGCGCTGCGAGCCTGGGCGTGGGGCGCGAGCCGCGCGCTCGATTATCTGCAGAGCGATCCGGCAATCAACGCTCATGAGGTGGGGATCGAGGGGCTGTCGCGCTACGGCAAGGCGGCGCTGGTGGCGATGGCTTACGATCAGCGCTTCGCGATCGGGCTGATCGGTTCGTCGGGAGCGGGCGGCGCCAAGCCTTTTCGCCGCAACTTCGGGGAACAGGCGGGCAATCTGGCAGGGACGGGCGAGTACCAATGGATGGCGGGCAACTTTTTGCTTTATGACGGCCCGCGCACGGTGAACGACCTGCCGGTGGATTCGAATGAGTTGATCGCGATGTGCGCGCCGCGGCCGATTTTCATCAGCACCGGTTCGCCGAAGGTCGAAGGCGGATGGATCGACGATCGCGGGATGTTCTTGGCGGCGGTGGCGGCGGGGCCGGTGTATCGGCTGCTGGGCGGCGAAGGATTGGGGAGCGACGTCATGCCGCCGCTCGGCACGGCGTTGCTGGACGTCGACATCGGCTGGCGGCAGCATGAGGGCGGCCATACCGATTTGCCCAACTGGCCGGCGTTTCTCGAGTTCGCCGCGCGGCATCTGAAGCCGGCCGCGGCGGCGCGCTAGACGCGGCCGCGGGCGGGCGCGGGCGGCAGCGACCGGCGACGGCCGGCGCGCCGGGATTCCGCAGCTCTCCCGCAATCCATCGGGGTTCAGCGACAACGCCGCGCCGGCGCCGGCTACTCGTAGCGGAGCGCCACGAGCGGATCCACGGTGGTGGCGCGGCGCGCGGGCAAGTAACAGGCGAGCAGCGCGACCGCCAGCAGCACCAGGGCGATGGCGACGAACGTCGGGGGATCGGTGGGGCGGACGCCGAAGAGGAAGCGCACCAGCACTTTGCCCAGGGCCAGCGCGGCGAGGATTCCGGCGAGGAGGCCGGCCGCGGCCAGCCGCAGTCCCTGGCCGAGCACGAGGCGCAAGACATCGCCGCGCTGCGCGCCGAGCGCCATGCGCAGTCCGAGGTCATGGGATTGCTGCGCGACCATGTAGGACATCACGCCGTAGATCCCCACCGCCGCCAGCACCAGCGCCAAGAACGCGAACAAGCCCACCAGGATCAGCGACAGGCGGTTTTCGCCCAAGCTGGCGGAGACGATCGCGGACATGGTCTTGACGTCGTACACCGGCAAGTCGGGATCGAGCGCGGCGATGGCCGCCTTCGCCGGGGCCAGCAACTTGCCGGGATCGGCGAAGCCGGGGGCGGCGCGCAGCACGAAGCTCATGAAGTTATTGGCGTGCTGCGCGTGCGGCACATACATTTGCGGCAACTTATCGATCAGGGAAGCGCCGGCCAGGCCCTCCAGCATGACGTGGGGGACGACGCCGACGACGGTGAGCACGTCTTTATCCATGGCGATGCGCTGGCCGATGGCATCGCGACCGGGCCAGTATTTGGCGGCGAAGCCGCGATCGATGATGGCGACTAGGGGCGCGCCGGCATTGTCGGCATCGGTGAAGTAACGGCCGCGCAGCAGGGGGATGCGCATGGCGCGGAAATAGTCCGGCGTGACCATGGCGAAGTGGGCGCTGGGGACTTGGCCGGGCGGGAACTTGGGGCGGTCGGGCAACTGGAAGGAGTTCTCCCAGTCGCTGCCGCCGAGCGGCAGCGGCTGGATGGCGCCGGCGGCGGCGACGCCCGGCAGGGCGGCGATGCGCGCCAGCGCCTGATGGAAGAAGGCGGCGATTTGCGCATCCTTGGGGTAGCGGGTTTGCGGCAGGCCGACGCTGAAGGTCAGCACGCCGCGCGTGGCGAAGCCGGGATTGACGCGGCTGAGCCGCCAGAAGCTGCGCAAGAGCAGGCCGGCGCCGAGCAGGAGCACGAGCGAGAGCGCGGCTTCGGCGGCGACCAACACGCCGCGCAGGCGCTGGCCGGTGACGCCGCCGCGGGAGGAGCGGCCGCCTTCCTTGAGTTCGCCTTGCAGATCGCGGTCGGGGCCGTGCAGCGCCGGCGCCAGGCCGAAGAGAATGCCGGTGGCGAGGGAGAGGACCAGGGTGAAGAGCAGGACGCGCCAGTCCAAGCCGAGCTCGGCGGCGCGCGGCACGCCGGCGGGAAGGATTTTGGGGGCGAGAGCGATGAGCACGGCGGCGAGTCCGAGGCCGAGCAGGCCGCCGAGAGAGGCCAGCGCCACGCTTTCCGTGAGCAAGTGGCGGATCAGGCGGCCGCGGCCGGCGCCCAGAGCGGCGCGAATGGCGAATTCCTTGCGCCGGGTGGCGGCGCGCGCCAGTTGCAGATTGGCCACGTTGGCGCAGGCGATGAGCAAGACGAAGGCGACGGCGGCCAGCAACGCCAGCAGCGCCGGGCGCGTGTCGCCCACGGCGCGCTCCTTGAGGCTCATCAGGTTGACGCCTTCGCCGGTATTGGAGTCGGGGTATTGGCGGTCGAGCCGCTGGGCGATGGTGTCCATGGCGGCGCGGGCTTGCGCCAGGGTGACGCCGGGACGCAGGCGGGCGAGGCCGTTGATGCCAGGATGGCTGCCGCGATTCATCAGGAATTTGTTCGCGGGCAGACCCGCTTTGCGGCCGATGGCCACCCAAAGGCCGACGTCATTGCCGGCGAACTGCGAGAAGGCGCCGGAGAACGCCGGCGGCATGACGCCGATGATCGTGTAGCTCTGGCCATCGAGGTCAATGGCGCGCCCCAGCCATTTCCGGTCGCCGCCGAAGCGCTGCTGCCAGAGCTTGTAGGAGAGCACGACCGTGCCGCCGGCGCCGGCCTGATCGTCGGCGGCGCTGAAGGTGCGTCCCAGGAGGGGCGGCACGCCCAGGGTCGTGAAATAGCTGGCGGAGACGGCGCCGGCCGGGATGGCCGCCGGTTCGCCGACGCCGGTGAGGGTGTAGCCATCCCATTGAAACGCGGCGAGGGAGGAAAAGACGTGATTTTGCTTCACCCAGTCGAGATAGTCGGGGTAGGCGACCGACATGCTGGGGAAGGTGGGGGCCGATTCGCGAAGCGAAACCAACTGCTCGGGATGGGGAAACGGCAGGGGCCGGAGGAGCACGGCATCCACGACGCTGAAGATGGCGGTGTTGGCGCCGATGCCGAGCGCCAGGGTGAGAATGGCGACGGCGGCAAAGCCGGCATCGCGGCGCAGCAGGCGCAGTCCGTGGCGCAAGTCGCGCAGCAGGGCGTGCATGAGCGTTGGACGCAGGCGTAATCGAAGCGTAAGCGGAACGGCGGCGGGCGTCCAGCGCCGGGGAGCAGAGCGGAGCGTCGGCGAAGGTCGCGGGGGTGCGGCCGCTAGTCGTGGTCGAAGCGGGGCCGTCGCGAAATACGGGGACGGGCCGGGCCGTCCCGGTTTCCCTGGAAGTGGGGAAACCGGGGCAGATCAGGCTGTCCCCTTTTCCCCTTAAGCGGCGGGGCGGTGCTCGAGGCAGCGCAGGCGGGTGCGCGTGCCGTCGGCGGATTCGACCTCGGCGCTGGGCGCCTCGCCGGGGGCGACGAAGATACGCAACTGGCGGGGCGCGGAGATGACGTGGGTGTGGGACTGGTCGGCGCGGCTGCCAACGGCGACGTAGATCTTGTCGCGCTCGCCGGCGCGATCGGAGCTGATGCCGGTGAGCGGCTCATTCTCGATGGCGACGCGGCGTTCTTCGCCGCGAATCTCCTCGATCAAGACCGGGCAGTTGCGGTGGCGGCGGCTGAAGTCGTCGAGCGCCTTCTCCCAGGCCGGCGGGGGGATGAGCAGGCCGGCCGGGGGCGGCGAGCCGGGGGCGCCGGCGTCGAGCCCGCCCAGCAACTGGCCTTGTTCGTAGACCAACTCGGAGCGGCCGGAGTCCTCGTAGCCAGCGGCGCCGCGCTCGCCTTGGCCCCAGGCAGCGGGCGTGCGCAACTCGGCCGGCCCTTGGGGCAAGGGACCGGACATGGGATAGACGCCGCTCTTGCCGACCTCATCCTTGCGGCCCTTGCCGCCGCCGGGGCGGCCACTCTCGCGCGCTTTCTCGTCGGCGCGGTGCTTCTCGTCGTCGGGATCCGTCATAAGAACTCCTTGCGGATCAGATGCGAGCCGGGGCGATGGCGTTAGCGATTGCGAGCGGAGCCCATCTCGGTCAAGAGATCCAAGGCGCGGCGGTGGGCGATATCCATCAGATCGGGATCGTTGGCCACTCGCTCCAGCACCGGCTCGAGCAGTTCGGGCGCGAGCAGTTGGTGCTCGCTCCAGTCGCGGGTGATGCCGTCGAGTTCTTGCACCACGCCGAGACGATCGTAACGGACGGCGTGGCGCAAGCGGGCGGCGTGCTCGCCGCTGCCGGCGATGCGCTCGAAGATGTCGGTGAGGTCGCGGGCGGCGGGACGGGAGGAGTAGTTGTAGGTTTGCTGATTGTGGCGGGTGGCGTCGTCGTAGGCGAGCATCTTGGTCCCCATATAGCCCACCTTGGCTTTAGCCTCGAGCTCGGGTCCGCTGAAGTCGTGCAATTGGGCGGCGAGGGCGAAGATGTGCTCGACGAGCGCCTTGCCAACGTGGAATTCCATTTTGACCGGCGGCTGGCCGGGCTGCTGGATGACCTCGAAGGAAGCCGAGCCGTCCCGCTGCACGGTGATTTCGACGAACGTGGGCACCGAGCCGCGAAAGCTCTTGCTGAAGGTGATGCGGGGCGGCAGCGCCGGAGCGAGCGCCGGGGGATTTTGCGCCGCCACCGCGGTCCACGCCAGAGCGGCGAGCGCCAGCGCCGCAAGGGGGAGCTTCATGGAGTCATTATAGAAGCCGCTCAAACCTGCAACACGTCGCCTTCGCGCGCGAAGAGCTGATAGAGCACCGGGTAGAGGAAGAAGCCGAGCAGCATCGGGCAGAGCATGCCGCCCACGATGACGATGGCGAAGGGGCGCTGCGTGTCGCTGCCGATGCCGTGCGAGAGCGCCGCAGGCAGCAAGCCGAGACAAGCCACCATGGCGGTCATGAGAATGGGGCGGAGGCGGAGCAGCGCGGCCTGGTAGGCGGCGTCATGGATGCTCATGCCCTCGCCGCGGAGCTTGTTGGCGTAGGAGACCATGATGACGGCCATTTCCGCCGAGACGCCGAGCAGGGCGAGAAAGCCGATGCCGGAGGAGACGCTGAAGGGAGTGCCGGTCAGCTTCAGCGCCAGCACCGCGCCCACCGGCTCGGTGAGCACGACGCTGAGGAACACGGCCAAGGGGAATTTGAAGTTGCCGTAGAGCGCGAACAGGATAAGGAAGATCAGCAGCAGCGCCAGCGGGCCGACGACGGAGAGCTGGGCGCGGGCGGCCAGATATTCGCTGTATTCGCCGCCCCACTGCAAGTGATAGCCGGGCGGGAGGCGGAGCGCGGCGTTGACGGCGTTTTGCCCGTCGCGCACGGCGGAGGCGAGGTCGCGGCCGACGATGCTGTATTGGACGCCGATGTAGCGCGAGTTGTTTTCGCGATAGATGAAGGAGGCGCCGGACTGCACGTCAATGGCGGCGAGCTGGCTGAGAGGAATGAGCTGGCCGCCGGGCGTGGGCACGAGGAGATTGCCGATCGCGCGCGGGTTTTGGCGGAACTGCGGCTCCATGCGCACGACGAGATCGAAGAGCTTTTCGCCTTGGATCACCTGCGTCGCCGCTTGCCCGCCGACGGCGGCTTGAACGACGGCTTCGACGTCGCTGACGTTGATGCCGTAGCGGGCGATCTTGGCGCGGTTCACGGTGACGACGAGGCTGGGCTGGCCGAGCTCGCGCACGACGGTCAAGTCGGTGAAGCCGGGCACGCGGGCGAGCGCCTGCTTGATGCGCAGGGCGCTGGCCTGCAGCACCTGGAGGTCGGGGCCGAAGACCTTGACGGCGAGCGCGCTCTTGAGGCCGGTGAGGGCTTCATCCACGGCGTCCTCGGCCGGCTGGGTGAAGTTGAAGATGATGCCGGGATAGGTGGCCAAGCGCCCGCGCAGGTCGTCGATCAGGGCCTGCTTGGTGTGATCGCGGCTGGCGCGCCAACTGGGATCGTCGTAGGGCTTCAAGCCGACGTAGAACTCGTCGTTGAAGAAGCCGGTGGGATCGGTACCGTCGTCGGGGCGGCCGAGCTCGGAGCCGACGTAGGTGACCTGCGGATAGGAGCGCAGCAAGGCGCGAATCTGCGGGGAGATTTTCGCGGCTTCTTGCCAGGAGATGGTGTAAGGCATGGTGGCGCGCACCCAGAGCGCGCCTTCATCCAGGTGAGGCATGAACTCGCCGCCGATGGTGGGCACGACGGACATGCTGGCGACGAAGATGGCGACGATCACGGCCACCGTCCAGGCGGGATGGCGCAGGCACCAGCGCAGGCGGCCGGCGTACACCGCCTTGATCCACTCGAAGACGCGGGTGCTGGCGTCGCGGGCGCCGCGCTTGAACCAATAGGAGGTGAGCACCGGCACGAGGGTGAGGGTGATGCCGAGCGCGCCGATGAGCGCGAAGACCATGGTGTCGGCCATGGGGTGAAACAGCGTGCCCGCCGGCCCGGTCAGGGCGTAAATCGGCAGGTAGCCGGCGATGATGACGGCGACGGAGTAAAAGATGGGCCGGTCCACGTCGCGGGCGGCGGCGGCGATCACCTCGAACAAGTTGTAGTGCCGGCCGTGGCGCAGGCCGAGCTCGCGGAAGATGTTCTCCATCATCACCACGGTGCCGTCGATGATGATGCCGAAGTCGATGGCGCCGATGGAGAGGAGATTGGCGTCCACGCCCTTGGCGTGCAGCAGGATGAAGCTGAAGAGCAGGCCCAGGGGAATCGTCAGCGCGACGATCACCGCCGCGCGCACGCTGACGAGGAAGAAGAGCAAGACCAAGAAGACCAGGATCATGCCGCGCAGCAGGTTGCCCTCGATGGTCTTGGTGGTGAGCTGGATCAGGCCGGTGCGGTCGTAAAAGGGAAAGACCTTGACATCGGGCGGGAGCAGGCCGTGGTTGAGCTTATAGGTTTCGGCTTCGACGCGCTTGAGCACGGTTTGGGTGCGCGCGCCGCGCAGCATCATGAGCACGCCTTCGACGGCGTCGTTGTTGTTCTGGAAGCCGTATTCGCCCAGCCGCGGCGCGTGGCCGATCACCACCTGGCCGATGTCGCGCACGTGAATGGGCACGCCGTTGCTGGAGCCGACGATGATGTCGCCGATGTCTTCGGTGTTGCGCACCAGGCCCAGGCCGCGCACGTAATAGAACTGGCCGCCCTGGGAATAGAAGCCGCCGCCGGTGTTGCCGTTGTTGGCGGCGAGGGCGTTGATGACCTGGGCGACGCTGAGGTTGTAGCCGTAGAGGCGGCTGGGATCGAGCAGCACCTGGTACTGCATCACGGTGCCGCCGAAGCCGGAGTCGTCGGCGATGCCGGGCACGGCCTTGTAAGCGCGCTCGAGCACCCAATCCTCGATGGTCTTGAGCTCTTGCGGGGTGCGGTCGGGACTCTCGACTACGTAGCGGTAGATCAGCCCGCTGGGGCTGGAGAGCGGCGCCATGCTGGGGGTGACGCCTTGCGGCAGGGTGGCGCCGCCGACGCGCTCGAAGGCTTCGGTGCGGGCCCAGTAATTGTCGGTGGAATCGGTGAAGGTGAGGATGACGTCGGAAAGGCCGTAAAGCGAGATGGAGCGCATCACGACCAGATTCGGGGTGCCGTTGAGCTGCAATTCGATCGGCAGAGTGACCAAGCGCTCGACTTCCTCGGCGGCGTGGCCGGGCCATTGGGTGATGATCTCGACCATCGGCGGCGAGAGGTCGGGATAGGCGTCCACGGGCATGCGGTGGAAGGAGATGGCGCCGGCGATGACCATCAGCACGACCACGATCAAAACGAAGAAGCGCTGCCGCAGGGCGAATTGGACGATGCGATTGATCACGGCGCGCTATTGCAGGGAATTGGCGAACTGCACAAAGAGGCTGCCCTCGGCGATGACGCGCTCGCCGGGCTGCAAGCCGCTCAGAATCTGGGTCCTACCGGCCTCGCTTTCGCCGATCTGGACGAGGCGGCGGGCGAAGGTGCCGGTGCGGCCGGGCACGGCCACATAGACGAAGGGCTGGTTGACGTCGTCGCGCAGGACCGCGGCGTCGGGCACGGCAATGGCGCGGCGCTCGACGCCGGCCTGGACGACGGCGGTCACGTACATTTGGTTCTTCAGCTCCTCGCCGGGATTGCGGGTGACGATGCGGGCTTGCAAGGTGCGGGACGTGGGGTCGAGGGAGGCGCCCAAATACGAGATGCGGCCGTGAAAGTCGCGGCCGTAGGCGTCGCTATGGACGGTGACGGGGTCGCCGACATGGACATAGGCGAGGTCGCGCTCGAAGACGTTGACCAGGACCCAGACGGTGTGCAAGTCGGAAAGGGTGAAAAGCTGCGTGCTGCCGGCTTGCACGACTTGTCCCGGCATCGCCTCGCGATCGACGACCAGGCCGCTGATGGGCGCGAGCACGGGAATGTCGGGGGAGGGGCGGGCGGCGACCGCGGCGGGATCGGCGACGCCCAGGATGCGCAGCGCCTGCTCGGCGTTCTGAAAGTCGGCTTCGGCCTGGGTGCGGGCGGAAGCGGCTTGCAGCAGATCGGCCTCGGCGATGGCCTGATGCTCGTAGAGATCCTGCGCGCGCCGGTAGTTTTTGTCAGCGAGCTGGAAGGCGTCGCGCGCCTTCAAGAAGGCCGCCCGGTCGGCGGAGTAATCGGGACTGCTGACATAGAGCATGGGCTGGCCGGCGCGCACATGTTCGCCGGGCTGCGCCAGGATGCGCGTGACGCGGCCGCCGACTTGGGTGATGACGGCGGTGGTGTGGAAGCCGTTGTAGACCACCGTGCCGGGCAGGCGCAGGGTGCGCACCAACGTCGTGGGCGCGACGGTGTAGAGGCTCAGGTGCGTCATCTGCGCGGCGGGAATCGTGAACAGGCTGGGGCCGTTGGGATCGGCGGACGCGTTCGGCGGCGCGGCAGCGGCGGTAGCCGGCGCCTGCCGGCCGCAGCCGGCGAGCAGGGCCGCGAGCGCCGCCAGGGCGGCGAAACAGGGAGCGAGCCGGGTGCGACTCATAGCAACTTCCTCGTGCCGGCCGCTTCCTTGAGCTGCTCGAGGGCGAGCATGTAGGCGGCCAGGGATTGGCGGTAGGCGAGTTCGGTGGCGCGGTAGCTGCGCTCGGCATCGAGAAAATCGAGCAGGCTGGCCGCGCCGCGGTGATAGGCGTAGGCGCTGATGTCGCGCGATTCCTGCGCTTGCTGCAAGTAGCCGGATTGGTAGAGCGCGACGACCTGCGAGCCGGTTTGCGCCGCCTCGTAGGCGGTGGCCACGTCGGTCATCACCTGCTCGGCGGTGGCGGTCGAGAGATCCTGCGCCTGGGCGACGGCAAAGCGCGAGCGGGCGATCTCGCCCTGATTGCGGTCGAAGACGGGAATTTCCATGTTGAAGGCGATGCCGGCGCCGGTGATGCCGCCGACGTGCGAAAACGTCAGCGAACTGGTGAGGTCGCGCTTGCCGTTGGCGCGCGCCAGCGTGTATTGATCTTGGGCGGCGGTAATGCCTTGGCGCGCGGCACGCAGATCGGGGCGGTTCTGGAGCGCCAGCGCCTTGTAATCATCCTCGCCGCCCTTCAGCGGCGTGTACTGCAAGCTGCCCACCACGCGCACATCGGGCGCCAGGGCGCGATAGCCGACGGCATTGCGCAAGGCCGCGCGCGCCTGCAAGAGCGCCAATTGCGCCGAGGAGACGTCGGTCTGGAATTGCAGCAGTTGCAGCTTGATTTTGAGGAAGTCGCCTTCGCTGATCTGGCCGGCCTTGAGCTGCGCCTGCCCGATGTTGACCGTCCGCTGGAAGCTGGCCAGGTCTTGGCGGGCAAAGTCGAGGTTCGACTCCGCGAGCAGCACGTTGACGAATTGCTGGGCGACGTTGAAGGCCAGCGTGCGGCGGGCATCCGCCAACTGCGAGCGGGTCACCGCGGTGGCGGCGCGGGCGGCAGCGAGGCGATGCTGGCGCTTGCCGCCGCGCTCGAAGGTGTAGGCCACGCCCACGTCGAATTCGGAAATCTGGCTGACGATGTTGTGATTCCAGTTGTTCGGGTTGAGGGGCAAGAACAACCCATCCCAGGTCAAAACCGGGTTGGGATGGATGTTGGCGGTGACCTCCTCCGCCTGGCTTTGCGGCACGGTGGTGGCCGCGGCGGCGAGCGCGGGATTGTAGGCGAGCGCCAGGGCGATAGCCTGATCCAGATCCACGCTGGCGGCGGGAATTGGGGGCAACGTCACGGCGGGGCCGGTTTGGCCGTGCGCTGCCCCTCCCAAGCCCATGACAACACAAGCAGTTAGCGCCAAGGAGCAGGCTAGCGCTCGCGAACGTGCAAAAGGCATAAAGGGGCGAGCGGACCTAAGCCGTCAGGGTTGAGACGAGGCCGGCAGCCCGCCGGTTACGACCAGTCCCAAATTAAGGGAGGGGGTTGGCGCCGACGGCCGCCAGCTTGGCCTCGATGCGGTCGTGCACCCAATGCGGATCCCACCATTCCATCGGATTCACCTGCACGCCGTCGAGCAGCATGCTGAAGTGCAGATGATCGCCGCCGGCCAGGCCGGTGGAGTCGCTGTGGGCGATCAGCTGGCCGCGCGCGATCACGTCGCCCGGCTTGACCACGAAGTCGTTCAAATGGGCATAGAGCGACATCAGGCCGAAGCCGTGGTCGATGAGGATCGCGTTGCCGTAGATGCCGAAGTAATGCGTCCACAGCACGCGGCCGGAGTTGGCCGCCAGCACGGGCGTGTGGCGCACCACGGCGAGGTCGTAGCCCAAATGGTCTTCTTGATCCACGATCTTGCCGTCGTAGCGGTAGAGGCGATGGTCGGCGAAGTCGGCCTCGACGGCGGCATGAGCCAGGGCGAGGAAGGCGCCGTGCCAGAGAAATTGATGGACGCTCTCGCCGGCGGCCTCGGCCAGCAGCCGCGCATCCGTGCGGCGCAGGTCGCGGTTGACGAGCAGGAATTGCTGCAAGGGCGTGACCGGATCGGTCAGCGACGGGGTGTTGGCGATGATGGGCACGACGACGCGCGAGATGAAGGCGTCGTCGATCGCCATCGTGCGCGTGCGGAACTTGCCGGGAAAGAGCTGGACGGGAAAGCCGGCGCTAGCCTCATTGCCGGCCGCATCGCGGGCGACTAGTTGCGGCACGGAGTCGGCCGGCGCGTTGTACGGAAAGGCGAAGAGGCAAAACATCACGCCGGGCGCGGCGCCCGGCACGGGATACCCAGGGTAGAGGCGGCCCGCCAGGCGGACGTCGGAGGTCACGTCTTCGAGGCCGCCGCCGCCGGGCTCGACCAAGCGATAGGTCACCATCTCGGCGCCGCCCTGGCGGACATATTGCTGCGTGCTCAATACCTCGATGGCGGGCGGGATGGAGCGGACTTCGACCGGGCGGGCGAGGAGGAGGCGCGAGCCGCGCAGGTTGGCGGACTGGGCAACCACCACGAGCTCGGCGGCGCCGTCGGCGAGCCCGGCGACGCGCGCGCGGCCGATGGTGGGGGCCAGATGCAGCTCGCGCTGGGCGGGGGGCGCGAAGAACCAGTGGCGCCCGCCGAAGCCGGCGGCGGCGACGGGAATATCGCGGCCCTTCTGGCGATAGAAGACGCGCACCGCGCGCACGCCGAGCGCGGAGCGCACGGTGAGGTCGAGGCGCGCCTCGCGGCCGACGGCGCGCGGCCAGGCGGCGGTGACTTGCGGCGCGCCGCCGCGCGAGAACGCGAAGCCGCAGACGAGGACGATGAGAAGGATCAGGACGGCGAGCGCATTGCGCCCGGCATGCGAGGGCTTTTCGGGATCGCGCAACGAAGACTCCTGGCGAGAGATGAACTGATTATACGAAGCCGCTCGCGGGCGGCGCGCAGGATAATGCGGACATGCGAGTGTTTTTGACCGGAGCCAGCGGTTACATCGGGAGCGCGGTGGCGGAAGCGCTGCAAGCAGCGGGGCACGAGGTGATCGGATTGGCGCGATCGGAGGAGCAGGCGCGGCAGTTGGCCGAACGCGGCCTGCGCCCGCATCGCGGCGATCTGCTGCAGCCGGAGACGGTGGCGGCGGGCGCGCGCGCCGCTGATGCGGCCATTCATACCGCCAACACCGGCGGCGCGAACGCGGCGGCCGCCGATATCGCGGCGACGCGCGCGATGTTGCGCGCGCTGGCGGGCAGCCCCAAGCCGTTCCTTTATACGAGCGGCGTTTGGGTGCTGGGTTCGACGGGCGATCGCATCGCCGATGAGAGCAGCCCGCTTCAGCCCACGCCGCTAGTCGCCTACCGCGCGGCGCTGGAGCAGGAAGTGCTGAGCGGCAAGGAGCGCGGCCCGCGCGTGATCGTGATTCGGCCCGCCGACGTCTATGGACGCGGCGGCGGCCTGCTGAGGATGTTGACGCAGTCGGCGCGGGAGACGGGGGCGGCGCGCTACGTGGGCGACGGGCGCAATCGCTGGTCCTTCGTGGAGGTGGAGGATCTGGCGCGGCTCTACGTGCTGGCGCTGGAGAAGGCGCCGGCGGGCTCGCTGTTCCACGCCGCGCACGGGCCGGCGGTGAGGATGCGGGAACTGGCGGAAGCGGCGAGCCTCGGCGCCGGCGCGGGCGGCAAGACGGCGGCATGGCCGCTGGAAGAGGCGCGCAAGACGCTGGGCGCGTTCGCCGACGCGCTGGCGCTCGATCAGCAAGTGTCGGGCGCCAAGGCGGAGCGCGAGCTCGGCTGGCAGCCGCGCGGCCGCCCGGTGCTCGAGGACCTGCGCGCGGGCTCGTACGCGTGGCAGGGCGCCGGGGCCTGAGCGCCAGTTCGCCGCGCCGGGGCCGCCGGATCGGCGAAGGTCCCGAAGCGGCGCCACCCAGCGCGCGGGGCGTGCGCGAGAGATCCGGTGCGCAGTGGGAGAGCCGGCGCCGGCCATCGGAACCGGGGAGCTCGGCGCTGTTGCCAGGCGGCTACGGTTGCAGGGAGCGCAGGAAGGCGGCGGCGGCGGGAGCGGCGGCGGCTTCCCCGCCCTGCTCGACGGCGCGATGGAGCGCCGCCACCAGCGCGGTGCCGACGACGGCGCCATCGGCGAAGGCGCCGACCTCGGCGACCTGGGCGGCGGTGCCGAGGCCGAAGCCGAGGGCGATCGGCTGGCGCGCGACGCGGCGCACGCGCGCCACCAATTCGCGGGCGGCGGCGGGCACTTGCTCGCGCGCGCCGGTGACGCCGGTGCGGGAGACGGCGTAGATGAAGCCGGTCGAAGCGGCGGCGATGGCGGCGAGGCGCTCGTCGGGCGAGGTGGGCGCGGCGAGAAAGACGGCGGCCAAGCCGCGCGCCGCCAGCGCGCGGCGGTAGTCGGCGGCTTCTTCGGGAATGAGATCGGTGACGAGAGCGCCATCGGCGCCGGCGGCGGCGGCATCGGCGGCGAAGCGCTCGAGGCCGTAACGAAGAATCGGATTGAAATAGCCGAAGAGCAGGAGCGGCACGGGCGATCGGCGGCGGATCGCGCGCGCCAGCTCGAGCACGTCGGCCAGCCGCGTGCCGCGCGCCAGCGCGCGCTCGCTGGAGCGCTGGATCACGGGGCCGTCGGCGACGGGATCACTGAAGGGGACGCCGAGCTCGACGACATCGGCGCCGGCGGCGGCGAGCGCGCAGACGATGTCGCGAGTGGCGGCGAGCGAGGGGTCGCCGGCGGTGACGAAGGGGACAAGGGCGCAGCGGCCGGCGGCGCGCGCGGCGGTGAAGGCTTCGGTCAGCCGCACGCACGCTCCGGGGAGGCGAGGCCGGGCAGTTCGCGGGCGATGATCTCCATGTCTTTGTCGCCGCGGCCGGAGATATTGACGATGAGGGAGGCGTCGCGGGGCAGGCCGGGAGCGCGGCGGCGCGCCTCGGCGACGGCATGCGCCGATTCGAGCGCGGGAATGATGCCTTCGCGGCGCGCCAGATATTGGCAGGCCGCCAGCGCCTCTTGGTCGCCGGCGGCGACGTATTCGGCGCGGCCGCGATCATGGAGTTCGGCGTGCTCGGGGCCGACGCCGGGATAATCGAGCCCGGCGGAGATGGAGTGGGTGGCGGCGATTTGCCCGGCGGCGTCCTGCAAGATGTAGGAGAAAGTTCCTTGCAGCACGCCGGGCGAGCCGCCGTGAAAGCGGGCGGCGTGCTGGCCGAGTTCGGCGCCGCGCCCGCCGGCTTCGACGCCGATCAGGCGCACGGATTGGTCGGCGAGAAAGGCGTAGAACAGGCCCATGGCGTTCGAGCCGCCGCCGACGCAGGCGATCAGCGCCGCCGGCAGGCGGCCGGTGGCGGCGAGGATCTGCTCGCGCGCCTCGCGGCCGATGCAGGCGTGAAAATCGCGGACCATGGCGGGATAGGGGTGAGCGCCGAGCACGGAGCCGAGCAGATAGTGGGTGGTGCGGCAGTTGGTGACCCAATCGCGCATGGCTTCGTTGATGGCGTCCTTCAGGGTGCGGCTGCCGGCGGCGACGCCGCGCACCTCGGCGCCGAGCAGACGCATGCGCGCCACGTTCAGCGCTTGGCGCGCCATATCCTCTTCGCCCATGTAGACGACGCACTCGAAGCCGAAGAGCGCGCAGACGGTGGCGGTGGCGACGCCGTGCTGGCCGGCGCCGGTTTCGGCGACGATGCGGCGCTTGCCCATGCGGCGCGCCAGCAAGGCCTGGCCGAGGCAGTTGTTGATCTTGTGGGCGCCGGTATGGAGCAGGTCTTCGCGCTTGAGATAGACGCGCGCGCCGCCCAGTTCTTCGCTCATGCGGCGGGCGAAGAAGAGCGGGGTGGGACGGCCGGCGTAGGTGCGGCGCAGTTCATCGAGCTCGGCGGCGAAGGCGGGATCGGCCTGGGCGGCTTGGTAGGCGGCGGTAAGCTCGTCGAGCGGGGCGACGAGCGTTTCGGGCACGTAGCGGCCGCCGTAGGCGCCGAAGCGGGCGGGCGGCGGGGCGACGGTGGCGCTCATACCTTCTTAGCGTACAGGCTGGCGAAGGCGGCTTGCGCGGCGCGGATGAAGTCGCGCACGCGCGCCGGGTCCTTGCGGCCGGGCGCGGATTCGACGCCGGAGGAGACGTCCACGCCCCAAGGGCCGGTGCGGGCGATGCATTCGGCGACGTTTTCCGGGGTGAGGCCGCCGGCAATGATCAATTTTTGGCCTTCGAACGCGGCCACTTGCCGCCAATCGAAGACGCGGCCGGTGCCGCCGCCGGAGTCGAGCAGCAAGGCGGCGGCGCACTCGCCCCATTCGGCGGCGGTTTCCAAGTAGCCGGGCGCGCCCATGTGCAGCGCCTTCCAGATCGGGCGCGGGGCGAAGTAGCGGGCGAGCGCGGAGGGCTCGCGGCCGTGCAACTGGAGCAAATCGAGGCTGGCGGCGTCGGCGGTGGCGCGAATTTCGGCGGGATCGGCGTTGGCGAAGACGCCGACCTTGAGCACGTGCGCGGGCAGTTGGGCGGCGATGGCGGCGGCGGCGGCGGCGGAGACGCGGCGGGGCGAGCGCGGGGCGAAGACGAAGCCGACGGCATCGGCGCCGGCGGCGGCGGCCGCGAGAGCGTCGGCGGCGGAGGTGATGCCGCAGATCTTGATCATGACGCCTCGCGTTCCAGTTCGGCGAGCAGGGCGGCGAGGGCGGCGCCGGGCGCGGGCGCCTGCATGAAGCGCTCGCCGATCAGCACGGCATCGAAGCCGGCGGCCGCGGCCCGGCGCAGGTCGGCGGCGGCGCGCAAGCCGCTCTCGGCGACCTTGAGGGCGCCCGGCGGCAGGCGCGGCGCCAGGCGCAGCGCCAGTTCGGGGTCCACACGCAGCGTGCGCAAATCGCGATTGTTGACGCCGATGAGGACGGCGCCGGCCGTGGCGGCGCGCTCCGCCTCTGCGGCGTCGTGAATCTCGACCAGCGCCGCCAGGCCCGCCTCGCGTGCCACGGCCAGCAGCCGCGGCAGCTCGGGCGGGGCAAGGGCGGCGGCGATCAGGAGCACGGCGTCGGCGCCATGCGCGGCGGCCTCCCAGATTTGGTAGTCGGTGAAGATAAAGTCCTTGCGCAGCAGGGGCAACGGGCAGGCGGCACGCGCCTGGGCGAGATAGTCGAGGCAGCCGTGAAAGTGAGGGCCTTCGGTGAGCACGGAGAGCGCCGCGGCGCCGGCGGCGGCGTAGGCGGCGGCGATGGCGGGCACGTCGAGCTCGGCGCGCAAGAGGCCGCGCGAGGGCGAGGCCTGCTTGATCTCGGCGATCACGGCCGGGCGGCGGGCGGCGCGGAGCGCGGCGGCGAAGTCGCGCGGGCGGCGGCGGGCGGCGCGGCGGCGCAGCTCGTCGAGCGGCAAGGCGCGGCGGGCTTCGGCGACGCGCGCCTCCTCGCGGGCCATGATCGCACCGAGAATATCGGCGGCCTCCCCCAGGCGCTGCATCTCTCAAGTTTAAGGGTTCGCGAGGGGAGCGCGAAGCGATTCGGCACGCGGAACGCGGGGGCGTTGCCACCGGGTTCCGGCGGCGGCCCGATCGCCGGCGCGGGGCGCGGTCAGGAAGCTTCGACGCGAATGTCGGGCTCGTGGTGGACGGGGAAGTTCATCGAGTTGGCGATGAAGCACTTGGCGTGAGCCGGCGCGTGCAGCGCCCGCGCCTGGGCGAGGACGGAGCCCTTGGCGATGACGATTTGCGGGCGCAAGGTAACGCGGATGAAGCGTCCCGAGCCGCCGGCGGTCTCCTCCATTTCGCCTTCGGCGTGGTCGAGATAGCTGAGCACCACCACGCCGGCTTGCGCGCACAAATGGAGATACCAGAGCTGGTGACAAGCCGCGACCGCCGCCACCAAAAGCTCCTCGGGGTTCCAGCGCGCGGGATCGCCGCGAAAGGCGGGGTCGGACGAGCCGGGGATGACGGGCTTCGCTCCCTCTGCCGAGATTTCGTGATCGCGCCGGTAATCGCGGTAGTGCGAGGTGCCGGAGCCGGTGTTGCCGGTCCAGCGGACGGTGACCGAATAACGATGAGTCTTCGGCACACGTCCATTGTCTCAAGGAATCACCGATGCGCGGCAGGCGACGCGGCGCGCAGGCGGTGGGGCTGGTCCCGGGCGCGCCGGGGCGCCGGCCGCGCCGCCGGCGCTACTCGCAGCGCAGCGCTTGCACGGGGTCGACGCGGGCGGCGCGGCGGGCGGGCAGCCAGCAGGCCAGCACGGCGACGGCCAGCAACAGCAGCGCGACCGCCGCAAAGGTGAGCGGATCGGCCGGAGAAACGCCGAACAAGAAGCGGGCGAGCAGGCGGCCCGCGAACCAGGCGGCCACGGCGCCGGCGGCGAGGCCGAGCACGACCCAGCGCACGCCCTCGCCGATGGCGGCGGCGAGGACCTGGCCCGGGCGCGCGCCCAGCGCCAGGCGGATGCCGACCTCTTTGCGGCGCTCGCCGACCAAGAACGAGAGGACGCCGTAGAGGCCGACGGCGGCGAGAATCAGCGCCAAGGCGGCGAAAAGGCCCAGCAAGGCGGCGCGGAAGCGCGAGGGCGCGGCGGCTGTGTCCAGCCGGGCGGTGAAGGGGCCGACGCGCACGGGGACCTGCGGATCGAGGCTGGAGGCGATGCGAACCAAGGCGGCGCGCAGCGCGCCGGCGGAGAATGAGCCGCGGACGAGGACGTAGGCGTCGCCGAGCATCCAATAGGGTTGCTGGGCGGCGGCGACAAAGGCGGCGGGACGCGGCGGCGCGGCCAGCGAGATACGGGTATCCGCGACGACGCCGACGATTTCCATCCAAGGCGGCGCACCGTGGGGAGTGAAGCCCAAAAACCGCATGCGCTGGCCGAGCGGATTCTGGCCGGGCCAGTAGCGGCGCGCCGCCGCCTGATTGATGACGGCGACGAAGGGAGTGTGCTGCGTGTCGGCACTGGTGAAGTCGCGGCCGCGCAGCAGCGCAATGCCCATGGCATGGAAATAGCCGGGAGTGACTTCGCGGTATTCGGCGTAGGGCAGCAAATTTTCCTGCGCCGGCGGGCGGCCGGCGATCACGAACGCGCCGTTGGTCGACTGGCCGTTCCCGAGCGGCAGGGCGCTGGCGGCGGCCGCGGCGGTCACACCGGGCAAGGCGCGAACCCGCGCGAGCAACTGGTCGAAGAAGCGCGCCACGGCGGCGGGCTGGGAGTAGGCGGGCGCATCCTCGGGCAGCGAGACGTCGGCCACCCAGAGATGCTGGGGCTGAAAGCCGAGGGGGACGGCCAAGAGCGCGCCGAGGCTGCGGAGCATGAGCCCGGCGCCGATCAGCAACACGAAGCTCAAGGCGACTTCGGCGATGACCAAGGCGGAGCGCAGACGGCCGCGCGCGGCGGCCAGCCGCGCGCCTCCGGTTTGCAGCGCCGCGTGCGGATCGGAGCGCGCCGACTGCCAGGCGGGGGCGAGGCCGAACAGGACGCCGGTGGCGAGCGCGAGGCCGAAGGTGAACAGCAACACCCCGGCGTCGAGCCGCACTTGCGCATAGCTGGGCAAGATGGCGGCGGCGGCCGAGCGCAGCGCCGCCGTGCCCCACGCCGCGACCAGCAGCCCGGCCGCGCCGCCGAGCAGGGCGAGGAGGAGGCCTTCAGTCACCCCTTGCCGCAGCAGCCGGCCGCGGGAGGCGCCGAGCGCGGCGCGCAGGGCGAAGTCGCGCCGGCGCGCCGCCGCGCGGGCCAGCAGCAGATTCGCCACGTTGACGCAGGCGATGAGCAGCAGCAAGCCGACGGCGCCGAGCAGGATCCACAGCGCCGGGCCTAGATCGCCGGCGAGCTGGCGGCGGAGACCGACGACCAGCGCGCCGGTGTGCGTGCCGTACTGGCGGCGCAGGCGGGCCGCAAGCGCGGTCATCGCCGCTTGGGCCTTGCCGAGCGAGACGCCGGCGCCGAGCCGCGCGACGACGCGATAATTCATCGCCGTGCGGCTGCCGGAATCAACCACGCCCCAATGCTCGAGCGGGAGCCAGAGCTCGGCGTCATCGGGGAAGCGAAACGCCGGCGGCATCACGCCGACGATGACCGAAGGGACGCCATCCACGACGACGGTGCGGCCGAGGACCGCGGGATCGGCGCCGTACAGGCGGCGCCATAACCCGTCGCTCAAAAGCGTCGCGCCGGTGACGCCGGGGCGATGCTCGGCGGCAGTGAACCAGCGGCCCAGTTCGGGATTGACGCGCAGCGTCGAGAAGAAGCCGGCGCCGACCGCACCGACGATGACGCGCTCGGGACGGATCCCATCGCCGGAGATGCTGAGCGGCGCGGAGGCATAGGCGGCGATGCCGCTGAATACGCCGCGCGTTTGCCGGCTCCAGTCGCCGAAGTCCGGGCCGGAGACTTGGATGCGATTACCGCTGGCGAGATTGGTTTCCCATACGCCCGCCAGTTGTCCGGCATCGGGATAGGGGAGCGGGCGCAAGAGCACGGCGTCCACGGCGCTGAAAATCGCGGTGTTGGCGCCGATGGCGAGGGCGAGGGTGAGGATGGCGACGGCGGCGAAGCCGGGGGATTTGCGCAGGGTGCGGAGGGCGTAGCGTAAGTCGGCAAGCATAGGCGGCAGGTGTTAGGTAGCGGGTGTGGGGCGCGGCGCGGCCCGGTGCCGCCCGGCGGCGGTTGCGCGGATGACGCGATTCCACCCGGCCGCGGAGGCTTCATTCATAGCGCAGCGCCTCCATGGGGTCCACGCCGGCGGCGCGGCGCGCGGGCAGCCAACTGGCGGCGAGCGCGACCGCGACCAGCGCGGCGGCCACGGCGAGGAAGGTCAGCGCATCGAAGGCGCCGATGCCGTAGAGCTGGCTGGCGAGGAAACGCGCCGCGACGTAGGCGACGAGCAGGCCGATCCCCAGCGCCAGCGCGACCAAGCGCAGCGACTCGCCCAGGATCATCGCCAGCACATCGCGGCGGCGGGCGCCGAAGGCGATGCGCAGGCCGATTTCGCGCGTGCGGGCGGCGACCGTGTAGCTGACGAGTCCGTAGAGTCCGAGCGCCGCCATCAAGAGTGCGATCAGGGCGAAGACGGCGAGGGCGCGGGCGGCGAAGTGGCGCGGGCCGAGCGAGGCCGCGATCCGCTGATCCATGGTGGCGATGTCGTAGGCGGGCAACTCGGGGTCGAGCGCGCCGACCGCGTGCTGGATGGCGCGCGCGGCGGCGGCGGGCGCCAAGGTGGATTTGACCACGGCCATGATTTGCGGCCGCGGACGCTGCGCCGTCGGGAAATAGTAAACGCCCTTGCCGGTGTCGCCGACGAGCCCGGTCTGCTTGGCGAAACCGACGACGCCGACGATTACCGCGGGCGGGCCGGGCGGGCCTTCGATGATGCGCTGGCCGAGCGGATTCTGCCCCGGCCAATATTGGCGGGCGAGGGATTCGTCAATGACGGCGACGGGCTGCGTGGCCAGCGTATCTTGTGGCGTGAACCAGCGGCCGGCGCGCAGGGGAATGCCCATGGCGGCGAAGTAATCGGGTGAGACGAGGCGCACGCGGCCATGCGGCGCCGGCAGGCCAGGGGGCGTGGGGCGGCCGGCGATGGCGAAGGAGGCGGTGGGATCGTAGCCGCTGAAGGGCGCGGGCAAAACCAAGGCGGCGGCGCTGACGCCGGGCTGGGCGCGCAGTTGCGCGAGCAACGAGCTGTAGAACTGCGCCAGTTTGGGCTTGGTGTCATAGCGCCGGGCCGGCAGGTCGAGATTGGCGATGGTCACGCCGTGCGGCTGGAAGCCGGGATCGAGCTGGCCGATCCGCGCCAAGCTGCGCACCAGCAGGCCGGCGCCGACCAAGAGCGCCAGCGAGAGCGCGATCTCGCCGACGACCAGCGCCGAGCGCAGGCGCTGGCGCGCGCGGCCGCCGGTCGAGCCGCGTCCGCCTTCTTGCAAAAGCTGGCCGGGATGGAACCGCGCCATGCGCCACGCCGGCGCCGCGCCGGCGAGCAGCGCGGCGACGATGCCGATGGCGATCAGGAAGGCGAGTACGGTGCCGTCCAGGCGAAAGAGGGAGGCCGGGGCGGAGTTTCGCGGCGCCATCAACCAGAGCCAGGCAATGCCCTGTTGCGCGAAGGCGACGCCGACCAGGGTGCCAAGGGCGGCCAAGACGCCGCTTTCGGTCAGCCCTTGGCGCAAAAGCACGCCGCGGCCGGCGCCCAGGGAAGCGCGGATGGCGAGTTCATGCGCGCGGCCACCGGCGCGCGCCAGCAAGAGGCCGGCGATATTGGCGCAGGCGATCAGCAGCACCAGGCCGACTGCGATCAGCAGAATCACCATCGGCGCGGCCAGATCGCCGTACAGGTACGAGGCCACGGGCAGCGCGAAGAGACCCCAGCCGGCTTCGCGCGCATAACTGCCGTACGGATCCCGGCGCTGGCGAAAGCGCTCGGCTTGCAGTTGCACGTACGATTCCGCTTGCGCCTGCGAAACCCCGGGAGCAAGGCGGGCCAGCGCGAAGAGGCTTTCATTGAAAGAATTTTGCAGGTCGAAGGACGCGGCCGGCAGCGCCAGCGGCACCCAGAGCGCGGCCGGCTGCGTCGGCATCGGCACGAAATCGGCGGGCATGACGCCGACCACGCGATAGGGCTCGTCGCTCAACTGGATCGAGCGGCCGACGATCGCTGGGTCGCCTCCGAAAAGCCGCTGCCAAGCGCTATAGGACAGGACGACCTCATGGTTGGCGTGCGGCTGGTCCTCTTGCGGGAGGAACGTGCGACCCAGCAGGGGACGCGCGCCGAAGACATCGAACCATTGCCAGGAAACGCTGAGGCCGGCGATGCGATGCGGCACATCGTCCACCAAATAATCGAAGTCGGTGTTATCGGCGAGGGCGGCGGTGGAAAAGACGCGACGATCGCCGGTGAGGAGGCGGAAATCGGGCGGCGAGATCGAGATGCTTTTCAAGTTGAGCTTGTCGTACCTCGCGCGCAACGCCATCACGCGCGCGGGATCGTTGATTCCCGGCGGATGCAGCACGAGGCCGTTGACGAGGCTGAACACGGCGGTGTTGGCGCCGATACCGAGGGCGAGGGTGAGGATGGCGACGGCGGCGAAGCCGGGGGATTGGCGCAGTGTGCGGAGGGCGTAGCGCAGATCGTTGGCAAGACTCAAGATTTCACCTTGGGCAAGAAGGACCAGCAGGGATTCGGGGCCGGGGACCGGTCGAATACGAGCCGGCGATTCGGGAAACGAAGCCGCGAACGCAATGCCGGGAATGGCGGCGGAGGCGAATGAAACGGCGACGGCGCTGCCACAGGCACGAGAGGACGGGCGCAGGCGCGAGCGGCGGCCTGCGGCGGCTGGCCGAGCCGGGTTCCGCGATCGCGTTTGCGGGATGCGACATGGGCGGGGGCGTCATTCTCGGCGGACGCCGATCTCGGGAACGCGCCGTCCTTCATTCATAGCGCAGCGCCTCCATGGGGTCCACGGCGGCGGCGCGGCGCGCGGGGAACCACGCGGCGGCGGCGGCGAGCACCAGCAGGCCGAAGGCGGCGAGGAGGAAGGTGGCGGCGTCTAGCGGCTGGACGCCGTAAAGCCAACTGGCGAGCAGGCGGGTCAAGGCCGCCGCGCCGAGCAGGCCGAGGGCGACACCGGCGGCGGCGAGCCGCAGGCCCTCGCCGAGGACCATGCGCAGCAAGACGGCGCGCCGGGCGCCGAGAGCGGCGCGCAGCCCGAGTTCATGGGTGCGGCAGGCGACCGAGTAGGAGACGACGCCGAAGACGCCGAGGGCGGCGAGCAAGACGGCAAGGCCGGCGAAGGCGCCGAGCAGCAGCATGCGCGCGCGGCGGTCGGCGAGACGCCGCGTCATGATTTGCGGCATGCCCAGCGCGGCGCCGACAGGCACTTCGGAGTCAAGCGCGGCGACCGCATGCTGCGCCGCCCCGGCGGTGGCGGCGAGGGGACCGGAGGCGCGGATGAGGATCGCGCCGCCTGAGCGCGCCGGGCGGTAGTACTCGGGCCCGGAGTCTTTGTCCAGATGCATGTCGCGGATGTGGCCGACGACGCCGACGATGGTGGCGCCATTGAGCTTGTAGCCGAGCGGATCTTGGCCGGGCCAAAATTCTTGCGCCAGTTTGGAGTCAATCAGCGTGACGGGCGGCGCCTTGAGCGCGAAGTCGGCGGCCTGGAACAAGCGCCCGCGCACGAGCGGAATGCCCATGGCGCGGAAATAATCGGCGCCGACGGAGAAGTTATCCGCGACCGGCGTCAAGCCCTTGGGCGCGGGGCGGCCGGGGATGGTGATGTTCGAGACCTGTTCGTACTCAAACGGCGCGCCGCCAGCCACGGCGGCGGCTGCGACGCCGGGCAAGCGGCGCAGCCGCGCCAAGGCGCGATCGAAGAAGGCCGCCTGCTGTTCGGGATTGGCGTAGCGCTCGGCGGGCAAATTGACGGAGATGACGAGCAGATGCCGGGCGTCGAAGCCGGGGTTGACGGCTTGGAGCGCCAGCATGCTGCGGAACAGCAGGCCGCCGCCGATGACGAGCACGAGCGCCAGCGTCAGTTCGGCAACGGTGAAGATGCGGCGCAGGCGCGCGCCCTGGCGCTCGCCGGCCAGGGCGGCCGATCCCTGTTGGAGGGCCTCGCGGAGCGGCGCGCGCGCCATCTGCGCCGCCGGCGCGATGCCGAAGATCAAGCTGGTCGCGAGGGCGGCGGCGAGCGCAAACAGCAGCACTGGCCACTTGATGGCGATGGCGGCAGTGGGGGGAATCTCGCGCTCGAGCAAACGCGCGAGGCCGCCGAGCGTCCACCAAGTCAGGAGCAGCCCGAGCGCGGCGGCGGCAAGGGCGAGCAGCAAGCTTTCCAGAAGCCACTGGCGCGCCAGGCGGGCGCGGCCGGCGCCGAGGGCGGCACGCAGCGCCATTTCACGCCGCCGCTCGGAGGCGCGGGTCAGCAGCAAATTGGCGACGTTGGCGCAGGCGATCAGCAGCAAGAGCGCCACGGCGCCCAGCAGCAGGAGCAACACCGGGCGCGACTGGCCGCGCACGGCGTCATCCAGCGGGCGGACGAAGGCGGTGATGTTGCGGAAGATGTCGGCCCGGCTCTGCCGGGCGAGAGAGGCTTCGATGGCGGCGATCTCGGCGTTGGCGCGGGCGAGCGGCACGCCCGGTTTGAGGCGGCCTATGGCTTCGAGCCTCCAACCGGTATCCGCCGGGCTGAGCGGCAGCGGAATCCAGAGCTTCGGGCTCAGGTCGGGCAAGAGCGAAAAATGCCGCGGCAAGACGCCGACCACGGTGTAGGGCTGGTGGTTGAGCACCAGCGGTTGGCCGAGGACGCTGTGCGAACCCCCGAAGTCTTGCCGCCAATAGGCGTAGCTCAGCAGGACTTCGCGCGGGCCATCCTTGTTATAGGCCGCCGATTGGAACGCGCGGCCGAAGACCGGACCGACGCCGAGCGCCGGCAGCATGCCGGCGGAAAGTTCGCCGAGCCAGAGATTTTGCGCCGGACCCCGGCCGGTCAGGGTGAAGGTGTCTTCGGCGACCGCACCGAGAGACGCGAAGGCGTCGCTGCGCGCTCGCCACGTCAGGAAGTCCTTCGGCGAACTCTTGTAACCAATCAGGTTGACGAAGGGATTGCGAGTTTCGAGCGCCACCAGGCGGCTGGGATTTCGATACGGCAACGGCGCCAGCACCGAGCCGTACACCACGCTGAAGATCGCGGTCACCGCGCCGATGGCCAGCGCGAGCGAGCCGATGGCCAGAGCGCTCGCGGCGGGACGCCGGCGGGCGGCGCCCATCGCGGAACGCAAGTCGGCGAATAGATCCATAGCGCTCAAGGCCGCGAATGCACGCCGGCAGCCAATGTAAGTTGCTAAGCCTAGAACAGATAACGGGCGCGGCAGCGCTCGAAGTGTTCGCTTCCGCGACTGGTTGTTCAATTCCGGACGCTCGATTCGCGGTGCAGGAGCGCCTTCCAGCCCGAGACGGGCGAGACCAGCCGATGCGGCTACGGGGTCGAGGATCGGCGTGTAAGTCATTTAGTTACTTAATGTTAGCGTCGAGACTCCGGGGTCGAGACGCGCGCGAAAATGGTCTCGTCCCCAAACGGGGGGTGTCTCGGTCCTGGCGCTCGTGAGCGAAGTTGCCGAAATCGCCGCGCGGGCGATGGCATGGCCTTGTGTGTCGCGGCGCGACGGAGGCGATCACCGGCGATCGCGGCTTCGGTCTGTTTCAGGGCGCGGTTTTGGCGCGCGGTTTTGCGAGCGTGGTTTCAGGGCTGAAATGCACGAACCCCTTCGCGTTAACCGCCCCTTGGGAATGCGATGCCACTTTGGTCCGAATGGTTGTCCAAAGTAGGCTAGGGGTGCATGGCCAACGACCCGTTCGTGGAAATGGTGGGCAAGACGGCGCGAGTCGACCTGCCGTTGAGCGATTTTCAGCCGGTGCCGCAGTTGCGCGTGGCGGCGCATGAAATCGAGCGCCCGGCATGGCCGGCGATTGACGCGCACGCACATCTGGATTCGATCCCGCTCGCCGAGCTGTGGCCGATTCTCGACGCCAGCGGCGTCGAACGCATTGTCAACATCTCGCTGGCGAAGGGGGCGGAGCTGGACGAGGCGATCCGGCGGGCGCGCCCGGCGCCGCCCGAGCGCTACCGGCTCTTCGTGCTGGCGGATTGGACGCCGCTGGCGCGCGGCGAGAGCGTGAGGGCGATCACCGACGAGCTGGAGCGGCGGGTCGAGCAAGGCGCGCGCGGGCTCAAGGTGTGGAAGGATTTGGGTCTGACCGCGCGCGATGCGCGCGGCGCGCTGCTGCGCGTGGATGACGAGCGCCTGGCGCCGCTTTTCGAGAAGGCGGGCGAGCTGCAAATTCCGGTGATGCTGCACATCGGCGATCCGGCGGCCTTTTTCCAGCCGATCGATCCGCGCAACGAACGCTATGAGGAACTGGCGGCGCATCCGGAATGGAGTTTTTACGGGCCGGAGTTTCCCACCTGGGAAGAGCTGCTGGACGCGCAGGAGCGGGTGATCGCGCGCCATCCGCGAGTGCGCTTCCTCGGCGCCCATGTCGGCGGCGCGGCGGAAGATCTGGCGCGCGCGGCCGCGATGCTCGAACGCTGCCCGAACCTGGCGCTGGATTTCTCCGCGCGCGCCGCCGAGCTCGGGCGGCAGCCGCGCACCGCGCGCGCGTTCTTCCTGCGCTACGCGGATCGCATTCTCTTCGGCAGCGACCTGCTGCCGAGCCCGGCGATGTACCGGCTCTACTATCGCTTTCTCGAAACCGAGGACGAATACTTTCCCTACCCCACCCACGAATCGGGCCAAGGGCGGTGGCGCATTTACGGGCTGGGATTGCCGAAGGACGTGCTGAAGAAGATTTATCGCACGAACGCGGAGACGTGGCTGGGGTGGTAGCTGCGCGGCCGGAGGGGCGGCGGCGGGGCTACAGCTTGCCGAAGAGCTGGTCGAATTTTTTCTTGGCGTCTTCGGGCGCGGAGGTCTTGCCGCGCGTGGCGCCGCCGACAACGGTGACCGGCGAAAAATAGTCGCAGTAGTTGTTGCGGTCTTTAGTCCGCACCCATTCGGCTTGATCTTCGCGGCACTCGTTGTGCGCGGTGGGATCGAAGTGACGGCAATTGCGGCAGACGTGCAGGTCGGCATCGCAGCCGGGACAGGTGTCGCGGGTGCTCACGCGCTCCGCGGCCAGCAGCTTGATTTCGCGGCCGCATTGCCAGCAGGTCATAGGAGAAGGGTAGCAGGGATCGGGGAGCGCGGACCGGCGGGCGAGGATCGGACAGCGAGGATTGGGGCCAGGGCGGGGATGGCGGCCGCGATCGCTTCGGCCCTCGACCGTCGCAGGAGCTGAGCCCCGGGGCCGGCGCGGGGCGCGGGAGCGCAAACAAAAACGGCGGGGGCAAGGGCGAGTGGCGCCGACAAGACGCCACGCGGCCTACACCCTCGCCGTCTCAGCACGCGGCCAGCGCGCCGAAGTTTAACTAGCCGGCGCCGGCTGCGGACGGATGCGCTTGAGGCCGCCGCCCCCGGTGGCGCCCCCGCCGATGGCGCAGCCCAGGGTAATCAGCGAGATCCAGAACAAGCCCCAGGCCATGCTGCCGCCTCCCTGTTTGACCGCCCTTCCGGCGGCGGTACCAGCCTGCGACGCCGCGCCGCCGAGCGCACTGACGGGCCCACTCTGCACCGAGGACAGAATGTCATTGGCTTGGGCGTTGCTGATGCCGGCATCCCGGCTCAAGGTCGATGCCGCTCCGGTGCGATCGCCGGCCGCCATTCTGGCGGCGATGTCGGTGGTCTGGGCGCGGCTCAGGTTGATGCCGTGCGACTGCAAAGCGCCTTGCAGGGTGGAGATGCCCGTCGTGGCGGCGGTGGGCGCGGCGGAAGCGACACCGGAGACGGCCCCGGAAGCCACTTGCACCGCTTGCCCGGCGATCCAGCCGACGAGCAGCACCATGGTGATCACGATCATGCCCCACAGCGTGATGCCTTTGGCGATGCCGTGCTGCTTGGTGGCGGGGGGCGTGCGGCCGGCGACCCAGCTGCCGATATAGGTGGCGATGAAGGTCATGATCGCGATCCAAATCACCAACCCTCGGCCGACGCCCGCCCACGACGAGGCGCGCAGCGGGTTGAGGCTGGAGAACCCGATTCCCAAGACCAAGAACACGAGAATGGCCTCGACGCCGGCCCAGACCATATAGCCGGTCCAGATGCCATTCCACTCGACGCCCCATTCGCGGGCGCGGGGCACCGCCGCGGCCGCGCCGCCGGTTTGCAAGTCGCGGTCGGCCTGCCGGCGAATGAACATGCGCCGTTCAATGTTGCGAACTGTGCTCATGCTGCTCTCCCTTCTCGATGTAGATCAAGCTGCCTTCATCGGCTGCACCGGTTTGGAGCTCCGGGTTTCCTTGGCGCCGCGACTGCCGACAATGCCGCCGCCAATCGCGCAGCCGAGGGCGATCAACGACAGCCAGAAGAAGTTCGCCGCGACCGAATGCGTACCCAGGGCGCCGGGCGCGCGGACGCTGGTCAGACCGATGGCGCCGATGGCCACCAAGAGCGTGAGCTCGATCAACCCCCAGAGGGTCAGCGCCTTGGATCGGCCGTTCCGGCTATTGGGGGTGCGCGCCGCCATCCAGCAGCCGATGAAGGTGGCAATCCAGGTGATGATGATGGCCCAGACGATCGTCGCCTTACCGGCCGCGCCCCAAGAGGCCGCTTGCAGCGGGTCGCGATCTCCCATGCCGAGGCCCAGAACCAAGGCCAGCAGGATCGCTTCGCAGCCAGCCCAGATCAAGTAACCGGTCCAGACGCCATTCCACTGAATGGAGCGGTCGGGAGCCGCGGCGAGCCCGGGCGCGGATTCCGAGGCCATCTGATCGGTTTGGCGGCGCACGAACGTGCGGCGATCGATATTCCGAACCGTACTCATGCCTCCTCCTCTCTCCCCTAATGGTGGATGCCTAAGGACGGAGAGGGGTGGGTAGGATTTGCCAACGGCAGGCGGATAAGCGCCGCAGACGTCGCTCTCCCACCCGGCTCGGCGGCTCGGGCGGGGTCAGGCGCGGTTTGCGGATGGCGAACGAGGGGAGCGGGGCGACGCTGCTATTCCGACCGCCAAGCGTAGCGGCCCTCGCCATCGCGTTCCACTCGGCTCCAAGGCCGCTCCGGATCGTGGGTAAAGACGAGCAGCCAATCCTCGCGCGCGGCTTGCGCAAGCACGCGATGCTTGTTGTCGATCGTGGCCAACGGATCCAGGTCGAATCCCATGACCCAAGTGGGTTTGAGATGCCAGTGGGTGGGAAGGAGGTCGGAGATGTAGCAGGCGGTCTGGCGGGCGGAATGGATCACGACGGCCTGCATTCCGGGGGTATGGCCCGGCAAGACGCGGACTTCCAGGCCGGGGAGCAATTCGCGATCGCCCTCGAGGAGGGTCATTTGGCCGCTCTCGATCAAGGGATCGTAGTTGGGGCTGAGATAGCTCATGCGATCGCGCTCGTGCTGGCGCCGGGCGTGCTCCCATTCGGTGCGCTGCACGTAATAGCGAGCGCGGGGGAAGCCGGCGACGAAGCGGTCGCCGCGGCGGAGGGTATTCCAGCCGCAATGATCGTAATGAAGGTGGGTGTTGATGACGACATCCACCTGGTCGGGGGCGATGCCGGCGGCGGCGAGGCGCTCGAGGTAATCGCGGCGCGGGTCCACGTTCCAGTTGCGCATTTGCTTGTCGTCGAGCTTGTCGCCGCAGCCGGTCTCGATGAGCACGGTCTGGCGGTCGCGGCGGGCGACGAGGCTGTTGAGGCCGCAGCGGATGAGGTTGCGCTCGTCGCACGGCGCGTCGCGATGCCAGAGGGTTTTGGGGACGACGCCGAAGAACGCGCCGCCATCCAGCGTGTAGGTGCGGTCGGTGACGACGGTCAACTCCCAATCGCCGAGCGCGCGGCGGAACGGGCCGGTCCATTCCCCCACGGCGGCATTGCTTTCAGCATTCATGCGCGGCTCCCTTGGGGCGCTCCCGTCTGATTTTATATAGGGCGAGCAGGATGGCGACCACGGCGACGGCCAGCAAGGCGAGCGAAAGGCCGCGCGCGGAGCTGAGCAAGCGGCCGAC
Organism: Terriglobia bacterium; assembly: GCA_021323595.1. Classification (GTDB taxonomy): domain Bacteria; phylum Acidobacteriota; class Terriglobia; order Terriglobales; family SCQP01; genus JAJPKR01. The sequence continues at coordinate 32,092 of JAJPKR010000052.1, read as the reverse complement.
CGGCGCGCCCAGCCAGAAGCCGGCGGCCACGATGGCGGTGACCCAGGCCCCGGCGCCGAGGGAGTTGGCCAGGAAGAACGGCGGCCAGCCCATGCGGCTGAGGCCGGCGGCGGGGCCGGCGATGACGCGCAAGCCGGCCACGAAGCGGGCGAAGAAGACGGTCAAGGCGCCGTAACGATCGAAGTAGCGCTGGGCATAGCCGACGCGATCGGCGGAGAGGCGCAGCCAGTTGCGCGCGGCCACGCCCGCGCCGCGTCCCACCCAATAGCCGCAATTGTCGCCGAGGATGCAGGCGCAGCAGGCGACCACCGCGAGTTCGGGCCAGGGGGCGAGCTTGCCCTGCTGGGAAAGATGAGCGGCGTAGACCAAACCCACCTCGCCGGGCACGGGCAGGCCGGCGTTTTCGAGCAGCAGCAAGAGCGCCGCCGCCCAGATGCCGTAATGCGCGAAGAAGAGCTGAATCGAGCCCATGGCTGGCGGGTGGCGCTAGGCAAGAAAGCGGAGGAGGGCGGCGTTGAAATCCTCCGGCCGCTCTTCGAAGCTTAAATGACCGGCGCCGGGGAGCCACACGAGATCGGCGCGCGGCAAGGCGGAGCGGAGCAAGGGGGCGGAGTCGGGCGGGACGACCCGATCTTCGCGGCCCCAGATGAGCAAGGTAGGCACGTCAATCGCCGGCAGGCGCGCGGCCAGCGCGCGCAGGTCTTCGTGCCAGGAGGCGACCATGCCGGCGACGACCGCGCCCAGGCGCGCCTGCCGCAGCGGACGCCAATAACCGGCGAGCATCTCCGGGGGCAACGGGCGCGGGCCGCTCCACATGGCGGCGAAGCCGGCGGCGTAGAGGCGGCGGGGCGCGCGCCGCAGCAATTCGGCGCCATAGCGCGCGAGGCGCGGGCGCAGCAAGAGCCGCTGCCGCCAGTTGGGGCGAAAGAAGGGATTGAGGGGCGCGGCGAGCACCAGACGGTCAATGAGATGCGGGAAGCGGGCCGCGGTTTCGAGCGCGACCGCGCCGCCCCAGGAGGAGCCGATCAAGACGCCGCGCGGCAAGCCGCGCGCCTGCCAAAATTCCGCGACGCAGCCGGCGAGGCGGGCGAGCGAGGCGCGATAACCGGGCAAGGGCGCGGAGGCGGCAAGGCCGGGCAGGTCGAGGGCGAAGCTATTACAGCGGGTCGAGAGCGCCGCCAGGGTGGCGCGCCAGCCGAAGCTGGTGGCGAGCAGGCCGTGCAGCAGCACGGCGACGGCGCGGCTGCGCGTGCAAGGCGCATGGCGGTAATGGAGCGGCCCGTGTGACAGCGAAACGAGCCCTTCCGGCATGGCGCGGGGCTAGGAGGCGGCGACGCGCTCGGGCAAGTTCATGTCGAACTGCACCTCGGGCTGAATCAGCGCCAGCAGGGGATGGCGGACCTCCTCGGGCGTGAGCACGCCCTGAGCGGTCCATTCATCGGCGCGCTTGGCCTCGATGCGCGCGCGCAAGGGATGCATGTGGGGATGCTCGACGCGCACCACCGAAAGCCCGTTGCGGCCGGTGGCGAAGCCGGTGAGGCGATGGGTGAGAAAGTCGAAGCCCTCCTCGGCCGTGGCGAAGTAGGGCAGCGCGGCGGGCTGGGGATCGGCCTGGGCCTCGAGCTCCAACTCGTGATCGCCGGAGCGGCCGTGCACGGTGAAATGGCTGTAGGGCGCCGCGCCGTCTTGGATTTCCATTTCCACGTCGGCGTGCTCGGTAGGAATCGCCAGGCTCATGGCCGCGGCGGCGGTGCGCGAGGAGACCCAGGAGCGCAAGAACATCACGCCCGGCTCGCCGCGATGGCGCACGTAGATGCGGTAGTTGACTTGCCGGAAGCCGGTGAGCACGTAGGGGAAGGCGGCGCCCGACTCCAGCGCCACGGTGGCCAGGAACGCGCGCGGGCCGTCGGGAGTTTCGCGCACGTCGGGCTCCAGGCCGGCGGGGAGAAAGCGGCGCACGCGCTCGGGCGCCACGGCATGGATCACGAAAAGGAGGTTACGCAGCTTGAGACCGATGGCCATGAAGTACGAGGGCAGAGACGGAGGCTATTTCTCATTTATTCACGATTGCCGCCAGCGGTCAATTGCGCAGTTCACGGTCCCGCGCCGCCACTACGCCAGCGCCCATTGGGCTTCGGCGGAAACCTCGGGGCCGGCGAAATCGCCGGCCAGGAAATGGGGCCAGGCGGCCGCGGCGATCATGGCGGCGTTGTCGGTGCAGAGGCGGATGGGCGGGGCGAAGACCTCGAAGCCGCGGGCGCGGCCGGCTTCGTCGAGTTCGCGGCGCAGGCGGCGGTTGGCGGCGACCCCGCCGGTGAGCAGCACGCTGGCGGCGTTGCGCTGCTCGGCGGCGGCCAAGGTCTTGTCGGCGAGTTCGGCGGCGACGGCGTATTGGAAGCTGGCGATGAGATCGAGCGTGGGCTGATCGCAGAGGGCGCGGAGCTTCTCCACGTCGGGAGCGCCGGCGCCGAGCGCGGCGCGGCGGGCGGCGATGCCGGCGGCCATGGCGTGGGTCTCGACGTGGCGCAGCACGGCGGTTTTGAGGCCGCTGAAGGAGAAATCGAGCGGGTTGCCTTTGAGTTTGGGGCGCGTGAAGCGCACGGCGTGCTCGTCGCCGGCCGGCGCCAGCCGATCGATGACCGGGCCGCCGGGATAGCCCAAGCCGAGCATCTTGGCGACCTTGTCGCCAGCCTCGCCGGCCGCGTCGTCGCGGGTCTTGCCGAGCAGCTCGTAGCGAAAGCGCTGGTCTTCGCGCTCGACCCAATACAGCGACGTATGGCCGCCGGAGACCACCAGCGCCACGGCGGGGAAGGGCGGCTCGGGGAGGCCCTGGTTCCGGCGGTCGAGGAGCACGGCGTGGATGTGGCCTTCGAGATGATGAACGGCGATGAGCGGTTTGCCGGCGGCGCGCGCCAGCGCCTTGGCGTAGGTAAGGCCGACCAAGAGCGCGCCCACCAACCCCGGCCCGCGGGTGGCGGCGATCGCGGCGACTTGCGGCAACTCGCAGGCGGCTTGCTCGAGCGCCTGGCGCACGATCGGGACGATGCCGCGCAAGTGCTCGCGGCTGGCGAGCTCGGGCACGATGCCGCCGTAGATGCGATGCACGGGCACCTGCGACAACACCACGTTCGACAGTAAGCGCGCGCCGCCGCCGACGACCGCGGCGGCGGTTTCATCGCAGGAAGTTTCGATGCCGAGGATGAGCGCGGACACTGCATTCATTTTAGGCGGCGATGGTAGGCTGGGGCATGCGCTGGGCCGCCCTCATGGTCGCGGGGGTTACGTTGCTGGGGCTGGGCGCGCGGGCGGCGCAGGGCCCGGCGGCGGGAATTCAGGGCGTGGTGGTTTCCGGCGACGGCTTGCCCGTGGCGGGCGCGGAGGTAGAGTCCGGCGGCGGCGTTCGGGCCACCACCGACGCCGAAGGGCGCTTTTTTCTACCCATTGCCGAATGGCCGGCCACGCTGACGGTGCGCGCGCGGGGCTTCGCGCCGCTGACGCGCCAGGTGGCGCGGCCGGGCGCGGTGCAGTGGGTGCTGGCGCCGGCGCCGCTGGCGGAGTCGGTCACGGTGGCGGCCACGGCGCGCAACCAGGCGGTCACGGCGGTGCCGATCCTGACGCAAGTTGCCGGCGCCGGGCGGCTGGCGGCGCAAGCTCCGGTCAACCTCGATTCCCTGCTGCGCGAGTTTCCCGCGCTGAGCACCTATCGCCGCGCGACGTCGCTCAATTCGCATCCGACCACGCAGGGCGTATCGCTGCTCGGCCTGGGCACCAGCGGCGCGAGCCGGGCGCTGGTTTTGCGCGACGGCTTGCCGCTCAACGATCCCTTCGGCGGCTGGATCGACTGGCTGCGCGTGCCGGCGGCCAGCATCGCGGAATTGAGCGTCGTCGAAGGCGGCGCGTCGCCGCTTTACGGCAGCAGCGCGCTGGCGGGCGTGGTGGACGTAACCAGCAAGCCGCCCAATGCGCCGCAAGTCGCCGTGCGCGCCGGCGGCGGCGGGCAAGGCACGGCCTCGCTCGACAGCTTCAGCGCGCTCGGCGGCGGCGTCTGGGCGGCGGCGCTGGGGCAAAACTACGTGCATACGGGCGGCTACGTGCCGATCGCGCCGGCGCTGGCGGGCGCGGTGGATACACCCGCCGGGGTCACCGCCCAGGACTGGCAGCCGGAGCTGCGCTGGGCGCCGGAGGCGCGCGGCATGGTGGCGCTGGGCGGGGAATATTTCGGCGAACGGCGCGGCAACGGCACCGCGCTCGAGGTCAACTCGACGGCGCTGCGGCAGCTTTCTCTGCGCGGCGCCTGGCAGGCGGCCGGCACCTGGCAGGCGAGTTGGTTCGGACAGTCGGAGGACTTCGCCAGCACGTTCACCTCGGTCGCCGCCGACCGCAACTCGGAGCGGCTGGTGCTGGAGCAGCAAGTGCCGTCGCTGGCGCAGGGCGCGGCGCTCGCCTGGTCGGGCGACCGCGCCACGCGGCTCGGCGCGCTGCACGCGGTGGCGGGCGGCTCCTGGCGCGCGGTGAGCGCGGTGGATCACGAGGTGGCGCCGCTGGCGCCCAGCCCCTTGCGCGATAATGACGGCCGCCAGCGCCTGGCCGGCGGCTACGGCGAGCTGGAGCTGGCGCCTTCCGCCGCGCTCTCCTTCGTGGCCGCCTTGCGGGCCGACCATTGGCGCAATTACGACGCCTTCGCGGCAGCGGCCGGTGCGGCGACACCTTTCCCCGACCGCGCGAGCCACGCCTGGAGCCCGAGCTTGGGCGCCGTTTGGCATCCGCGCGGGCCGGTCTCGTTTCGCGCCAGCGCCTACGAAAGCTTTCGCGCGCCCACGCTGAACGAACTCTATCGGCCGTTCCGGGTGGGCAACGTGGAGACGCTGGCCAACCCGGCGCTCGCCGCCGAGCGTTATCGCGGCGGCCAATTGGGTCTCGATGCCGCCCTGGGCCGACGCGGCCTGGTGCGCGCGACGTACTTCGACGGCACCGTGGCGAACGCCATCATTAATGTCACCCTGGCAGCGACGCCGGCGCTCATCACGCAGCAGCGGCAAAACTTGGGGCGGCTGCGCTCCCGCGGCGCGGAGTTCGACGGCCGCTGGCGGCCGGCGCAGGCCGTGGAGCTTTGGGCTGCCTTCACGCACCTGGACTCGGTCGTGATTTCGGCGCCGAACCGCGCATTGATCGGCGCCAAGACGCCGCATGTGCCCCGCAACGCCGGTTCTTTGCGGCTGCTGGCGCGACGGCGCGGTTGGACCTTTTCGGCGGAGGAGCGCTACGGCGGTGCTGAGTTCGACAATGATCTAAATACGCTGGCGCTGCCTGGGTATTGGAGCACCGATTTGTTCGCCAGCCGCAGCTGGGGGGCCTTCGCTCCCTATTTTGCGGTTGAAAACCTTTGGAATCATCGATATACCGTTGAGCTGACGCCGGAAGCGCTGCTGAGTTCGCCGCGCCTGATCACCGCCGGCGTGCGCTTCACGTGGGGCGAATAGCCGATAGCGTTGCGGCGTGAAGGCCGGTCCAGTCCATTCTTTACGATTGTCAAAATACTTCCTGCCGGTGCAGCGGTGCCAGCGGGAGCGAGGTTTGCGGTTTTATCCCCCGTTGGGGGGGGTGTTTTCTCGACGGGGAGGAAGCGCTAAGATTTTGCCCTAGGCGACTCAGGTCGGAGTTGTGCAGCCTTTCTGCGTTGCCGCTCGGTTGCGCCAGACCAGCTCGCGGGCGTTGTCAGGTCCGGAGCGGCGTCAAGCCACTTGGTCTGGAGCAACATGACGACACACGACGAGTTCGTTTTCAAATCCCTGGATCCTCGAGTGGCGCCGCCGCTCAATGTGTTCGGGCGGCCGATCGCGGTAGAGTGGCGCGTTTCTCTGAGCGGCGGCTCGCGCTGGCGGGGATCGCTGCGGCGCGACGCGCTAGGCAATTGCCGCGTGGATTACGGGCGGCCGGCGAGCGTGTCGCGGCTGTGGCGGCCGGCGGCGGGCGCGATGACGTGGCTTTCGCACCGGGAGCGCACGGCGCGCATTTGCCAAGGCGCCGCGCTGATTTCGCGGCTGGACGAATGGGCGGCGAACGGCGGCTGGGCGTTCCGCTTCGGCGACGAGCGGCGCATGATCGGGGGCCTCGACTGCGTGCGCGTCCACGTGCGCGCGGCGCGGGCGATGAACTACAGCGCGGCGCGCGACGAGGTTTGGGTGGCGCCGGAGTGGGGGCTGGTGCTGCTCGAAGAGCTCGAATCGGCGCGCGAGCGGTGGCGCTGGGAGATCTTGGCGCTGGAGCGCGTGGCGGCGCCGCCCGAGGCGTTCGAAATTCCCGCCGGCTACACGCTGGTGGACTGAGCCGCGTCAACGCGGCGGCAGCATGCGGCCGTATTCGGAGCCCAGCGCCAGGCGGTGGAAGTATTGGTACCAGAGGCGGGAGACGGCGCCGATGAAGGTTTGCGCCGCCGCGACGTCTTGATCGTAGGTGGTGAAGACGCAGATCTCGTACGGGCGGCGGGGCTCGAAGACCAAGCCGCAGTCGCAGCGCACGCCCTCGAGCCAGCCCGGCTTGTTGGCCACGGGCACGGCGTCGGGGATGCCGGCGGTGAGCATGGTGCCGCTCTTGTCGGGAATTTCCAGCAGATCGAAGAATTCGCGGCGGCCGGCGGCGGAGAGGGCGCGGCCGCGATAGACGGCCTCGAACAGCGCCAGCATGTCGCGGGCGGTGGAGACGTTTTCCAAGCCTTGGCGGGCCGGGGCTAAGTCGAGCATGTGGCGGCGCAGCAGGGTGTGGGCGATGCCGAGGGCGCGCAACTCGGCGTTGACGCGGGCGATGCCGACGCGGTCCATGAGGATGTTGGCGGCGGAGTTTTCGCTGAGCGCGACCATGGTGGCGGCGATGTCGTGCAGCGACATGGTGGTGGTGCCGTCGCCGAAGTCACTCAGCAATTCGCGATCGCCGACGACCAAGGCGCGGCGAATCGGCACTTCTTCGCTCAATTTGAGCGTGCCCTGATCGCTCTGGTGGAGCAGCTCAAGCAAGATGGCGACCTTGATGGTGCTGGCGGTGGGGAAGATCTCGTCGCCGTTGTGAAACCAAGCCTGGCCGCTGGTCAGGTCCTTGACGCCGATGCCGGCGACGCCGTCGAAGTCCTGGGCGAGCGCCAGCGTGCGGGCTTCGGTTTTGGCGAGGAGGATGGCTTGCTTGTTTTCCTGGGCGCCGGCGGGGGCGGTGGCGGTGGGATATTGGAACTGGCGCGCGGCGAGCGGCGCGGCAGCGGCGAGGACGAAGAGCAGGGCGATGCGCAGGGACATGCCGCGTATTCTACCCGCCGCGAGCGGGGGCGGAACGCCGCGGCAGCGCGGGGGGCGGGCGGAGGCGCGGGTTGCCGGGCCGGGCGGGTGGTGGTATGGTGAAACCGCCATGGCGTCCGCTTCCGCTTCCGACACCCCGCCGCTTTTCGTGCAACATCATCCCGCCCGCCAACGCGGCCTGAACCGCCGCCAAATGGTGCAGCGCATGCTGGCCGGCGCTGGCGCCGGCATGGCGATGCCGATGCTGGCGGCGGCGCATCCGATTCATCGCCACCTCGCCGATCCCGAGACTTGGGCGCAGGCGGATGCGCAGACGGCGGCGGGCGAGTGGCAGCCGCTCTTTCTCGATCCGCATCAGAACGAGACCTTCATCGTTTTGGCCGAGCGCATCGTGCCGGGCTCGTCGCGGGCGAACGTGAACCGTTTCGTGGACCTGCTGCTCAGCGTCGAGTCCCAGGAGGCGCAGCGGCGGTTCGTCAACGCCGTTTCCGCCTTCGACGCCGAGGCGCTGCGGCGCGGCGGGCATCCGTATCAGGATCTCGACGAGGCCATGCAGAACCAGATCTTGGCCGATGCCGCGGCGATGGCGCCGACGCGGCCGGCGCCGACGCCCGCCTGGGCCGAGCGCATCGAGCACTTGGAAGAGAAGAAGCCGGAAGCCACGAACCTGCGCGACCATTTCGAGACCCTCAAGGGCTGGGCCCGCGGGGCGTATTACTCCTCCGAGATCGGCCTCAAGGAATTGGGCTGGAACGGCCAGGTGATGTGGCCGAGCTATCCGGGCTGCCAGCATCCCGGGCATCACGCCTGACGGGGCTCGCCGGAGCGGCCGCCGGGCCGCGCCCGACGAGTTCTGCGGGGCGGAGGCGGCGTGGTAAGCTAAAAGGGCGTTTGAAAGGTCGCCGATCTGGCCCGGATCGGTGGACGGCAGGTCGCCTCTCCTCCTCCCGGGCATCGCTTCTAGTCAAATAGCTCACCTTCGCTGAGGAACGTAATTGAAAAGCATTTTTGTGGGGAACCTCTCGTTCAGCACCACCGAGGACGAGATCCGCAGTCTGTTCGAGCCGTATGGAGCGGTGGATCGCGTCAGCATCATCACCGATCGCGATACCGGGCGCTCCCGCGGTTTTGCGTTCGTGGAGATGGGGAACGACCAGGAGGCCGAGGCGGCGATCTCGGCCATCAACGGAGGCACGCTCGGCGGACGCACGCTCAATGTCAATGAAGCACGGCCGCGGGCGGAGCGCGGTCCGGGGGGACCGCCGCGCGGCGGCTTCAGCCGGGGGCGCAGCGAGCGGGGCGGCGGCCGCAACGCCGACGACTATCGCGGCCACGCTCGTCAACCGCGCGAACCACGCTGGTAACGCGGTTCGCGGCCGGCACGACACCATTCACCGTTCGTTGCAGTGCTGGCGCCGCCGGCCCCGGGGCGGGCTTTTCGCTCCGGCCGCGCGGATCCGGGCTCGTCTGTCGTTCGAGGGGCTGAGCTGGCAGTCTGGAATGCCTGCCCCACGGAGTGGGTCGAGCGCGGCGGGCGCGAGGCGCGAAGCGGCAGCGGCGACGTAATCCCTTTGTCCCATCCTCAGGTATTTTTGTGCTTGACCATACCCGGCGCTCCGTCCTAACTTGTTAGGTTGCTTGGGAGTGGCTGGAGCGGGAAGAACCGAAAAGAGGAAGCGGATCGCGGCGTTTTTTTGATCGCTTCGCATTTTCATCCCGGCCTCATTTCTTTCCGCGCCGATCCGCAAGACATTCGGTTCGCCGCCGTTCCGGTCCCGTCCTGGCAGCCATGCACGCGCGCGTAAGCGCGAGTTCGCTCTGAGTTGCAATGGCGAGGGCGGGCGCACTCCGTAAGCGAAACGGGGCGGCGTGGCGCCGTGTGCCACGCAAGCGGATCAAGGGAACGGGATGAATCTTCGAATCGTGCGAGAGCAGTGGCGCATTCTGCTCATCGTGGTCATCTTGCTGGTGCTGGCGGGGTGGAAATTCCTCTCGGCCTTCACCAATATCGGCTATTCCCCGGAGCAGCCAATTCCCTTCAGCCACCGGCTGCACGCGGGCATCAACCACATCCCCTGCCAGTACTGCCATGCCGGAGTCGAGCGCGCCAGCCAATCGCCGATTCCCGGCCTGAACGTTTGCATGGGCTGCCATTCCGTGGTGGACAACCAGCGCCCGGTGATCCAGGAGATCGCGAAGGCCTACAACTCCAATCAGCCGTTCCATTGGGTGCGGGTGTATCACCTGCCCGAGTTCGTGAAGTTCCGGCACTCGCCGCACATTGACGCCGGCATCGCCTGCCAGACCTGCCATGGGCCGGTCGAGAGCATGGATCAGATCGTCGAGACGCACCAGTTCGCCATGGGCGAGTGCATCGATTGCCATCGCCAGCAAAATTTCCTTCCGCCCGCAGCGGAACGCATTCACCGCGACTACCAGCTCAGCACGTTCCACGGCCATCCCGTGAACGCGCCCACGGATTGCAACACGTGTCACAGCTAAAAACAGGGACGAAGGATCAGGGCGCCGGCGCCCCCGGCGCGGCCGGCGCCGCGCCGGCGGTCTGGACGACGCTGGCCGAATACGAAGGCCGGGTGGAAGAACTGCGGGGGCGGGAGTTCAAGAGCGATCCACGGCCGGCGGCGCCGGGCTTGCCGCCGATTCTGGGCCAGGCGCCCGCGGCGGCGGCGCCCGGGGGCATGGACCGCCGCAATTTCATGAAGTGGTCGACGGCGGCGCTGGCGCTGGCGACGGCGGCGTGCTCGCGCAAGCCGGTGCATTACCTGGTTCCGTACACCAACCAGCCGGAGAATTTGCTGCCGGGGGTGAGCGAGTATTACGCCTCCACCTGCCGGGAGTGCGCGGCGGGCTGCGGCATTCTCGTGAAGACGCGGGACGGGCGGCCGATCAAGGTGGAGGGCAACCCGCTGCATCCGCTGAATCGGGGCACGGTGTGCGCGCGGGGACAGGGCGTCTTTTTGAATTTGTACGATCCCGACCGGCTGCCGGGGCCGGTGCGCGTGCAGCGGGGGCGCGCAGGCTCGCCGATCTTCAACCGCAAGAATTCGATTCACGACCTTTATGACGTGCAGCTCGGGCCGCTGCCGGGGGTGCCCAACACGCCGCCGCCGGGGCCGGTCGAGCTGGCGGCGGGCGCGCGCCTGGATTGGAACGAAGCCGATCAGGAGATCGTGGCGGCGCTGCGGCGCGCGGGCAAGAGCGGGGTGCTGCTGACCGGCACCGTGCACGGGCCGGCGCGGACGCAATTGATCGCCGATTTCTGCGCGTTCTACGGCTTGCGGCACGTGGTGTACGACGCTTTCAACCCGGACGCGCTGACGGCCGGGCAAGCAGCCAGCTACGGCAAGGCGGAGGTGCCGCGCTATTTCTTCGACCGCGTGGAGATGCTGGTGACCTTCGGCGGGGATCCCCTGGGGGCGGGCATTTCGCGGCAGGAGTATGCGCGGGGCTTCGGACAGCAGCGCAAGCTGCGGCCGGCGCAAGGCAACGACTTCATCGCCGCCAGCGAGGCGGCGCGGCAGCACGGGTATGCGGGGCAGCGGATGTCGCGGGTGGTGGCGTTCGAGCCGGCGATGTCGCAAACGGGCCTGAACGCCGACACGCGCTATTTGCTGCGCCCCGAGCAACTGCTGGAAGCGGCGCTGGGCCTGGCGCACCAGTTGGTGGTGATCGACAAGCGCTCGGCCTATGCCGGCAATGGCGCGGTGACCGCGGCGCTGGCCGGCTTCGCGCCGGCGGCGGTCGAGACGCGCTTGCAGTTGCCGGCGGGCACGCTGGCGGGGCTGGCGGCGGAGCTGTGGGCGCATCGGGGCGAGAGTCTGATCTTCGCCGGCGGCCCGGCGGCGGCGACGGCAACTGCGGCGGAGCTGGAGATGGTGGCCAGCTTCTTGAACTCGGCGCTGGAGAACGAGGGCGCCACGGTGGATGGGACGCGCAGCCCCAGCCAGCAGGCGCAGGGATCGCACCAAGCCATGTTTGCGCTGCTCGACGACATGCGCGCGGGGCGCGTGGGCGCGCTGCTGATTCACGGCACCAATCCGGCCTACACGCTGCCCGCGAACGCGGGTTTCGAGGCGGCGCTGGCGAAGGTGCCGTTTGTCGCCACCTTCGCCGAGCGGCTGGATGAAACCGGGCGGCTCTCCGACCTGGTGCTGACCTCGCTGCACGGCATGGAGAGCTGGGGCGATGCCGAGCCGCAACAGGGCTTGTACAGCTTGATCCAGCCGACGATCTTGCCGCTCTTCGACGGGCGCAGCTTCGAAGATTCGCTGATCGCGCTGGCCCGCGCCGGCGGCTCGAAGCAGTTCGAGATGGTGGTGCCGACCCCGCCGCCGCCGGAGCCCGCGCCGGTGGTGCCGGGCGGCGCGACGCCGCCTTCCGGGACGACACCGGCGGCCGGGACCACGCCGCCCGCCGGGACGACGCCGGCGGCCGGGGCCGCCGCGCCCGCGCCGGGCGCGAAGCCGGCCGCCGCGCCCCCGCCCGCGCCGCCGAAGATGCAGCCGATGACCTTCCATGACTACCTGCAGGCGGTTTGGAAGAAGGAGATCTACGGCCGGTATTCCTTGGCGGGCAGTTGGGAAGACTTTTGGACCGGCGCGCTGCGGCAGGGCTTTTTCGATCCCGATCCAAACCGCCTGCAGCCGGGCAGCGCGCGCACGTACAATCCAGCGGCGCTGGCGGCGGCGGCGCAGGCCGCGCGCCGTGCGCCGGCGCCGCCCGCCGACGGGGAACTGGCGCTGGCGCTGGCCGCCAGCCCAATGACCGGCGACGGCTGGTGCAACAACAACGGGTTCTTGCTGGAAACGCCCGACCCGGTCGCCAAAGTGTGCTGGGACAATTTCGTCTCGATCTCGCCGGGCACGGCGAAGAAGCTGGGGTTGGCGCATGGCGACCTCGTCGAGATCGCGGTGGGCGAGGCCCGGCTGCGGGCGCCGATTCACTTGCAACCGGGGGTGCATCCGCAGGTCGCGGCGCTCGCTTTGGGCTGGGGCCGGACCTCGGTGGGCGCGATCGGGAACGGCGTGGGGGTCAACGCCTTTCCGCTCGCGCAGGCGCGCGCCGGGCAATGGATCGGCGCGGGCGCGCGGGTGCGGCTGGTGAAGGCCGGCTCGGGCTATAACCTGGCCGAGCCGCAGGGCAACAATTACCTGCACGGCCGCGCCATCGCCCTGCAAACGACCTTCGCGGCGCTGGCGGCCAATCCCACTGCGGGCAACGTGCCGCCGCCGCCGGACGAAAATATCTGGCACAACGGCGGCCCCAGCGACCATTCCTACCCCGGCCACCACTGGGGCATGACCATCGACCTCAACGCCTGCATCGGCTGCAACGCCTGCATCGTGGCGTGCCATGCCGAAAACAACGTGCCGGTGGTGGGCCGCGAACAGGTGCAGGTGGGCCGGGAGATGAGCTGGATCCGCATCGACCGCTACTACACCGGGGAGTTCGAGAATCCCGACGTCATCAACGAGCCGATGCTCTGCCAGCAGTGCGCCAACGCCAGCTGCGAAAGCGTCTGCCCGGTGATCGCGACGATCACCGACGCCGAAGGCATCAACGTGCAGGTGTACAACCGCTGCGTGGGCACGCGCTTCTGCTCGAACAACTGCCCCTACAAGGTGCGGCGCTTCAACTTCTACGACTACGCCGGCATTCAGTACCAGCGCGGCGCGCCGCTGGAGCTGGCGCTCAATCCCGACGTCACGGTGCGCAGCCGCGGCGTGATGGAGAAGTGCAACTTCTGCCTGCAGCGCATCAATGACGCCCATCTCAAGGCGCAGAAGCTGGGGGTGCCGATTCCCGACGGCGGCATCCAGACCGCCTGCCAGCAGACCTGCCCGACGGAAGCGATCTATTTCGGCGACATGAACGATCCCAAGAGCCGCATGATGCGGGCACGCGCGCCGCGCGGCTTCGAGGTTTTGGCCGACATGAACAATCAGCCGACGATCACTTATTTGCTCAAAGTGCGCAACGTGCCGGAGCGGCAAGCATGAGCACGCGCACCGTCGCCGCACCGGCGCGGCCGGCGCCGCTCGAGGAGCCGCCGCTGTACCGTCCCGACCTGACGCTGACCCAGGTCAACCGCGACATTCTCGCGCCGATCTTCCAGCGCCCGACGAAGGCGTGGTGGGCGTGCTTCGCCTGCGCGGTGGGGGCGCTGGCGATCGGCGCGGGCATCGTCACCTACCAATTGCTGGTGGGCATGGGCATCATCGGCATCCAGTGGCCCTCGATGTGGGGCACCTACATCACCAATTTCGTCTTCTGGATCGGCATCGGCCACGCGGGGACGCTGATCTCGGCGATCTTGTTCCTGTTCCGGCAGCGCTGGCGCACGGCGATCAACCGCTCGGCGGAGGCGATGACGATCTTCGCGGTGATCTGCGCCGGCATGTTTCCGCTGCTGCACGTCGGCCGCACGCTGCTCGCCTACTGGCTGTTCCCGTACCCCAACCAGCGCCACCTGTGGGTGAACTTCCGCTCGCCGCTGATCTGGGACGTCTTCGCGGTCTCGACCTACGCGACCATCTCGCTGCTGTTCTGGTATCAGGGCATGATTCCCGACCTGGCGACGGTGCGCGACGCGATCCTGAAGCGGCCGCTGGCGAAGAAGATTTACGGCATCGTCTCGCTGGGATGGAAGGGCACGGCGCGCGACTGGCATCACTACGAAGCCGGCTACGCCATGCTGGCGGCGATCGCCACGCCGCTGGTGCTCTCCGTGCACAGCAACGTGTCCATGGACTTCGCCACGGCGACGGCGCCGGGCTGGCACTCGACGATCTTCCCGCCGTACTTCGTGGCGGGGGCGATCTTTTCCGGCTTCGCCATGGTGGTCACGCTCACGGTGATCGTCCGCGTGGTCTTCAAGCTCGAGGACTACATCACGATGGATCACATGGAGCTGATGAACAAGATCATCCTGGTGACCTCGCTGATGGTGGCCTACGCCTATGCGACGGAGATGTTCATGGCCTGGTACACGGGGAACCCGTACGAGCAGTACCGCTTCTACGGCATTCCCTTCTCCAGCCATTTCTGGCCGGCCTTCACCGGGCCGACGGCGATGGGCGGCTACGTGATGCTGGTCTGCAACTGCGCGGTGCCGTGGCTGTTCTGGTTCCGGAAGATCCGGCGCAGCGTGCCGGCGATGTTCATCATCAGCCTGCTGGTGAATTTGGGGATGTGGTTCGAGCGCTACGTGATCATCGTCAGCTCGCAGTCGCGGCAGTTCCTGCCCTCGAGCTGGGGCAACTACCGGCCCACGCGCTTCGACTACGGCGTGCTGCTCGGATCGTTCGGCTTGTTCTTCACGCTGTTCCTGCTGTTCTGCCGCTTCGTGCCGGTGGTGGCGGTGGCCGAGATCAAGCACTCCTTGCGCAAGCAGATCGGCGAGCCGCCCGCCAGCCCGGCGGGGGCCCTGGAGAACGTCCATGCCTAAGGCCAAGCAGCCGACGGCGGTCGGCATCTTCCGCGATCCCGAGAGCCTGGTGCACGCCGGCGAGACGGCGCGGCGGCGCGGCTTCCGCGATCTCGACGCGATCACGCCGTATCCCGTGCACGGGCTGGCGGAGGCGCTGGGGCTGAAAGTGAGCTGGATGCCGCGGGTGACGAAGACGTGCTTTTTCGTGGGCGCGGGGCTGGGCTATTCGTTCGAGTACTGGACGATGGCGATCGCCTGGCCGCTCAATATCGCCGGCAAGCCTTTCAACTCCGTGCCGGCGTTCATGCCGGTCACCTTCGAGTGCGGCATCCTGCTGGCGGGCATTTGCACGTTTCTGGCGGTGCTGGCGGCGGGGCGCCTGCGGCCGGCGCCGAATTTCAAGCCCATCGACCCGCGGCTCACCAACGATCATTTCGCGCTGCTGATCCCGCACGGGGTCGAGGGCGGCGCGGCGGCGCACGCGCTGTTGCGGCAAGCGCATGCCTTGGAGGTCTTCGATGTCGAACGTTGAGGCGGGGCGCGAGCGGCGGGCGGCGGGCTGGCGCGCGAGCGGCGCGCTGGCGCTGGGAGCGGCGGTGGCGCTGGCGCTGGCGGGCTGCCAGGCGTGGCCGCACCTGGGCACGAAGGCGAAGCCGCAGTTGCAATACCGCACCGCCTTCTTGCCGGAGATGTACGAGGGCGCGCCGGTGCAGCCGCAATCGGTGGATCCGATGGACAACAACATGCCCGAGACGCGGCAGCCGCCGGCGGGAACGGTGCCGGTGAATTTCGTTCCCTATCCGCTGGACGACGATCAGCCGGTGATCGACGCCCAGCACAACCCGCTGCCGATGACCATGACGGTGCTCGAGGCGGGGCGGAAGTATTTCAACACCTACTGCATCGTCTGCCATGGGCCGCGCGCGGACGGGCTGGGCTATATCACGCCGCGCATGACGCAGCCGCCGCCGCTGTTCGGCCCGGACGTGATGGCGTGGAGCGACGGCCGCATCTTCTACACCATCACCAACGGCTTCGGGCAGATGCCGGCCTACCGCACCGAGCTCGATCCGGCGCAGCGCTGGGCGGTGGTGCATTACGTGCGGGTGTTACAGCGCGCCGCGCATCCCACCGCCGCCGACCTGGCGCTGGCGGAGAAGCTGGGCGCGGATTTTTCCGGCGACTATCCGCCCACCAACGGCCCGAAGGGACTGATTCCCGGGGTGGACGCGATTCCCAAGAATCCGGCGCCGCCGCAATGAGTTTTGCCCATGCATGAACCGCAAATCACTTCCGTGAGCGATCCGGGCCCGGCGCCCATCTCCCGCGCCTACCGCCAGCAGTTGTGGGCGGCGCTGGCGATCGGCGTGGTGCTGTTTCTGGTGGGACTGAAGTTCGACACCGGCCGCGTATGGGAGAGTTTTCTCGTCAACTACTTCTATTTCCTCGTGCTGGCGCTGGGCGGGCTGTTTCTGGTCGCGCTCGAGCACGTGACCAGCGCCACTTGGTCGGTGGTCTTCCGCCGGCTGGCGGAGGCGGCAGCGTCGTACCTGCCCTGGGCGTTGGTGTTCGGGGTGGCGCTGCTGCTGGGCGTGCGCCGGATCTATCCCTGGGCGCAGGCGGGCTTTCATTTCGACCGCGCCAACAAAGCGCACTATTTCAGCTTTCCGTTCTATAGCGAACGCACCATGATCTATCTGCTGATCTGGGCGTTCTTCGGCCTCTTCTTCATCTTCCGCTCGCTGCGGCAGGATCGCGAGGGCGGCCAGATCAACCGCCGCGCCGCGACCGGGTTCGGCAAGCTGCCGAGCTTGAACGGCCGCATGGCCGCCGCCTTCATGATCGTCTTCGCCGTGACCTTCACCCTGGCCTCGGTGGACTGGATCATGTCGCTGCAGCCCGATTGGTCGTCGAGCATGTTCGGCGTCTACACCTTCGCCGGGCTCTTCGAAGCGGCGCTGGCGCTGATGATCGTGATGAGCGTGATCATGCGGCGGCGGGGCTGGCTGGGCGAGATCGTCACCGACCGGCATTACGTGGACCTGGCGCGCATGCTGCACGCCTTCTGCATCTTCATGGTCTATATTGGGTTCGAGCAGTATTTCCTGATCTGGTATTCGAACTTCCCCGAAGAGACCTCGTTCTTTCACCGGCGCATCGTGGGCGGCTGGGGCTGGGTGTTTCTGTTTTTGCTCTTCGCCAAGTGGGTGTTCCCGTTCTGCGTTTTGCTGAACCAAAAGGTGCGCCGAAACGAGAACGTAATCCTGACGATGGCCTGGCTGGTGCTGATCGCCGAATGGTTCGACGTGTACTGGCTGGTGCTGCCGGTGCATCATGCGAGCTTCGTGCTGCCGAACTGGACCGATGTCGGCGCCTTCCTGTTCTTCTTCGCGCTCTTCGGCTTGACGGTGGCGCGGCTGTTGCGGCGGCACTCGACGGTGCCGATCGGCGATCCGAAGCTGGTGAACTCGGTGGCCGGGAGGTATCTGGCATGAGCCCAACCACGAAGACGCAAATCCGGCAGGTGGTGTCGCTGGCGATCGTGATTTTGGTGCTGGTGGGGATCATCTATGTCGCCGCCGGCGGCGAGTACGGCAAGGCCGAATTCGTGGCGCGTTTCTTGTTCAATCGCACTCCCGACATCAAGGAAAAGCCGGCGGAAACGGTGGACCTGCGGGCGCTGATCAAGGACACGCCGCAGCTCACGGCGGAAGGCAAGCAAGTCTTCGAGCTGAACTGCGTACCCTGCCACGGCGAGGAGGGCTACGGCAACGGACCGCGTTCGGCGGGGCTGAATCCGCCGCCGCGCAACTTCCATCAGCCGAAGTTCCGCTACGGCACCGACATCCTGACCCTGTTCCATACCGTCACCAACGGCTCGCCGGGCACGGCCATGCCCAGCTTCGAGGGCGTGCTGACGGCGGAGCAGCGGATGGCGGTGGTGCATTACGTGCAGCATTGGATTCCCGACCCCAAGCCGGTCACGGCGGCGCAGATCGCGGCGCTGCCGCCACCCACGGCGGCGCCCAGCGGGCCCACGCCGTTGCCGCCGCTCAAGCCGGTGCCGCAGGGGCCGCGCATTCCCATCGATCTGGCGATGAAGCTGATGGCGCAGAAGGGGCCGCCGCCGGATCCGCCGGCGCCGGCGGTGGCCGATAACGCGGCAGGCGCCGCGCTGTACGCCACCTATTGCGCCAGCTGCCATGGTCCGGACGGGCAAGGCGGCATTCCGGTGCAAATGCTGACGCCGTACTATCCGGGGCCGGACCGCGCGGCCACGCCGACCGTCGAGGTCACCGCCGCGCCCTTCCGCCAGCCGCTGATCGGCGGCTGGGAAACCAACGCCGCCGCCTTTTCGCATCTGGTGACGCACGGCTTGCCGGGGCGCATGATGCCCGGCTTCGGGACGCTGACGCAGGCGGAGATGGCGGCGCTCTACGCGCACGTGCAGCATCTGGCAGGAGGGAATCAGTGAGATCGCGCTGTCGCAGTTACGCAGCCGGCGCGGCGCTCTGGCTGGGCGCGGCGGCCGCCGCGCGGGCGCAAGCGCCGGGTTCGGCGCCGGTCACCAACGCCTTCGGCGATCCCGCCAGTTCGTGGGCGCATATCTTGCGCCACACCGCGCTGACGGGCTTCTGGATCTTGTTCCCGCTGATCGCGATCGCGGAAGTCTTGCTGGTGTACGTGATCTTCAAGTTCCGCCGCCGCCCGGGCCGCAAACCCGCGACCTTCCACGAGAATCCGGGGCTGGAGATCTTCTGGACGGTGGTGCCCCTGCTCGCGGTCTTGGTCGTGGGCCTCCTCTCTCACGGGCCGCTGCATTTCTACGACGAGACGCCGCCGCCCGACCTCAACGTGATGGTGGTCGGCCACCGCTTCTTCTGGGAGTACCGCTACCCGGATTACGGCATCGATTTCGCGAACAAGGATCTGGTGGTGCCGGCGGGACGCAACGTGGATTTGCAGATCACCAGCGTGGACGTGATCCACGGCTTCTACGTGCCGTCGCTCGGCATTCAAATGGATGCCGTTCCCGGACGCATCACGCACGCCTGGTTCAACGCGCAGGCGGGCCATTATGAAGGACAGTGCGCGCAGCTTTGCGGGCCGCTGCACGGCGAGATGTGGATCAGCGTGGACGTCATTCCGCCGGCGCAGTTCGCCGCCTGGCTGCAGGCGAACGCCAGCCCGGCGCCGGCGGCCGCACCCGCCCAGCCGGCGGCACCGGCGGGCGCCAAGCCGGCGAGCCCGGCGGCACCGGCGCGGCCGCGCCCCGCCGGGCTGGCCAAGGAGGGTCTATGAGCAGCGCGGAAGTGGCGCTTGCTGCGGCGCCGGAAGCCAAACACTACACCGGCTTGCTCGACTGGCTGACTACCACCGATCACAAGAAGATCGGCTTGATGTACTTGATCTTTTCGCTGGTCAACGCCTGGGTGGGCGGGCTGTTCGCCGGCATGGTGCGGCTGCGCCTCTACGATCCCAACTGGAATTTCATCAAGCCCGAGTTCTTCAACCAGATGCTGACGATGCACGCCACGGTGATGATCTTCATGGTGGTGATGCCGGCGTTCGTCGGCTTCGGCAATTACTTGGTGCCGCTGATGATCGGCGCGCGCGACATGGCGTTTCCCAAGCTCAACGCCTTCAGCTTCTGGATGCTGATTCCGCCGTCGCTGATGATGTACGCCAGCTTCTTCACGGTGGGCGGCTCGGCGCAGGGCGGCTGGTGGAGCTATCCGCCGCTTTCGGGCGCGGAGTTTTCTCCGGGGGCGGGCGAAAGCCTGTGGTGCCTGGCGATCATTCTGCTGGGCATCAGCTCGATCATGGGCGCGGTCAACTTCCTGGTGACGATCGCCGATATGCGCGCCCCCGGCATGGGCTGGATGCAGATGCCGCTCTTCGTCTGGGCCACGGAAATCACCGCCTGGCTGCTGCTGCTGGCGGTGCCGATTCTCAGCGGCGTGCTGGTGATGCTGCTGAGCGACCGCATTTTCCACACCGGCTTTTTCCAGCCGGGCCTGGGCGGCGATCCGCTGCTGTACCAGCACCTGTTTTGGTTCTTCGGCCATCCCGAGGTGTACATCATGATCCTGCCCGCGTTCGGGATCATGTCGCACGTGCTGCCTGCGTTCGCGCACAAGCCGGTCTTCGGCTACAAGGGCATGGTGTACGCCCTGGCCTCGATCGGCGTGCTCGGCTTCATGGTGTGGGCGCACCACATGTTCACCAGCGGCATTTCGCCCGAGGCGCAAATCTTCTTCTCGACCACCAGCTTGATCATCGCCGTGCCCACCGGGGTGAAGGTTTACTCCTGGCTGGCCTCGATGTGGGGCGGCACGATCGACTTCAGCGCGGCGATGAAGTTCGGACTGGGCTTCATCGGCTTGTTCGTGATCGGCGGCTTGAACGGCGTGGTGCTGGCGATCGTGCCCTTCGACATCGCCGTGCACAACACCTACTTCATCGTCGCCCACCTGCACTTCGTGCTCTTCGGCGGCTCGGTGATGGGGCTGATGGCGGCGACGTATTTCTGGTTCCCCAAGATGACCGGCCGCCGCCTGAGCGAGAAGCTGGGCAACTGGCATTTCTGGCTGTTCTTCATCGGCTTCCTGTGGGTGTTCACGCCGATGCACATCCTGGGGATCGAGGGCATGCCGCGGCGCGTGGCCTTCTACCGGCCCGAATTCACCGACTTGAACCGCTTCATCTCGCTTGGGTTCCTGCTGCTGCTGGCGGGCGGGCTGATCTTCACCTATAACGTGATCCACTCGATCCGGCACGGCGAGCCGACGCCGGAGCCCGATCCGTGGAAGATCAACGACGTGCAGCAGTCGCTGGAGTGGATGGTGCCGAGCCCGCCGCCGGCCTGGAACTTCGACGAAGTTCCGGTTTACGAGGAGGGTTGAAAGGAGTCGCAGTGAGCCGGATTTCCTCTCATCCCGCACCGATTTCCGCGCGCAAGCACCGGGGCCGCATGGCTTGGCTGCTGCTGGCGATCGTGCCGGTGATGTTCGCCTTCGCCTTCGCCAACATCCCGCTGTTTCGCGTCTGGTGCGAGCACTACGGCATTGCCGTCGCGCCCGTGAACCGCGCCGCCACGACCGCCGCGGACGGGCGCACGCTCAACATGATGTTCACCGGCGAGGTCTCGACGGCCTTGCCGATCCAGTTCGAGCCCAAGGACTCCCTGCAGCGCGTGAAGGTGGGCGAACGGGTGGAGAACGCGTACACATTCTTCAACCCGACCGACCAGCCGATCCGGTTCCGCGCGATTCACGCCATTTATCCCGAGGCGGCAGCCAAGACGCTGGCGCTGATGCAATGCTTCTGCTTCAGCGACCAGGAGCTGGCGCCGCATCAGACCAAGACGCTGCCGGTGATTTACGAGGTCAATCCCGGCTTGCCGGGCACCGTCACCGAAGTGACGCTGAACTATACGCTGTTTCCGAAGTAGCCATGAGGAAACCGATTTTGCTTCCGGTGAACGGCGCGGCCGCCAACGGCGGGGCCGGCGGCGCCGCGTCGCGGGCCTGGCCGCCCTCGCCCTATGATCCGCGGCTGCGCCGCCGCAATTTGCGCTTCGCATGGATCCTGGGGATCCTGGCGGTGGGATTTTTGCTTTCGTCGTATTGGCTGGTGCGCGGCGGCTGGGTGCGCCCGGGGCCGGTGATCTGGCAATTCCCCTGGTCCCACACCGCCTACAAGGCCGATTTCTAGAACGAGGTCAACGATCGAACGATGGCCACCGAATCCCATTCCGCGGCAGCACCGGCCCACGCCGCCGCCGCGGCGCATGCCGATCCTTCGGCGCACGCGCCGCAGCCGAGCGCGTGGCCGATCCTGCTCGCCCTTGGCATCGGCGTCTTCGCCACCGCTTTCTTTCTCGTGGCGACGGGCTTCAACGCCTTGCCGCTCTTGGTGCTGGCGGGGATTTTGCTGGTGTTGATTCCGGCGCTGGGCTGGGCGACGACGATCGCCGCCGAGCGGCGCCACCAGGACCCCAACTACACCTTCGCCATCTTGCGGCGCGGTTTTCTGTACTTCCTGTTGTCGGAAGGCGCCATCTTCGGTTCGTTTTTCGCCCACAACCTCTATATCCGCTTCGGCCACGCCACGACCTGGCCGCCGCTGGGCGCCCCTCGCCTCGAGACCTCGCTGCCCGCGATCGGCACGCTGCTGCTGGTGCTCTCGAGCTTCACCTATCACTGGTCGCACCATGCCTTTATCGGCGGCAAGCGCGCGCTGGCGAAGAATTGGCTGCTGGCGACGATCATCTTGGGCGTCGTCTTCCTGGCGATCCAAGGCTACGACTGGGGCTTCTTGAAGGCCTTCGACAAGTTCACCTATAGCCAGGGCGTTTTCGGCTCGCAATTTTACTGGATGACGGGTTTCCACGGGCTGCACGTCTGCGTCGGACTGCTCTTCCTGGTGCTGGTGTATTGGCGCATGGAGCGCGGCGAGATGAACCAGACGTACCATTTCTCGCTCACCGCAGCCGAGTATTACTGGCACTTCGTGGATATCGTCTGGATCTTCCTGTTCTTCGTCATCTACCTTCTCTAAGCCCGCCCCTGCGATAGCGTCCTCCGGCGCCCCGCACCGGGCGCGCCGTACCTGCGGGGCGCGGCGCATCCGTCTATCTGGCTGAGGGGCTTGGAAACGGCTGTTGTAAACTGGGCACAACGCAGCGCGACCGCGAGCGGACCGCGCCGGCGGCCCTCCCCGCAACCGAGCCCGGCGCGCTGGGGCGCGCGGCTGCGATGGCGGGAGGCGGGCGCAAGCGGCGTCGTCGCCGCCGATTCCGCAAATAAGGCTCTTTCCGGGCGATCAATCAGCATGAACACCAAATCTTCATCGAGGGGCGAGGAGCGGCCGCGCCGGGCCGGCGCCCCGCGGCCCCTGACCGCCGCGGTCCTGCTGCTGGCCATGGCGGCGGCCGCGCCGGCGTGGGCGCGTCAACAAACCCAGCCGCAAGCCCAGCAGCAACAGGGCCCACCGGTGCTGTCGCGGACCCCGGACGCGGCGAAAACTCCCGCGGCGGGCGCGCCGGCACCTGCGCCGCAAGCCCAGCAGCAGCAGTCTCAGCAGCAGCAAGGCCCGCCGGTGCTGTCGCGGACCCCGGAGGCGGCCAAAGCTCCCGCGGCCGCGCCGGCGCCGCCGCCGGAGCCGAGCAGCGGGCAAGGGGTCACGATCACCAACTACGATCTGAACCTTACTTTCAACTTTCCCCAGCACGAGCTGGCGACCGTGGCCAAGGTGGACCTGACGGCACTGTCGCCGGTCACCTCCGTCACCTTCGCTTTGAACCCGAACTTGAAGGTGGCCTCGGTCGAAGACGCCAGCGGCCAGGCGCTCTCGACGCAGCGCACCAGCCAAGGCGTGGCGGTGACCTTCGCGGCGCCCTTGCAGCAAGGCGCGACGACCAGCCTGACCTTCCATTACTCCGGTATCTTGGCCACGGCCGAGATGAGCCCGATCGCGGGCATTCGCACCGCCTATGTCGGGCCCGACGGCGCGTTCCTGCTCTATCCCGGCGAATGGTTCCCGATGCTCGGCTACGGCACCGACCGCTTCACGATGACGGTGAGCGCGGCGCTGCCGCCGCAGTTCGGCCTGGTGGCCAGCGGCATGCCGACCGCGACCCCCCAAGCCAACGGCACGGTGCTTTATCGCTACGAACAGCGGGAATCGAGCTTTCCCGGGACGGTGATCGTCACCCAACTGCGCCCGACCACGCTGCGCGCCGGCGGCTTGACCGCGAATTTTTACTTCAACCCGGACGTGCCTGCCGACCTCACGCAGCAGTACGGGCAGGCGGCCGGACGCATTTACGACTTCCTGACGCAGCGCTTCGGCGCGGGTCCGGTCAGCACCTTGCACTTCATCGAGCTGCCGGACGACAGCTTGCCGTCGCTGAGCGCGCCCAACATGATCCTGCTCTCGAAAAGCAGCATCGGCACGACGCTCAACTATCGCCTGCTGATGGATGAGATCGCGCAGCAATGGTTCGGGATGATGGTCAGCCCGGCGACGCTCAACGACGCCTGGCTGGAGTACGGGGCGGCGCGCTTCTGCGAGGGCCTCTACGTGCAGCAGGTGGCGGGGAACGCCGCCTACCAGAACGTGATCGAGGAGTTCATGGTGGGGGCGCTGAGCTATCCCGACGTGGCGCTGGCCAATACCGCCTCGCTCTACGCCTTTTCGCCGCAGTTCCAGGATCTGACCTACGACAAGGGTGCGATGCTGTTCCACATGCTGCGCTGGGTGCTGGGCGACCAGCGGCTCTTCGCCGGCATGCGGGATTTCCTGGCCGCGTATCGCGGCCGCCCGGCCACCACCGAGCAATTCGAGGCGGTGCTGGAAAAGTCGAGCGGCAGCGACCTGCGCAGCTTTTTCTCCGAGTGGTACCGCAGCACGGGGGTGCCGACCTTCAGCGACGAGTACGTGATTTACCGCCTCGGCGACATCGCGCAAGCGGCCGACGCGCCGCGGCGGCAGAGCGGGCAGCCGGCGGCGGGCACGCCCACGTTCAGTTCGCGGCCGCATTATCGCGTCACCGGCAAACTCCACCAGCCACTCGATCTATTCTCGATGCCGGTCGATCTGCGCATCGAGACCGACGGCGCCACCGAGACCAAGCGCGTGATGGTCGAGGGGACCGACAGCGATTACAGCTTCGAGACCGAGGCGCGGCCGCGCAAGATCACCATCGATCCCGACAATTGGCTGCTCAAAGAGACGCCGGAGATGACGGTGAAGGTGGATATCGCGCGCGGGGACAACGACGTCGCGGCGGGGGATTTCGCCGGCGCGCTCAAGCAATATCAGGCGGCGCTGGCGGCCAATCCCATCAGTTCGCTGGCCCACTACCGCATGGCCGAGGCGTACTATCTGCAGCAAAACTGGCAGCAAGCCGCCAACGAATACCGCGCCGCCATCGATGGCGACGCGCAGCCCGCGTGGGTGGTGGTCTGGAGCCATATCCAGCTCGGCAAGATCTTCGATCTCACCGGGCAGCGCGACCGCGCCATCAACGAATACCAGCTCGCGATCCAGACCCACGACAACACCCAGAACGCCCAAGTGCTGGCGCGGCAGTACCTGCAAAAGCCGTACCAGAAGGCGGCGAACACCTCGAGCCATTAGCCGCACCGCCGCGCAGGGCGGCGGTGCGCCGGGGCGCGCGCACCGCCGTACAATGGCGCCAGCGATGCCGCCGCGAAGCGCGATTCGATTGCTGGCCGTCGATCTCGACGGGACGCTGCTCGACTCCCGACAACAGGTGAGCGCGCGCAACGCGGCGGCGCTGCGCGCGGCGGCGGCGGCGGGCGCCACGGTGGCGCTGGCCACCGGGCGGCGCTACCGCTTCGCGCTGCCGGTGGCGCAGGCGCTCGGCGTGGAATGCTGGCTGATCGCCAGCAACGGCGCGCTGCTGCGGCACAGCAGCGGCGCCGTGCACGGGCGGCAATATCTGCCGCGGGCGCAGGCGGCGGCGGTGATGGCGGCGCTGGCGGAGTTCGAGGCGCAACTGGTGGTCACCTTCGAGCGGCAAGGGCCCGGGGAGCTGGTGATGAAGGCGCTGGGGCCGGACGAGCAGGCGGAGGCGGAGACGCGCCGCCGCGCTTTCGCCGGCTGGCTGGAGCGCAATCGCGAGGCGCTCAGCTTCGCGGCGCCGCTGGCGCGCTGCCTGACGGAGGATCCGGTGCAGCTGATGTATGGCGGGACGCCGGCGGAGATCGCCGCGATCGGCGCGAAGCTGGCGGCGGCGACAACGACGGGCGAGATCACCTGCCACCGCACCGTCTATCCGGCGCGGCAACTGGCCATTCTCGACGTCTTGGCGGCGGGGGTGAGCAAGGGCGCGGCCTTGGCGCGGCTGGCGGCGGCACTGGGCGTGGCGCGAGCGGCGGTGATGGCGGTGGGCGACAACTACAACGATTTCGAGATGCTGGAGTTCGCCGGCGTGGCCGCGGTGGTAGGCAACGCCCACGCCGAGCTGCGGCGCGCCGGCTGGCTGGTCGCCGCCGATCACGATCACGACGGCGTGGCGGACGCCCTGGCGCAAGCCGGAGTCGCGTGCTAGCGCGCGCGGCGCAACGCGCCGCGGGCGCCCCGCCCGCGGGAGCAAATTGGCGGCCCCAAGCCGCCCCGAACCTTGTAACCTGTCTTAGAATGGCGACCCAATCCGACGCAGCGACGCGCCGGGCGCTGCGTGCCGCGCTCGCCGCGGCGGAGTCGAAGAAGGCGCTCGATCCGGTGATCTTGGACGTGCGCGAGCTGGCGAACTTCACCGATTATTTTTTGCTCTGCCACGGCGCCAATCCCCGGCAAGTGCAGGCCATCGCCGACGAAGTCGAGCGCGCGCTGGGCCGGCGCCGCCCGCCGCGGCTGCCGGCGCATCGCGAGGGCTACGCCAACGCGGAATGGATCGTGCTGGATTATCTCGATTTCGTGGTGCATATCTTCTCCGCGCCGGGCCGGAGCTTTTACGCGCTCGAGCGGCTATGGCAAAAGGCGCCGCGCTGGCAGCCCGCCGCGCGCCCGGCGCCGGCGCGGCGGCGGCCGAGCCGCCGGTCCCGGCCATGAGCGAAGTTTCTTCCGCCGCTCGCGACCGCCGTCCCGAGGTGTGGGCCGCCTGGATCGCCGTCGATCCCAAGTCGCGCCGCTTGCTCGAGCTCGCCGCCCGCGTCGCCGCCGCGCCCACCACGGTCTTGATCCGCGGGGAAAGCGGCGTGGGCAAGGACCTGCTGGCGCAGCTGCTGCACCTGCTCGGCCCCAATGCCGCCGAGCCGCTGGTCAAAATTGATTGCGCCAGCCTGCCCGCCGATCTGGTGGAAAGCGAGCTGTTCGGCTACGAGAAAGGCGCGTTCACCGGCGCCGAGCAGAGCAAACCGGGGCGCCTGGAACTCGCCGGCCGCGGCACCCTCGTGCTCGACGAGGTCGCCGCCCTCGGCCTGCCGCTGCAAGCGAAGCTCCTGCGCGTGCTGGAAGAGAAACGGTTCGAGCGCCTCGGCGGCCGCGCCACCATCGCCATCTCCGCCCGCCTCATGGCGCTGACCAACGCCGATCTCGAGCGCGCTGTGGCCGAGCGCACGTTCCGCGAAGACCTGTTTTACCGCCTGAACGTGCTGCCGCTGACGATTCCGCCGCTGCGCGAGCGCCCGCTCGACATTCGCCCGCTGGCCGAGCATTTCATCGAGCAGTTCGCGCAACTGCAGCGCCGCGCCCGCCCGCGGCTGACGGCGGAAGCGCTGGCCGCGCTCGAGCGCCACGACTTCCCCGGCAACGTGCGCGAGTTGCGCAACATGATGGAGCGCGCGTTCATCGCCGGCGGCGCGGAGATCGCGCTGCGGGACCTGCCGCTGCGCGCCGCCGTCGCCGCCGAGGAGAAGACCCTCGAGCAGGTGGAGAAGGAATATATCGCCGCCGTCTTGCAGCGCCACCGCGGCAAAAAGAGCGAAACCGCGCGCGTGCTCGGCATCAGCCGCAAGACGCTGCTCGAGAAGCGCAAGCGCTACCACCTCGACTAGGCGGCTAGGAGTCTTTCTTGGCGCCGCTCTCGCTCGTGCCCGGCGTTTCGCTGCCCGTCTTCTCGCCGGCCTGGCCCGCGGCCGGCTGGGCGCCGCCGCCCTCGCCGTTTTTGGCCGGCGCCGCCGTGGACTTGTGCGCGTAATCGGTGATGTACCAGCCCGAGCCCTTGAACTGGATGGCCGGCGGCGAAACCAGCCGCTCGAGCGCCCCGCCACAGGCCTCGCACGTCGTCAGCGCGGCGTCGCGAAACGATTGGATCTTTTCCACGCGCCGCCCGCAGCGGCGGCACTGATACTCATAGATGGGCACGGCTTACCTGCCGCTCAGTTTAGCAAAAGTGCCCGCACCGCCGCATGCAGGGGATCGGCGAAGCTGGCGATTTCGCTCTTCACCAGGTTGAGGCCGTACATGCAGCGCTCGAACTCCGCCGACAGCTGCGCGAAGAGGGGCGCGCGCGGCTCGGCTTCGCGCAGCACCGCGCTCGCCAGCGCCGCCAGTTCCGGCGGCGGCTCCATTTCCTGCCGGGTGCGCTCGTATTCGCTGACGATGTGGTAGCTTTCCTTGCCCGCCGCCACGTAATCGAGCAGGGCGTCGGCGCCGCGCCGCCGCGCCAGCGACTCCGGGAACATGCCGGTGAAGAACAGCGTCACGTCGCCGATGCGCCGCCGCACCGCCGCCTCGCGCGCGAACGAGCTGGCCTCCCCGTACACCGGATCGCTCGCCGCCAGCAGCGCCGCCACCGGCTGCCGCGAGGCTTCGGCGCGGACGAAGGCTTCCAGCACTTGCGTGACGTAATCGGTGAGCGCGGTCTCGCTCAGCCCCACCGCCGAGTAGTTCTTCACCACCAGCGCCGCGAAAAACTCATGCAGCGTTTCCCCCGGCGCCAGGCGCGAATCCTCGCGCGGGAAGCCATCTTCCTTCGTCATCGCCTGCCTCCGTTCTTAGCCCGGCATTCTCGGCCAGCCCGGCGCCGCGCGGCAACTGGCGGCGCTGCCGGGGGCCGTGACCAACTCGATTCCTCCTGCTTCATGAGATTGGTGCGGCCGCCGGCGGGTTTCGCCGGAAGCCGCTTTTGGCACTCGCCCGCCGCCGCTGCCAGCCGGCGCGGCTTGCGCCCGGAGGGCGGGCCCGGCGGGGGATTTTCCTGTGCGCGGGGCGGCCCGGCATGGCTAAGATGGCGGAAGTGGCGGCGCGCGTCTCCATTCTCGGCAGCGGCAGCGGCGGCAACTGCGCCGTGATCTCGAGCACGGCCACCAGCATCATGATCGACGCCGGCTTCAGCCGCCGCGAAACCTTGCGCCGGCTGGCGGCGCTGGGGGAATCGCCCGAGCGCATCGCCGCGCTGCTGGTCTCCCACGAACACAACGATCATGTCGCCGGGCTGCCGGTGCTGGCGCGCTCGCTGCCCTGTCCGGTGTTTGTCAACGAGGGCACCCGCGCCGCGCTCGGCGCCGCCGCCGCGCCGCTGCCGCGCGTCGAGGCGTTCGCCGCCGGGCGCCCGTTCGCGATCGGCGACATCGAAGTCTCGCCGATCTCGGTGCCGCATGACGCCGCCGATCCCGTCGCCTTCACGTTCCGGGTCGAGGGCGTGAAGATCGGCCTGATCACGGATCTGGGCTACATTCCGGAGAACGTCCGCGAAGCGGTGCGCGGCTGCGCCTGCCTGGTCTTCGAGTCCAATCACGATCTCGACATGCTCAAAGCCGGCCCGTATCCCTGGCCGCTCAAGCAGCGGGTGTTGAGCCGCGTCGGCCATCTCTCCAACGACTGCCTCGCCGCCTTCTTGAGCGAGGGCTTCGACGGCGCCGCCGCGCATCTCGTGCTGGCGCACCTCAGCCAAAACAACAATCTGCCCGAACTCGCCCGGCTCACCGCCGAGCAAGCGCTGGGCGGCGGCTGCCACCGTCCGCAGCTCCACGTCGCCAGCCAGGACGTGCCGCTGCCCTCGATCGTGCTCTAGGCTCGCCTGCGGTCTCGAATAAGGTGATGGCCAACCTGAAGGATCTGCCGATCGGCCGCCGCGCGCCGGAGCTGGTGTTCGCGGTGATCGAAATTCCCCGCGGCACGCGCGCCAAGTACGAATACGACGTGAACCTCGGCGTCTTCCGCCTGGATCGCTTGCTCTACGCCTCGATGTTCTACCCCACCGCCTACGGCTTCATTCCCGGCACGCTGGCGCCCGATGGCGATCCGCTCGACATCTTGGTCATGATCAGCGAACCGCTCGCCATGGGGGTGATGGTGGAGGCGCGGCCGCTGGGCGTGCTGCGCATGGAGGACGAAAAGGGGCAAGACAACAAGATTCTGGCGGTGGCCACCGGCGACCCCGCCTACCGCGCCGCCACCGATCTGCGCAATGTCAGCCACGACGAGCTGCGTCTGATCGAGCATTTCTTCATGAGCTACAAGACGCTTGAGCACAAGCACGTCACCAGTCAAGGCTGGGCGGGCCGCGCCGCCGCTCATGCCGCCGTCAACGCCGGCCGCCGCCGCTACCTCCGCGAGCGCAAACCCGGCGCCGCCGCCCGCTAGGGTTCCTCCCTCCGTCTTGGACCTGGCCGGGCGGCCGGGATCCGACCCTGCGCTTCCGTACCTTGACACTGGGTGGAAGGGATTGCTAGTCTCCCCCTTTGACCGTGCGCAAGCGCTGCTACATCTTCGTGGTCCGCCACGACTGGGACGGCCAGCTGCGCCGCATCCCGATCCCGGTGCACTGGGTGCTGGTGTTCGTGGTGTGCGCGGTGGTCGGCGCGGGCACGCTGCTGGGCCTGGCCGGCTCCTACACCCGCCTGTGGACGAAGGCGCGGCGTCTCGACGACTTGCGCGAACAGCAGCGCACGCTGGTCAGCCAGCTCGCCAGCGCCCGCCGAGACGCCGCCCAGACCCGCGCCGAAGTCGCCAGTCTGGGCAGCTTGGCCAACGAAGTCGCCGCGCTGTACAACCTCGGCCGCGACGTGGCCTTGCGGCGCTCCACGCAGGCCGCCGACGAAGATCCCGCAGCTGTTTACAACGCCGGGGTCGAGGACTTCGAGGCGCTCGAGTCCAGCGCGCTCAACGGCAACTTCCTGGCCAAGCTGAGCGCCGGCCTGTGGCGTCCCGAGCTGTGGCCGGTCGCCGGCCGCATCTCCAGCAGCTTTGGCGAGCGCCTGGATCCCTTCGACGGTGAAGGCGCCTTCCACACCGGCATTGACATCGCGACCCCGATCGGCACTCCCGTGCATGTCACCGCCGACGGCGTGGTGCTCTATGCCGGCCTGCTGCGCGGCTACGGCCGCGCCATCGTGGTCAGCCACGGCCACCATCTGCGCACGCTGTATGCGCACCTTTCCGCTTTCTCCACCACCGCCGGCCAGCGCGTGGACCGCGGCGACGTGATCGGCTTCGTGGGCGACTCCGGCCGCTCCACCGGACCGCATCTTCACTACGAAGTCCGCATCAACGGCGTTCCGGTCAATCCCTACCAATACTTGCACTAGACGCGTTCGGCCTTTCGGGTCTATACTTGCTCGTGGAGCCCGGGTGCGGGGCGGCGGAGGCGGAAGCGAACGAGCGGCGTTTGCAAGTTCGGACGGCGTTCCTTACAATTGAATTTTTGATCTTTGGCATGGCGGCGGAGAGGACTGTCCCGTCGCCCTTGTCTGTTTTTGCGAGCCCTGTGCCTGCGCACGGTTCGCGCGAGTTCACGGCGGGCGGGCTGGCGTAGCTCAGTTGGTAGAGCAGCTGATTTGTAATCAGCCGGTCAGGGGTTCAAGTCCCTTCGCCAGCTCCAGCGCTTGCGGAGGCGGGCCCCGGCCGCCATTTTCGCCCGTGGCGCGGGGCGGGCCAAGCGGTTTTTGGGACAGGTGGGTGAGTGGTTAATACCAACAGACTGTAAATCTGTCGCCCCTTGCGGGCTACGGAGGTTCGAATCCTCCCCTGTCCACCAGAGAAGTTGTTGCAGAAATGGAAGTAGCTGTCGAAACAAGGTCGCGCCCGGAACCGGAAACGGCGTTGGCCGCCGTGCCGGAGGAACCGGCGCGGGGCCCGGCGGCAACGGAAGCGCCGGGTGAGCGTGCGCGGGACCCGCATGGGCGCGATGCGGCGGTGGAAAAGCGCCGCTGGCTCGCGGTCGCGGGGTTTTTGGGATTGTTGGTGTTGACATTTGCGACGATCACGGATCGTCGCCTGCTGCTGTTCACGGTTTCGGTGCTTCTCGTGCTCATGGGACTGACGCTCTTCCGCCGGCAAGCGGAGGACGTCCCCGCCCCTTGGCATCGCCCCGCCGACCTTGCCGCCCTTCCGGCGGCCCAGGCCGTCGCGCTCGGCGCCGCTGAGGACGCTGGCCCGGAAAGCCATCCGAAGCCGGCGGCCCAGTGAGGGAGGCGCCGGCGCGCGCGGCTGCGAATCTCCCGCGCGTTCCGAGAACGGCTTGACGCCGATGTAGCTCAGTTGGTAGAGCGCGTCCTTGGTAAGGACGAGGTCACCGGTTCAATCCCGGTCATCGGCTCCAGTCCGGCATCCAGGGCAGGCTCCGCCCGGCGCGGGGCGCCAAGGGTGCCAGTCGCAGTCGCCGTAGCGGCGGCGCCGCAAGCGGCCTTCCGCGAGCAGCGGCAGGGCCTGCCGCCGCGCCGGGGCGGGAGTAACTCAGTGGTAGAGTGTCAGCCTTCCAAGCTGAACGTCGCGGGTTCGAATCCCGTCTCCCGCTCCAAGCAGCTTGGACACGAAAGACGAGGGTAGCCAGTTGGCGAAGGAAAAATTTGATCGCACGAAGCCGCATGTGAACGTGGGGACGATCGGGCACATTGACCACGGGAAGACGACGCTGACGGCGGCGATCACGAAGGTATTG
>JAJPKR010000009.1 GCA_021323595.1 Terriglobia bacterium | reverse complement strand
TCGCGCGTGCGCTCGGTGACCGAGACCAGCATGATGTTCATGATCCCGATGCCGCCCACCAGCAGCGACACCGAGGCGATGCTGCCGAGCAAAATGGTCATGATCGTCCCGGCGGCGTTGGCCACGTCCGCGATGTCGGCCATGTTGCGCACCATGAAATCGTCGGGCTGGCCGGGCGCGATGCGATGCCGCTGGTGCAGGAGCGCCGTGATCTGTTGCTGCGCCGTAGCCGTGGCGTCCTTCGAGACCGCCGAGGCGACGATGTAAGAGAGCCAGGGCTGGCCGGTGATCTTCTTTTGCAGCGTGGTGTAAGGGACATAGACCGCGTCGTCCTGATCCTGTCCCATGCCCGACTGGCCCTTGGCCTGGAGGGTGCCGACGACTTTGAACGGCAAGTTGGCGACGCGGATGGTTTGGCCGAGCGGATCGCTGTCGGGAAAGAGATTTTGCACGACCGTCGCGCCCAGCACCGCGACATTGTTGGCCATGGTCACGTCTTGATCGGTAAACGACGTGCCCTCGTCGAACGTCCAATTGCGGATGTCGAAATACGGCGGCTCGGTGCCGGTGATATTGGTGCCCCAGTTGTTGTTGCCGAAGACGACTTGCTCGCGGGCGCTGGCCCCAGCGGCGACTTCCTTGATTGTCGGCACTTCGTGCAGAATCGCGGCCTCGTCCTCGTGCACCAGCGTTTTGGTCTGTCCCCAGCCCAGATGCACGGCCCCCGCCTGGTGCGAGCCCGAAGCGATGAAGATCAAATTGCTGCCCATCGAGGCGATCTGATCCTGCATCTGGTGATTCGCCCCTTGGCCGACTCCGACCATGGCGATGACCGCGCCGACGCCGATAATGATGCCGAGCATGGTGAGCGCCGAGCGCATCTTGTTGCGCGTCAGCGCTCGCAGGGCGATGCGCAAGACGGAGGCAAGGTCCACGGCTAGTCCTCCTCGCCCACTACGGGCAGGTTCTTGACCACTTCGGCCGCCACCAGCCGGTTTTCAACCGGCTGATCCTTGCGAACCTTGCCGTCGCGGAAGGTGATCACGCGCTGCGCGTAATGCGCGATGTCGGGCTCGTGGGTCACCAGAATGATGGTCAGGCCCTGCTCGGCATTGAGGCGCTGGAAGATGTCCATGATCTCGACGCTGGTGCGGCTGTCGAGATTGCCGGTGGGCTCGTCGGCGAGCAGGATCGAGGGTCGGTTCATCAGCGCGCGCGCGATGGCGACGCGCTGCTGCTGGCCGCCGGAGAGCTGGCTGGGAAAATGATGCTCGCGGTCGGCCAAGCCGACGATCTGCAGCGCGGCGCGCGCCCGTTCGATGCGCTCGGCCTGCGGCAAGCGCGCGTAGAGAGCGGGCAGCTCGACATTCTCGAGCGCCGTCGTGCGCGACAGCAGGTTGAAGCCCTGAAAGACGAAGCCCAGCTTGCGGTTGCGAATCCTGGCCAGCTCGCGCTTGTCCAGTTGCGAGACGTCGGTGCCCTCCAGCCAATACTGGCCGCGCGTCGGCCGGTCCAGGCAGCCGACGATGTTCATGAACGTGCTCTTGCCCCCGCCGGACGCCCCCATGATGGCGACGAACTCGCCGCCGCGAATCTCGACGTCGATGCCGCGCAGCGCGTGCACCTGCACCTCGCCTAAGTCGTAGATCTTGTGCACGCCCGCCAGGCGGATCAACGCCTCCGGCTTGACCGCCGGCGCCGTCGCGTCCGCGGGCTCGACTTGGCTCGACAACGCCACGGCTACCTCCGGAACCCGCCGCCCATCGGCGGCCCGCCCATGCTGCGCTGCACCACTTGGCCGGTCACCACCAGGTCGCCCGGCTCGAGCGATCCCTTCAGCACGCGCATCACGGCGGTATTGGTGAAATCCGTAATCCCGGTACGAATCCGGACCGGAATCAATTCCTTGTTCGGACCCAGCTTCCAGATCAGAGCCGTCGAGGCATGGAACGTGACATCGCTAGGCCCGGCGCCACCCCCCGCGCGATTGCCGCCCGGGCGCTGGCCGCCCCCGAAGCCCTGGCCGCCGCCCATCCGCTGCGCCGAGCCGTACCGTGGGCCGCCGCCCGGCGTTCCGCCGCCCGCTGCCGCGCCGCCGTTGGCCCCCGCTCGCGCCGTGGCCGTGCCGCCGTTGCCGTTGGCCGCGCCGCCCCCCATCCCATACTTCGCGAGCAATTCGCGCATTTGGTCCGGCTTCAAGTCCGGCTTGAAGCGCAGCGCCGCGTTCGGCACTTCCAACTGATCGTGCACTATGGCCGACGGAATGTTGACGTAAGCGGTCATGCCCGGGAACACTCGCTCCCCGGGATTGTCGAAATCGATGACGGTATCGTACTCAACCACGTTCTGCACTGTGGTGGCGTTCATGCGAATCTGCGCCACCCGGCCGTGAAAAATCTCATTCGGAAACGCGTCCACGGTGAACGTCGCCGGATCGCCGACCTTGAGCCGGCCCACATCGCTTTCGTCGGTCTGCGTGTCCACCTGCATCTTGGTGAGGTCTTGGGCGATCGTGAACAGAGTCGGCGTCTGGAACGACGCGGCCACCGTCTGCCCCACGTCCACCGCCCGATTGACCACCACGCCGTCGATCGGCGAGTAAATATTGCAATAGCTGAGGTTCGTCTCCGCTACCCGCAACGCACCCTGCTTGATCGCCACCTGCGCCTTGGCGGCAGCGACCTGCGCCATCGCCGACCGCAAATTGGCCTCGGCTTGCGCTTCTGCCGCTTGTTGCGCGTGCAAATCGGCCAGGTCGGTGTTGTAGGCGGCCACGGCATCGTCCCGCTGCTGCTGCGAATCGATGCCTTGCTGGAACAGGCTCATCGTGCGCTCCTGAACCAGCGTCGCGTCGTGCAGCGCCGCTTCCGCCTTCTCTACGTTGGCCTTGGCCGTGGCCACCGCCGCTTGCTGCACCCCCACCATGGCCTCGCCCGACCGAACCGAAGCTTCGGCGTTTTGCAAGTCGGCCTTGGCCTGCGCCACTTGGTTCTCATAAACCGTGGGATCGATCTGCGCGATCAACTGCCCCTGCTTCACCCGCGAGTTGAAGTCCACAAAAAGCTTGACGATGCGGCCCGAAATCTGCGAGCCCACCTGCACCGTCTTGAGCGCATTCACCGTACCTGTCGCCTGCACCGTGGAGACGATGTCGCCCTTGGTCACCTTGGCCGTGAAGTATTGCGGTGCGCTCTTGCGCGTGAAGGCGAGCGTGATCAGACCGACAATAATGATCAGGACGACGATGCCGATCTGCACGCCGCGCGACCGCATCCGGGTTTGAAGAACGCTGTTCATGCTGGTATCTGGCCTACACCTTTCCCAACGACGCCGGCCGGCGGCGGGTTACAGCAAACCCTTCCGCGGTCCGCGCCGGTTGCCGCGTGCATTTGCTTGATTCTGCATGACATCGCTCCCACGCTCCGGCTCAGAGCGTCACGTAATAGGCGACGTACCAGAGGTCCTGCCGCGGTCCGGTCAGGTTGCGCCCTGCGGAAAAGATCAGATGGTTGACCTTGGAGAAGTCAACCTGGCCCCCGATGTTGAAGCTCGTTCCGCCCTGGCCCCCGATCTGCGCCGCCGTGGTGTGGAAGATTTCTCCGCCCAGCCAGCCGAATTTGCCGGCGTCGCGCTGCACTTCGATGCCGCTGAAATTCCAGTTCTTATTGCCGGGGCCGGGATTGCGCCAAAGACCCGTGCCGCCGTAGCTGGTCCAGTGCCCCCAGCTCTTTTGCACCCAAATCGGCAGGAAGATCTGTGTGTGCCCGGATCCCAGGCCGCGCGCGGCATCCCCGGTCGGCGCCTCCACCAAGGGAAAGGTCCCAATCTCCGGGCGCGTCGCCGTCTCCTTCACGAAGCGGTACTTGGCGCCGATTTCGGTGTCGCCGTACCCGTACTCCGCCGGCGCGCCGCTGACCTTCGAATACGTAAACGGCGCGATTATGTGCAGTTGTAGTCCCGGCAGCGCCCCGTAATTCACCTCGATGTGCGGTGCCGTGGCGAAGGTCTGGCCCATGTCGTGAAAACCGATGGACGCCAGATAAAATTCCCAATGCCGAAACGGCACCGGGTCCGGATCGTCCGTCTGAAAGGGCGGGCCCATGGCCGCAACCCCTACCGCCGACAGTAAGACCGCCATCGCCGCCGCAGCGGCCAGGCGGCCCCATCCGCTTCGGAATCGAGACATACGGCTTATCATAAGAGTCTGTCATGCGAAGCGGCGAGCGCAGCGATTACAGCCGCGACGAAGCGGCGCGCATCTACCGCATGCCGCTGCTGGAGTTGATCGAGCAGGCCCATGCCGTTCACCGCCGGCATCATCCGCGCGGCGACGTGCAGTTGTGCAGGCTGCTCTCGATCAAGACCGGCGGCTGCCCCGAGGACTGTGCCTATTGCCCGCAGAGCGCCCACTATGACGCCGGCGTCGGCGCCGGCAAGCTGCTCGACCACGATACCGTCCTCGCGGCGGCGCGCGAGGCCAAGGCCGACGGCGCCACGCGCTTTTGCATGGGCGCAGCGTGGCGGGAAGTGCGCGAAGGCAAGGACTTCGAGCGCGTCTTGGCCATGGTGCGCGGCGTCGCCGATCTCGGGCTGGAAGTTTGCTGCACCTTGGGCATGCTCACCGCCGCCCAAGCGCAGCGCCTGGCGCAGGCGGGCCTGACCGCCTACAACCACAACCTCGACACGTCGCCGGAGTTCTACGGCCGGATCATCAGCACCCGCGCCTATGAAGACCGGCTGCGGACGCTGGCTCACGTCCGCGCTGCCGGCATCACCGTCTGCTGCGGCGGCATCTTGGGCATGGGCGAGAGCCAAGAAGACCGCATCGGCCTCTTGCATCAATTGGCCAGTCTGCGCCCGCAGCCCGAGAGCGTGCCCATCAACGCGCTGGTTGCGGTCGAGGGCACTCCGCTCGCCGGCCGCCCGCCCGTGCCGGTCTTCGAGTTCGTGCGGGCCATCGCCACCGCGCGCATCCTGATGCCGCACGCCAAGGTGCGTCTCAGCGCCGGCCGTTTGGCGCTTTCCCCCGAGGGCCAGGCGCTCTGCTTCTATGCCGGCGCGAATTCGATCTTCACCGGCGAGCGCCTACTGACCACCCCGAACCCCGAGACCGCCGCCGATCTCGCGCTGCTGGCCGAACTGGGACTGCAACCCGAGCCGGCGCGCACGGAGGCCAGTCCGTGCCCGCGCTGACCGGCTTTTCCGCCGCCATTGCCGATCTCGAAGCGCGCATGACGCGCGAACTGGCCGCGCTCGAGGCCGCTTCCCGCCGCCGCCGCCTCCGTCCGCCCGCCGGCGAGGACTTCTGCTCGAACGACTACCTGGGCCTGGCCGATCACCCCGCCCTGCGCCAGGCGGCCGTGCGCGCGCTTGCGGGCGGCCTGGCGTTGGGCGGCGCCAGCGCGCGGCTGGTGCGGGGCGAGCATCCTGCTTTTGCCGAGCTGGAGCAAGCCTTCGCCGCCTTCGTCGGCGCCGAAGCGGCGCTGTTTTTTTCCTCCGGCTACGCCGCCAACGTCGGCCTCATCGCCGCCCTCGCCGGCAAGGGCGATTTGATCTTTTCCGACCAGCTCAATCACGCCAGCCTGATTGACGGCGTGCGCCTTTCCGGCGCCGAGCGCGTGCGCGTGGCCCACAACGACCTGGCCGCGTGGCAGCAGGCCTTCGCCGCGCATCCGCCCCGGGCGGAACAAAGGCGCCTGGCCATCGTCGAGTCCGTGCACGGCATGGAGGGCGACCGCGCGCCGCTGGCCGCTTTGGCCGAGCTCTGCGCGCGCGCCGAGGTCGCGCTCATTGTGGATGAGGCCCACGCCACCGGCCTGTGCGGCCCCGGCGGCGCCGGCGCCGTCGCCGCCGACGGCGTCCGCGGCCAGGTGCTCGCCACCGTCCACACCTGCGGCAAGGCTTTGGGCGCGGCTGGAGCGCTGGTGGCCGGCTCGGCGGTGCTGCGCGACTACCTCATCAACCGCGCCCGCACCTTTATCTACGCCACCGCGCCGCCGCCCTGGCTGGCGCGGCAAGTGCTCGAGGCCATGCGGCTGGCCGCGAGCGAAAGTTGGCGCCGCGAGCGCGTGCTCGAGCTCGCGCGGCAACTGCGGCGGCGCCTCCGCGCCGCCGGCCTGGAAACCGGGCCCGATGCCGAAGGCTCTGCGATTGTGCCCGTGATCCTGGGTGCCGATGCCCGCGCGCTGGCGGTCGCCGATGCCCTCGCCCGCGCCGGCTACGATGCCCGCGCCATTCGCCCCCCGACCGTGCCCGAGAATACCGCCCGCCTGCGCGTCACTCTCCACGCCAACCAAACCGCGGCCGCGGTCGAGGGCTTCGCCGCCGCCCTCGCCGCCGCCCTGCGCGCGCCCCTGGCCTCGTGAATCCCTTCGCCAACGTTGCGGCATCCGCCGGTCTCTTCGTCACCGGCACCGACACCGGCATCGGCAAGACCGTCGTCGCCGCCATGCTGGCGCTCGGCCTCGATGGCTGTTATTGGAAACCGATCCAATCGGGCACGGCGGGCGGCACCGATCGCGCCAGCGTCGCCCAATGGACCGCCCTTCCGCCCGACCGCCTGCTCCCGGAAGCCTATTGCCTCAAGCTGCCCGCGTCGCCCCACCTAGCCGCCGCCGCCGAGGGCGTTCACATCGAGCTCGCGCGCTGCGCCGTGCCCGCCGCCTGGAATCGCGCCCGCCCGCTCATCGCCGAAGGCGCCGGCGGCCTGCTCGTGCCGCTCAATGAGCGCGACCTGATCATTGACCTCATCGCCCAGCTCGGCTTTCCCGTCGTGCTCGTCGCCCGCAGCACCCTCGGCACCATCAATCACACGCTGCTCAGCCTGGCGGCGCTGCGCGCCCGCAATCTCGAGCCGGCCGCCGTCATTCTCAACGGCCCCTCGCATCCGGAAAACGAAGCCGCCATCCGCCAGTACGGCCGGGTCTCGGCGCTTTACACCCTGCCGCCGCTCCCCCGTCTCGACCCCGTCCACCTCCGCGCCGCTTTCGCCGCGCTCGTCCCTGGCCGCGCCCTCCCCTAGCGCTGCAGTTCCTTCGCCCCGGATTCCTGCCCCCGGGCCTTGAAATGCTCGCGGAACCAGGCGGCGATGCGCTGCCGCGCATCGAAGCCGTGCCACGGCTCCCGGCTGGGCGCGCCGAGAATGCCGCCCGCCAGCGTGCCGTGATTTTCGCGCGGATACGTCACCAACTCCACCGGCACGCCCATCTGATGCAGCGCGCGATACATCTCCTGCGATTGCCCCAGCGGATCGGTCGTGTCCGCCTGCCCTTGCAGCAGCAACAGCGGCGACTTGGCATGCGCGGCATAGGCCAGCGGCGACTGCCGCCAGGCGTCCTGCGGGCGCAGCCAAGGCTGCCCGAAAAACCAACGGTCATACCAAGACCCGTCTTCGGTCCCGTACTCGCTGTACTGATCGATCACCGGGGCGCCGGAGATGACCGCCGCGAAGCGGTCCGTCTTGCCCTCGACGAAGCCGGCCATCTCGCCGCCATAGCTATAGCCCAAAAGCCCTAGCCGCCGCGCATCCACCGGCTCGTGCGCCAGCGCCCAATCCACGCCCGCCATGACGTCGTCGAAATCGCGATCGCCCAGGTCGTTCTTGTTGGCGGCGACGAACGCGGCGCCGTAGCCGGTGCTGCCGCGCGGGTTCGGCTCGAGCAGCGCCCAGCCCTGCGCCAGAAGCCATTGGTTGAACGGCGAAAACGATTGCAAGAAGGCGCCCGTCGGCCCCCCATGCACCTCGACAATCAGCGGCAGCTTGCCGCCAACTGGCGTCGCCGCGCCGCAATGCTCCGCCTCCGGCCAATACAGCAGACCCTCGATCGGCAAATCGCCCGGCCCGCGCCACTGTATCGTCGCCGCCGCCACCCAGCCGCCCGCGGGCCAATCGGCATTGGCCGCACTCAGCACCGCGGCCGCCGCCCCCGGACTGGCGGCATAGACCACCTGCGGCAATCGGTCGCTCGCCTGCGCTACATAAGTCCAGCCGGTCTGGCGCGGATTGGTCGCGAAGTTCGTCTCCACCGGCGCCGATTGCGGCCAATAGCGGATCGCGCCATGCGTCACCGCGACCCGCGCCAAGCCCGCCGTGGTCCCGCGCTGCGCGCCGATATAGATAGCGCTGCCATCGTTTGCCCAAATCGCTTCGCGCCCGGCGAGGTTGAATTCGCCCGAATCGGTAAGGTCGCGCGGCGCGCCGCCGCTCGCGGGCATGACCCAGAGCGCGCCGACGCCAGGCGGCACGTCGCGCTCGCTCTGCGCCACCAGCGCCAGCGTCGCGCCATCCGGCGAGAACGCCGCGGTCTCGGCGCTCGCCAGCGCCTGCGGCAGCGGCGTGACCCGAAGATCGGGCACCGTGACGATCGCCAGCCGATTTTGGGGACCGAGGTCGTCGGCATCGCCCGGCGGCGCCGTGATCACCGCCAGCCGCCGTGAATCCGGCGCCCAGGCGGCAAAGCGCGCCTGGCGGTCGGCTGCGGTCACCGCCTTCACCTGGCCATCCTGGAACGAATAAAGCCACAGCCGCGCCGGCCGCCGGTCTTGCCCAACGACGTCAGGGTCGTCCTTATCCTTAATCTTCTTCTCCGCGGCCGGCGTCTGCGGCGGCCGCGCAACCAGCGCGATCCACCGGCCGTCGGGGGAAATGAAAAAAGAATTGATATCGAGCGCAACCGGCGCCTGGGCCCCGGCCACGGGAACTGTGATCGCCAGCGGCTCGGCATCCCCGCTCGGCATCGCCATGCGCAGCCGGAAAATCTGGCGATGCTCGCCGCGCTTGGCGAGAAACAGCAGCGCCGACGTATCGGGCATCCATTGCGGATCGGACTCGCCGGCCTTCTCCGCCGCCGGCGATTGCGTCACCTGCCGCGCTTGCGCCGGCGGCGCTGTCGCTGCCAGCCAAATGTGCGAACGCGCGCCCTCCGCCGTGCCCTCGCGCTGCACGTACGCCACCCAGCGCCCATCCGGCGACAGCCGCGGCGAACTTACCGTCTCGTAATGCCGCAACTGCTCGTTGCTGGGGCACGTCGTGCCTTGAAAACGCGGAGCGGCAGGCGGAGCGGCGGCGGGAGCGGCGGAAGCCAAGGCCAGCGCCGCCGCCAGAACGAGAGCGGCATTTCGCATGGCACTCAGCGTACCCCAAACTCGCCGCCGCTCGATCCTCCGCGCCTGCCTCTGCCGTGACGCGCGGCCAGCCGCGTGTCCGCAGCCGCGGAAACCAACCGCCTCGGCTCGTCGTACTGGCTATTGAACGCCCGGTGGCAAGAGTGGCAAGGCCTGCGCTTGCGCCCAGCGGGAAACGTCTTTTACGAGGAGAATTCGATGTCTCGGAAACTGCTGAACATCAGCGCCGCGTCCATCGCGGCCGCGAGCATGGTCTTGATGCTAGGCCTGGCCTTGGCCGCGCAAAATCAACCGGCCAATGTCGCCGGCACCTGGCAACTGAGTATGCAAGGCCGCAATGGCAGCACCATGACCGAGACCATGACCATCGCGCAGGACGGCGCCAACATCAAAGGCACGATGAAAGGGCGCCGCGGTGATCGCAACTTCACCGGTACCGTGGACGGCAACAACGTGACCTGGACGGTCTCGGTCCAAACCCCGAACGGCCGCACCTTCAATATCCAGTACAAGGCGACCGTCTCCGGCGACACCATGAAAGGCACCATGGGCGGCGGCCGCTTCAGCCGCGACTTCACCGCCCAGCGCGGCGCCGGCGGCCAATAATTACGCCGCCGCGCCCTCGGCCATGGCGCGCTTGCACCGGTTCGCATCGGCCCCAGGCCGAAGGCGAAACGGGAATGCCCGCCGCCGACGGCGGGTCCCTTGGCTGGCCCCCGAGGCGGCGCCGATCCATCCCCCAAGGTGGACCGGCGCCGTTCCCCTCACCGCTCGAGCTCGGCAGGAACGGGCTCAGGCGGCATGGGTCTGGGTTTGGACTTCCGCTTCCCGCACCGTAAGCACGGGACAAGGCGCCATGCCCAGAACTTGATAGGCGACGGCCCAGCCGGTATAGAGCGCGATCCGCGGCGGCCGGCGCGTCCCCAGTACGATCAGGTCGGCTCCCATCGTGCGCGCCACATTCACGATTTCGCGGGCGGGTTCGCCGTGCTTCACGACCGCCTGAATTTCGCACCAGCGGTCGGCGCCTTCCGGCACCATGTCGTCCAAGAGCGACTCGGCCAACTCCGCTTCCGCTTTACGCACGAAGCCGTCGTGCGTGTCCTCGCGGGAAGGCAGCACATGCAGCAAATGCAGATTCGCCTGTCCCTCTTCCGCCAGCGCGAAGGCGTAGGCAGCGGCCCGATCCGCCGCCGGCCCGAAATCGGTCGCGAACAGAATGCGGCGCGGCTCCCGCGGCTCTTCCGCCGCCGCGCTCAAGTTCGGTCCCAGCATCAGCACCGGGCACGTCACGGTGCGAAAGACCGCCTCCGCCGTCGAGCCGATCAACGCCTTCCCCAGCCCGCGGCGGCTGCCCGTGCCCATCACGATCAGATCCACGTTGCGATCCTTCATGAGCGCCGCCAAACCGTCGAGGATCTCGCCTGAATCCAGAAAGGTCGTGTGCGGAACGCCGCGCAAGACGTCGCTGGCTTCCAAAGCGGCAAGGTTCTCCCGTCCCATCTTCCAAAGATTCTCGATCAGCAAGCCGTAAGCATCGCCC
The DNA here is from genome assembly GCA_021323595.1 of Terriglobia bacterium. Taxonomy (GTDB): domain Bacteria; phylum Acidobacteriota; class Terriglobia; order Terriglobales; family SCQP01; genus JAJPKR01. Next base: position 23,832 of record JAJPKR010000009.1, on the reverse strand, counting down.
GCCATCGCATACGAGGTCGGACGAATAAAGTGGGCGATATGAACCGTCGCTCCGAAACGCCGCGCCCAGTTGGCGGCGTAGGGCAATACCGGCGCGGAGGTGGGGGAGAAGTCGGTCATCGCCAGGATGTTTTTGACGGTGACGCGATGAATCGAAATTGAATTGGCAGGTTTCATGGCCGACCCCTGCAAATTCGCCTGCACGCCGCACGCCAGCAGGAAGGGAGCGGGCGATCCCCTAGCCACGCTCGAAGGACCAGCTTTTTTGCGTAGAATGACGCGATCACGGGTTAATTTCCCCAATTCCCGGCCGGATCCGCTGCGAAAGAGTGGGCGAATTACGCTGAAGTGGGCATTAGGCCCCATGCGTGCTGGCGTCCCGGTGGCGCCGTCGAAAGGAGAAAACTAGAGTTGGCCGTATGGAGGCGCCAGAAAACCTGAACCTGGATACCGTTGAAGAACAAGCGCAACTTCTGGACCTGGCCCGCGACGCGATTCTCGTCCGCGACTTGAACGGTGTTGTCCGCTATTGGAACCGCAGCGCCGAGCGCCTTTATGGCTGGTCCAAAGGGGAAGCCCTGGGCCAGCCGATCCAGACTTTGCTCAAGAGCAAGTACCCGAAACCGGTCGCGCAGATTGAGGCGGCCATTCTCGAAGCCGGAGAGTGGGAAGGCGAGCTGGAGCACACGCGCCGCGACGGTTCCACGCTCATTGTGAACAGCCGATGGGTTTTAAAGCATGACGCGGCGGGCAATCCTATCGGCATCGTGCAGTCGAATACCGACGTCACCGCGCACCGGCAGGCGGAAGATGCCCTTCGGCGCAGCGAAGCCAAGTTTCGCGCTCTGTTGGAGTCCGCCCCGGACGCCATGATCATCGTGGACGAACAAGGCAGCATCGCTCTCGCCAATCGCCGCACGGAGCAGATGTTCGGCTACACCGCTCACGAACTGCAAGGCTTGCCCGTCGAGGCGCTTATCCCGGCTCGGTTCCACGCGGTGCATCGCGACCACCGCGCCGCTTACTCGCACGCGCCGAAGGCGCGGCCCATGGGCAGCGGCCTCGAATTGGCGGCCCGGCGCAAGGATGGCTCGGAAATCCCCGTCGAGGTCAGCCTCAGCCCCCTGCGGATTGACGAGCACCTGTTAATCACGGCCGCCGTTCGCGACATTTCCGAGCGCAAGCGTGCCGAAGCCGCATTGAATCGCGTCCATGACCTGGAGCTGGCGCAAGCCGAACATCTCGCCAACCTCGGCGAAATCGCCGCCGGCCTCGCCCACGAGATCAAGAATCCCTTGGCCGGCATCGCCGCCGCCCTCGAGGTCTTGGCGGGCCAATTCGGCGGCGGGCAGGAGATCATGGCCGAAATCCGCCAGCAGGTCGAGCGCATCCGCGGCATCGTGGACGATCTCTTGCATTACGCCCGTCCTCGGCCGCCGCAGATGGAGCTCGGCAATCTCAACTTGGCTGTGGCTCGGGCGGTGCATTTGGCGGCGCTCGGGGCCAAGCTTCGCGGCGTGCGCGTCACGCTCACGCCCGGCAGTCTGCCGCCGCTGCGTCACGATCCGGAACAGGTCGAGCGCATGGTCGCCAATCTGGTGCTCAACGCCATCGAGGCCGCGCCCGATCAGGGCCGGGTGGAGATTTCCACCGCCGTGGCCGCGGCGCCGGCCGCCGCCGCCAAAATCGAAGTCCGCGACAACGGCTCCGGCATCCCCGCCGCACAGTTGACGCAAATCTTCCGGCCATTCTTCACCACTAAAGGGGAAAGAGGCAACGGCCTCGGTCTGCCCATGTGCCGGCGCATCGCCGAAATGCACGGCGGCCGGATCGAGGTGCGCAGCCAGGTCGGCCGCGGCAGCACGTTCACCATCTTCTTGCCGCTGGCGACCCCGACGCAAACCGATGAAACCGCGCATTCTCATCATTGATGACGAAAAGCTGCTGCGCTGGTCGCTGGCGCGCAAGCTCGAGGAATGGGGCTACGATCCCGCGCAGGCGGCAACCTGCGCCGAAGCCACGGAGAAGTTCCATTCCGACCCACCCGATCTGGCGCTTCTCGATATCAAGTTGCCCGACGGCAACGGCGTCGAGCTCTTGCGCCAGCTCCCCAAGGAAGACTTCAGCGGCCCGGTGATCATGATCACCGCCGATCCCCAGGTCGAAGACGTCAAGACCGCGCTCCGGCTCGGCGCGTACGACTACCTCTGCAAACCCGTCAACCTCGATGAACTGCGCCTCACCATCGGCAACGCCCTGGAAGCCAGTCAATTGCGCGCGCAGGTGGCCAACTTGCGCGACCAGGCGCAGCGCGGCATGGAGCGTCCGGAGTTCATCGGCAAGTCGCCCGCGGCCCGGCAGCTCATCGAATTCGTGCTCCGCGCCGCCGCCAGCCCCGCCAATGCATTGCTGCTGCAAGGCGAGAGCGGCACCGGCAAGGATCTGATCGCCCGCATCCTCCACCAGGAATCGCCGCGCCGCGACGGCCCCTACGTGCCCGTCAACTGCTCCGCCATCCCCGAAAACCTGTTGGAAGCCGAACTCTTCGGCCACGAAAAAGGCGCCTTTACCGACGCCAAGGCGATGAAAAAGGGCTTGTTCGAAATTGCCGCCGGGGGCACCATCTTCCTCGACGAAATCGGCGAACTGCCGCTGGCCTTGCAAAGCAAGCTGCTGCGCACGCTCGAAGACCAGTCCATCCGCCGTCTCGGCGGCGTGCGCGACATCCGCGTGGACGTGCGCGTCGTCGCCGCCTCCAATCGCAACCTGGAGGATGAAGTCGCGGCAGGCCGCTTCCGCCAGGATTTGTACTACCGCCTGATGGTGATCCCCGTCTTCATCCCGCCCCTGCGCAGCCACAAAGAGGACATCCCCATCCTCACCGCGTTCTTCATCGAGCAGTTCAATCGCCGCTTCGGCAAGCACATCGAGGGGGTCACCCCCGAAGCCGCCGCGTTGATGGAGAGCTATTCCTGGCCCGGCAACGTGCGCGAGCTCCGCAATGCCATTCAGCGCGCCATGATTTTGGAAGACACGCCGCGGATTCAGGCCGACTGCTTGCCCTTCGCGCCCAAGAGCCGGCTCTTCATGGCCGCTGCCGCGTTTCCCGACCGCGAAGACCAAGCCAATACGCCGGGGCAGTGGCGCAGACTGCCGAACGGGCGCTTCCTGCCCGATCTTCGCATTCCCGCCGGCGGCACCTCGCTCGAGGAGATCGAAAAGCACTTGGTGATCGAGGCCCTCCGCCAGACGCAGGGCAACCAGAGCCGCGCTGCCCGCTTGCTCGATATCAGCCGCGACACGATCCGCTACGCGATCAAGAAGCACGGCCTGCAAGATTCCGAGCGGCAAGACGCCAACCCTTAGGTCGCCGGCAATTCGGCCGAGCCGGGCGCGAAGAACTCGCCCGGAGCCCTAGCCCCGAAGTCGCTCGCTTACTGCAACCGCAGACGCCGCGGTGCTGCGCCTTCGCCCGGCAGCGGCGCGCACCTCGGCGGCCGCTGGCGCATCGCGGTCTCGCCCGCAAGCCGCCGCCACAGCATGCCCCCGCCGATCTAGGCGGCGGAGACGGCCGCCAATTCCGCCTCCGGCGCGCGAACCGGCGCCGGCATCAGCGGGCGCTGCGCGGACGCGGGCAGCGCCGTCGCCGGGCGGCGCAAAGGCGCCAGATGCCCGCCCTGGGCGAGCGCGCGCGCCTGCCGGGCGAGATCGTCCACGTCATAGAAAAGCGTGCCCGCCGCGCCTTCCCGCGCGAGCGCCCGCGGAAACGCGAAATCGAGCATCAAGGGCGCCTGCAAAGGCCCCGAAAATCCCCAACGATGACGATCCGCCGCCGCATTCAGCACCACATCGTAAGCCCGGGGCCGCGCCGCCAGTTCGCTCATCGTCGCCCATTCGGCGCCGAGCGATTGCGCCAGATCGCGAGCCGCGACGCTGTGCACCCCCGGAATCGCCACGCGCGCGCCGGCGGCGTGCAGCGCCCGCGCCAAGCGCGCCGCCAAACTGCCGGTCCCCAGCACCAGCGCTCTGCGGCCCGGCAGCGGCGCCAAATGCGCCCGCGCGACCGCCAGCGCGGCCGGCGCCGCTTCCGCCGGCGCTATCCGGCTCTCGGCCGCCGCCGGCCAGTACCCTGCCGCGGGATCGGGGACCAATGTCTCCGCCAGGCTGCCCACTTCCCGGCAGAGCAAGTCCAGCTTCGCCTTCATGCCCCCGCTCTGCCAGCTCATGCGCCAGGCTTCGCGAAACTCCCGTCGCAAATACAGCGAGCCGGGAAAAGCCGCATCCAGCCACGCCAGGCTCCCTAGCAAGTGATGCCGCGCCGCCTCGCCCCGGTAAATCGCGCAACGCTCGCAGCTCGCCCCCAGCGTTGCCGGCCCCGCCGCCAACGCGCGCGGATCCCAGAGCCGCGCCAGGCTGCGCCGCGCCTGCAGCTCGTCTTCGGCCAGCAGCACCGCGGCCACGCGGTCGAAGGCTTCCAGCCACATCGCTTCTTCGATCCCCGGCATCCGGGCCAGCAGCGCGGCGGGATGCGGATCTTGATCTCCCAAGGCCAGGCGTTCGCGCAATGCGAGCGGCACCTTCGAAAAGTGGGCGCTGACGATAAGAAGATGCTGGAGTGTATCGGGGGGCATGTTTCATCCCTAGGATTTTTGGTTGGCTTCCCGCGCCGCTGCTGCAGTTTCGATGCCGCGCCGGCAATCAATGGGATGCCTTAGCGTCCCGGCCGCTTGCGAGCCGTCCGGCCTCGATCAGCAAGAGGGCGGAGGGTGACAGGTGGAGAGCGAAGTTCGCCGCAGTTCGTCGGCCCCTCTCGCCTCTCCACCTCTCGCCCTCCGCCCTCTCGGACGACGCGAGCCGCTCGTGGGAGCTTTCCTCCCTTCCGCGTTACGCCGCGATTTGCTTGCTCGCTTCGCCGGTCTTGATCTCGATCTTGCGCGGCATCGCCTTCTCCGCGACCGGTGCCGTGACCTCGATCATGCCCTTCGTGTAATTGGCCGTGAGCGCCTCGGTCTTCACGCCCTCGGGCAGCGTGACCACGCGTTCAAAGCCTTGGTAGGAAAATTCCCGTGTCAGATAGTTGCGGTCCGGCGCTTCCTTCTGCTGCCGTGCCTCGCCGGCCACGCGCAACTGGTTGCCGCGCACCTCGACGGTGACGTCCTTGGGATCGATGTCGGGCATCGGCATGCGAACGTGCAGCGTGCCCTTCTCGACATACGATTCCACAGGCGGCACCCAGGTGCCGTCGGTCAGCCAGCCTTCGCTCGGCCGTGAGAGCGCGCGTCCGAAAAGCTCGTCGAACGTCTTGCGGAAATCCATCAGCTCGCGAAACCACGGGTCGGTATCGCGGCGCAGCAACGAACCAAATGCCATTTCTCTACCTCCTCGGGCCCAAGCCGTCGCTTGCCACCCACTCTTGTCTGCTGCACGCCTGCTGCCAACGCCCCTCCCTCGCGGCTGCTGCGCGCGCTCCGGGCTTGCATCGCCGCTGCCGCCATCGCTGAGAGACACAATCCGCCCGCCCACGTTCGCGGCCTCCTCCTCCAGCCGTCTCCAAGCCGAGCGCAGTTCGTCCAGCAGCCGCGCGTCGATCAGGTGCCCGTAATAAACGGACGTGGGGCCCAATTCGTCGCCCGCCAGGCATCCCTCGTGCAGCACGTGCCGCGAGATGCCCAAAGACGCGAGCGGCAGCCGGTAGCAGCGGCCGCACAATGGGCACATCAATTCCAAGCCCAGGGCTTCGAAAACATCGAGACTCGTCAAAAAGCCCTCCCCTCGCCGATCTGAATGGAGCAACTCGATGGCCTTTGTATTGCACCGGCCGCCGGACGCGTCCGCCGGCCCGGGGCGATGGGCGCTCGCGCGCAGCGCGGCGCAATATGCCCCAGTTGTCCCGCCTTCAAGGCAAAATGAAGGTATGGCTGCACTGGCTGCCGGTCTGCCCGCGCCCGGCTTCACGCTCGCCCGTTTGGACGGAGGCTCGTTTTCCCTTGCCTCCGCGCGCTCCCAAGCCGTCGTTCTCGCCTTCTTCAAGACCTCTTGTCCGGTCTGCCAGTTTACGTTTCCGTATCTCGCCCGGCTTGCCCAGCGCGTCCCCGCCGTGCCGGTGTTCGGCATTTCACAGGACACCGCGGGCGCCGCGTCCGAATTCGTGCGCCGCACCGGCGCCGCTTTTCCCATCCTGCTGGATCCGCCTGGAACCTACCTCGCCAGGCGCGCCTACGGCCTGACGCACGTGCCCTCGATCTTCGCCGTGGATCCCGATGGAATCATCCGCCTTGTCCTCCAAGGCTTCGATCGTGACGGCATGGAGCGCCTGCTGCTTTGGGCGAGCCGGCAAGCCGGCGCCGCCAACCCCGCGCCGCTCTTCACTGCCGCCGATGGCGTTCCCGCCTTGCGCCCCGGCTGAACCTCGAAAAGCTGACCGCCGGCGGCGGTCCGCCAGGTCCAGTTCGGCTCCTTGCCGCGCGGCGGCTCTGCAGATCGCTTCCGCTTCGGGCTCCGCCTGCCGGGGCCCGCGTCGCTCGGTTCGCGCCCGAAGGAGGGCGCGGCTTGTCCATCCGCCGTCCTCGGCCGCGCGCGCCGGCCGGTAGCGCCGCCTCCGACGGTTCGAGAGCCCCGCGCCAACTCCTGGGCTGTTTGCCCCGGTGGCTGGGTCAATTTGCGCATCCCGCCCCGCGCCTGAACGCCCGCAGCCGCGCCGGCCGCCCAAGGGCCATGGCGCCGGACGGAACTCCACATGCTGAATCACAATGTGATCCATATTGCGCGCGCGGTCTTTCCAATCGCGATCGCGCCCGCGTAACGGAGGCAGCCCAATGAAAGTCTCTCCCCCAGCAGTTCCCTTCACCGTTCCCGGCGTCAAGCAAGCTCCCTATCGCGTCGCCTGGCCTCGTGAATCTCATCACGACAAGATGGTTCTGCGCCATACCGTGCCCATGACCATCGCGCCGCCCATCTCCGGCGAGCTCGTGCACACCGCCGACAATCGTCCCGAGGATCCCGCCAACTGGCAAAACGAACCCGGACCCGGCGTCGGGGAAACCGCGCAGGAGGAAGTCATCCGCCGCGACATCGCGCCCATGGAGCGCATCCCGCGCGTCGTGCTGCCGCGCCGGGCGGCGTAGCGGCTGGCGGCCAAAACTCCGGAGTCCGGTCGTGTCCGCACGGCAGCGAAATTGCACGTGAAATCCGGCATGCGCCATCCCGAGGCGGTACGGGCTGAAAACCATGGGTACCTGCGCGGTCCGGAGCTCGATCTGAACGAATTGCTCGAGAACGCGGCCGGTGCCGCCTATGTCGTGGACGACCGCGGCATGATCCGCTGCTGGAACCGCGCCGCCGAAGAGCTATTCGGCTACCGCGCCGCCGAGGTCGTCGGCAAGCCGTGCGCGCCGATCTTCAAGGGCCGCGACTCCTTCGGCACCCCTGTCTGCCTCGCCAACTGCCAGGTGATCGAGTGCAGCGTCCGCTGCCGTAAAGTTCCCGATTATGAAATGGAGGTCGTGCTCCGCTCCGGCAAGCGCGCCTGGGTGCACGTCTCGATTTTCAGCGCCCGCGAGCGGCGCACCGGCCGCCGCCTGATCCTTCACCTGGCCCGCGACATCGGGGAGCGCAAAGTTCGCGACGAGCTGGCTCAGCGCTTCGTGAAGTTGGCGCATCAAATTGTCTCTTTGCCCGATCCCTCCCCGGCGCCGGGCCCGGTCCTGCAATTGACCGCTCAAGAATGTAAGGTGTTGCGCTGCCTGGCCGACGGGAAATCACCGCAGTCCATCGCGGCGGAATTGCAGATCACCGGCCATACGCTGCGCAACCATCTCCATCACGTCAATCAAAAGCTGCACACGCGCTCCCGGCTCGAAGCCGTGGTCCAGGCCGCCCGCCGCGGCCTGATCTAGCGCCGCCCCCGTCCCGCCGCCCGCCGGCCGTAACCGCGCCAACGCACGACCCACCGAGGGCCTTGAGCGTCGCGCCTACGCGTATGGGACCGAGAGCCCGAAACGTCGGCCGTGGCTGGCGAACCCAGATCCGTGGCTCGCGCCGCCTGAGCCGTGGCTCACGAGCTTCGAGCCGTGCGCTGTGGGGCGGTGCGCCGCGCCGCCGCGCCGTTCCGAACACCGGGTCTCGGCGCCTGCCTCCCAAACGCCGGCGGTCGATCGTCAACCGGCGGCCGGAAGCCCCGTGAGATTCCCAGCTCACCGCGCGCGGCGTCCCCATGCACCGCATCGGGGTCCTGCAGGGCACCTACCTGGCGATCTATATCTCGAACTCCCGCGGCTTCAGGTATCACTCGCCTTCGCTGAATTGCAAATTCTGCACCACCGGCCTCAATGTCGGCGTCAACGAAGTGGCGGAAAAGCACGTGGAGGACGTCGTCGAGGTCGCGGCCGCCGCCAAACGCCTACTCCGGCTATCAGTCGGGCTGCGACCTCGCCCGCGCCGCGGGCTACCTCACGGCCATCAAGACGCGCGTCGGCGCTCTCGTCGGTCTCCAGCTTATGCCCGCTCGCGACCTCGCGCAGTACGACCGGCTCATCGGTTTGGGGGCCGACCGCTTCAGCATCTGCTACGAATTCCACAACCCGGAATATTTCGCCCGCCTGCTGCCCGGCAAACACTCTCTGCTCGGGCAAGCGGCCTTCTTTCGCGCGCACGAGTACCTGGCCAAGAAGTTGACTCGGGGGAGCTGCTCGGGCGAAATCATCGCCGGCATCGAGCCGCTGGACGATACCCACCGCGCCATCGATTACATCACCAGCCTCGGCGCCTTCCCCACCGTCTGCATCTTTCGCCCCACCGCCGGCTCGCAAATGCAAGCCGCTCCGCCGCCCGACCCCGCCGCCATGCACGAGGTCTTCGCCCATGTCTACGAAGCCTGCCGCAAGAACAAGATCCCCCTAGACCTCGCGCCCAACATAGAGGTCAGCCTGATTGTGCAGCCCGGCGACACCATCTACCTGGCGCCGCGCACGTTCGCGTCCCGCCGCTATCTCGCCCGTCAGCGCCTGCTGCGGCTGCTGGCGCGGCCGCTGTTTTGGTGGAAGCGCCGCCGCCGCTCGCCCCGCACCGCGCCCCCGCGCCAGGCTCAGCCGCGGCCGGAATCGCCGAAGTGATCGATCTCGTCCAGCGCCAGCGTCGAGTGCGCATAGGCGCCGCCGGCGCGCATCTCGGCGGCGACCCAGATCGCCTCCATGATCTCCTGCGGTGAGTTGCCCGCCTCCAACGCGTGTTTGGTATGGCTGCGAATGCAATACGGGCATTGCGTAACGTGCGCCACCGCCACCGCGACCAGTTGCTTGACCTTGCCCGGTAACGCGCCGTCGGCGAAAACGCTTTGGCTGAACGCTCGAAAAGCCTCCGCCGGCTTCGGGGCCAGCGTCCGGCGCTTGGCCGCGGTCTCGCGCGTTGCTGCTACATAAACCTGATCCTGTTGGGACACGACCTCTCCTTCCTGCTTGAAGCTTCTGCTCTAACGCTGCCGCCTCGCTGCGGCCTTCGGCGGCATGCCGGCGGCCTTGCCCGGCGCTCGCCCCAGACTGCGCACGAAATAGGTGAGCTGCCAAATCTCCTGGTCGGAATTGATGTGGGCGAAGCCGGGCATGCCGGTGAGCCGGATGCCGTTCTTGATGATCCAAAAGAGTTCGCGGTTCGAAAAGTCTTGCGTCGCGCTCGCGCCGAGATCGGTCGCGCGCGGATACATCGCCTGCCCGATCGGCGCCGCTGTGCGGCCGTCCTGCCCATGGCAGTTCGCGCACGCCATCCCGAATAGCGACTGCCCCGCCGCGCGGTTCGCGGCATCGTCAGGCGGCGCCGGCGGCGCGTCGCCCGCCGCGCGGCCGATGAACCAGTGCTTGCCGGCGGTGGCCAATGCGGTCTCGAGCCCGCCCGGCGCGGGCAGGGCGCTGATATTGAACGACAACAAGAACGTCGCTGCCGCCGCGATCAGCACACCCGCGACCACCGCCGCCGGCAGCCAGCGCCGCCGCCTCTCCCGCTGCCCGTCCTGCTCTGCACCCGGCGCGATCGCACTCATGGCGCCACCTCCGCAAAAAAGCGCCGGCCTGGCGGCACGCCTCCAGGCCGGCTGGGTGTGACTCGCTATCGCACCCGCGAAATCTTCTCGACGTGAATCGTTTGCGTCGCCGGATCGTAGGTTCCCAGCACCCGGACGTTGTCGCCCGCGTAGGCGCGCGGCTCATCCTGATTGTCCAGTTTGTAGGTGGTCTTCGTGCGCGCGTTGTAGAGCACGAATTGACCCCCCGCCTTGACGCACGCCAAAGTGCAGTCCTTGCGCGTGTGCGTGCCGGTCATCTTGAAACCGGCGTTGTGATTGCCCTGCGTCGCGCATTGGCTATCCATGATCTGCCCGGAGAACCGCCGCGCGCGCGCATGCGTCTGCGCGCCGGCCCAGACCGCGCACGCCGCCAGCATGCATAACGTCATAGCAACTTTCTTCATGCAAAACCTCCTTGGGGATTGTTTACGACAGAACCTTCTACCGCTTCCCGCGCGCCGCGCCGCCGCGGCGGCCCGATGCGCGTCCAGCCGTGAGGCGGATCGCTCGCCGGAAACGACTGCTCGAGGGCTTCGTCCAGCCGCGCCCTTGTACCCGTCTCGCCCTTCGCCTGCGCCGCGGTTTCACTCGCGCCGGGCCTGTTGTTGAGTTGAGGGAGCTCATCCGCGGCGGCCGCCGCCGTCGTCGAGATGGCTCCCGGCGAGATGGAATGCAGCGCGATCGCGTTGGATTGTATCATCTCGGCCCATATTGGGTAGCTGCACATCGTTGGCCAGTCGGCCGCCGGACGGTCCCGCCGCGGCGCGCGGGCGCTTCGCGCCGTAAGGCCGCGCCTTCGGCCGTCGTCGCGCGGCCGTGGTCGCACCTTGGAACAGCTCGCGCTCGTGCGGATTATGGGTCAATTGCCCCAGGCACTGGGGCATTTGCCTCATTGCGGGTGGGTTCGGCCGCGCCGCGGTGCCTCGCCCGCCGTCCGAACATCGCTCATGTCGTGCTGCATTTGCGCCCGGAGCCCTTGCCTCGCGGAACTGTCGTTTCGCCCAAAGGCCGTCAGGTCGCGCCGTTCCCTAAAAGCGCAACATCTTTGCGTAATGTCCCGGCGTGCCTGCTTTTACCGCTGCCTGTGCCGCAGTTCGCGTTCGAGTCCGGCGATTACGAGTTCCACGGCGGCAATGCCGATCCCGACGGTAAGCGCGGCCATCAGCGCGACGGTGGCGGCCAGGGTGAGCGATCGCAACATACTCGCCTCGCTCCGTGCAAACGCCGCGCCATCCGGCGGCCCGCCTCTGCCGGCGCCCGACGCCTTTTTGCCCCGCCCTGCCCGCCTGACAAATGTCATCGCCGGCCGCCGCCCGCGACCGAATACTTAAGGCGTAGGAGTGGCATTGTCATGGCATACGTGATCGCGGAACCGTGTATCGGCGTCAAAGACGGAGCATGCGTCGAGGCCTGCCCGGTGGATTGCATTCATCCCACCCAGAGCGAGCCGGACTTCGCCGGCGAGACCCAGCTCTACATCGATCCCGCCGAGTGTATCGATTGCGGCGCTTGCGTCGCCGTCTGCCCGGTGGCGGCGATCTTCGCCCGCGACGACCTGCCGCTCAAGTGGGCGCACTTCGCCGGCATCAACGCCCGCCGCTTCGAGAAAAAGCCCGCCGCCGTCGGCCAAGCCTCCTGACCCTGCGCCCCCCTGGGCTCTGGCCTAGCATCACCAGGCGTAGGTGGCCAGCCCTCGGCGCCGCCCGTCACCAGATCGCATCCGCGAAATGCCGGCGGATGAACGGATCCTTGCTCACCAGCCGCGCGCCCGCCGCGCGGGCGCTGGCCACGATCAAACGATCGAAGGGATTGCGCGTCCAAGACTCCTCGCGCGCTTCCGCCACCGCCGCCGCAAAGGATAGATCGGCAATCGTGACGCCCAGATCATCGCCCAAGGCCGCCATGATGGATGCGGCGTTCTCCGCCAGACGCCCGATTTCGTGCAAGAACTGCAGCTCCAATACCGCCATCGGGGATGCCGCCAGTGGTTCGCTCGCGATCAGCCGCCGCGCCGCCGGGCTCAGTCGCGCGGCCTCGCCCGCCGCCAGCCACGCCAAGACGTGCGTGTCGAGGTGAATCATCGCCGCGGCTTCCAATACCGCGACCAGTCGAGATGGACGATCTATTCGGGGTCGCCCCGCAGCAGCCGCGGCCGCCGTTTCAGCCGCTGCAGCCGGTCCGGCGCCGGCTCGGCCACAATCCGCAGCAGCTTGCCCTTGCGGTGGATCAGCACCGGTCGCCCCGTCGCCAGCACCCCGTCCAGGAACTTCACGCCCGCATCCACCCGCTCTTGGATCAAGCTTTGGACCATCGCGGGCGGGCCGGCAAGGTAATACATCGGGCCCTGCAGCGCGCCCACGTGCCGGACGATGAGTTCCGGCGCGATATAGCGCGTTTCCCCTTGCCATTCGCAGCCCGAACGCCAGGCTTGCGTCACCGTCGGCACGAACTTGAACTCGCCGTTCCCGGCCGCCATCTCGCGGAACTCATCGAGAAAGGCCGCGTCCTCGGGCCTGCGATTCGAATAGAAGAGGTACAGCCGCCGCGCGACCCCGTCGTGCTCGGCTTGGCGGATCATGCTCCGGAACGGCGTGACGCCAATTCCGCCCGCGAGAAAGACCGCGGCGCGGCCGGTGTCGCGGTGCAGCGTGAACGCCCCCGCCGGTTCATCGATCGCGACCTCGCTGCCCAGCGGCAGGTTCCGCAAAACGCCTTTGGCGGCAGCCCCCGAGTCCACCCCTGAAAATCCAGCCAGCCGAGATCGAGGGGGAGACCCGCGAAATTTTGCAGGGCGGGTCCCTGCCAGCTAACTACGCCGGAGCGGGGCGAGCCCGGGGCCCCCAAGGCGCAGCGGCGCGCCTTGGGGTGGGAGAACGAAGCCCTGCGAAGCTTATCGCCCCGCCCACCACTGAACGCCGTGTCGCGGAGCCGCATCGCGAACAGCAGCCGCTCTTCGAACGGCGCGCTGGCGATCGTCAGCGTGCGGCTCATCCCCGCATCGTCGGACTCGGGCGGGTCGATCTTCCCCATACCGCGGTAAGGATCGTATCGGGGGAAACTTGGGGTGGGTGGAGGGATTTGAACCCTCGGCCACTGGAGCCACAATCCAGCGCTCTACCAGCTGAGCTACACCCACCACGGCGGCGCCGCGACGGCGCTCCAGTCTCAATATACCAGAGCGTTTCGCGCCGCCCGGGCGGGCTTTCCCGGCCGCCAATCCACCCGCCGTTGCCGCTCGCCCCGCCCACCCTGCGCCGGAGCGCGGCCGGCGCCGGGTGCTACCATGGGCCTGCCCCCATGATCGAAGACAGCGCCAAGCGCGTGCTCGAAATCGAAGCCGCCGCCGTGCGCGCCCTCATCGCCCGCGTGGACGACCGCTTCCGCCGCGCGGTGGCGCTGATGCACGCCTGCGCCGGCCGCGTGGTGGTGAGCGGCATGGGCAAGAGCGGCTTGGTCGCGCGCAAGATCGCCGCCACCCTCAGCTCCACCGGCACGCCCGCGCTCTTCTTGCATCCCGCCGAAGCCCGCCATGGCGATCTCGGCATGCTCGCGCCCGGCGACGTGGTCCTGGCGCTCTCCTATAGCGGCGACACCGAAGAGTTGCTCGACCTCCTCGGCCCGATCCGCCGCATGGGCCTGGCGCTGATCGCCATGACCGGCGCGCCGCAATCGCCGCTGGCGCGCGCCGCCGACACCGTGCTCGACGTCAGCGTCGAAGCGGAAGCCTGCGCCCTGGGCCTGGCGCCCACTGCCTCGACCACCGCCATGCTCGCCCTGGGCGACGCCCTGGCCATGGCGCTGGCCGAGGAAAAAGGCTTCAGCGCCGAGCGCTTCGCCGCCCTCCATCCCGGCGGCCGCCTGGGCAAGCGCCTCACCCCTATCGCCGAGCTGATGCACAAAGGCGACGAACTGCCCATCGTCCCCGCCGCCGCCCGCCTCCACGACGTCCTCTATGAAATGAGCCGCAAGGGCTTCGGCGTCGCCGCCGTGCTCGACCCCGACGGCCGCCTCCTCGGCGTCATCTCTGATGGCGACCTCCGCCGCCTGCTCGAACGCCATGGCGCGCAGGCGCTCGAGATGGCGGCGGAAGCCTACATGACCCGTCAGCCCGTCACCATCGCCGCCGCCGAGCTCGCCCCCGCCGCGCTGCGCCTCATGGAGCAGCGCAAAATCACGGCGCTGCTGGTCGTCGAGGGCGACGGCCGCCTCGCCGGCTTGATTCACCTCCACGATCTCTGGACCACGCAACTGCTCTGATTCGCCCCTCATGCCCTCCGCTCCCATCCTCGCTCGCGACGCGCGCGCCCGCGCCCGCCGCATCCGCCTCCTGCTGTTCGACGTGGACGGCGTCCTCACCGACGGCACCATCTGGTACTTCCCCCTCTCCGCCCAGCGCCTGGTCGAAGTCAAGGGCTTCAGCGCCCACGACGGCATCGGCATCATGCTCGCCCGCCGCGCCGGCCTGCTCACCGGCGTCATCACCAAGCGCGTCTCGCAATCGCTCGCGGCGCGCGCCCGCGACCTCAAGATGGACTTCGTCCGCCAGGGCATCGAGCGCAAGGGCGAAGCCTTCGCCGAAGTCCTGCGCGAAGCCGGTGTCGCCGCCGCCGAAGCCTGCTGCATGGGGGACGACCTCGTGGATCTGCCCATGCTGCGCGCCTGCGGCTTGGCCGCCGCCCCGGCCAATGCGCGGCCCGAGGTGCTGGCCCTGGCGCACTTCGTGGCGCGCCGCCCCGGCGGCGCCGGCGCCGCCCGCGATCTCATCGAATTCGTGCTCAAGACCCAGGGCAAATGGCGCGCCGCCGCGCGCGGCTACCTCTAGCCGCACCGCGTCTTCGGGCGCATCGTGGCGCAGGCATCCTTAGCCTGCCACCCCTCGGGCGCATCGCAGCGCAGGCATTCCTCCCCGCCGTGTTCGCGCCCAATCGGGGGGCACGCGTTCCTGCCTGCCAGCTTTGCTCGCGACACTGCCCTCACTACACGATCGTGAACTCCGCGCCGCACCGCAGCCCGCGCCGGCGCCCCGCGGCGCAGACTCGGCCCCGCCTGTAACTGCGCCGCGCGTCGCGGCGTAATGCCTGCCAGCGGTGCGCGCAGCGGGAGCGGAGTTCTCGTGCGAAAGTTCACGATTTTCAGCATGGCCGTGCTGCTATACGGCGGCGCGGCGGCGTTGCGCGCGCAAGCGCCGCCGGGTCCCGTGGTCCTCAGCGGACGGGTGCTCTCCGGGCGCACGCCCCTGCCCGGCGTCACCATCGTCGCCGCCAGCGCCGCCCTCCACCGGCGCTTCATCACCGCCACCGGCGTCGATGGCAGCTTCGAATTGCATCTGCCCGCCCCCGGCCGCTACGCGCTGCGGGCCACCTTCGCCGGCTTCGCCCCCAGCGGCCAAACCATCGCCGTCGCCGCCGGCCGCAGCCGCGTGCTCATCGAGATGACGCTCCTGGCGCGCCTCCAAGCTGCCGCCGGCGCGCCCGCGCGCGCGGGCGCGGGCGCGGATTTGGGCGCCGCCGGACCGCAAAATCTCACGCTGCAAGACAATGAAGCCGGCGGCGGCGCCGGCTTCAGCAATCTCGAAGAAGGCAACGCCGCCAATCTCGCCGGCGGCGCCGCCGTGCCCGGCTTGAACGGCGCCGCCGACACCTCCACCGAAGCCGTCACCATCGCCGGCCGCATGGGCCAGACCGAGCCCGGCATGCTCAGCCCCGGCGCCGAGCGCCGCTTCGCCCGCTTTCGCCAGAACGGCCCCGGCGGCCCGCCCGGCCGCGGCGGCCCCGGCGGCTTCCGCGGCGGACCCATGATCTTCATCGCCCGCCGCCGCGGCGGTTTCGACTTCAATCGCCCGCATGGCTCGCTCTATTACTCCCTAGCCGATTCCGCCCTTGATGCCCGGCCCTTCGCCCTGACCGGCGTCCCCGCGCCCAAGCCCGCCTTCTTGCAGCAGCGCTTCGGCTTCGCGGTGGGCAGTCCGCTGGTGATTCCCAAGCTCGTCAACAGCCCCAAGACCTTCGTCTTCTTGAACGTCACCGGCAATCACTCCTCCAGTCCCTTCACCGCCTTTTCCACCGTGCCCACGGTTGCCGAGCGCGCCGGCGACTTCAGCGGCGCCACCACCCGCGCCGGCCAGCCGATCGTGCTGTACGATCCCGCCACCGGCCAGCCGCTCGCCAACGACGCTGTGCCCGCGATCAGTCCCGTGGCGCAGGCGCTCTTGCCGTTCATCCCCGCGCCCAATCTGCCCGGCGCCGCCCAGAACTTCTATTACGCGACGACTTCCAAGACTAGCAGCGACGAGGCGGCGCTGCGCCTGATGCACAACTTCGGTCCCGCCCCCGCCGGTTTCGGCCGCGGCGGCGCGCGCAACAACCTCAGCTTGGCCGTCAACTACAGCGGCAGCCGCGATGCCCAGCCCAACGCCTTGCCCACCATCGCCGGCCTCACTCGCTCGCGCGGCCTCAACGTCAACGTCGGGTATGTGCGCGGCGCCGGCCGCGTCACCAACATCATGCGCGTCGTCTTCAACCGCCAGCGCGTCGAAACCACCAACCTCTACGCCTTCGTGCAAAACGTCGCCGGCGCCGCCGGCATCACCGGCATCGCCGCCGCCCCCTTCGATTGGGGCCTGCCCGGCCTGGCCTTCAGCAGCTTCACCAGCCTCAACGATGTCGCCCCCTCGCTCGTCCGCAACCAAACCGGCTCGTTCAGCGACTTCGTGATCTGGTTTCACGGCAAGCATTTCTGGCGCTTCGGCGGCGATTTCCGCCGCCTGCAAGTCAACCCCGAAACCGACGCCAACCCCCGCGGCTCGTTCGTCTTCAGCGGCCTCTACACCGCGCGCCTCGTGAATGGCGCGCCCGCGCCCGGCACCGGCAGCGATTTCGCCGACTTCCTGCTCGGCGAGGCGCAGCAGGCGTCGGTCAACTTCGGCGCCGGCGCCGAGTATTTCCGCGGCGACTCCTGGGACCTCTTCGCGCAAGACAACTGGCGCGCGCGCGGCAACTTCACCCTCAACTGGGGCCTGCGCTATGAATTCGTCTCGCCGCTGACCGAAAAATACAACCGCCTCGCGAATCTCGATCTCCAGTTCGCGTCCAGCTCCGCGCTCGCCGCCGTCGCGCCCGTGCTCGCCGGCGGCCTCGGCCCCTACTCCGGCCGCCTGCCGCTCGCCCTGATCCGCCCCGACCGCGGCGGCTTCGAGCCGCGCTTCGGCTTCGCCTGGTCGCCCCTGCGCAATACCGTCCTGCGCGGCGGCTACGGCATCAATATCAACACCGGCGCCTACGCCTCGCTCGCCACGCAGCTCGCCGCGCAGCCGCCCTACGCCACCAGCCAAACCGTGATCGGCGCCGTCGCGGCGCCGGTCGCGATGGCCGCCGCCTTCACTCCGCCCGCGCCCGGCGTCATCACCAACGGCTTCGCCGTCGATCCCAATTACCGGCTCGGCTACGTGCAGCTCTGGAATCTCGATTTGCAGCGCCAGCTCCGCCCGACCTTGCTCCTGAACTTCGACTACTCCGGCAGCAAGGGCACCAACCTCGATCAGACGCTCGCGCCGAACCGCGGCCCGCTCGGCCTGCTCTTGCCCGGCGTCGACGCGTTCTTGTGGGAGACCTCGGGCGGCGATTCCATCTTGCATGCCGGCTCGGTGCGGCTGCGCAAGCGCCTGCAAGGCGGCTTCGCCCTCGGCGGCACCTACACCTGGGCCAAATCCATTGACGACGCCTCCACCATCGGCGGCGGCGCGACCGTCGTCGCGCAGAATCCTCTCGACCTCGCCGCCGAGCGCGGCTTGTCCAGCTTCGACGTGCGCCAGCGCTTAACGGGCGACTTCGATTACGAGCTGCCCTGGGGACCGGAGCGCCGCTGGCTGGCCGGCGATTCCTGGGCCGCGCGCGTCTTCGGCCAATGGCAGTGGAGCGGCGACTTCACCATCGCCTCCGGCACCCCGCTCACCCCGCGCGTGCTCGGCAACCCCGGCGACGTGGCGCGCGGCACCAACGGCACGCTGCGGCCCAACCTCACCGGCCGCCCGCTCGCCGTCGCGGCTCCCTCCATCGCCGAATTTTTTAACACTGCCGCCTTCGCCGTCCCGCCGCCCGGCGAATTCGGCGATGCTGGCCGCAACATCATCCCCGGCCCCGGCTCGCTGGTGTTCAATTTCGCGCTCAGCAAAACCATTGCCCTGGGCGAGTACCGCATGCTCGAACTGCGCCTCGAAGCCAATAACGTCTTCAACACGCCGCAATGGACCGGCGTGGATACCGTCGTCAACTCTCCCACCTTCGGCCAGGTCACCGCCGCCGGGCCGATGCGCGCCATGCAATTGCTGGCGCGCTATCGCTTCTGACCATGAGGATGATCCTGCGCGCGCGCAATTGGCGGCAGCCCCCGGGTCCACCACGGAAAATCCCGCCAGCCGAGATTGAGAAGGAGACCAGCGAAATTCCGCAGGAAGGGTCCCTGTCAGCTGACTACGCCGGAGCGGGGCGAGCCCGGGGCCCCCAAGGCGCAGCGGCGCGCCTTGGGGTGGGAAAAGCCAGCAGGGCAAGGCCGCAGGCTGGGAGGGGCGGGAGGAATACACGGATGGATCCGATCCGCCCCGGCCAGCCGGACCCGGGGTCCCCAAGGCGCAGCGGCGCGCCTTGGGGTGGGAGAACGAAGCCCTGCGAAGCTTATCGCCCCGTCCACCACTTCCTGGCGGGGCTGGCGGCATTCGCGGCCATGACCGCGCTGGCGCAAGCGCCTGCGGCGCCTGCCCAGTCGCAAGCGCCGCGGACGCCGTATCACATCGAGGTGACGTCGGCGCTGGTGGTCGTCAACGTCACCGTGCGCGACCGGGAGGGCCGCCTGGTGCGCGGCCTGACGAAAAACGACTTCCGCATCACCGAGGACGGCAAGCCGCAAACCATCGATTCCTTCGACTACGAGCAGGCCGCGGCCGCGCCCTTGGTGGAAGCCGCGGCCGCGCCGCCCGCGCCTTCCGCCGCCGCGCTGCCGGCGCCGCAGCAGCGCCTGCCGGCGCCGGAGATGGCGCGCGATCGCCGCCTCATCGTGCTGTTTTTCGATCTGACCTCGATGCAGCCCGGGGATGTCGCCTCCGCCGTCGCCGCCGCCCGGCAATACGTGGCCCGGCAAATGGCGCCCGCCGACTTGGTGGCCGTCGTCAGCCTCGGCACGTCGCTGCAAGTCAACCTCGATTTCACCGCCGACCGCGGCTTGCTCGACCGCGTCCTCGCCGCCTTGAACGCGCCCTCTGGCGAAGGCTTCGAGGCGGGCGGCACGGGCAGCGCCGAAGGCGCCCCCGACACCGGCGGCTCGTTCAATCCCGACGACACCGAGTACAACATCTTCGACACCGATCGCGAATTGGCCGCCCTCGAGTCCCTCGCCGAAATGCTGGGCGCCATCCACCAGCGCAAGTCGGTCGTCTATTTCAGCGCCGGCCTCACCCGCACCGGCATCGAAAACCAATCCGTCCTGCGCGCCGCCACCGATGCCCTGGTCAAGAACAACGTCGCCGTCTATCCCCTCGACATTCGCGGCCTGCAAGCGCTGCCGCCGGGCGGCGAGGCGCAGAGCGCCAGCCTGCGCGGCGTCGCCGCCTTCTCCGGCGCCGCGACCCTCAACGCCCTCGGCGGCAACTTCAGCTCGCAAGAAACCCTCACCACCCTCGCCAACGACACCGGCGGCCGCGCCTTCCTCGACACCAACGACTTCGGCCGCGTCTTCACCCGCGTGCAGCAAGACACCGAAGCCTATTACGTGCTCGGCTATCACAGCACGGATCGCCGCGAGGACGGCCGCTTCCGCCGCATCAAAGTCCAGTGCTTGCGGCCGGGCGTGAAGCTCGAGTACCGCGCCGGCTACTTCGCCGCCAAGGACTACCGCCATTTCACGCGCGAAGACAAGGCCCGCCAGATCCAAGACGAGCTCGATGCCCCGCTGCCCGATACCGACTTGCCGCTGTATCTCGCCACCGGCTACTTCCGCCTCGACGGCCGCCGCTGGTTCGTGCCCGTCTCGCTCGCCGTGCCCGGCGCGGCGATTCCCTTCCGCGGCGGCAAGGGCCTCGGCGCCGCCTCGCTCGAGATCGCCGGCATCGTGCGCGCGCCCGACGGCGAGCAGGTCGGCGAGATCCGCCACACCCTCAATCTCAAGCTCGCGCCGGGAGAGCTGCGCGGCAAGAATTTGCAGTACGACACCGGCTTCGTGCTCCTGCCCGGCCGGTATCGCTTGCGCATGATCGTGCGCGAGAACCAGACCGGCACGATCGGCAGCTTCGAGACCTCGCTGGATTTGCCCGACCCGTTCGCGCCCGCCGCGCCCGGCGCCGCCGCCGAGCTGCCCATGAGCTCGCTCCTCGTCGGCAACCGCATCGAGGCGGTCAAGGCGGGCGGCGGCGAGAATCCGCTGGTTTGGAAGGGCAAGCAGGTGATCCCCGACGTCACCCGCGTCTTCGCCGCCAACCAGCATCTCTACATCTATTTCGAGGTGTACGACGCCGCCGGCCGCCGCCGCGCGCCCGCCGAGCTGCGCTCGAATGTCGAGTTCTTGCGCGACGGCCTCGTGCGCTACCAGAGCGCCGAGGTCGTCCGCCGCGGCGTCAACGACCCGCGCCGCCAGGCTGCGGTCTTCGAGCTCGACGTGCCGCTCGCCAAGCTGCCGCCGGGCCTCTACGTCTGCCAGGTCAACGTCATTGACGAGACCGCCGCGCGCTTCCGCTTCCCCCGCTTCGCCCTGCTCGTGCGCGCGCCCGCCGCGCCCGGCGCCGCGCCTGCCGCCGCCAACGAGCCGGCCCCGGGCGCGGCCCGCGGCGCGCGCCGCCCGCGCCTCGTCACTCGCTCCGCAGCGCCTGCGCCGGATCCACCCTGCTGACCCGGCGCGCCGGTATCCATGCCGCGGCCAGCGCCAGCGCTCCCAGCAAGACAATCGCGGCGCCGAGCACCAGCGGATCCGCCGTGCTCACGCCGAACAGCAGGCCGCGCAGCAGCCGCGCCAGCAGGAGCGCCGCCGCCAAGCCCGCGCCCAACCCCGCCGCCGCCAGCCGCAGACCCTGGCGCAGCACCAGGCGCGCCAGATCCGCAGGCCGCGCGCCCAGCGCCAGCCGCAGCCCAAATTCGCGCGTGCGCTGCCCCGCCGCATAGGCGATGACGCCGTAGAGCCCGATCAGCGCCAATGCCAGCGCCAGCACCCCGAAACCCAAAAACAGGACGCCGCTCAGCCGCGAGGCGAAAGACTGCGGCGCCAGGTGCTCGCGCATGGTCTCGATCGCCGGCGCCAGCCGCGAATCGAGAGCGCGCGCGAGCGCGCGCGCGGCGCTTGAGAGCGCCGCCGGCGAACCCGTGCTGCGCAGCAGCACCGTCGCCCGCGTCTCCGGCTCGTGCAGGCGGTACAGGAACGGCGTCGGCGGCTCCTGCAAGCTGCGGTACTTGCCGTCCGCCGCGATGCCCACGATGCGCCAGGCCTGCCGCTGCCCTCCTGAGCCTGTGTAGAACTGCGCGCCGAGGGCGTCGCCGCGCGGCCAGAAGCGCCGCGCCAGGGTCGCGTTGACTACCGCGATTCGGTCGCCCGCGGTCACATCGGCCTCGCGGAAGTCGCGCCCGCGTAACAGCGGCGTGCCGCTGGCGCGGAAATAGCCCGGCCCAACCTCGGCGTCGTCGATCGCAAAACCCGGCTGCCCCGGCGGCGGCGCCACGCCGGCCACCTGGATGGTCACCGTGTCGTCCTCGATGCCGAGCGGCAAGTGGTCGGTCAGCGCGGCGGCGCGCACCCCCGGCAGGCGCGCCGCCCGCGCCACATACTCGCGCAGCATCGCGCGGCCTTGCTCCGCTTGATACCCGTAGGGCGCGAGATTGAAGCTGACGGCCAGGAGATGATCGGCATCGAACCCGGGGTCGAGCCTCTCGGCGCGCTGCATCCCGCGCAGGCACAAGCCGGCGGCCGCGAGCACCACCAGACTCACGGTTAGCTGTCCGGCCGCCATAAACCCGCGCAGCCGGCTCCGCGCCGTTCCCGCCCCTGGCGTGCCCGGCTTCAAGTCCTCGATGACGCTGGCCCGTCCCGCCCCCAGCGCCGGCGCCAAGCCGAAAATCAGCCCGGCCGCCACCGCCAGCGCCAGGGCATATGCGAACACGCGCCAATCCGGCGCCAGATTCGGCGCGAACGAAAACGATGCCGGAATCAGGGCGCGCAGCCCCGGCGTCAGCCAGATCGCCAGCAGCACGCCCAGCCCTCCGGCCGCCAGCGCCAGCAGCACGCTCTCGGTCAGCATCAGCCGCATGATGCGCCCGCGGCTCGCCCCGAGCGCCGCGCGCACGGCCCATTCCCGCCGTCGTGCGTAGGCTTGTGCCAGTTGTAGATTCGCGGCGTTGGCGCAAGCGACCAGCAGCACCAGCCCCACGGCCGCCAATAGCAGCGCGCCCAGCGCTCCCAAGTCGGTGCGCAGGATCGCCGGCAGCGCCCCGCTCGCGAGCGCCGTTGCATCCAAGTTGTTGTCGGTATCCGGATGCAGCCGGTCGAGCTGGCGCGCGAGCCGGTCGGCGTCCTGCGCGGCCGCGCCGCGGCTGGCGCCGGGCGCCAGCCGCCCGATGAGAAACAGCCCGCGTGCAGCGCCGCGGGTCAGCAGCCCGGGAAACGCACCCAACGCGTCGGCCATGGTGATGGGCGCCCAAAAGTCCGGCGCGAAGCCCGCGATCATGCCCTCGAAGCCGCGCGGGGCCACGCCGATGATCGTGAATTCGTGCCCGTTGAGATCCAACTGCCGTCCGAGCGCCGCTCGCGTCCCGCCCAACTGCCGCCGCCAAAACGAATCGCTCACCACCGCCACCGCGCTGCCGCCGATCACGCGGTCTTCGCTCGCCGCGAAGGCGCGCCCGAGCGCCGGCCGCACGCCCAGCGTCGCGAAATAGTTCGCCGAGACCAACTGGCCGTGCAGCTCCGTCGAGCCGCTTTTCCGAATCCATGGGGTGGCGGGAAGAAATGCCGCGTAGGCCGCGAGATTCGCAAAGGTATGGTTGTGATCGCGAAAATATTCGAAGTCCTGGTAGCTGACCGGCAGCCTCCCGCCCAGCGGCGAGTTGGGCGCGTGGCTGATCGTCCAAACTTCGGCCAGCCGCGCCGGTCTCAGGATCCCCGCCGGCATCCGCAGCAAAAGTGCGTCGGCCAGCGTGAAGATGGCGGTGTTGGCGCCGATGCCTAACCCGATCGAGAGGATCACGGCGAGAGCCAACCCCGGTTTGCGGTTAAAAATGCGAACCGCCGTCCGCAGATCTTCCCATGCCATGTCCGTGGAAATGCACTTGCGTTGCCACGGGACCGTGTCGCGAATTGCTTGCGCGGCAAGGGCTTCGGGCGAGGTTCCGGCGTCGTGCCGTCCGTTTTCGCAACTGCAGTGTCCGAAACCGAACGACTCGCTCCACCCCGCCGGCTGGGACGTGCCGCGCTTTAGTCGCCAGGCTCCAGGACCTTACTTTTGTTCCTTCAGATCTCCTTCACACCGCGCATGGGTCGCCGTGGGGCAGGCATTCTCGCCTGCCAACTGCCTTTAGCTAGCCGCCCATTGCGAACGACAGCCATGGGGCAGGCATTCCTGCCTGCCATCCAGCCTCTAGCTGAACGCTTATCCAGCGATCCCGGCCAACTCCGCTGGCCCAAACCGAATCCTACTTACGAGGCCCCCCAGGGGTAGCCTCCGCGGATCGCGCCTTCTGCGCCTCCGCTGCGGTTTGACAACTGAATAATGGGGTCGCGCTTTGCTCCGGCGCTAGACAAGGAGGGAATCGCGCT
>JAJPKR010000036.1 GCA_021323595.1 Terriglobia bacterium | reverse complement strand
TCGCGCGTGCGCTCGGTGACCGAGACCAGCATGATGTTCATGATCCCGATGCCGCCCACCAGCAGCGACACCGAGGCGATGCTGCCGAGCAAAATGGTCATGATCGTTCCGGCGGCGTTGGCGATCTGCTCGATGTCGGCCATGTTGCGCACCGCGAAGTCGTCGGGCTGGCCGGGCGGGATGCGATGCCGCTGGTGCAGCAGCGCCGTGATCTGCTGCTGCGCGGTGGCGGTCGCCTGCTTGGAGATGGCCGAAACTACGATCCATTGCAGCCAATCCTGGCCGGTGATCTTTTTCTGCAGCGTGGTGATGGGAATGTAAACCACGTCGTCCTGATCGTGGCCCATGCCCGACTGGCCCCGCGGCTGGAGCGTGCCGATCACCGTGAACGGCAAGTTGCCGATGCGAATGGTCTGGCCGAGGGGATCGATGCCCGGGAAGAGATTGGCCACCACCGTTTGGCCGAGGATGGCCACGTTTTCATCCATGCGCACCGCCTGTTCGGAGAAGGGCCCGCCCTCGGCGAAGCTCCAGTTGCGCACGCCGAAGTAATCCGGCCCCACCCCGTTGATCTGCGTGCCCCAGTTGTTGCCGCCGAAGATGACCTGCTTCGAGACTTCCGCGCCGGGGCTGACCGCGGCCACCGTGGGAATCTGCTTGGCGATGGCGTCGGCGTCGGCGATGGTCAGCGTTTTGGTTTGGCCCCAGCCCAGCCGCACCGCGCCTTGCTGATGGCTGCCGGCCATCACGAACAGCATGTTGGTGCCCATCGAGGCGATGCGCTCTTGCATCTGCTCGTTGGCGCCCTGGCCCACGGCGACCATCGCGATGACCGCGCCCACGCCGATGATGATGCCCAGCATGGTCAGGGTGGAGCGCAGCTTGTTGCGGGTCAGGGCGCGAAAGGCGATGCGGACGATGGCCGCCAGGTCCATACTTCAATTTTACGTCCCCCGGCCGCCTCGGGTTTCCGCGCCAGCCCAGCCCTACAGATCGAGCGGGCCGGAACCGGAGGCCGTGCCGGTGGGGATTTCGCGCAGCAGCGCGTGCAGGTCCAGCGGGCGCGTGTACATCGCCAGGTCGCCGGCGTGGGTGCGCGGCCATCTGCTCTCCGGCTTGTCGCAATACAGCTCGACGCCGTTGCCGTCGGGATCGCGCAAATACACCGACTCGCTGACGCCGTGGTCGGCTGCGCCCTCGAGCGGAATGCCGGCCTGCAGCACGCGTTCGAGCGCCTGCGCCAGCGCCGCGCGCGAGGGATAGAGGATCGCGAGGTGATAGAGGCCGGTGCTGCCGGCGGGCGGGGGCGCGCCCTGCAAGCTCTCCCAAGTGTTGAGCGCGAGGTGATGATGGTAGCCGCCGGCGGCGAGAAAAGCGGCGCCGCTGCCCATGCGCTGCCGCACCGTGAAGCCCAGCACGCCGGCGTAAAAGGCCAATGCCCGGTCCAAGTCGGCGACCTTGAGGTGGACGTGGCCGATGCGCGCGCCGGCGGGCGCGCCATAGCCGCTGCCGGCTGCCTTGCCGCCGCTCATGCGCCGCTCCCCGCCATGCGCGCGGGATTCACCAGGGCGTCGAAGCGCGCCGCGGCGATGAAGCCGCTCGCCAGCGCCGCCTCCCGCAAAGAAAGGTTGTCGTGCAAGGCGCGGTGCGCGATCTGCGCCGCGCGATCGTAGCCGATCTCGGGCGCCAGCGCCGTCACCAGCATGAGTGAGCGCTCGACCAGCTCGGCGATGCGCCGCCGGTCGGGCTCGAGGCCGGCGACGCAGTACCGCAGAAACGTCTCCATCACGTCGGCGAGCAGGCGGGCGGCGTGCAAAAAATTGAAGATGATCAGCGGGCGCAGGGTGTTCAGCTCGAAGTTGCCGCCGGCGCCGGCCATGGCCACGGCGGCGTCGGCCGCCATCACCTGCAGGCACACCATGATCATCGCCTCGCACTGGGTGGGGTTGACCTTGCCCGGCATGATCGAGGAGCCGGGCTCGTTGGCGGGCAGGCGCAGCTCGCCCAGGCCGCAGCGCGGGCCCGAGCCCAGCCAGCGAATGTCGTTGGCGATCTTGTGCAGCGCCACCGCCAGGCCGCGCAGCGCGGCCATCGCCGCCACCAGCGCCTCGACGCCGCCCAGGATCGCGAATTTGTTGGGCGCGGTGACGAAATCGCGGCCGGTGAGTGCGGCCAACTCGGCGGCGATGGCGGCGCCGAAGCCGGGAGGAGCGTTCAAGCCGGTGCCGACGGCGGTGCCGCCGGCGGCGAGCTGGCGCAGCCCGGGCAGGCTCGCGCGCACGCCGGCGATCGCCGCCTCCAGTTGCGCCGCGTAGCCCGACCATTCCTGCCCCAGCGTCAGCGGCACCGCGTCTTGCAGGTGCGTGCGCCCGATCTTGACGATATCGCGCCAGGCCTCCGCATGCTCCGCCGTGGCCCGCGCCAGCGCTTCCGCCGCGGGCAGCACGCGGCTTTCCAGCGCATCGACGGCGGCGAGGTGCATGGCGGTGGGAAAGGTGTCATTGGACGACTGCGACATGTTGACGTCGTCGTTGGGGTGGACCGGCTTCTTGGCGCCGAGCGGCTGCCCGGCGAGCTGGTTGGCGCGGTTGGCGAGCACCTCGTTGACGTTCATGTTGGTCTGCGTGCCCGAGCCGGTTTGCCAGACATAGAGCGGAAACTCCGCGTCGAGGCGGCCGGCGATCGCCTCGTCGGCGGCGCGCTCGATCAGCTCCGCCTTGGCTGCGGGCAGCTTGCCCAGGCGCGCGTTGACGCGTGCCGCCGCCTTCTTGATCAGCGCCAGCGCCCGGCAGATCTCCAGCGGCATGCGGTCGCCGCCGATCGCGAAGTGCTCGAGCGAGCGCTGCGTCTGCGCGCCCCACAGCCGCGCCGCCGGTACCCGCACCGCTCCCATCGAATCCGATTCCTCGCGAAAGGCGTCTTCAGCCATCGCCGTCTCCTCCTCGCCCCGATTGTACGGCCCCCGCCCCGCCGCTTGCGGGTAGGCCGCGCCGCCGCGCCCCGGCGCTTGTGCTCGCCCGGCCGCGTCCCGCGCTACGATGAAAGCGCATCCATGCGAACGGCCGCCTTGCTTTCAACCATCGTCCTGGCGCTCGCCGCCGCGCTCGCCGCGCAGATGGCCACGGTGGTGCCGCAAATCCCCTTCCGGCAGTTCACGCTCCCGAACGGCCTGCGCGTGATTCTTTCCGAAGACCACGCCGTGCCCGTGGTCACCGAGTCGCTGCTCTTCAACGTCGGCGGACGCGACGAGCATCCCGGCAGTTCCGGCTTTGCCCATCTCTTCGAGCACTTGATGTTCGAGGGCTCCGCGCATGCGCCCAAGGGCGTCTTCGATCAGAAGGTCGAGGGCTATGGCGGCACCGACAACGCCAGCACGCATACCGATTACACGTTTTACTTCGAGACCGCGCCGAGCAACGCCCTGCCCATCCTGATGTGGCTCGACGCCGACCGCATGGCGTACCTGAACGTCACGCCGGAGAACATGAAGAACCAGATCGCCGTGGTCGAGGAAGAAAGGCGGCTGCGCGTGGACAATCAGCCCTACGGCCCGCTGCTCTATGTCGCGCTCGGCGAACGCGCCTTCTCCAACTGGCAAAACGCGCATCCGGTGATCGGCTCCTTCGCCGATCTCGACCGCGCCACGCTGGCCGAAGTCAAGGCGTTCTTCGACGCCTATTACGCGCCGCGCAACGCCATCCTCACCATCGCCGGGGATCTCGACCTGGATCGCACGGAGGCGCTGGTGCGGAAATACTTCGGCTGGATTCCCAATCGCGGCGCGATCACCCCGGTCTCGACCGCCGAGCCGCCGCGCACGCGCGAAACCGACGTCACGATTCGCGATCCCCACGCCAACCTGCCGGCGCTGGCCATCGCCTGGCAAGGCCCGCCGCGCAAGTCGCCGGACTTCTACGCGCTCGCGCTGCTCGGCCAGGATCTGTTCGCCGGCGAGAGTTCGCGCCTCTATCAATCGCTGGTGAAGACGCGGCAAGTCGCGATCGAGGTGGAGGGCGGCCTCGGCTTTCCCGAAGCCGATTTCACCGACTATCGCGCGCCCGGCCTCTTCGGCGGCTTCGTGATCTATAAGCCGAACGTCGACCCGCGGCTCGTCGAGCAGCTCGTCTTCCGCGAAATTCACGAGATCGTGGCCAACGGCATGCCGCCGGATGAGCTGTTGCGGGTGAAGACCAAGCTGGCCTCCGATTGGATCCGCGGCGAGCAGACCACGCTCGACCGCGCCCAGCTCTTGGCGCTCGGCGAACTGCTGGATGGCTCGCCGGCTGGCGAAAGCGAGGACCTGCGGCAAATTTTGAACGTCACCTCCGAGCAGATTCAGCGGGCCGCCGCCGCCTATTTGACCCATCCGCGGGCGACCGTGCTGCAGGATGAGCCGGGCGCCGCGCCCGCGCCCGCCGCCCCCGCAAAGGGAGGAGCCCGGCCATGATCAAGCCTTATCGTCTGGCGCTTTGGCTGGCCGCATTCGCGCTGCTGTTCCCGGCCGCCGCGCAACGGCCCTCCGCCGCGCTCCCGGCGCCGGCGTTCATGCTGCAGGCGCCGGAGGTCGGGCCGGTGCCGGCGTATCGGCCGCCGGCCGCGGTGCGCGATCAATTGCCCAACGGGCTCAAGCTGGTCATCGTTCCCGATGCGCGCTTCCCCTTGGTGACGGCGCGGCTGGCCGTGCGCGCCGGCAGCTCGCTGCTGACGCCGGCGCAGGCGGGCCTGGCGCAAGCCGAGGCGGAACTGCTGACCGCCGGCACGCCCACCCTGGATGCGCGCCAGATCGCCTATGCCGCCGACAGCATGGGCGGCGCCATCGCCGCCGCCGCCGACAAGGACTTCATCACCCTGCGCGCCTCGAGTCTGGCCGCCAATGCGGACCGCATGTTCGCGCTGCTGGCCGACGTGGCGCTGCGCCCGACTTTCCCCGCAGCCGAGGTCGCGCTGCGCAAGGCGAACCTGCTGCAGGAGCTGCGGCTGGAGCGCAGCGAGCCCGGCTTCCTGGCCCGGGTGCAGTTCGACGGACTGCTGTTCGGCGACAACCCTTACGCCATCACCGCCCCCACCGAGGCCTCGATCGCCGCGATCACCCGCGCCGGCCTCGCGGCGTATCATGCCCGCGTCTTTTTGCCCAACAACGACGCCACCCTGGTGATCGCCGGCGACATCGGCGTGGGCACCGCGCGCGACCTCGCGCGCCGCTACTTCGGCGACTGGCGATTCGGCGAGCCGCCCGTACCGCAGTTTCCCGCGCCGCCCGCCCGCCCCGGCCGCCGCATCTTCCTGGTGAACCGGCCGGGCTCGGCGCAGTCCACCATCCTGCTCGGCAACTTGGGTTTGGAGCGCAATGCCGCCGATTACTTCCCCTTCCTGGTCGCGAACGAAGTGCTGGGGGGCAGCTTCAACTCGCGCCTGGTGAGCGACGTCCGCGAGTCCAAAGGCTTCGCCTATGACATTGCGAGTTTCAATCAGCCGCTGCTCGCGGGCGGCGTCTGGCAGGTCGAGACGCAGGTCCGCACCGCGGTCACCGCGCCGGCCCTGGCCGCGATCCTGGCGCAGCTCGACCGCATCCGCCAGAGTCCGGTGACCGCGCCCGAGCTCGAGGCCGCCAAGAACTATCTCGCCGGCAGCTTCGCCCGGCAGCTGGAAACGCAAGCCGAGGTGGCCGATGAATTTCTGATGGTCGAGGAATTCGGCTTGCCGCGCGACTATCTGGCGCGCTTCGTGCCGCGCGTGCAGGCGGTCACCGCGGCGGCGGCGCAGGCGGCGGCGGCCAAGCACATCGAGCCGAACCGCGAGCTGGTGGTCGTGGTCGGCGACGCTCGCCGGATCGCCGCCGGGCTCGCCCGGTACTCCAGCGCGCCCATCGCGCTCTACGACGACGCCGGCCGCTTTACCGGCACTTACCCGTCCTCCGGCGTTCGCCGCGTGATCCAGCCTTAGGCGGGCCGGTGCGCTAGGGCGGTTTTCGGAGCGTGGGCAGGGAGCGCCGTGCGCCCAGGCCCGCAGGCGTGCAATGGCGAGCCCGGCGGCGGGCTGCCGGGCGCGTTGCGCGCCGCACTGCGGGGCCCCCGGGGCGGAGTTACGGGGCCCAGGCCAGGCCGTCGACGTCGCGGCCGCAGGCAATCAGGCCCTGGCGGCGCCAGCGCGCCAGGTCGATTACCGCAACGGCGCGCGCCTGATTGCAGGAGACATACGCGCGCCGCCCGCCGGGCTCGACCAGAATCTCCTGCGGCGAGGGCGGCACGGAGATTTCGTGCGTGATCTTCATGGTCGCGAGATCGAGCACGGCGACCTCGTTCTTGTTCGTGATCGCGATCAGCAGCGCGCTTCCGTCGGGGGTGACGGCAGTGCCGTAGCCGATGCCGGGCAGCGTGATCCAGCGGGCCACCCGCCGCGCGGCGGTATCGATCACCGCCAGCCGCGGCGCGTGCTGGTCGGAGGTGAACGCCCAGCGGCCGTCGCGGGAGACGGCGATGCGCTGGATCTGCTGCGCCACCGGAATCACGGCCAGCAGCTTGCGCCGCGCCACATCCAGCACCGAGACCGTTCCGGGACCGACGTTGGCGGTATAGGCGAAGCGCCCGTCGGGCGAGAACGCGAACATGTGCGATTCCGGCTGCCCGGTGGGAATCCGGCCGAGGATCTCGCCGGCCGGCGAAAAGATCGTGATCGCGTCGTCGAGCTCGGTGGAGACGTACAGCAACCCCCCGGGGCCGAACTTGGGGCAATGCGGCCGCACGCCTCGCGGCAAAGGGATGACCCGCGCCAAGCGGCGCGTGGCCAAGTCAATGACGTCAATCTCGCTGCCGTTGGTGCCGGGGCCGCCGACGCCGCCGCTCCCATAGACCGGCGCGTAGAGCGTCCGGCCGTCGGGAGCGACGGCCAGCTCGTGCACCGTGAAGGCGCTTTCGCGCACGGTGGCCACCATGCGTTCGGCAGCGGGATCGACGATTCCGACCGTCTGATCGCCCTTGTTGGCGACCAGCAGCCAGCCGTGGCGCCGCGGGGAAGGCGGCGGCGCCGCGGCGGCGATCAGCGCGGCCAAGACGATGAGAAGAGCGAGCGTGCGCATGCGAGGCTCCGATTATAGTCGGTTGGCCGACCGCGGGCCGCCGGCATCGGCCACCCTAACGCAACCGGCGGCCGGGACGGGCTCAGGCAAGGATCGTCCGGCGGCAGCCCGCGAGTCCACCACGGAAAATTCAGCCAGCCGAGATCGAGGAGGAATGCGGAGCGTAGCGTAGCGCCGAGAGAATGCGCAGCGCAGCGGCGCGCCTTGGGGTGGGAGAACGAAAGCCCCGCGCGGCTTATCGTCCCGCCCATCATGGCGGCGGCGTGATCGAGCCCAGCACGACGGCGCGCCGCGCTCCCGTGGCGCTCGGCAGATTTCCCGCCTCGCCGCAAAGCGTGGCGTGGCCGAGCACGGCGAAAGCGATCGCCTCCTTGGCGGCGGCGGGGATGCCGAAGGCGTCGCCGCCCATGAAGCGGCAGCGCGGCGCGGCCGCGGCCAGCATGCGCATCAGCGTGGGATTGCGCGCGCCGCCCCCGCCTACCACCACTTCCCATTCCCGTTGGCCGAGGGCGCGGGCGATGGTGCGGGCGGTGAGCGCGGTCGCGGTGGCCAGCAGATCGGCCGCTGCCGCGCGCGGCGCGATCGCCAGCAGCCGGCTGACGTAGTTGCGCCCGTACTGTTCGCGGCCGCAGCTTTTGGGCGGGTGGCGGCGGTAATAGGAATCGCTCAGCAGCCGCGCCAGCGTCGGCTCCAAGACGCGCCCGCGCGCCGCCAGCCGGCCGTCTTGGTCATAGCGCTGGCGTCCGCCGCTGAAGTGCGCCGCCAGCGCATCCATGACCATGTTGCCGGGGCCGGTGTCGAAGGCGATCACCTGCTCGGGCCGCGCCCCGGCGCGAATCAGGGTGAGGTTGGCGATGCCGCCGATATTCAGCGCGGCGCGGTCGCGGCGCGGGTGCCGCAGCAAGAGGTAATCGAGAAACGGCACGAGCGGCGCGCCTTGGCCGCCCGCCGCCATGTCGGCGGCGCGGAAATTGCTGATCACCGTCGCGCCGGTGCGGGCGGCCACCACCGCCGCCTCGCCGGTCTGCCAGGTGCAGGCGATGCGCCGTCCCAGGAACGGCTCGCGCCGGCCTTGATGGTAAAGCGTCTGCCCATGCACGGCGACGAAGTCAAGCTGCGCCGCGGCCAGGCGCGCGCCGCGGCAGGTGTGGAGCACGGCGTCGCCGATCGCTTCCCCCAGCCAAACGTTGAGCCGCGCCAAGGCGGCGGTGGCGATCGCCGGCGCGTCGCAAGCGGCGAGGATGGCCGCGCGCGTCTGCGGTGCGAAGGGCTGCGAGTGGAAGGCGACGAGGCCGGCCTTCCGCTGCCAGCCGCGCCCGCGAATCCGCACCAGCGCGACGTCAATGGCGTCCGCCGACGTGCCCGTCATGACGCCGGCGGCCAGGGAGGGCTCGCGCGGCGTCCACCCGAATCGCATGCCCATCAGGGTACTAGAGAAAATGTCACACCGCGTCCTCTTTTTGCGCGACGATTGCGCATCCCAGAAGTGGATCACCGCCGTTCCTCGCGCGCGCCGTGCCCGGCCGGCCGGCCGGGTCCAGGCCGGAGCGATTGGAGGCGCCGGGGCTCGTGAACGGAAGCCCGCGGCAGGGCGGTGGCTGAAGAAGGACCGAGCGCGGCGGCGCGCGGCGGGTCGTCCGCGCCAGTCCGGCTGCCGCCGGCCGCCAACGGCTAGCTGTGGAGGCGCAATAGGTTGTTCCGTGCAAGGCCGGAACGGCTGATGGGCGGTGACAGACCCAAGCTAGCATGAGGCCGGTGCCAGTTGTACTGGTGGA
>JAJPKR010000002.1 GCA_021323595.1 Terriglobia bacterium | reverse complement strand
CGCCGGCACCGGCTTGGCCCCCTTCGCGAATGGTATGCCGCGGTTTCCACGTCGTATGCGTGCCCGTCGAACCCTAGGAAGCCGTCGCCCGTCGCGCCGAACAGAGCGAATCCGCCCTTGGTCGTTGATGTGAATGCCGTACTGCCCAGCGCGATTTCCCGCCAGCTTCCCTGGCTGGGGACGGCGGCGGGCGGCAGGGCGGCGCGGCGGGCGGGCCGCGGGCCCTTATGCCAATGCTTTGCCGCGGTCCGTTACGACGGGGATTTGCGGAGGGGCGTGACGACGGTCCTTTCGGCCGGAAGGGGGCGCGGCTGCTCCGAAGCGGAGTGGCCGCATCGGAATATATGCGCTCCCAGAATGAAACCACCGTTGCCATGGTCGCGGCGGTCGCGCTGGAAAAAGATCGCCGGGGCGCTAGGCCCCGGGCTGGTGGGCGGCGGGGCCGACAACGATCCGGCGGGGATCGCCACGTTCACGGTCATCGGCGCGAGCAGCGGCTTCGCCCACCTTTGGCTGATGGTGATCACGGCGCCGATGGAGACCGCGGTGCAGACGGTGTGCGGCGTGATCGGCGCCGACAGCCAGCATGGGCTGGCGAGCCTGCTGCGCTTGCGATTCGGCTGGGCGGCGGGGCTGGCGGCGACGCTGGCCTTTCTCGCCGGGAGCTTTTTGGCCCTGGCCGCCGACGTGCGCATCCTCAGCGACGCGCTGGCGCTGCTCACCGGCTTGCCGGGCTTTTACTTTCCGGTACTGCTCGCCTATGTGTGCTGGAACCTTTTGGTCTTCCACAGCTTCCGGCGCGCGATCAACATCCTGCTGCTGCTCAATGTCGTGTTCGCGGCCTATATCGTCGCGGCACTGGCGGTGCATCCGCCGTGGGCGCACGTGCTGGCGAACACGCTATGGCCGCATTGGACGCCGCCGGGAGGAACGACCGAGGTCTATTTGGCCAATGCGGCGGCGCTGGTGGGGACGCGGTTTTCGCCCTACATGTTCTACTGGCAATCCAGCGCCGAGACCGAACGATTCACCGAAGTGCGGGTGCGCGGGCAAACCGAGCTGGACATCACGCTGGGCATGATCCTTTCGAACTCGATCGGGTATTTCATCATTTTGACCACCGCCGCCACGCTGTACGTGCACGGCCTGCGGCAAGTGCAGACGGTGACGCAGGCAGCGGCGGTGCTGCGGCCGCTGGCGGGGGAGGCGGCGGCGCTGCTTTACACCTTGGGGGTGCTGGGAGCGGGGCTGATCGCGATTCCGGTGCTGAGCGCGGCGGCGAGCTATGCGCTGGCGGAAACGATGTCGTGGCGGCGCGGGCTGGAGTTTCGTCCCTGGCAAGCGCGGCGGTTTTATATCGTGCTGTCGTGCGTGCTGATCGCCGCCGCCGCCCTCAGCTACCTGCCTTGGAACACCATCGAGATGGCGTATTGGTCGCAGGTGTACTGGGGCGTGCTGGCGGCGCCGCTGCTGGTGCTGATCTTTTTTCTGGAGCGGCGGCGCTCGGCGCGCAAGATCCAAATCTCGCGCGGGCAGCGGATCTGGCTGGCGGCGGCGACGGTGCTGAGCGTCATCGTGGCGGCGATGATGCTGGGCGCGGTGTAAGCGCGGGCGCGGCGCCGGGCGGCCGCCAGGCATACTAGAATGGCAGGAGCCTATGTACGAGGACTTTCACGCCACCGATCCGATCACCGGCCAGGAATATCACGGCCTGTTCCAATACTTGATGACCGGCATCGCCACGCGGCACAGCGACACCGTGGACGTCAAGTTTCTCGTCAACGGGACCGGGGTGTGGGTGGGATTGCCGCATCCGGCGTGGGTGGAGTTCAAGCTGCGGACGGGGCAGACGATCACCGACCGCATGGCGGTGGATCTCGCCGGCCTGTATTTGAAGCATGCGATCGAGAGCGGGCTGGGCGTAGATCTGGAGCCTGAGGATCGGGGCGATTGGGCGGATCCGCTCAATCCCAATCCGGTGACGGTGCACATGCAGCGCTCGACCCCCTGGATGGATTTGACGGTAGAGGAGACGCTGGCGCTCTGCGCCGAGATGGGCTGGCTGGGCGAGGCGGCGCCGCCACCTCCGCCGACGGCGCAAGCGTGGCGCGCCGTCCCCGCGGCCGAGGACGGCGAGACGGCGGCTCCCGCGCGCTAATGTTCCGCAAGATCCTGATCGCCAACCGCGGCGAGATCGCGCTGCGCATCGCGCGCGCGTGCCGCGAGCTGGGGATCGCGAGCGTGGCGGTCTATTCCGAGGTGGACCGCGCCGCGCCGCACGTGCTGTATTGCGACGAGGCGCAGCCGCTGGGGGGAAGGGCGGCGGCGGAGAGCTATCTCGCGCTGGAAAAGATCATGACCGCGGCGCGGCGCGCGGGCGCCGACGCCTTGCACCCCGGCTACGGCTTCCTGTCGGAGAATCCGGCGCTGCCGGAGGCCTGCCGCCAGGCGGGCATCGCCTTCATCGGGCCCTCGGCGGCGGCGATGGAACGCATGGGCAGCAAGACGGCGGCGCGGGCGCTGGCGCGCGAACAAGGCGTGCCGCTGCTGCCGGGCTCGCGCCAGGCGCTGGCCTCGGCGCGGGAGGCGGAGCGCGAGGCGGCGGCGCTGGGCTATCCGGTGATGCTGAAGGCGGCGGCGGGAGGCGGCGGCAAGGGGATGCAGCTGGTGGGCGGCCCGGCGGAGATGGAGAGCGCCTACGCGCTGGCGACGGCGGAGGCGCAGAGCGCCTTCGGCGACGGCACGGTCTATTTGGAAAAGGCGCTGACGGCGCCGCGGCACGTGGAAATTCAAGTGCTCGGCGATCATCACGGGCAGTTGATCCATCTGGGCGAGCGGGAGTGTTCGGTGCAGCGGCGGCACCAGAAGGTGATCGAAGAGAGCCCGTCGCCGGCGCTGACGGCGGAGATGCGGCAGCGGATGGGCGAGGCGGCGGTGGCCGTTTGCCGCGCCGCCGGCTACACCAACGCCGGCACGGTCGAGTTCCTGGTGGACGCGGAGCGCAATTTTTACTTTCTCGAAGTGAACGCGCGCTTGCAGGTGGAGCATCCGGTGACCGAGCTGGTCACCGGGCTCGATCTGGTGCACCGGCAGATCGCGATCGCCGCCGGCCAGCCGCTGGGGCTGCGGCAGGAAGACATCCACATGCGCGGCCATGCCATCGAGTGCCGCATCTACGCCGAGGATCCCGAGCAGAACTTCTTTCCGAGCGCGGGCACGATTCGCCATCTGCGGCATCCGGCGGGGCCGGGGGTACGGGAGGATTGCGGCGTGGAGGCGGGGGGAACGGTGCCGCTGGAGTATGACCCCATGCTCTCGAAGCTGATCGTCTGGGGCGAGAACCGGGCGCAGGCGGCGGCGCGCATGCGGCGCGCGCTCGAGGAGTACGAACTGAGCGGCGTTCGCAGCAACCTCGGGCTCTTCCGCCGCATTTTCGCCGACCCGGAGTTTCTGGCCGGGCGGCTGGACACGCATTATCTCGAGCGGCTGCCGGCGCAGCCGGCGGCGCCAGCCGCGGAGGAAGGAGCGCCGCTGGCGATCGCGGCGGCGGCGTGGGCGGCGGCGCAAACGCCGGCGCCGGCGGCGCGCGAGGGCGGGCCGGCGGAACACTGGCGGCGCGCGGCGCGCGAGGCGGGACTGCGGTGATCCAGCGCATCCGCATCGGCGAGCGCGAGTTCACGGTGCAGATCGAGGGCGAGTCGATCCTGCTCGACGGCGCGCCGGTGGCCGCGGATCTGCGCTGGGCGGGGCCGAACCGGCTGTCGCTGGTGCTCGGCGGCCTCTCGCGGACGTACACGATCGAGACCGACGCTGCCGCCCCGGAGGAGATCCTGCTGACGCGCCGGGGCGCGACCGCGCGCGCGCAGGTGATCGATCCGCGGCGGCAGCGCCGCGGTCCCGCCGCCGGGCCGGCCGGCCGCCAGCGCTTGCTCGCGCCCATGGCCGGGCGCGTCATCCGCTGCCTGGTTGACGCGGGCGCGGAGGTGAGCCAAGGCCAGGGCATCCTCGTGTTGGAAGCGATGAAGATGCAGAATGAGGTGCGCGCATCCAAGAGCGGGCGGGTGCTGAAATTGGGCGTGGCCCCCGGCGCCGCCGTCTCGCCGGGCGATCTGCTGGCCGAGATCGAGTAGGGCGGAGCGCCGGAGGGCGCGCGCTCCGGCGCCAAAGCCGGCACGCGGCGGGATCGCGAGCGGAAAGAGGAATGGGAATGGAAAGGCGCAAGCTGGGCCCCAGCGATCTGGAGATCACGCCGGTCGGCGTAGGCGCATGGGCGATGGGCGGGGGCGGCTGGCAATGGAGCTGGGGACCACAGGACGACGATGAATCCATCGCCGCCATCCATGCGGCGCTCGATGCCGGGGTGAACTGGATCGACACCGCGCCCGCCTACGGCCTGGGCCACGCGGAAGAGGTAGTGGCGCGCGCGGTGGCGGGGCGCGCGACGAAGCCCTACATCTTCACCAAATGCGGGCGGGTTTGGGACGAGCAGCGCCGCCTCGGCGCGTCGCTGAAAGCCGAATCCATTCGCCGCGAATGCGAGGCCAGCTTGCGCCGCCTGCGCGTCGAAACCATCGATCTCTATCAGATCCACTGGCCCGAGCCCGACGCGGACATCGAGGAGGGTTGGAGCACGCTGGCGCAACTGCAGGCGGCGGGCAAGGCGCGCTGGATCGGCGTCTCGAATTTTTCCGCCGAACAGATGGAACGCGCCCGCCGCATCGCCCCCATCACCTCGCTGCAGCCGCCCTATTCGCTGCTGGCGCGCAACGTGGAACAGGCGGTGCTGCCTTATTGCCAGCAGCACGGGATCGGGGTCATCGTCTATTCGCCGATGTACTCAGGACTGCTGACGGGCGCGATGACGCGCGAACGCGCGGCGCACCTGGCGGCCGACGACTGGCGGCGGCGGAATCCCAACTTTCAAGAGCCGCTGCTGTCGCGCAATCTGGCGCTGGTGGACCGGCTGCGCGCCATCGGCCGGCGCCACGGCCGCACGCCGGGCGAGGTGGCGATCGCTTGGACGCTCGCGCATCCGGCGGTGACCGGCGCGATCGTCGGTGTCCGCAATGCGCGGCAGGTGCAGGGCATCATCGGCGCCGCCGAGTTCCGCCTCGACGCGGGCGAATTGGAGGAGATCGCCGCGGCGCTCGCGCCGCAACCGGCAGCCTGAGGGCAACGAGCCGCGCCGCCAGCCGCCCCGTGCCCGGCGGCCGGCGGAGAGCGGGCCGGAGGCCGCCGCGGCTTAGCGGCGGCCGGCGACGGCGTTTTGCGCCAGCAGGCGCTCGGCCAAGTAATTGCGGATATCGGCGCGATCGCGCAGGGTGGCCACCAGCGCCGCGCGCAGGACCATCTCCCGCTCGTTGATGAGCGCATCGCGAATCGCCGAGCGCACCTTGGGATCGGAGACGGGATGCTGGCCCGGCGATTGCTTGTCCACGAGCTGCAGCAGATAGGTGCCTTGCGGGGTCACCACCGGCGGCGAGACCTGGCCGGGCGACAGCAGCATGATCGCCTGCCGGAGCGGGACCGGCACTTGCGTGTCCAGGGCCGATTCGCTGATCAGGCCCATGTCGCCGCCGCTCGAGGCGGTGTCGGGGTCCTCGGAGTACTCCTGCGCCAGGGTGCCGAAATCCACGCCTTGCTTGAGCTGCTGCTCGAGCATCTGGATCTTGTCGCGGGCCTGGCGGGCGTTGCCGGCTTTGTCGCCGGCGAGGTTGACCACCGGCGCCGGCTTGGAGGTGACCAAAATTTCGCGCAGATGATAGCGCGGCTCGGTGACATTGAACAGGGATTTGTTGGCGTTGTAATAGGCGTCAATCTCGGCGTCGGTGACTTGTATCTTGTCGCGAATCTCGCGGGTAAATAGATCGTCGAGGATCAGCTGCTCGGTGGCGCGGCGGCGGAGCGCCGATTCGTCGAGGCCGGGCTGCTTGATCTTCTCGATGGCCATCTGGCGCGCGACGTCCTCCGGCTTGGGCACGATGCCCAGATGCGCGGCATATTGCAGCAGCACTTCGCGATCAATGAGCTGCGACAGCAAGCCCAAGCGCAGGCGGTCGAGCTGGTCTTCGGGAATGGCGGCTTCGGCGCCCTGGGTTTGCTGCGCCAGGGCCCGGGCGAGCTCGGCGTTGGTGATGTTGTAGCCGTTGACCCGCGCCGCGACCCCGGCCGGGCCCGCCGGGTGCAGCCATCCGCAGGCACCGCCGAGCAGAGCGAGGGAGGCCAGCAGCCACGGCGCGGCGGCCCGCCACTTTCCGACCGCGGCGGCCGGACGCGGCCAAGAGGGGGCGGCGGCCGGCAACGGAAACCCGCTGCGCTCAGGCCGTCCCCAGGATGCCGCGGCTCGGAGCTTGCGGAGGCGCATGGAGAGAGCATTGTACCTTGAGCCCAGCGCATCGTTTGCCGGCGCGAGAAGCCGGACGCAACGGCCCGAGGGACAGGAAGCGGAGGTCAAGGGCGAGGGGCGGAGGAGCGGCGGCAGAGGGCCGTTCGCGGAGGGCGGCGGCGGCGGAGCTGCACGGGACGGGGCCGGCGCATGACCGCGGGCCGAGGTGCATTCTATAATCGGCCATGGACTGGCGCTATCTCGGGCGCATCAACTCGCCGGCCGATCTCAAGCAGTTGTCGCGCAACGAGCTGCCGGCGGTGGCGAGCGAACTGCGCGAGTACATGATCGCGACGGTGGCCAAGGTCGGCGGCCACCTGGGCTCGAGCCTGGGGGCGGTGGAGCTGACGCTGGCGCTGCATTACGTCTTCAACGCGCCGCGCGACAAGATCGTCTGGGACGTCGGCCACCAAGCCTACGGCCACAAGATTCTCACCGGCCGCCGCGACCGCTTCCCCACCCTGCGGCAGTACGGAGGCATCTCCGGCTTTCCGGTGCGCGACGAGAGCCCCTACGACGCGTTCAACGTCGCCCACGCCTGCACCTCGATCTCGGCGGCGCTGGGCATGTGCGTGGCGCGGGATTTGGCGCGCGAGGACAACTACGTGGTGGCGGTGATCGGCGACGCGGGCCTGACCGGCGGGCTGGCGCTCGAGGGCCTCAACCAGGCCGGGCACCTCAAGCGCAAGCTGCTGGTGATCCTCAACGACAACGAGATGTCCATCGCGCCCAACGTGGGCGCGATCGCCGGCTACTTGAACCGCATCGTGCACGGCCAGGCGTACCTGCGGGTCAAGGAGGAGATCGAGCAACTGGTGTCATCGGTGCCGCGCGTGGGCAAGCGCCTGCTGCGGCTGACGCGCGACCTGGTGGACGCCGCCAAGACGCTGATCATTCCCGGCCTGGTGTTCGAGGAGCTGGGCTATGAATACGTCGGGCCGATCAACGGCCACAACCTGGAGACGCTGATCGACACGCTCCAGCGCGTCAAGGACCACGAAGGGCCGGTGCTGCTGCACGTGGTCACGCAAAAGGGCAAAGGCTACCCGCACGCGGAGCGCTTGCCGGTCAAATATCACGGCGTGACTTCGTTCGACATCTCCACCGGCGCCTTTCACAAGACGCCGGCGGCGGCGCCCAGCTACACCGCGGTCTTCGGCAAGACGCTGTGCAGCCTGGCGGAGCGCGACCGCCGCATCGTGGCGATCACCGCGGCGATGCCGGAAGGCACCGGCCTGGACGAATTCGCGCGGCGGTTCCCGGGGCGTTTCTACGATGTCGGCATCGCCGAGCAGCACGCGGTCACCTTCGCCGCCGGGCTGGCATGCCAGGGGCTGCGCCCGGTGGCGGCGATCTACTCGACCTTCTTGCAGCGCGCCTACGATCAGATCCTCCACGACGTGTGCCTGATGAATCTGCCGGTCACTTTCGCCCTCGACCGCGGCGGCATCGTCGGCGCCGACGGCCCCACGCACCACGGCCTCTACGATCTCGCGTACCTAAGCGCGGCGCCGAATATGACGGTGATGGCGCCGAAGGACGAGAACGAGCTGCGCCACATGCTCTACACCGCGCTTGAGCACGGCGCGCCGGCGGCGGTGCGCTATCCGCGCGGCAACGGCTTGGGGGTGGCGCTCGACGGCGAATTGCGCGCGCTGGACATAGGCCGGGCGGAGATCCTGCGGGAAGGCCGCGACGGCGCGATCCTGGCGCTGGGCAGCATGGTCTATCCCTGCCTGGAGGCGTCCGAGCGGCTGGCGGCGGAGGGCCTGTCGCTGACGGTGATCAATGCCCGCTTCGCCAAGCCGCTCGACGAAGAACTGATCAGCGTGCTGGCGGCGGAGAAGCCGTTCCTGGTCACCGCCGAGGAGGGCACGCTGGCCGGCGGCTTCGGCGCGCTGGTGTGCGCGCTGGTGCAAGACCGCCGCATCCCGGTGAGCATCTTGCGCATCGGCGTGCCCGACCGCATCGTGCCGCACGGCAGCCCGCAACTGCTGCACGCCAAGTACGGGCTCGACGCCGACGGCATCGCCGACAAGATTCGCGCCTTCGCCAGCCAGGGCGAGCCGGCGCGCACCGCCGCGGCGGAGTGAATCGGCCGGAGGGCGAGAGCAGGCAGCCCAGGGCGGCATGACAGCGCGGCGCGAGCGGCCCGGCGCGAGACGCCGCAGGGAGCGGCGGCGCCGGCGGTTGGGACGGGGATCCAGGCCGCGGTTCGGGACGGGCATTCAATTCAGGACGGCCGGGGGAACGGCAACGGGGGCGGCGAGATCGGCGGCTCAGGCCAATTTGCCGTGGCGCTGGCGCAAGAAGAGGCGGTGCTGGCGGCGCACGCCGGCTTGTTCGTAGCGGCGCCGCTCCTCGTCGGTTTCCGGCGTCACCGGGCTGATCTCCTTGCGGCGGCCGTACTCATCGAGCGCGACGAAGGTGATGTAGGCGGAGCTGGTGTGCAGGCGGGTTCCGGTGAGCACGTTCTCGGAGAACACCTTGACGCCGACTTCGAGCGAGGTGCGGAAGACGCGATTGACGCTGGCCTTGAGGATGATCAGCTCGCCGACGCGCACCGGGTTGAGGAACTCCACGTAATCGAACGAGGCGGTGACCACGTAGCTGCCGCAATGGCGGTGGGCGG
This sequence comes from Terriglobia bacterium, assembly GCA_021323595.1. GTDB lineage: Bacteria > Acidobacteriota > Terriglobia > Terriglobales > SCQP01 > JAJPKR01. The sequence goes on along the minus strand of JAJPKR010000002.1, from coordinate 63,782 downwards.
CGATGGCGCCGCACATATCCATCCAGTGCATGACCTTGCCGCCGAGCAAGTTGCCGAGCGGATTGGCGTCGTTGGGCAGCACCACCTCAGTCATTTCCGACTGCGAGGCGCGCACCGGCTTGCCTTGGGGCTCGAACGCGGATGCGGACATGCTCAGGAAGAGGGGTGACCGGGACGCACCGGCACTTCCTTGCGCCGCAGGTAGGAATCGAGGTAGCACTCGGCTTGCCGCTGCACGCGCGCATCCTGGTGGGGCTTGAGCCAGCGGCCCTGCTGGCTGTCGTACTGCAGGGTGCCGTGCTCGCCGGGCGTGTGATCGATCTCCAGCACGTAATAGATCAGCACGATGCCTTCTTTGTCGCGCGCCAGGCTGAACGCCACCTTATCGGCATGGCGCTGCGCCGGCAGGCGCGGACAATGGCGCGCGTAGCCGAAACTGCACCATTGCTTGATCTCGTCGTCGCTGGGGCGCTCGCGCTCATGGCCGGGTGCGGTGCAATAGCCGCGCCAGGGCTCGCCGAGCGGCAGCCGCGGCCGGGCGTGCCAGGCCCATTCCTTGAACTCGTCGGTGGGCATGAAGAAGGGGCAGGACATGATGCGCAACCGTCAGGCGTTAACGTTCCACTATACTCCGGCCGGCGCACGGGCGCTGCCGAGACGGCGCGGCGGCCACGCCGCGGACGCGCGCGGAAAGAACATCGGGCCGGAACGGCAGCCCGGCGCGAAGTTGGCAGGCAGGAAGGCCTGCCCCGCGAGCGAAGCCGGGACGCCTGCCCCTGGCTCCCCGGTGCCGCAAATTTCGAGCCGGGGACGACAGCCCGGGCCGCCGCGTAGCCGGATCAGGGGCGGCGATAAATCTTGCCCGCCTTCATGACGAAGCGCACGCGCGTGAGCGCGGAGATGTCATCGAGGGGATTGCCGGCGACGGCGACGATATCCGCCCACTTGCCGGGCGTGAGCGAGCCGACGTGGTCGGCGAGGCGCACCAATTCGGCGCCGTGGATCGTGCCCGCGCGCAAGGCCTCGAGCGGCGACATGCCGTACTTCACCATCAGCTCGAATTCGCGCGCCTGCGTGCCGTGCGGAAACGGCCCCACGTCGCTGCCCATGGCGAAGGGCACGCCCGCCGCCAACTGCAGCCGGAACTGGCGCGCATGGTAGTCGAGCAGGGCCTGTTCGGCGGCCTTCGCCGCCGGCGTGGGCGCATGGTCGGCGAAATATTCGAAGATCGTGAAGGTGGGCACGGCGAAGATGCGCTTGGCCCGCATCAGCCGCATGGTCTCGTCGCTGAGCTGCGCGGCGTGATCGATCGACTCCACCCCGGCTTCGGCGGCGTAGAGCGTGCCTGGCTCGCCCATGTCATGCACGCCGACCCAGGTGCCGAGGCGCCGGGCCTCGGCCACGGCGGCGGCGAGCTGCGCCTCGGTGTATTGGTAGGGCGTGGAAAAAACGCCGTTCACCAGGCGGTCGCGCCCGGTCTCATAGATCTTGATGAACGTGGCGCCCTGCTTGATCTGTTCGCGAATGACATGAATCAGTTGGTCGGTGGTGTCGGCGTAGGTGGCGTTGCCGGGGATGAGAATGGCCGGATTGAAGCCGAGGGCGTCTTCGTGGCCGCCGGTGATCGAGATGGCATTGCCGGAAATGAACAGGCGCGGACCGGGGATATCGCCGCGATCGATCTCCTGCTTGACCGCGGTATCGGCCGAGCCGGCGCCTTCGGTGCCCATGTCGCGCTCGGTGGTGAAGCCAGCCATGAGATCGGCGCGCGCCTGCAAGGTGGCGATGATGGTGCGCTCGGGCACGGACTCGCGCACGGTCTGCAACGTCTCATCGCCGGGATGGAGGAAGAGATGGACGTGGCAGTCGATGAGTCCGGGCAGCAGCGTGAGATCGCCGAGATCCACGACCTCGGCGCCGGCGGGGACCGGCAGATTGGAGCCGACGGCGGTGATCGTATCGCCCTGCACGAGAATCACCGCGTGCGGGACCAGGCGGCCGGAGTTGATGTCCACGTAGCCGGCGGAGCGCAGCGCAAGGACTTGCTGCGCACAAAGCATCGCGCCGAGAGTGACCGACGAGAGAGCGAGGGCGAAATAGCGCAAGAGGCGGCGACTCATGCGGCGATTATATGCGCTCGCTCGCCGCTGGAGGCGCCGCGCATCGAACGGCGCGGCCGGTGCGGCGAACCCGGGCGGAATCGTGGGCGGGCGGCGCGGGTTTAGCCGCGGCGGAGGAGGGCGACGGTCATGTCGTCGGGACGGCCGGCGCGGCCGGCGAGGTCGAGCAACGCCGCCGGCCAACTCCAAACGTTGGCGATCGCCGCCAACACCTGCTCCCAGGCGGCCTCTAGAGGGCGCCAAGCGCCGTCGGTGAACAGCAGGCACACCTCACCGGGCAGCAGCGGCTGCGCGAAGGTTTGGAACTTGCCGCCATCGGCGAGCCAGCGGCAGGCGGTTTCGCCGGGCATCAGCACCGCGGCGCGGATTCCCGGCCCGGCGGCGCCGATCACTGTGCCGGTCGAGTCGAGCAGCGCGGCCGCCCAGGGGCAGCCGGCGCCGCCGGGCACGGCGGCCGCGATCTCTTCGCGCCAGCGCGGCCAATCGGGCGCCGCCTCGGCGCCAGCCGCGGCGATGCGTTCGGCCAGCAATTGCAAGGCGCGCTTGGCCGGACCCGGCGCCTCGCCTTCGCCATCGGCGACGGCAACCCAGGGACGTTCGCCGCGCTCGACGTGAAAGGCGTCGAGGTTGGTGCTGTGTCCCTGCTGCGACCGGCTGGCGGCGCAGGCGATGGTTTCGACCGCGGGAACGCGGCGAGCAGGCGCGGAAGCGGGCGGCTTCTTCTTGGGACCGGCGCCGGCGGAAACCGAGCGCCGAACCGGCAGCGTGGCGCGATGAGTGGCCATTTGTCTCCTTCCCCACCGGGAGGGTTGACGTTGCCGCCAGTTTGCCCAGAGGCGCGGGAGCGCGGTAACTGTTCGGTGGACCGGGAAAGGGCCAGGGAAAACCGGAAGGCAGCGGGAGGGTGGGCGTCAGCGGCGCGCGTAGGCGAGTTCCACGATCTCGCCGATCAACTGCGTGTAGGAGCGGCCGGCCTTTCTGGCCGCCATCGCGAACTCGGCGCCGCTCGACAGCCAGGGGTTGGGATTGGCCTCGATGACGTACACTTCGTTTTTCTTGTTGAGACGCATGTCGATGCGGCCATAGTCGCGCAACTTGAGCGTGCGATAGGCGGCCAGCGCCGTTTCCGCAAGGTTGCGCGCCACCTCTTCGGGCAAGTCCTCGACCGGCGCCGATTTGGTCACCTTGTAGGCCTCGGTGTCTTTCTCCCACTTCACCTCGGAACTGGCGATCTTGGGCGTGCCTTCGGGGAGCTTGGAGAGATCGAGTTCGATCAGCGGCAGCACTTCCGGCGAGCCATTGCCGATGATCGAGGCGTAGATTTCGCGTCCCGGGATGTATTCCTCGATCAGCGCCGGCGAGTCGAATTTCTCGTGAATGTAATGGATGCGCTCCATCAGCTCCTTCACGCTCTCGACGACCGAGCCGGCATCGATGCCGATGGAGCCGTCCTCGTTGGTGGGCTTGACGATGAGCGGGAAGGAGATGTCATGGGCGTGCTCGAGCTTGCCGAGGTAGGAGGTGGCGAAAAACGGCGTGCGGATGCCGTGGAAGGCGAACATCTTTTTCGCCAGCGCCTTGTCTTGGGCGAGGTAGAGGGCATGCGGGCCGGCGCCGGTGTAGGGACGGCCGAGCAGGTCGAGAAAGGCGGCGACGTGCATATCCTTGGTGTCGTCGCCGGCGAACGACTCGGTGAGATTGAAGATGAGATCGGCATCGGTCTTGGCCAAGCCGAGCAGGGTCGCCTCGCGTCCGTCGAGCACGTAATAGGAGGGCTCGTGCCCGAGCTTGGCGAGGGCGTCGAAGATCTCCTCGCGATCGGGCTTTTCGCGCTTGCGGCGGCGCTTCCGGGTGGGCGGGCGCTCGGGCGCGGGCGCGGCCTCGTCTTCCTCCCAGGTGTCGTACAAGACCGCGATTTTCAGCCGGTTGTCCATCCCCACTCTTCAGCGTACCGCGCCGGCGCCCCGGCCATCGCGCGGCGGCGCGCCGCGCGCGAGCTGCGCGAGGGCGAGGGCGGTGGCATAAGCGGCCAGTTCGGCGAGGTGCTCGGCTTCGCGGCCGGCATCCGCCGCCAGTCCCAGCTCGGCCAAGCGCTGTTCCATCGATTGCAGCAGTTTTTTCACCGCCGGTCGCTGTACGCCGGTCCAGTAGGTCACCTTATCGGTTAACGCCTTACGATGCGCTCCCAGGAGCGCGGCGGCGGGCCGGGCGCCGCGGCGGCGGGGCGAAACGTTGAAGATGTCGGCGAGATCGGCATCGAGGGCGAGGGCGCCGGTGGGCAGGGGCGGGGAGGGCGCGACGCGCGCCGAGAGCAACTCGCGCAAGCGGGCGCTCGCCGCGGCGCGCGCCGCCGCGGCATCGGCGCCGCCGGGCGGCTCCGCGGCGGGCGGCGGCGCATCGTCGGCGGAGCGCACGAAATATTCGGCGACGGTCATCTCCATTTCGTCGGCGGTGATGTCGCTGCGGCCGCGCCGGCGCAACGGCTCGACGGCGCCGACTTGGCGAGCGATGCGATCCATGTATTCGAGTTTGCGCAGCGCGCCCCAGGTGCGATATTTCTCGCGCCAGCGCGAGGACGGCGTCAGCCAGACGGCGAAGGTTTCGGCGAAATCCTCGTCGGGGTGCTTTTGCGCGTACCAGCCGGCGATATGGCGGACGTACTCGCGAGAAAAGGCCACCGGACGGTAATGATCGCGATAGGGGCGGCGGAAGGGGCCGAAGAGCGCGCGCCACTCCGGCGTGCGATGCAGGCGGTAGGCGTAGTTGAAGGCGTGGCCGGCTTCGTGGCGCAAATACATCATGACCTCGCGCTGGTTCTCGAGATCGTTCAGCTCGCGCTCGAGCCAGGAGAGGCGGCGGTCGGCGAGATAGAAGGGGACGCCGACGATCGGCTCGCCCGAGGGGCAGCCCCATTCGTCGGTGAGATAGCAGCGCGGCTGGAAGCGCTCGAGCCCGCCGCGGCGCAGCTCGCGGTAGAGGCGCGCGATCGGGCGCTCCAGCGGCGAGCCGGCGATGGCCAGGCGCAGCTCGCGAATCGGGGTATCGAGGATGGCGGCGACGGCGGCCGGCAGCCGGCGGGGACGGCGGGCGGCGGCGGGGCGAGGCGGGGCTAGCATGCGGGCTCCGAGGCGAGATGACGCCGCAGGAAGCGCACGATGCTCCAGGCGTCCAGAAAATTGAAAGGGAGCTGGCCCAGCGTGTAATGGCCGCAGGGCAGCCAGCGCACGTCGTGCGCAATCTGCCGTTGGCGGAACTCGGCGAGCACCGCCCGGGAAAACTCCGGCAAGAAGGAGAGATCGTGGCGCGCACAGAGCAAGAGGTTCTGTTTGGCCGCGCCTTGCATGCGCGGGTAATAGCTGGCGGGGCTGATCACCCGCCAGGCTTCGCGCGCGTCCGCCTGATCGAGAGCGGCGGCGAGGCCGGCGCGCACATGCCGGGTGGTCATGCCGGTCCATACCACGTCGCCAAAATAGGCCGAAACATGATTGAAGACATTCACCCGCAGCCGCGGCTCGTGCGCGGTGGCGAGAAAGGCATAACAGGAACCGAGACTGGTGCCCAGAATGCCGAGCCGCGCGTAGCCTTCGGCGGCGAGCCAGTCGAGCGCGGCGCGCGTGTCGAGGACGGCCTGGCGGGCGGCATGAATGGTGCGGCCGACGTTGGCATCCACCGTGTACTCGGCGCGCTGCAAATGGGCGGGACGGCGGCGGTCGTGATAGGGCAGGCTCAGCCGCAAGGCCGAGATGCCGGCGCGCTGCAGCAGGCGGCAGAGGCCGATGTGACTCTCGCCGTCGGCGTTCCATTGCGGCAAGACCACCACCGCGCCGCGCGCAGGGCGGCCGCGCGCCGGGAACCAGCGCGCCCAAGCGATATTGTTTTCCGGATAGGGGCCGGGCGCCGGGGAGGAGAAGCGCAGCCATTCGCCCTGCCGCTCGAAGTCGCGCACCGGCGCGGCAGCGAAAAAGCCGGCGCTGTCGGCCAGCACGCGGCGATTCCAGGCGGCGAGATCGTGCAATCCGCCCGGCTGCGCCGGCAAGCCGTCGCAGGGCGTGCGGCGCAGCCACTCCCAGCCCCATTCGAAGGGGCGGACGACCTTGTGCGGATCGCGGCTGGCCAGCCGCCGCTCCCAGGCGTGAATGAAATGGGCGTAAGCCCGCACACGTTCATTATCCTCAGCCGAGGGCGGAGATCACGGATCGGGAATCGGCGCTGCAGCGGCGACGCAACGATTCGATCAGCCCGGCTATTGCCGGTTGGGGCGGCAAGCGGATTCGCGCGCCCAAGGCGCGAGCGGGCGGCGGCGGCGGACCAGGCCGTTCGCGAACCGGCGCAGGGGGCCTGAATTGAATCCGTGGGTAAGAAAAACTTGCTCTTCCCGGACCTTAATCGTCATCGAGCAGGGCGCCTAACTTATTGAAAATCCAGAGTACAATTGCTTAATCTGACTGTAGGAACCCGAATTGCAGGCCAGCTTGGGTTGGCCCGAAATCCGAGAAGCACGCAAGGAGCTTACGATGACTGCACGGATGCGCACGACGGCCTTGACCTTCGCCATCGCCCTGGCACTGCTCGCTTGGGGCGCTTGCTCGCACAATAATCCCGCCGATCAAACCACGGCCACTCCCGCCGCCACACCGGCAAACTCGACCGGCGCGAGCGGCAGCAGCGCGACGACGACGGCCTCCGGCAGCCGCCGCGAACGCACCCGCCGCCGCGCCGAGAGCCGTAGCGCGCAGGACAACTCCGCCGCCCCGACGTCTTCGGCGCCGCCCGCGCCCCAGCCCGTGACCATTCCTTCGGGAACGGCGATCAGCGTGCGCCTGAGCCAAGCGTTGAGTTCCGATCACAGCGCCGCCGGCGAAAGCTTCGCGGGGGTCATCTCCAGCCCCGTCGTGATCGGCGATCAGGTGGTGATCCCGCGCGGCGCGAGCGTCAGCGGCACGGTTTCGCTGGCCGCATCCTCGGGCCACATCAAAGGCCGCTCGGAATTGGCGCTGAGGATCACGCAAATCAGCTATAACGGCCAGAGTTACGACGTGAACGGCCGCTGGTCCGAAGTCGGTCCCTCGCGCGGCAGCCGCTCGGCGAAGGCGATCGGCGGCGGCGCCGGACTCGGCGCTCTGGTCGGAGCCTTGGCTGGGGGCGGCAAGGGCGCGGCAATCGGCGCGCTGGCCGGCGCCGGCGCTGGGGTGGCCGGCGAAGAGCTGACCAAGCCGAAGCAAATCAGCTTGCCCGCCGAGACCGTCGTGCATTTCGTGCTGAGCGCGCCGGTGGAGGTCACGCCGGCGACGGCAGTGATTCAATAGGCGATCGAAAGCGCGACGAGCGGTCCCGCATCGGCGCGGCCGCTCGTTGCGCGCGGACTGCGGGCGCGGTGGTGCCCCGCAGCGATCGGATGGCGCGCTCCCGATGCGCCGCAATGGGCCGGCGACGGTGCCGGCCCTAAAACTGGAGCCAGCGAATTTCCGGGTGCCGCGCGAGTGCCGCAACGTCTGGCACCGCACCATCGCTGGGCCCTTCCCGACAGCGGATAGAGCCTGGCGCCACGCGAGCGCAGCGACAGCGATTCACGAGCGAGAGGCGCCGCAATGGGCCGGCGGCCGGCCTAGCCGGCTTTGTTGCCGTTTTGGCTCAGCGCGTTCTGCAGCAATTCCAAGATGCGGTCGCGGCGGATCACGCCGCGCACATGGCCGTCATCGATCACGGGCAACTGGCTCACCCCGTGCAGCGCCATCTTCTCGAGCGCCTCCATGAGACCTTCGTCCATGGTGACGGTGGCTAGGCGGGCGCGCGGGACCATGAGGTCCTTGACTCGCAGCAGCGGCCATTGCGGGCGCGGCGCATTGCGCAGATCCACGGGCGCGATCACACCGACCAACTCGTCGCCATCGGTGAGCACCAAGCTCGGCCGGTAGTTATGGCTGTCGGTGACTTGCTGAAAATAGGATTCAATCGGCTCGTCGGGGGGAACCGTGGTGAAGAACGGATTGGAGAGGTCGCGCACGGTGAAATGTTCGAGCGCACTTTTGACCTCGGTTTGACGCCAGCTCTGCTCGGCCGCGGTCAACAAGAACCAGCCGATGAAAGCGATCCAAAGGCCGTTGATGCCCTGGCCGCGAAAGAACATCACCACGCCGTAGAAAATGAACAAGACCGCCACGATTTTGCCGATGCGCGTGGCCCAATGGGTGGCGGCTATAAAGTTGCGGTTGGCCGACCAAATGATCGCGCGCAGCACGCGGCCGCCGTCGAGCGGAAATCCCGGGATCAGGTTGAAAACCGCCAAGATCAAATTCACCGCGCCCAGCCACCAAAGGCTCGCGATGACCGGCACGTGCCGCGGCCCGAGCTGCGCCAGGCCGAGGCAGATGGCGCCGAGCACGAGGCTGGTCAGCGGCCCGACGATGGCGATGACGAATTCGGCGCCGGCTTGCTCGGGTTCGCGCGTCAACTGACTCACGCCGCCGAAGACGAAGAGCGTAATGGTGTGCACCGGCAGGCCGTAGCGGCGGGCGGCGAGGCTATGGGCCAATTCGTGCAAGACGACCGAGACGAAAAATAGCAGGGTGGTGATGATCGCGGTGGTCCAAGCGACCCAAAGGCCCCAGTGGTAGGCATGGGAGAAATAGACCCCCAGCGAATAGCCGAAAAGGTAGAGGATGATCAGCCAGGTCCAGTGGAACTCGATATCGATGCCGAAAACGCGCGCCAAGCGGCGATTGGACAAATTCGGCATGGGGATTGGCGGTCCTCTAACGCGATTATGGCATGCGCCGCGCCAGCCGCCCTGGCATACTGAAACGGATGAAGCTGCTGGGACGCACCGCGGTGGCCGTGGCGGTGCTCGCCGCCTGCTACGCGGTCATCGTCGGCATCAACGTGCGGAGCTGGCTGTTTCAGCCCGCCGTGTATCCGCGGGGCGACTGGCAGATCCAGCGCGACTACGGCGCCCGCGACGTGCGCATGACGGCCGCGGACGGCAGCACGCTCTCGGGCTGGTGGATTCCCTACGCGGGGGCGAAGCGCACGGTGCTTTTCTTCCATTCCCGGCGCGGCAACATCAGCGAACAAGCCGCGCACATCATCAAGCTGCAAGAGCTGGAGAGCAACGTCTTTTTGATCGATTACCGGGGCTACGGCAAGAGCGGCGGGCGTCCCAGCCTGGCGGGCATGCGCCAAGACGGCGAGACCGCCTACCAGTACGTCACCGGCACGCTCCGGGTGCCGCCGCGCGAGCTGATTTTGCACGGCGAGGAAATCGGCGCCGCGGTCGCCGCCGCGCTCGCCGCCGCGCATCCGCAAGTGGCGGGTTTGGTGCTCGAATCGCCGTTTCCGAATTTGCGCGCGTTCGCCGATCATGCCATGCCGCTGAGCGGCTGGCTGCTGGGCGATGCCGGCGGTTACGACGTGACGGCATGGGTGCGGCAATATCCCGGGCCCAAGCTCTTTCTCTTCGGTTCGAACGACGCGGACGTACCCGCGGCCATGTCGGAGCGGGTCTTCGATGCCGCCGCGCCGCCGAAGTCCGAGCATGAAATCATGGGCGGCGCCGCCGCCTCGCTGGTCATCTACGGCGGCGACCAGTATCGCGACTGGCTGCGCGAGTTCTACAGCGACGCCCGCCTGCCGGTGCCCGAGGAGCGGCTACCGAAGCTGCCCATGCTGCAGTTCGGACGCCGCTAGCTTTTTGCGCGGCGCCCTTGTAGGCTGGGCCGGTATTCCCTGATGGATCGAGCGCGCGCCGGCGCGCCGGCCTCCCGCTACCATGCGCATCCGCTCGCTGACCACCTGGATCGTGCTGGGGATGATCCTCGGCGTGCTGACCGGATGGCTCTGGCCGTCGCTGGCGGTCAAGACGCAGCCGCTCGAGGTGATCTTCCTGCGGCTGATCAAGGCCGTGGTCGGACCGCTCATCTTCGCCACGCTGGCCGCCGGGATTGGCGGATCGCGCGATTTGAAGCAGCTCGGCCGGCTGGGAGTGAAGTCGCTGATCTTCTTCGAAGCGGCGACGACGATCGCGCTTTTCATGGGCCTGGCGGCGGCCAACTGGGCGCAGCCGGGCGCGGGGGTGCACTTAGGCCTGGCGGGCGCGGCGGCCGGCAGCGCCGCCGCGCCCATCGCGCACGGCGGCCTGCTCGCGACCCTGATCGAGCACACCTTCCCGGAGAGCTTCGCCGCCGCCTTGGCCAACGGCGAGATTCTGCAGGTCGTGGTCTTCAGCCTGTTCTTCGCGGTGGCGCTGGCGGCGGCGGGCGAGCGCGCCGGACCGGTGTACGCGTTTTGCGAGGGCTTGGCGCAGGTGATGTACCGCTTCACGAACTACGTGATGTGGTTCGCGCCCGCCGGGATTTTCGGCGCGCTCGCCTTCAGCATCGGCGGCCACGGCATCCGCGTGCTGCTGCCGCTGCTCAAACTGGTCGGCCTGCTTTATATCACGCTGGCGGCTTTTTGCGTGATCGTGCTGGGCGGCGCGGCGCTGTGGGCACGCGTGCCGTTGCGCCGCTTTCTGCGCGCCGTCGGGGAACCGGCGCTGATCGGCTTCTCGACGGCGAGCTCGGAGGCAGCGCTGCCCAGCGCGCTCGAACGCATGGAAGGCATGGGCGTCTCCCGCCGGATCGTGGCGTTCGTGATCCCAACCGGCTACAGCTTCAATCTGATGGGCTCGACCCTTTATTTGTCGCTGGCCGCGCTCTTCATCGCGCAGGCGGCCGGGCTGCACCTGAGCTGGGCACAGCAGCTTTTCATGATGCTGACGCTCATGCTCACCAGCAAAGGCGTCGCAGGGGTCTCGCGCGCGGCGATCGTGATCCTGGCCGCGACCGCGACTTCCTTCGGCTTGCCCATGGCCGGCGTAGTACTGCTGTTGGGGGTCGATCAGCTTATGGATATGGGCCGCACCGGGGTCAACGTGGTCGGCAACTGCCTGGCGGCAGCCGTTTTGGCCCGCTGGGAGCGGGAATCGCTGGCGCCGGCGCCGGCCGAAGCGGCGGCTGTGGCGCCTTCCTAAAATTTAAGAAGGGCCCCGACCACTATTGCGATCGGAGCCCTTCCTTGGTTGCGCCACTTCGTCTGTCCTGACTCATAGCACGCCGTGCGCCAAACGGCATGTAGTTGCGAATTCAGTACTTAACCATTCCGGCCCGGAGCGGAGCGAGGAAGATTTGCCCGCTGTGAGAAGTTTTTACGTTCGCAACGGAACTGGCCCACGGGGCGGCTAAGCTTCTGTGAAGAAAGGACCTAAACGGCGGAAGCGCTCATAGCGCTGGGCGCGCAATTCGCCCGGGGAGAGCGATTCGAAGCTGGCCAAGTTGCGTTGCAGCGCCTCGCCCAGCAAGCGCGCCGCCGCCGCCGCGTCCAGATGCGCGCCGCCGGCGGGCTCGGGCACAATCTCATCCACCAGTTCGTAACCCAGCAATTCCGGAGCGGTGAGCCGCAGGGCCATGGCGGCCTCTTGCTTGCGGTCGGCGTCGCGCCACATGATCGACGCGCAGCCCTCCGGGGAAATCACCGAATACATCGCGTTCTCCAGCATAAGCACGCGATTGCCCACGGCGATGCCGAGCGCGCCGCCGCTGCCGCCCTCGCCGGTCACGGTTGCGATCACCGGCACGCCCAAACGCGCCATTTCGCGCAGGTTGAGCGCGATCGCTTCGGCTTGCCCGCGCTCCTCAGCATCGACGCCGGGATAGGCGCCCTGGGTATCCACGAAGGTCAGAATCGGGCGCTGAAATTTCTCCGCCAGCCGCATGAGGCGGAGCGCCTTGCGATAGCCCTCGGGCTTGGCCATGCCAAAGTTGCAACGGATCTTTTCCTTAACATCGCGGCCGCGTTGCTGGCCGATGAGCATCACCTGGCGGCCTTGAAAGCTGGCGAAGCCGCCCAGCAGCGCGGGGTCGTCGCCGAAGCGGCGGTCGCCGTGCAACTCCACGAAATCGGCAAACAGCTCGCGGACGAAATCCAAGAAGGTGGGCCGCTGCGGATGCCGCGCCAGCAACACGCGTTCCCAGGCCGGATTGACGGTTGCGGGCTCGGCTCCGTTTTCCGGCGGCGCCGCCTCCGCCGGCTCGGTTTGGCCGCGGCGCAATTGCTCGACTTCATGGCGCAGGCGCTCGATCTCCTGACGGAGCGGCTCGTCGCGGCTGGGCTCGGGAGACGAATTGGGATCGGGACGGTCCACGGGAAGGGCTAATCCACGACGAGAACGCTGCCGGCCCCGCACAGGGCTTCGAGACCGCGGCGCAAGCGCGTGTCGGCAGTCACGGTCTGCTGCAGCTCCAAGATTTGCTCGAAGCCTTCACGGCGCGAGCGCGCATGCACATGTATCTTAGCCGATCCGGGCCGGGCCGCGAGCAAGGCGGCTAAATCGGCCGCGGCTTCCGGCGGCCAGTCATCGAGCGCCAGCCGGAGCTGCAAGGCGCGCGGCAAGACGGGTTTCTCCTGGGCCAATTCCCGCGCCTCGATCAATTGCAGCTTGGTTTCGGCGTCATCGTCGGAAGCCAGCCGCACCCGCAGCCAAAGCGGAACGGCGGCGCGCAGCAGCGATTCGTGGCGGCGGAACGGCTCGGCGAAGCACAGCAGTTCGGCGCGGCCGCCGCGGTCCTCGAGCTGCGCCACCGCCCAGCTTTCCCCGCGCTTGTTGCGCTTGATTTGCAGCGCCGCGGGCACGCCGGCGACGGCGAACTCTTCGTGGGCGGTCCGGCGGTCGATCTCCTCGAGGGGCACGACGTTGAGATCGTCGAGCACGTCGGCGTAGCGATCCAGAGGATGGCCGGTGACGAAAAATCCCAGCACCTCTTTTTCGAAGGCCAGCCGCTGCTCTTCGGGCCACGGCGCCACCGCAGGCAGCGTCTCGGCCGGCGGGGCGGCGGCGCCGTCGAAATCGATGAAGAGGCCGTGCTGGCCGATCTGCTGGCGGCGCTCGTCCTGCTGCGCCCGCGCGATGGCGACATCCACCTGCGCCAGCAGCGCCGCGCGCGCAGCGTGCGGCGGCACGCCGGCGGCGGGCGGGCCGGCGAGGCCATCCATGGCGCCGCTTTTGATCAGGCTCTCGATGACGCGCTTGTTGAGCAGGCGGCCGCCGGCGCGGCGGCAGAAATCGAACAGCGAGGCGAAGGGCCCGGCGGCGGCGCGCGCATCCAAGATCGCCGCCACCGCCGCCTCACCCAAATTCTTGATCGCGCTCAAGCCGAAGCGGATGCGCCCGCCATCGGGCGTGAAGCGCGCCGCGCTCAGGTTGATATCCGGCGGCTCGACCGCAATGCCCATGCCGCGACATTCCCGGATGTACTTGACCAGGTTGCCGCTGTCACTGTGCGAAAGCAGCGCGGCCATGAACGCCACCGGATGGTGCGCCTTCAAATAAGCCGCCTGATAGGCGATCACCGCGTAGGCGGCGGCATGGCTCTTGTTGAAGCCGTAGCCGGCAAACTGCGCCATCAGTTCGAAAACGCGTTCCACCGGGCCCGCCGGCAGGCCGTTGGCGACGGCGCCGCGAATGAACTTTTCCCGCTGCCGCGCCATTTCCTCCGGTTTCTTCTTGCCCATGGCGCGGCGCAGCATGTCAGCTTCGCCGAGCGAATAGCCGGCCAGGCGGTGCGCCGCCTGCATCACCTGCTCCTGATAGACGAAGACGCCCAGCGTCTCGGCCAGAATCGGCTCGAGCTCGGGCAGCTCGTAGGTGATGGCGCGGCGACCATGCTTGCGGGCGATGAAGTCGTCAATCATGCCGCCTTGGATCGGCCCCGGACGATAAATGGCGTTGAGCGCGGTCAGGTCGCTCAGGCGCTCGGGACGATAGCGGCGCAAGATGTCGCGCATGCCCGCCGATTCGAACTGGAAGATGCCGCCGGTGACACCCTTGCGGAAGAGCTCGTAGGTCGCCGGATCGTCGTCGGGCAGATTCTCCAGGCTCAGGCCGGGGTCGCCCACTTCCCGCGCCAGGCGGACCGCGTCGGCCAGCAGGGTCAGCGTCGTCAGTCCCAGGAAGTCCATCTTCAGCAGGCCGATTTTTTCCAGCCCGTTCATGTCGAACTGGGTGACGATTTCGTCGCGGTTGGTCTTGAAGAGCGGCACCAACTCGGTCAGCGGCCGCGGCGCGATCACCACGCCAGCGGCATGCATGCCGGCATTGCGGCATAAGCCTTCGACGCGACGCGCCAGGTCGAGCAGCTCGCGCACGCGGCTGTCGGTCTCATAAAGCCGCTGCAGCTCGGGCGACTGGCCCATGGCGTCGTCGAGGGTGATATTGAGCTGGTTGGGGACGAGCTTGGCGAGGCGGTCCACCTCGCCGTAGGGCAAATCCATGGCGCGGCCGACGTCCTTGATCGCGGCCTTGGCGCCGAGCGTGCCGAAAGTAATGATCTGGGAGACGTTTTCGCGACCGTACTTTTGCGTGACGTACTCGATGACCTCGCCGCGGCGCAGCATGCAGAAGTCCACGTCGATATCCGGCATGGAGACGCGCTCGGGATTGAGAAAACGCTCGAAGAGCAGTTCGTGCTCGAGCGGGTCGAGGTCGGTGATGCCCATGGCATAGGAGACCAAGCTGCCCGCCGCCGAACCGCGCCCGGGGCCGACGGGAATGCCACGCTCGCGCGCGAAGCGGATGAAATCCCAGACGATGAGAAAGTACCCGGCGTACTTCATCGCCTGGATCACGCGAATCTCGCGCTCCAGGCGCTCGGCGTAGGCCGCCGGCGGATATTTGGTGCGGCCCGCCCGCCGCCGCGCGGCGATCGCGGCCTCGCGCCGCGCCATGCCTTCGCGCACCACGCGTTCGAAATAGCTGTCGAGGGTTTCGTTCTCGGGCACGGCGAAGTGCGGAAACGGCGACTCGACCGGCCGCAGCTCGACATTGCAGCGCTCGGCCACCTCCAGCGTGCGGTGCACGGCGTGCTCGAGGCCGGAGAAGACCTGCAGCATCTCCTCGCCGCTTTTCAAATAGAACTGATCGCTGCCGAAGCGCATGCGCTGCGCATCCTGCACGCGCTTGCCGGTCTGGATGCACAGCAGCACGTCGTGCATGCGGTGATCCTCGTGCTCCAGGTAATGGCAGTCGTTGGTCGCGACCAGCGGCAGGCCCGTCCGCGCCGCCAGCGCCACCAGCGCGGGATTCAGGCGCCGCTCCTGCTCCAGACCTTGATCTTGAATTTCCAGGTAGAACGCGCCGGCGCCGAAGATGTCGCGGAATTCGGCCGCGGCCCGCGCGGCTTCATCCTCCTGGCCGGCGATGAGCTTTTCCTGCACCTCGCCCTTCAAGCACGCCGACAGCCCCACCAGACCCTCGCTGTGGGCGGCGAGGAACGCTTTGCTGATGCGCGGCTTGTAATAAAAGCCGCGCAGGCTGGCCTCGCTGACGATCTTGACCAGGTTGCGATAGCCGGTCTCGTTCTCGCAGAGCACGATCAGATGGTTGTAGGCGTCGCCTTCGGGCGGCGCAGTATGGTCGGGCTTCTGGCAGATGTAGAGTTCGCAGCCGATGATCGGCTTGATGCCGGCGGCGCGCGCCAGTTGGTGGAAATTCAGGGCACCGAAGAGATTGCCGTGATCGGTGAGCGCCAGCGCCGGCATGGCGAGCTTCGCCGCCCGCGCCACGAGTTTGTGCAGGTCGCAAGCGCCATCGAGCAGCGAGTAATCGGAGTGGACGTGCAGATGAACGAACGGCGAAGCCATCGGCAACGTTTATTATCGCGCCTCGCCCTCGAACCGGCTACTCGCGCCGGGCTCGCAGCAGGCGGGCGCGGCGATGCCGGGCTTCGTTCGCGACGCCAGCGCGCAAACGCTTCTGACGGCGCGCCGCGGCGAACCGGCCGGGTCACTTTTTCTTATGAGCGGCGGCCTTGGCCTGGGCGGGTTTGGCGCCGTGCTTGGCGGCGGGCTTGCCGGCGGGCGCGGCGGCGGCTTTGGCTTTGCCCGGCTTGGCCGGGGCAGCGCGCTTGGCGGCGACTTCGGCGGCGGTTTCGGCGACGCGCGCCTTGCCTTTGGCTTTGGTCTTGGCCGCGGTCTTGGATGGCGGCGGCGCGAGGGCGCCGGCGCGTTCGGCTTCCTGCATAAGCGCCGCCTGAATCTGCTCGGCACCGCGCAGCTTGCCTTCGAGCAGACGCCGGTAGATCTTTTCGATGATGTCGTGAAACACCGGCGCGTCCGGATTCACGCCCAACTGCTGGAGTTCGCGCAGCGGCAGTTGCTGGCGCAGCTCGGGAATGCGGGTGGTGAAATCCTTGATTTTCCTCTGCACCTTGGGATTGCCGGTCAGGCACAAATACAGCACGGCTTCGGGCCGGGCATGATGCAGCAGGTCGTGGAGCGCGGCCAGCGTGGCGCCGGCTTTGCCCAGAAGCTGCTTTTGCAGCGCTTTGGCGTCGGCGGCCAGCTTTTGGCTGCCGCTGACCAGAGGTTTGCTGAGCGGCAAGCGCAGCAGCGCCGCCTGCTCCTTGCTCGGGAGCGCGTCTAGAATGAAGCGCAGCGCCACCGGGCCGGAGTCGGGAGTCAAGCCGACTTCCTCAAGCTGTTGCACGGCAGATGGAAACTTGGCGAGCGCCGCCATGTCCAACCTGGATGTGCGCAAGCCCTTGCCAAAGGCGGCCTCAAGCAGGCCGGCCGCTTCGAGGGCCTTCAAGACCGCGGCGGGATCGGGCTCGTAGGCCAAGGCTTCGAGCTCGCGGCCGAGCGAAAGCCTATGCGCATGCTCGATGTAATTGCCTTCCAGCGCCGCCTGCATGCGGCCGGCCGTGCGCTCCTCAATCGTAAAGCCGAGCCGGGTTTGCAGCCGCACCGCCCGCAGCAAGCGCACGGGATCGTCGTAGAAGACGTAATTGTGGATCATGCGGATCTGGCGCGCTTCGATATCGGCCAGGCCGTTGGTCGGGTCGAGCAGCAGGCCGCGCGAAGCGGCATTCAACGACAGGCCGATGGCGTCGAGGGTGAAGCCGCGGCGGCGCAGATCGTCCACGATGGTCGCGGGCTTGACGACCGGCGGGCGGCCGAATTGCTCGAAGACTTCGGAGTGGGCGGCGCTGATGCGGAACCGCACGCCCTGCGAGCGCAGCCGCAGGGTTTGTTCCTCCGCGTCCACGGCGAGGACTTCGACCCCGTCGGCGACCAAGGCCTTTTGCAGGCGCAGCGGGTTGCCTTCCACGCTGAAATCGAGCGTGCGGATGGGGGCGCCGGCGAGCAGGTCGCGCATCGGCCCGCCGGTCAGATAAAGGTTCAATCCCGCCTGCTGGCAATGCCGCTGCAGCAGCGCGGCGGCGGCCTGCTGCTCGCGGCTAAAGCGCGTCTCGATCAAGAAGATGTAGTCGGCCATAAAGTATCCCGCCTTCCCGCGCGGCGCGGGCGCTTCGCCAGCACCGCCGCGGCCTGGCTTCAGGCGCGGGGATGATGCTGTTTGTAAACGTGGCGCAAGCGATCCATCACCACGTGCGTGTAGATCTGCGTGGTCGCGATATCGGCGTGCCCCAGCATGACCTGCACGCTGCGCAAATCGGCGCCACCTTCCAGGAGGTGGGTGGCGAAGCTGTGCCGCAAGCCGTGCGGCGAAAGCCGCGCGCGCAGGCCGGCGCGCCGGCCCCACGCGGCGATTTTCTTCCAAAACGCCTGCCGGCTCATCGGCCGGCCGCGCGCGGTGGGGAACAGCCAGCCGCGCTCAAGCCGGCCGCCGGACAGCAAACGGCGCCGGCCCTGCTGCAAATACTCGCGCACGGCCGCCGCCGCCGACCGGCCGAGCGGCACCAGCCGCTGTTTGTCGCCTTTGCCGCGGCAGCGCAGCAGTCCCATTTCCAGGTCCACGTCCTCCAGCCGCAGGGCGACCAATTCGCTGACTCGCAGCCCGCTGGCGTAAAGCACCTGCACCATGGCGATATCGCGCAACTGGCGCGCGCGCGCCGCCGGCTGGGTCGCAGCGGGCTCGGCCGGAACCGCCAGCAGCCGCTCTACCTCCGCCGCCGACAAGGCCTTCGGCAAGCGCAGGCCCAGCCGCGGTCCTTCCAGACCTTCGCTGGGATCATCCGGCCGGATCCGGTCCAAAACCAGAAAGCGAAACAGGCGCCGCAGGCTGACCAAGTGGCGGGCCACGGTGGCGGGACCCAGGCCCGCCTCGTGCAAGCTCAAGAGAAAACGCTGGAGGTCGGCACGCCGGCATGAAACCAGGTCGCAATCCTGGGCCTCCGCCCAGCGAGCAAACCGATCCAGATCGCGTGCATAGGCGGCAAGGGTATTCTCCGCCAGCCCTTGTTCCACCCTGGCTTGATGAAGGTAGGCCTCTACCTCGGCAGGCCGCCAAGGAGGGCCCGGCGCGGTACCACAAGGGTACTCGTCAGCGGGCGGCGAGCCCGCCGACGGGCCGTTTTGTGATCTAACTACAGTCAAATCAAAAGTTTAGGCTCAAATAACGCTGGCCGCGGAACCGCTTGATAGTACCACCGCCCCGCGGTTTTCGCATATGAAAATTGCGGCGGCAAGCGACAATGAACCACAGGAATGCCCTCGACCCGCAAAAAGGTCCTGATCCGCTCCCGCGGACGCCCGCTGCTGCGCGGCTACCTCGACCCGGTCGACTTCCGGGAAGGCGGCGACCTACGCTTCCTGTCACTGGACGGACAGGTGGTGCGCCTCCCGGCAGCCGACGTGAAGGGGGTGTATTTTGTCGGCAGTTTCGAAGTGGGCGAGCGCTTGGGCGAACGCAAGGGAGGCGGCAGCCGGCCCCGGCTCCAGGGATTGTGGGTGCGGGTGCGCTTGCACGACCATGAAGTGATCGAAGGCGTGCTGGCCAACAATCTGCTCGAACTCGACGGCGCCGGGCTCACCCTGGCCCCGGCTTCGGTCGCGGCCGATTATCAGCGGGTTTACGTTCCCCGCGAAGCGATTGCGGAGGCGCTCGTGCTCGGGGTGATCGGCGGCCAGCGAGGGAAACAGCGCACCCGGCCCGCGGCAAGCGCGAGCGAGGGGCAGGGCGAGCTCTTTTCGCGCCCAGCCGCGAGCAGCGAGGATGAGACCCGGAGCGTCCCGGCCGCGCTCGGCCCCGTGGCCGACGACCCGCGATAAATTCCTGGGGTCTTCGGTACCCTGGTTGCATGCCCATCATGCTTCTTCGCGACCTGGCGCAACGGCTCGAGTGCGCGCTGGAGGGGGACGCCGATATCGAAATCCGGAACATCGCCCCGCTCGAGGAAGCGGGCGCCGGCGACCTGTCGTTCGTGACCGATGCGCGCTTCACCGCCGCCGCGGCCGCGACCGCCGCCAGCGCCCTGCTCGTCGGCCCCGACTACCGCGGAACGCGCCTGCCGCTGCTGCGCTCGGCGGCGCCGCAGCTGGCCCTGGCGCGCGCGATCGCGCTGCTGCGCCCGGCGCCGCGGCCGGCGCCGGGTGTGCACCCCACGGCTTGCATCCACCCCACGGCCCGGCTCGGCGCCGAGTGCCATGTCGGCGCGTACGCGGTCATCGGCGCGGAATGCGAGATCGGCGATGGCGCGGTGATCCACCCGCACGTGGTGTTGTACGACGGAGTGCGGGTGGGCCGCAATTTTCTCGCCCACGCCCATGCGATCGTGCGCGAGGATTGCCAGTTGGGCGACGACGTGATCTTGCAGCCCGGCGTCGTGATCGGCGGCGACGGATTCGGCTTCACGCGCCGGGCGGATGGCAGCCACGAAAAGATTCCCCAGGCGGGCGCCGTCGCCCTCGGCGACCGCGTGGAGGTGCAAGCGAATAGCTGCGTGGACCGGGCTACACTCGGCCTGACTCGCATCGGCGCCGGCACCAAAATCGACAATCTGACGCAAGTCGCGCACAACTGCCGCATCGGCGAGAATGTGATTCTCTGCGCCCAAGTCGGCATCGCCGGCAGCACCACGATCGAGGACGGCGTGTTGCTCGCCGGCCAGGTTGGCGTCGCCGGCCATTGCACGATCGGGCGCGGCGCGATCGTGACGGCGCAGAGCGGCACGCACGGCGACTTGGAGCCGGGGGTGATGTACAGCGGCTCGCCCGCGTTCGAGCATCGGCAATGGCTGCGCAGCACGGCGGTGTTCGCCAAGCTGGGGGAGCTGGCCAAGAGCGTCCAGGAGCTGCGCGCCGCCATCAAACCGGCAGCGAAGGGCTAGGGCGCCGAGCGGCCGCCCGGGCCGAGGCGCGCGAGCACCGCCGCCGCCGCCGGCCCGGAGAGCAAGCGCGGCTGGGCGGCATCCCTAATGCGCACGGGCTGCGGGCGCCAGGCGACGAGACCGGCGCGCGTGAACGTCAACTCCACGGCCAACCCCAGCCGTGTCGGCTGCGACCAGCTCTGATCGAAGATGAAGTTGCCGAGGCTGTAGAAGATGGGCTTGCCGCGATACCACTCCATCGTCTGCACCACGTGAGGGTGATGGCCGATGACGGCGTCGGCCCCGGCCGCGATCGCCGCATGAGCGAAGGCGATCTGCGCGGCATCGGGCTGCGGCTGGTACTCGCGGCCGGCGTGCATGGAGACGATCACGATGTCGGCGGCGGCGCGAGCGCGGGTGACATCGCCGGCCAGCGTCTGGAGATTCATGAAGGCCACGCCCGCTCGGCGGGGGCCGGCGGCGTAACCGGCGGGCACGATATCTCCCTCGGCATAGGCGAGAAAGGCGAAGCGGATGCCTCGGCGCACGATCACCACCGGGCGCCGCGCCGCCGCCCGGTCCGGGCCGGCGCCGACATAGGCGAGCCCGGCGGCGTCGAGCGCGGCGAAGGTGGCGCGCAGCCCCGCCGGTCCATAGTTCGGGCTGTGATTGTTGGCCAGCGACAGCACCGTGAATCCGGCTGCGGCGAGCGCCGCCGCCTCGCGCGGCGCGGCGCGGAACCGCAGCGCGTGGCGCGGCACCGGCGGTCCGGCTTGCAGCGTGCATTCCAAATTGCCGAAGACCAGGTCGGCACCGCGCAGATAGGCGGCGACGCCGGCCAACGGGTAGTCCGGCCCGTAGCGGCGCAGCCGCACGGCGACGCCGCGCGAGAGCATGATATCTCCCACCGCAATCAATTTCGCGCGCGCCGGCGGCGCTTGCGCGGGCGCGAGCGCCGCGAGCAGCAGCCACGCCGTTGCGCCACGAAGGCGCGCTGTGCGCCACGGTCGCGACCCGCGCCGCCGCCCACGCCGGATCGAAACTGGCAACCGGCTTCCCCTCCCATACGTCTCAAGCAACGGATACAGGCGACACGATTTAGGAGGTGCGGCCATGCACGGTTCTCGCTGGCTGTGGGCGTTGGCAGCCATGATCGGCTTGCTCGGCGGCGCTCAAGGGATGACGCGGACCGGGCAAAACCAGCCCGGCCAGACGCGCGCGTTGGATGCGCAGATTCAACGCTATCTGACCGAGCAATTCTCCCAAACCAAAGGCCTCGAAGGCGTCCGCGCGACCGTCAACGACCAAGTGGTGACCCTGACCGGCTCGGTCCCTAACTATCGCGACTACCTGGAAGCCAATCATAAGGCGCGCTCCGTCGGCTCCGTCACCGGAATTATCGCCCGCCTGCGCGTCAACGCACCGCCCGTGCCCGATCAGCAATTGCAGCATGACTTGGCGCAGCGGCTGACCTACGACCGCATCGGCATGGGCCAAATCTTCAACAATCTGACGCTGCAGGTTCGCAACGGGGTGGTGACCGTGGGCGGCGAAGTCCTCAATTACGCCGATCGCGATTCCGCCCTGGACATCATCGCCGGCACCAAGGGCGTGCGCGGCATCGTCGATCACATTCGGGTCTCGCCCACCTCGCAATTCGACGATGAGATTCGCTTTGAGGCGGCGCGGGCGATCTACGGCAACCCGGCGCTGCGGCGTTATTGGCTCAATCCCGCGCACCCGATCCGCATCATCGTCAACAACGGGCATGTGACGCTCGACGGCGTCGTAGATTCGCAGCTCGACAAGACGCTGGCCGGCACTGCCGTGAACAGCATCCCCGGGGTCTTCAGTGTTCGCAACAACCTGATCGTGGCGCATTAGCGCCCGCCGCGCCGCCCGCGGTCCGGCGCCGAGCTCGCGAGCGGCCGCGGGCGCCCTTCTATAATCAGGTGTGCTGCTCGCCCTCGAAGAGCGCCTGCGCCAGGCGGTGGTGGAGTTCGCCGCCCGGCATTGGCAAGTGGAACTGGCCAACGTCGCCATCGAACAGCCGCCGCGGCCCGAGCTCGGCGACTTGGCGCTGCCCTTCTGCTTCGAGCTGGCGCGGCGACTGCGCCGGGCGCCACGCGCGCTGGCGCAGGAATTCGCCGCGTCCTTTCCCCTGCCGGAAGGTTTCGCCCGGGTGGAAGCGGCCGGGAGCGGCTATCTCAATTTCTTCGTCCGGCGCTCGCAGGTGTTCGCGGCTTTGGCCGGGCAGCGCCGCGATCCCGGCCTACAGCCGCGCTTGGGCGGCAAGGCGATCGTCGAGCATACCAACATCAATCCCAACAAAGCCGCCCATATCGGCCACTTGCGCAACGCGGCGCTGGGCGACACCTTTGTGCGTCTTTTGCGATATCGCGGGGAAAACGTGGAGGTGCAGAACTACATCGACAACACTGGCGTGCAAGTGGCCGACGTGGCCGCCGCCTTCGAGCACGTACTGCACCAAGACGCCGCGGCGCTGCGTGCCGAAATCGCCGGCTGGGAGGAAAAGCGGCAGCGGCTGGAGCGCGAGGGCGCGATCAGCGCGCCCCCACAAAATTTGCCACTGGCGGCGGGGGTCACGCGCGCAGCGTATTCGTTCGACTATCGCTGCTGGGATCTTTACGCGCAAATTTCGCGCCACTACGAAGAGCAGCCGGACGCGCTGGCTTGGCGAGGCGCGGCGCTGGCGGCGATCGAGCACGGCGGCAACGAAACCGCGGCGCTGGCGGAGGCGGTGGCGGATGCCATCGTGACGTGCCATCTCCGCACCATGCGCCGCCTCAACGTCGCCTACGACCTGCTGCCGCGCGAGAGCGAGATTCTGCGCCTGCATTTCTGGGACGCCGCTTTCGAACGCCTGAAGCGCAGCGGGGCCATTCGCCGGGAAACCGCCGGCAAGAACGCCGGCTGCTGGGTCATGGACCTGGGCACGGCGGGGCCGGAGGAAGGCGAGGGCGAGGACAGCAAGGTGATCGTGCGCTCGAACGGCACCGTCACTTACGTCGGCAAGGACATCGCCTATCAGCTTTGGAAGCTGGGCAAGCTCGGCCGCGACTTCCACTATCGGCGCTGGAGTTCGGCGCCAGGAGCGCCCTGGGTCACGGACACCGAGGGCGCCGCAGACGCACCCAGCTTCGGGGGCGCCCGCTGGGTCTTCAACGTGATCGACGCCCGCCAGGCGTATTTGCAGGACATCGTCGCCGCCGGGCTGCGGGCGCTCGGCGAGCAAGAAGCCGCCGAGCACAGCGTTCATTTCAGCTACGAGATGGTCGCGCTCTCGCCCCGCTGCGCCGAACAGCTCGGCTTGAGCTTGAGTCCCGAGGCGCGCCAGCGCGCGCACGTCGAGGTCTCCGGACGCAAGGGCTTTGGGATCAAAGCCGACGACCTGATGGACCAGCTAATTCAAAGCGCGGGGCGCGAGGTCCAGGCGCGCCACCCCGAGCGCGACGAGGCGGCGCAACTGGCACTGGCCGAGCCGATCGCGATCGGCGCGCTGCGGTATTTTTTGCTCAAGTTCACCAAGAACGCGCTCATCGCCTTCGATCTCGACGAGGCCTTGAGCTTCGAAGGCGAAACCGGGCCCTACGTGCAATACGCCGCCGTGCGCGCGGGCAACATCCTGCGCAAGGGCGGCGAGGAAGGCGCGGCGGCGGAACAACCGCTCGCGGGGGCGGCCGCCCCCGACGATTGGGAGCACTATTTGGAGCCGAACGAGCTGTGGGAGCTCGTGCAATTGGCGGCGCGGCTCGAAAGCGTGGCCGAGCAAGCGATCGTCACGACCGAACCCGCCTATTTGGCCAAGTACGCCTTTCAGCTGGCACAGGCGTTCAACAACTTCTATCACCGCACGCCCGTGCTGGCGGAGGCCGACGCCGGGCGCCGCGCCTTCTTGCTGCGCCTGGTGGCGGTGACGCGGCAGCGGCTGGCAGCGGCGCTCGACCTGCTCGGCATCGCCGTTCCCGAAGCCATGTAAGCCACGGCGGCGCTGTATCGTGGAGGCAGGCGAGCCGTGCCCAGTCTAAAGGAGTACGAACGCAAGCGGCGCTTCGCGACGACGCCCGAGCCGGCGGCGCGGCCCCGGGCGGTGCCGCAGGGCGGGCCGCGATGGTTTTGCGTGCAACAGCACCGCGCTTCGCGCATGCACTTCGACTTGCGCCTGGAGATGGGCGGGGTGCTGAAATCCTGGGCCGTGCCGAAAGGACCAACGCTCGATCCCGAGGTGCGGCGCTTGGCGATGGAAACCGAGGACCACCCGCTCGACTATCTCCGCTTCGAAGGCGTTATCCCGGAAGGAAATTACGGCGCGGGCGAGGTGATCGTGTGGGATCTCGGCACCTACGAGATCGTGGGCGACGAACCGCCGCTGAAACAATACGAACGCGGCCAGATCAAGTTCATCCTGCGCGGCAAGAAACTGCGCGGAACATTCGCCTTGGCGCGGATGCATCCGCGGGAGGAGGAGAAAGGGCGGCCTTGGCTGCTGATCAAGAAGCACGATGACGCAGCGCGGTTTGGCGACCTCGCCACCCAGCATCCCGGCTCAGTCATCTCCGGATTGCGCGTGGAATCCTCGGCCGCGCCCGATCCCGCCGCCGCCGGCAAGGCGCGCGCGCGCGGCTCGGCGCGGGGCAAGGCTGCGTCCAAGGCGGCGCCCGCGCCCGCCCGCCCGCGCGCGGCGCCGTCTCCGCGCCAGCGCCCCGCCTCGGACAGCGCGGCGGCGCTGCCCGGCGCGGCGCGCGCGCCGCTGCCGCGATCGTTCCACCCCATGCTCGCCACCCTGAGCGCGAGGCCATTTCGCTCGCCGGATTGGATCTTCGAGGTCAAATGGGACGGGGTGCGCGCGCTCGCCTTCCGCCGCGACGGCAAGCCGCGCCTGGTCTCGCGCAGCGGCCGGGACATCACGCGGGTCTATCCCGAGCTCGCCGTGGTGCGCGACGCGCTGCCCGCCAGCGACGGCGACTTTCTCCTCGACGGCGAGATCGTTGCGCTCGATGCCGAGGGCCGCTCCCGCTTCGAGCTCTTGCAACGGCGCATGAACCTGGCCGACACCGCCGCCATCGCCCGCCTGCGCGCCGAAATTCCGGTCGCGTACTACTGCTTCGACGTGGTCCATGCCGGCGGCGCCAGCCTACTGCGCACGCCGCTGCGGGAACGCAAGGCCTGGCTGCAGCGGCACCTGATCACGAGCCGCGAAATCCGCTATTCCGATCACATCGAAGAAGACGGCATCGGCTTGTTCGAGCGGGCGCGCGCCAAACGGCTGGAAGGGATCGTGGGCAAGCGCCTCGACTCGCTCTACGAGCAGCGGCGCAGCTCCGCGTGGCTCAAATTCAAGGTGCAATGCCGGCAGGAAGCGGTCATCGTCGGCTATACCGATCCGCAAGGCTCGCGCGATTATTTCGGGGCCTTGCTGCTGGCGCTCTGGGATCCGCAGAAGAGGCGTTTCTATTCCGTCGGCCGCGTGGGCACCGGCTTCGACCGCGACACGCGGCGCATGCTGCTGGCGAAGATGCGGGCCCTTTCCGGACCCTCCGCCGGCCTGCCGCCGGTGGCCGGCGGCCATGCCGTTCCGCCGGCGCTGGTTGCGGAAGTGCGCTTCGCGGAATGGACCCAAGACGGCAAGATGCGCGCGCCCGCATTTCTCGGCCTGCGCGAGGACAAGGATCCGCGGGAGTGCGTGCGGGAGGCGCCCGCGGCCGGCTAGGAGCGTGGAAATGGGCAACTACGAAGACCGCGCGATCGGCAAACGGGCCGTGCGCCGGCCTCCCTGGCGCGGCACGCCTTCCCAGCAGCGCGACGCCGCCAAGCGCCGCCGCGAAGGGCGGCGCTTGCTAGGCCCGCTGCCCCTCGCCGCCGGGGCCGCGAGCGGCCAGCCGGAAATCGACGGCATACGCGTGCCACTCACCAATTTGCGCAAGGTTTTCTTCCCCGGCGACGGCTACACCAAGCGCGATCTGCTCGATTACACCCACGACGTCGCGGAGTTTCTGCTGCCGCATCTGCTGAACCGCCCCTACACGCTGAAGCGCTATCCCAATGGCATCGAAGGCGACTACTTCTTCCAAAAAGAAGCCGGCCTGCAACTTCCGGACTGGATTCCCTATACGAAATTGCCGAGCAAGGGCGAGCGCTCCAGCATCAACTTCGTGCTGTGCAACGACTGCCCGACGCTGCTCTACCTGGTCAACCTCGGCTGCATCGATCACAACGTTTGGATGAGCCGCGCGACGACGCCGGATGAGCCGGATTTCATCCTGCTCGATCTCGATCCCGGCCCGCGCGCACGGTTCGAGGACGTCGTCCGGGTGGCACGCGAGGTGCGCCGCGTGCTGGAGCGTTTCGAGATTCTCGGCTTGCCCAAGACGTCCGGCGCCACTGGCATGCACGTGTTCATCCCTCTGGCGGCGGGCTGCACGTTCGAACAGAGCTCCACGTTCGCCAATCTCATCTTCAAGCACGTGGCCCAAGCGCTTCCCGACCTCGTCACCGAAGTGTGGCCGGTGGCGCGGCGGCCGCAAGACCGGGTTTACCTCGATTACCGGCAGAACGCCAAGGGCAAGACCGTGCCGCCGCCGTACTCGCCCCGCCCCCGTCCCGGCGCGCCGGTTTCCGCGCCGCTGCGCTGGAGCGATGTCAAGTCCGGCCTCGATCCGACGCAGTTCACCATCCGCACCATGCGGCAGCGGCTGGAGCGGCACGGCGACCTCTTCGCCGCCGCCCTGCCGGCGAGCGGCCAAGGCCAGCCGATCGCCGCCATGCTCGAACACATGGCCAGATGAGGCGGGCCGGGCCCTCCGGCGGCGCTCCCCGTGCGCCCGGCCGCGTTTCAACGCCGCGCCAGCGGCCACGCCAGGCGGAGGCCGACGCGCGCGGTGACGCCCGGCGCGGGAAAGCCGATCACTTCCACGGCACGGTCGTTGAGCACGTTCTCCACCACCGCTTCCAGCGCCACGCCGCGGCCCAGCGGCACGAATCCGCTCAGGTTCAGGCGCGCGAAGGCCGGATCCAGGTCGTGGTTCGGCAGCAGGAGCGTGGGCCCGAAATTGACGTCGGAGAGGAAGGTGCTGTCGTCCCGCCGGCTCTCCCACCAATACGTCGCCGCCAGCGTGCCGCGCGCCGCATGCCAGGCCATGTGCGCGCTAAAGGTTCCCGGCGGCACGCGAAACGGCCGCGCCCCGGCCAGCGGCGCGAAGGCGCCGATGGGAATATTCGGAAACGCGGGATTGAAGCTGGGAAAGAGGGCGTCGGAGGACAGACTGCGGAGCACGCGCGCGTCTTGCAGCGTGTAGGCAGCGCCGAGCCGCAACGGCCCGGTGGCGGCCTCCAGCGCCACTTCGGCGCCCTTGGCCGCCACCGAGAGCGAGTTCACGTCGGCGCCGCCGAAGGTGTTGCCCACCTCCTGCGCGACGCTGGGCGCCACGCCCAGCGAGAGCAAGCCATTGGGCGGCACGAACTCGACCAGATCGTAATAGCGAGCATCGAAGCCGGTCACGCTCAGGCGCAAGGCTTGGCCCGCGAAGAACTGGTCGAGACCGAAATCGCCGCTGCGCGCGCGTTGGGGCCGCATCGGCTGCACATGAAAGGCGGCGATCAGATCTTCCTGCCCGGCGCCGAGCAAGATCAGGTCAAGGGATGAAGCTTGCTGGAACAAATTTGGATCCTCGAGCGCCGTCCCGGCGCTGGCGCGCAGCCGCGTCGCCCCCAGCCAGCCGCCGCCGCTTGGTCGCACGAGCCAAGCCAACGCGCCCTGCGAATTGAACGAGCGTCCAAAGGGCGTATTCCAATCCTCCGACGCCCCGACGCTGGCGAAGAAGCGCTCGCCGAACCCGCCGCCCAGATGCGCGAAGATGCCGTTGTCGTGCCGGCTCAGCGGCGCCTGAAACGAGCCCACGCCATTTTCGTTGTCGTACCGGTAGCCGCCGACGAAGCTCCATGCCGGCGAAAGCGTGACGGCCGATTGCCAATCGAGATCGCGCCGCGCGGTGTGGAAGGTCGTGATCGAAGGGAAGGCCCCGCCAATGTCGAGCAACGCCTGGCCGCTGACGCTGAAACCATTCGCACCCCGAATCAGCACCGGCAGCCCGACCGTGGCGGGACCGAAAGGCGTGGCGACGGGAATGCCGGTGGCGGCGGGCGTGTCGAAGAAATAGCCAACGATGGATTGCCCAACGGCGATGCGGCTCGACCAAGCCGGGGTCATCTGGCGGCCCAGCGTATAGCGCTGGTAGGTCTCGCCCTGGCGCTCGAAGGAGTTGTCGGCCAAGCCGTAGAAATCGATCGTGCCGGGTTCGCCCGACGCGGAGAAAATCCGCCGCGCCACCGCGCGCAAGCGCCAGCGGCCGGGGAGATCGAAGCCGAAGTCGCCGCCGTAATTCGTGGTGCGAAATTTAGCGTTGGGAACTTGATTGTGAGTTCCGAGCTGACCGAAATCGAAGGCATAATCGCCGCTCTTCCAGGAGCCGAGCACCTGCTCGTTCTGCTGATACGTGCCGTAGGCGCCGCCCAAGCCCTCGGCGTCCATCTCCGGCCCCGGCACGCCGGCGCCGGTGCGCGAGTGCAGATCAATCACCCCGCTCGCCGCCGCCGAGCCATGGATCACGCTGTCAGGGCCGCGCACGATCTCGATGCGCTCGAGATCACCGGGCAGCAGATTGGAAAGGATATAGCTGCCGAAATCGAAGCGCTGCAGCGGAATGCCATCCAGCAGGATCTTGATGAACTGGGGCTCGCCGCCGCGCATGGCGGGGGTGGTGAGCGCACCCACCTGGCCGGATACGACCAGCCCCAGGCCGGGCGCAACCCGCAAGGCGTCAGCGAGCGTGAGCGGCTGCGCCGCTTGCAACTCCGCGCGTGTGATTAGGGAGGCAGCCATGCCGAGTTGCGCGCGGGGCACCGGCGTGCCGGTCGCGGCCACGAGGATCGTCTGGCGCAGGGTCGCCAAGGCGAGCCGGACCGAGACGGCGGCGGCCCCAGGCTCGAGCGCGCGCGTCTGCCCCAGGAAGCCGGGCCGGGAGATGCGCAGGCGACGCGCTTGCGGCGACAGCGGCAAATGAAAACGTCCGGCGGCGCCGGTCACCGCCGCGGCAAGGACGTGGCCGCGCGCATCTAGGAGGCGCACGCTCGCGCCCGCGAGCGGCCGGCCGGAGGCGTCCTCCACGACGCCACGCAGAATGGGGGATTGAGCGGCCCAGGCCAGCGTGGCCAGGGCAAGAACGAAGGCGGCTAGCGCCCGCTGCGACATGGGTTATCCTCGGGCCGCCGGCCCGCGCCGGCGGCAGCGATGGCTCCGCAGGGGAGCCTGCGTCCGCGCAGCGGCGGCGGGAAAGGAGCGAACGCCAGCGCGCCCGGCGGCCGGCGCACACGCCGGTCCCGCACTAGGTCAGACGCTTTCCGCGCTCGCGGCCTCACCGGGCTGCCGCGGCGGACCAAATACCCTGGGCAGGTCTCCTGGCTTACGGTTCAGCATCCGTCCCTCTTCCTTCCCCGAGTTCTCCCGCCGCAGCGGGCGGCTCGAGTGGTTGTCGCGAGGGCGGACTCGCCGTTCACAGTGGCGGGGCCGCGCGGGAATCACACCCGGCTTCCCTTTTCAATCCCGCGCACGCGGGATCACCCAAAGCACTCGACTACGAACCCGAGCATACCATGACGGCGACCGCCCGCCAGCGCCGGTGGCCACAGTGACTCACCGGGCGAGCTACAATTCTCGCTCGACGGAAAGACCGCCGCTTATGACGCCCGCCGCCCTCGTTTTGCTGCTTTGCGCTTTCCTCCCGCCCAACGCTCCCCGGCCCGGCCAGCAAACGACCACGCCGCCAGCGGCGCCTCCCGCATACCGCAACCCACACCTGCCCGTGCGCGACCGGGTGGCCGATTTGTTGCGGCGCATGACGCTCGAGCAAAAGATCGCGCAGCTTTTGCCGAGCTTCGGCCAGGGCGGCCTGCTCGATCCCACGGGCACGTTCCAGCCGTCGGAATTCGCCGCCGCCATGCGGCGCATGAACGACATGGCGCACCCCTACGATGCGCGCACGGCGACGATCCTGCGCAATGCGGTGCAGCGTTACCAACTGGAAAAGACGCCGCTCGGCATTCCCGTCCTGTTTTTCGGCGAGGCGCTGCACGGCTTCATGTCGCCGGGCGCAACCATGTTTCCGATGCCGATCGGGCTCGCCAGCACTTGGGATCCGGCGCTGGCCCTGCGCATCTATACCGCCGCCGGCAATGAAGCCGCCGCCGAAGGCGTGGACCAGGTCTTCGCACCCGACCTCGATCTCGGCCGCGAACCGCGCTGGGGACGCACGGAAGAGACCTTCGGCGAAGACCCGTATCTGGTCAGCCGGATGGGGCTCGCCGAAGTGGAGGGACTGCAAGGAACCGGCTATTTGATTCCGCGCGATCATGTCTTGGCCACCGCCAAGCACTTCGCCGCGCACGGCCAGCCCGAAGGGGGCACCAACATCGGGGCGGTGAACATCTCCGAGCGCATTCTGCGCGCCAATTTCTTCTATCCCTTTCAAGTTGCCGTGGAACGCGGGCACGTGGGCAGCGTCATGGCGTCGTACAACGAAATTGACGGCATCCCATCGAGCGTGAACCGGTGGCTGCTCACGCAGGTGTTGCGGCGGGAGTGGGGCTTCGACGGCTATATCACCAGCGATGGCGGCGGGCTCGAAGATTTGGTGAACCGTCATCACACCGCCGCCGATTTCGCCGGCGCGGCGCGGCTGGCGCTGGCCGCGGGCGTGGACTACGACCTCTCGAACGGCGCGGTATACCACACCTTGCCGGCGCAGGTGCGGGCCGGCGCGATTGCCGAGAGTGCGATCGACGCGGCCGCGGGCCGCGTTCTCGCCGCCAAGTTTCGCCTCGGGCTGTTCGACCATCCCTACGAAGACCCGGATCGCGCCGCCGCGATCCTGGGCAACGCGGCCCACCGCGAGCTGGCGCTCGAAGCGGCGCGGGAGAGCCTGGTCCTGCTCAAGAACGACGGCCTGTTGCCGCTCGACCTCGCCCGTGATCGCACGATCGCCGTCATTGGTCCCGATGCGGCTGAGGTTCATCTCGGCGGCTACAGCCGGCAGCCCGCGCACGAAGTCAGCGTGCTCGCCGGCATTCGCGCCCTCGCCGCCGGCCGCGCGCGGGTCCTGTATGCCCAGGGCTGCAAGATCACGGACGACATCACGCCGCAGACGCCGCCCTGGCTGGCCTGGTACAAGAACGGCATCACCCTGCCCGACCCCGCCGCGCAGCAGCGCGAAATCGCGCAAGCCGTGGCCACGGCCAAACAGGCGCAAGTGGTGGTGCTGGTGATCGGCGAGAACGAATCCATCGACCGCGAGGCCTGGAGCTTGCAGCACCTCGGCGATCGCGATTCGCTCGAACTTTTCGGCGCGCAAGACGAATTGGCGCGAGCCATCCTGGCAACGGGCGTGCCGACGGCAGTCGTGCTCATCAATGGCCGCCCGATCGCGACGAATTTTCTCTCCGCGCACGCGCCAGCGATGCTCGAAGCTTGGTACCCCGGGCAGGAGGGCGGCACCGCCGTGGCCGAGGCGCTCTTCGGCCAGATCGATCCCAGCGGCAAGCTGCCGATCACGATCCCGCACAGCGTCGGCGACTTGCCGGATTTCTACAATCACAGCCCTTCCGACAACGTCCCTTGGATCGGCACCGACCGCAAGCCGCTATATCCGTTCGGCTATGGCCTCAGCTACACGACGTTTCGCTTCTCGAATCTGAGCCTCAGCGCGACGGAGATCGGACCGGCCGAGCCGGTTACGGTTCGGTTCACCGTGACCAATACCGGCACGCGCGCCGGCACGGAGGTGGCGGAAGTGTATATTCACGAGCGCGTCAGCCTGGTCGCGCAGCCGGTCGAGCAACTGCGCGGCTTCACGCGCGTGGCGCTGGCGCCAGGCGAATCCCGCCAGGTCGAGGTCACGTTGCCCGCGAGCGCGCTCGCGCAATGGGACGTGAACATGCATCACGTTGTCGAGCCGGGCGTCTACGACGTCATGGTCGGCGGCAGTTCCGACGACCTCATCTCCGTCCCGCTCACCGTGACGCCGCGATAACGGCAGCGCCACCGGGAAAAGCCTGCACGCGACCTTTTCGGTCGGTTCGGCGCCTGGCGCGTTGCGAGTCGGCGGGGCCCGGCTAGACGTGGAAGCCGCAGCGCCACATCAAGTAGGCGACGACCTGGCGGCACACCAGCCATCGGTAGCGCCAGCCCGCCTGGGCGCCGGCGGGGTCGGGACGCGGCGAACCATAGGCAGCCAGCCCGCGCGCCTCGAACATTTCCTTGACGCGGTAGATGTGGTAGCCGTCGCTGACGATGAGCAGCGAATGGAGACCGTGGGCGCGCAGCATGGCGGCGACGTCGGCGACGGCGTCGGCGCTGGAGTAGCCCTTGGAATCGGCCCAAATCGCCGCGCCCGGCACGCCTTGCTCCTCGAGGTAGTCACGCGCCACGCCGGCTTCGGTGTAGCGCCAATCGCCGCCGGCGCCGCCGGTGGTGATGAGCACGTGGGCCAACCCGCGGCGATAAAGCAGGAGGGCGTGATCCAGCCGCGCCCGCAAGACCGGCGACGGCCGGCCGTGGTATTCGGCGGCGCCGAAGACCACGATTGCGTCGGCGGGCCGCGCGTCGTCGCGCCGCGCTTGCGCCTGGATGCGCGTGAAGACCACCGCCGCATAGGCGACGACGACCGCCAGCACCAGCGCGGGAATGATGAGCACGCGGCGCATGGCCTAAGCGGGTGCGCCAGGGTCGGTCAAAGGAACGACCGCGGCGATGGCGGCGGCGGGAATCGCGCCCGCGCGCGCGAGGCGCGGGCGCGCGCCGCTCACGTCCACGATGGTCGAGGGCTGGGCGCCGGGAGCGCTCGGCCCGCCGTCGGCGATGGCGGCGATGCGATCGCCGAGCTGCGCGGCGACCTCGGCGGCGCTGCGGCAGGGCGCCTGGCCGCTGCGATTGGCGCTGGTGCCGGTGAGCGCGCGGCCGGTGGCGGCGAGCAGCGCCGCCACCAGTGCATGCGCGGGCTGGCGCAGCGCGATCGTCTCCTGGCCGGCGGGCAGCCAAGCGGCCAGATCCCGGCGCGCCGGCACGATCAGGGTCAAGGCTCCCGGCCAAAACGCTTCCGCCAAACGCTCCGCCGCCTCCGGCCAGGCTTGCGCCAGCTCCCGCGCCTGCGCGCGATCGCGGATGAAAATGGGCAGCGGCTTGGTTTCCTCGCGGCCCTTGGCGGCAAAGACGCGGGCCACCGCCGCGGCATCGGCGGCGTCGGCCGCCAAGCCGTAAACCGTGTCGGTCGGCACGGCCACGACTGCACCGGCGCACAACAGCGCGGCGAGTTCCGCAATGCGGTCCGGTTCGGGCTGGAGCGGATTGATGACGATGCGGCGCGCCGTGGACCCCATAGACGACAAAAGGGGACGGCAGCCGTCCCCTTTTTCCCAAGATGCGAATCGAGCGGCTACTTCTTCTTTTTCGCCGTCTTCTTCGCCGCCTTCTTGGCCGGCTTCTTCGTGGCTTTTGCCATTGCTATTCTCCTATAACTAAAACCGCCGAAGCCCAACTACGACTTCCCGCGGAACTAGGCCATGTATAGAATTTGCGCGGCGATGGTGTCAAGAGAAAAAACTCGCCGCGCAGCGGCACGACACCGCTCGCGCGGACAGGCGCGATCGCATCGCCGCCCTCCAGCGCCGTCGGATGCGCGCGCAAATGCGCCGGAGGTCCGAGCGCAAGCACGCCCGGTTCGGCGCGTCATACTTAAAGAGGGTGTTTATGCCTAGGTCGCGCGTCGATTTGCTGGTGCCATGGTTGTTGCTGTGCGGCGCGCTGGCGGCACAGCGGCTGCCGCCGCCGGCGAGCGGGCCGACGCTGCGCGCGCCCGCGCAAGCCAACACTGCCGGCGCCCCGCTGCCGGTGCCGGCGGCGGCGAGCGCCGCACGGCCCAATCCCGTCGCCATCCCCGCGCCGCCGCCACCCGGCGCAGCCGCGACCGCCCCCGCTTCGCGGCCTCGGCAAACGCAGTCGGGCATTCCCACAATCGTCGCGAATGCGAATTTGGTGAACGTCTCGTTCAGCGTGCAAACCCGACACGGCGAATACGTGCCCGGCCTGACGCGCGCCGATTTCCGCGTCTTTGAGGACGGGCGTCCGGAGCAAATTCGATTCTTCTCCGCCGAGCAGCAGTTGCCGCTTACCCTGGGCTGGCTCATCGACACCAGCCCGAGCCAAGAGCGGCTGCTCGAGGAAGAGCAGGTGGTGAGCCGCGAATTTTTCGAGCAAGTGATCACGCCGCGCGATCTCGCCTTCGTGCTCGGGTTCGACGTGGATACCCATCTGCTGCAAGACCTCACCTCCTCGCGCAGCTTGCTCGACGCGGCGGTGGAGCAGGCGCATATCGGCGGGGGCGGCGGCGGGGGCTCGATTCTCAATCCGGGGACGTTCCCGGCCGGCAGCACCGGCGCGACGCACCTCTGGGACGCCATCGTGGACGCTTGCCAAGACCGGCTGGCACAGCAAGTGGGGCGGAAGGCGATCGTGGTCATCACCGACGGCGACGACCAGGGCAGCGTGCACACGCCCCGCGACGCGGAACGCGCGCTGCTCGATTCCAACACCGTGCTCTATGCGGTGATCGCCGCCGATCCCGCGTTTTACGGCGATTTCGGCTACTCGGGCGCGGGCGCCCTGCGCCATCTTGCCGACGTCGCGGGCGGCCGCTCGTTCAACGTGCGTCCGGGAAAGATGGCCGGCGCCTTCGCGCAGATTGCGGCGGAATTACGCAGCCAATATACGCTGGCTTACCGCTCCGACCGGCCGCAAATGGACGGAACCTTCCGCAGGATCAAGATTCAGCTGGTGGGGGATCGCAAGAATTTGCGGATTCGCGCGCGCGAGGGATATTTTGCCGATCCACCGGCGACCGCGCAGTAGGGTCATGGCGGCCGGGGCGGAGTTCGATTCTAATTTTGCATGCTGAGGTCCACCGGC
Organism: Terriglobia bacterium; assembly: GCA_021323595.1. Lineage (GTDB taxonomy): Bacteria > Acidobacteriota > Terriglobia > Terriglobales > SCQP01 > JAJPKR01. The sequence continues at coordinate 28,554 of JAJPKR010000002.1, read as the reverse complement.
AGGCCGTCCCGCAAGTAGAAGGTAGCGGGACAATCCTTGGCGCCGCAGGTGACGACCGCTTCGCCGCTAAATTGCTGTTCGGTGACCACGACCAGGCGCAGACAGAAGGGGCAGTGCAACAGCGCGCAAAAGCTCTCGCTGGCGCTGTTGTCATCATCCGTGTTGGTCATGACCAGCACGCTGCCTGGCTCGACCAGGTGCGGCAGCCATGAATCCTTGAAATCGATGGCGCTGACCATTTCCCCTCCTTTGCTAGCGGACCTCCCGGACATCATCCCCATGCAATTCCTTCGCCGTTACTCACGGCCTTGTCCTTGCGCCGATGCCCGTCCTCAAGGCGCTTGAACCCAACCAGTTGCGCGGGCCGGCTCCAGCCCCCCGGCGGCAGCTTCGATCCATTCATTGCAATGGATCGTCACAGTCCGGAAAAACTTGCGCTCGCCCCGGCACAAAGGCATGGTGCTCTCCCCGCTGCTGCGCGCCAAGTAACCAACTATGCTCCGCATCCGCCGCGTTAATCGGCTGAAGGGACAGGTCCCAAGGAGTCAGTCCTCGCCACCATTTCCGGGTGGAAAGGGCAGCCAGGTCTCCCCTGGCGAAAGCTGCATCGCGACGGGAAGGTAGCTGCGGCGATGCAGCGGCGTGCACCCGAAGGCATTCAGCGCGGCAAGGTGATCCGGCGTCGAGTAGCCTTTGTTGGAACCCAAACGGTAGGCCGGAAAAATCGCGTCCCACTTGCGCAAGAGTTCGTCGCGGTGCACCTTAGCGAGAATCGAGGCCGCCGCGATCGAGAACGACAACGCATCGCCATGCACGATGGCTTGCTGCGGTCCCGGCCAGTCGAGGGGAACGGCATCCACGAGCAGCCAATCCGGCGGCGGCGCCAGCGCCTCCACCGCCGCCTGCATGGCCAAGCGCGAGGCCTGATATATATTGACGTAATCGATGCGCCCCGCGTCCACGGCGGCCAGGGCCCAGGCGATCGCCTGGCGGCGAATGCGCGGCGCCAAGGCCTCCCGCTCTTCGCGGGTGAGGCGTTTGGAATCGTTCAGCCCCCGGGGAAAGTGGAGCGGATCGAGAATGACGGCGGCGGCAACCACGGGGCCGAACAGCGCGCCGCGACCGACTTCATCCACTCCGGCCACGCGCCGCGCCCCCTGCTGCCGGGCGCGCCGCTCGAACCGCGAGCTGCACACCAACTCCGGCGCTTGGTCGTCATCGCGACGGCGGCGCGCCGCCTGGGGCGGCGCAGTCTCGGCCGACGGCAATGCCGCCTTCGCATTCGCGTTGCGCACGGCCTTCGATTCGGGAGCCGCTACGGGGCGCCGACGGTCGCGGTCTCCTGCTCGCGAATGCGCGCGGCCCGGCCGCGCAATTGGCGCAGGTAATACAGCTTGGCGCGCCGGACGCGCCCTTGGCGCACCACTTCCACGCGTTCGATGACGCGCGATTGCACGGGAAAAATGCGCTCCACGCCCTGGCCGAAGGAAATCTTGCGAACGGTGAACGACTCTCGCCCGCCCCGGCCGCTGCGCGCGATGCAAACACCCTCAAATGCCTGGATGCGCTCCTTGTCGCCTTCTTTGATGCGCACGTGCACCCGCACCGTGTCGCCGGGCTGAAACTGCGGCAGGCGCACGGTTGCTTGCTTCTCCATAAACTTTGCGATTGCAGGTTGCAGGCTCATCGTCGTCTCCCCCAGGCCGCGACGCCCGGTCTCCGCCCCATTGGGGGGATGCGCCGGACCAGCGATTGTACGGTAATCGGCGCTCGGCGCCGTGACCTTTTCATAGTAGCAGACCCGTGCGCGGCGGCTGGGTCCGGGCGCTCAGCTCAACCGGAATTGGCGGCGGCCCAAGCAGAGGCCGCGCTCGGCCTCGAGCGACAAACGCAAAGGCGCGCGGCGCTGGCCGGCGGCGGGCGGCAGGGTTAGCTGCAAATCGGCGCGGCCCTGCTGATCGCTGAAGCCTTCGGCGATGACCAGCGTCTCCTCGCCGGACTCCCACCGCAAGCTTGCGCGCACGTGGCAGGCCGCCGCCGGCTGCTGCCCACAGGCCACACGCAGCGTCAGCAGGAGGGTGTGGGAGGCGTGGTGGGATTCGGGAGCGTTGAGCCAGTCCAATTCCAGGCTGGGCCCGAGGCCGCGCAGGGCGCCGCTGCGCAGCTCGGCGATGATGGCCCCGTGCTGCGCCCGCACCTGTTCTTCCAGGCCGTCGGCGCCCTGGCACTCGATGCGCCGCACGTACTGCACCAGCCCGGCTTGAAAGATGCTGGTCTCGATCGCGGTGGTGGGGCGCTGGCACGGTTCGGTCTGAACGTGATAGATCTCGCCGCCGACGCGAACATCCGTGTTGAAGCCGAATCCCGCCATCCTTGCCGCGCCGCCGTGCGCTTCTTGACACTGCTCCGCGCTGACACCTATAGTGAAATGTTTCCGTTGGCAGCGTCGTCAGCAGTTCGGCGAGCGCCAACGCCGCGAGTATAGCATCGCTCGCCGGGTCGATTCGGGAGATCGCCACCCAACATGCCCGCCTCGTCTTACATGAGCAATTACGTGCCGATCCTGATCCAGCTCATCCTGGCGGTGGGGCTGGCGGTGGGGCTGGTGGCCATCTCCGAGCTGATCGGCTGGCGGCGGCGCAGCAAGGTCAAGAGCGCCGCCTATGAATGCGGCATAACGCCGCAAGGCGACGCCAACCGCCGTTTCGCGGTGAAGTTTTATTTGGTCGCCATCGTTTTCATCCTGTTCGATGTCGAGGCGGTGTTCCTGCTGCCTTGGGCGGTGGTTTTCCGCCAGCTCAAATGGCTGGGCTTCGTCGAAATGCTGGTGTACATCGGGATCGTACTGGCGGGCTTCGCCTACATCTGGCAAAAGGGCGTGTTCGACTGGAACCAGCCCGAGCGCGCCGAAGGCGGGCCCGCCAGTCCTATTCATTGAGGACGCTCTTTGCCTCTCGACCACCTACCCATCTTCAGCGCGCAGCCGGTGGCGGCCAAGCCCGCCGATCATCCGGTTTGGCAGCGCCTCCTGGACTGGAACCCGGAAGCGGTCGTGGGCGGCAAATTCGATCGCGGGGAGCTGACCCTGACCGTCACCGCAGCGCTGCTGCCCGCGGTGGCGGAGTATTTGCGCGACGACAGCCAATTGCGCTTCGACCTGCTGGCTGACCTCACCGCCGTGGACCGCCTCCCCAACCACCCGCGGTTCGAGGTCAACTATCATCTGTATTGCCTGTCGCGCCACGAGTGGCTGCGCTTGAAAGTTTGGACGGAGCCGGAGCAGCCCATCCCGTCCGTCACCGGCATTTGGCCAGCGGCCAACTGGCACGAGCGCGAGGTTTGGGATCTTTTCGGGGTGCGTTTCTCCGGCCATCCGTTCCTGCGCCGCATTCTCATGCCGGATAATTGGGAGGGACACCCGATGCGCAAGGATTATCCCGTCGAGGGGTACCGCTAATGCCCGAACTCACCACCGCGCCCGGCGTGGATACGGAGACCACCGGCCGCAACCTCATCCTGAACATGGGGCCGCAGCATCCCTCCACGCACGGGGTGCTGCGCTTGGTGCTGGAGATCGACGGCGAGATGGTGGTGCGCGCCTTGCCCGACATCGGGTATCTGCACACCGGCATCGAGAAGTCCTGCGAATCGAAGTACTACCATCAGGTCGTACCGCTCACCGACCGCATCGATTATCTCAGCCCGCTCACCAATAATCTTTGCTACGTGCTGGCGGTCGAGAAGCTGCTGGGCTTGGAGGTGCCCCGGCGCGCGCGCTGGACCCGCGTCATGCTGAACGAACTGACGCGCATCAACAGCCACCTGGTTTGGCTGGGCACGCACGCGCTCGATATCGGCGCCATGAGCGTATTCCTCTATTGCTTCCGCGAGCGGGAGGAGCTGCAGAAGATCTTCGAGTTCGTCAGCGGCCAGCGCATGATGACCTCGTATTTCCGCATCGGCGGGCTGGCCCTGGAGCCGCCGCTGGGGCTGATGGAGCGAGTCGCCGACTTCGTCTCCATGTTCCCGAGCAAGATCGACGAATACGAGGATTTGCTCACCGCCAACCGCATCTGGGTCGGCCGCACGCAGGGAGTCGGGTATATTTCCGCCGAAGACGCCGTCGCCTGGGGCCTGACGGGCCCCTCGCTGCGCGCGGCGGGCGTTCCGCTCGACCTGCGCAAGACGAATCCTTATTCCAGCTACGACGAGTTCCAGTTCGACGTGCCCACCCGCACCGAGAGCGACGTGTACTCCCGGTATTTGGTGCGGATCGCGGAAATGCGCGAGAGCGTCAAGATCATCCGCCAGGCCCTGGACGGCATGCCCGAGGGTCCGTGGAAGGCCGACGCCGACGGCATCGTGCTGCCCGACCGCGACCACATGAAAGCGGAGATGGAAGCGCTGATCTACCAGTTCAAGATTGTGACCGAGGGCTTTCGCGTGCCGCCGGGCGAGGTCTTCCAAGCGATTGAATCTCCGCGCGGCATCATGGGCTACTATGTCGTCGCCGACGGCACCACCAAGCCCTATCGCTGCCACATGCGGGCCGCGTCGTTTTGCAATCTGCAGGCGCTGCCCAAGATGATCGAAGGACGGCTGATCGCCGACGTCGTGGCGATCATCGGCAGCATCGATATCGTGCTGGGCGACGTGGATCGGTAGCCCGCACTGCGGTACGTGGTCGACAGGAATTGCTAGCGTTGGGGCGGAGACCAGCCGCCCGCGAATGGGAATTATGTCCGTCTTTAGCCCCACACTCGATGCCAAGCTCACACGGCTCGCCGAAGCCTACCCGCAGCGGCGCTCCGCGCTGGTGCCGATGCTGCTCTACGCCCAGGACGAACTGGGCTGGCTCACGCCGGAGGCCATCCGGGAGATCGCCGAGCGCCTGGGCGAAACCGAACTCGCGGTGCGCGAGACCATCAGCTACTACTCGATGCTGCGCACCCACCCGGTGGGGCGCTACCACGTCCAGGTGTGCACGAACATCAGCTGCCTGCTGCGGGGCGGCGAGGAGCTGCTGCAACATTGCCGCAAACGCCTCGGGCTGGAGCAGCGCGACGTCACGCCCGACGGCGTGTTCTCGATCGAGGAAGTCGAGTGCATCGGCGCTTGCTCGTGGGCGCCAGCGCTGCAGGTCAACTACGATTTCCACCAGAATCTCGACCCCGCCCGGGCCGATCAGGTGCTGGCGGAATACCGGCAGAAAGCGTAATGGCACATCCGCTCGAAATTCGCGTGGTCAGCAAGCGCTTCGACGACCCTTCTGCGGCCACCCTCAAGGGCTATCTCGCCAGCGACGGCTACAAGGCGCTGGAGAAGGCGCTGAAGATGAAGCCGGAGGCGATCATCGAGGAGGTCAAGACCTCCGCCCTGCGCGGCCGCGGCGGCGCGGGCTTCCCGACCGGCCTGAAGTGGTCCTTTATTCCGCGCCAGTCGCCCAAGCCCAAGTACGTCGTCTGCAACGCCGACGAAAGCGAGCCCGGCACCTGCAAAGACCGCTTGATCATGCAGTTCGACCCCTTCTCGCTGCTCGAAGGCATGGCCATCGCCGGGATCGCGATCGGGGCCGAACGCGGCTTCATCTACGTGCGCGGCGAATACCGCTACCTGATCGACATTCTCGATCGCGCGATCGCCGAAGCCTACGACGCGGGCTACCTGGGCAAGAAATTGCGCGGCACGAACTTCCATTTCGACTTGATGACCCATACCGGAGCGGGCGCGTATGAATGCGGAGAGGAATCGGCGCTGCTGGAATCGCTCGAGGGCAAGCGCGGCATTCCCCGCATCAAGCCGCCTTTCCCCGCCACCAGCGGGCTTTACGGCTGCCCGACGGTGATCAATAACGTCGAGACCCTGGCCAGCGTGCCCCACATCATCCTGAACGGCGGCGAATGGTTCCTCAAGCTCGGCCTGCCCAAGGCCGGCGGGGTCAAGCTCACCTGCTTGAGCGGGCATGTGCACAATCCCGGCGTTTACGAGCTGCCGCTCGGCTTCCCCATGCGCCGCCTGATCGAGGAGATCGGCGGCGGGGTGCAGGGAGGCGCGCTCAAGGCGGTCGTGCCCGGCGGCAGTTCCACGCCGCTGCTGAACGCGGAAGAAGCGCTCGGGGTCAACTTGGATTTCGACTCGGTCGCCAAGCTCGGGTCGTTTTTGGGCTCGGGCGGCGTGGTGGTCGTGAACGATCGCACCTGCATGGTGAAGTTCGCCAAGCGGATCATCCATTTCTATCGCCATGAATCGTGCGGCTGGTGCGTGCCCTGCCGCGAAGGCACGAACTGGCTGGAGCTGACGCTCACTCGCTTCCACCTGGGCGGCGGGCGCAGCGAGGACATTGATGTCATGTTCGACGTGGCGCAAAGCATCTTGGGGCGCACCTTGTGCGCCTTGGGCGACGCCGCCGCGATGCCGACGATTTCCATCATCCAGAAGTGGCGCCAAGAGTTCGAGGACCACCTGGCGGGGCGTCCCTGCCCCTACGAGCGGGAGTTTGCCCATGCCTGAAAACAACTCCGTCCACCTCACCATTGATGGACGCGCGATCACAGTGCCCGCGGGCACGCTGCTGATCGAGGCCTGCCGCGCCGTCAACATCGAAGTTCCGTGCTTTTGCTATTACCCCAATTTGTCGGTGCAAGCGGCTTGCCGCATGTGCTTGGTTGAGATCGAGAAGATGCCCAAGCTCCAGACCGCCTGTACCGTGCCTGTCGCGGAGGGCATGGTGGTGCGCACCGACACGCCGACGGTGCACAAGGCGCGCAAGACGACGAATGAGTTCCTGCTGACCAATCACCCGCTCGACTGCCCGGTCTGCGACAAGGGCGGCGAGTGCGAATTGCAGGACATGACCCTCACGTACGGCACCGGCACCGGCCGTTTCGACGAGCCCAAGCGGCATCGGGACGAGCAGCAGTGGTCACCGGTGGTCTTCTACGATCGCCCGCGCTGCATCCTCTGCTACCGCTGCGTGCGGGTCTGCGGCGAGGGCATGGACGTCTGGGCGCTGGGGGTGGGCAATCGGGCGATCCTCTCCACGATCCTGCCGAACGCCGGCGATCACCTGGAGTGCGAAGAGTGCGGGATGTGCATCGACATCTGCCCGGTGGGAGCGCTGACCAGCGGCGCCTACCGCTACAAGACGCGCCCGTGGGAGATGAAGCACGTCGGCGCGATCTGCACCTTTTGCGGCGACGGCTGCCGCACCACGCTGGGTGTACGCAACGATCGCATTATCCGGGGCGACAATCGCGACGCCAGCGGCATCAACGGGGAATTCCTCTGCATCAAGGGGCGGTACGGCTTCGACTTCACGCAGCATGCCGAGCGGCTGAAGACGCCGCTGGCGCGCATCGACGGCGAACTCAAGCCGGTGAGCTGGGCGCAAGCGCTCGAGACTGTCGCCCGGCGCTGGCGCGCGATCCAGCAGCAGGGCGGCCGCTTCGGCGTGATCGGCTCGACCCGCGCCCTCAACGAAGAGAGCTATCAACTGCAGCGGCTGGCGCGCCAGGTGCTGGGCACCAATAATATCGACCACCACCGCAGCGCCGACCTGCCCACGCTCTACGACGCACTGGCGGGCACGAGCGCGACAGGTTCGGCGCCGCCGCTCGCCGCCGCGGCGTCGCTGAAGACGGCCTCCGCGGTCTTGCTGGTGGGCGGCGATCCCACCTACGAGCATCCCCTGCTCGCCTGGAATGTGCGCTGGGGCTACCGCCTCAGCGGCACCCGCCTGTACGTGCTCCATCACCGGGAGATCAAGCTGCGCCGCCAAGCGCACCGCATGGCGGTGGTGGCCGAGGGGGCGGAAGGGGCGGCGGTCCGATACCTGGCCGGGCAGGGCGGCGCGGTGGCGGCGCGATTGAGCGCCGTCGGTCCGGCGGAAGAAAAACGCTACCCGCAGTTGCCGCCCCCCGACCCGCAGCCCATCTCCGGCGGCCTGGAAGAATTCAAGGCGGAACTGGAAAAAGAGTCGAATGTGGTCATCATCTTCGGCTCCGAGCTGCGCGGCGACGACATTCGCGCACTGGTGGCGCTGGGCGGACGGCTCGCAGGCCAGACGCGCTATATCGGCCTCGCCGACCATTCCAATTCCCACGGCGCTGCCGACATGGGTTTGTATCCCGACCTGCTGCCCGGGTATGAGAGCGTCAGCGATGCCGCCGCGCGCGGCCGGTTCGAAGCCCTTTGGGGGGCGCGGTTGCCCGCCGAAGCCGGCCTCAACCAACGGGAGATGGCGGAGGCTCTGGATCGCGGCGAGCTGGCCGCGCTCTATGTGGTGGGGGCGAATCCGTTGCGGCTCGATCCGGTCAACCCCGCGAACCTGCGCCGCAGCTTCCTGGTCGTGCAAGATCTCTTTTTGACCGAAACCGCGAAGGAAGCCGATATCGTGCTGCCCGCGCTCGCCGCCTACGAAAAGACGGGCACCCTGACCAACACCTGCGGCGAAGTGCAGGCGACGCGCCGCGCCGCCGCCTGGCCCGGCGGCAAGTCCGATCTGGAGATCATTCACGCCCTGGCGCGGCTGATGGGCGTCGACTTCGGCCGGCCCGATCCGGACCGGGTCTTCGCCGAGATTCGCGCCCACGTTAAGGGTTACAACGTCAGCGTGGTGCAATTGGCGGCGGGCCGCAGCGCGCTGGCCGTGCCGCTCAACGGCGCGGTGCCCCATCGGAGCGCGCCGCATTTGATCCGCTCCAATCACGACACCCTTTTTTCCGACGGCACCCTGGGCCGCTACAGCCACGCCATCAACGAGGTGATGGAGAAGCGCCTGCTGCTTCCCGGCCAGGCTCGCTAGCCGACATGTCCATGCCCACCGGAATCTTCATCCTGATCTCGCTGATCAAGTGTGCGATCGCGCTGTTCGTCTTGCTCACGCTGGTGGCCTACATCCAGCTGGCGGAGCGCAAGATCGTCGCCCACATCCAGTCGCGCGTCGGCCCCAACCGCGTCGGCCCTTACGGGTTCCTGCAGCCGGCCGCCGATGCCATCAAGTTCATCCTCAAGGAAGAGGTCACGCCCGCCGCCGCCCATAAGCTTTTGTATCTCATGGCGCCCATGATCTCGGTGGTGGTGGCGCTGGTGGCGATCTCGGTCGTGCCGATCGGCGGCACCTTTCATTTGTTCGGCTATCCCACGCAGTTCCAGATCGCCGACATCAATATCGGCTTGCTCTTTCTCCTGGGCGTGATGTCCTTGGGCGTGTACGGCATCGTGCTGGCGGGCTGGTCGTCAAACAGCAAGTACTCCTTCCTGGGGTCGCTGCGCGGCGGTTCGCAGATGGTGAGCTACGAACTGGCGCTCGGCCTGGCGCTGATCGGCCCGGTCATGATCGCCGGCTCCCTGGATTTGCGCCAGATCGTCCAGGCGCAGAGCCACATCTGGTACATCATTCCCGAGTTCGTGGCGTTCTGCATTTATCTCACCGCCGCATTCGCCGAAACCAACCGGATTCCCTTCGATCTGCCGGAGGCGGAAGGCGAGCTGGGCGCCGGCTATCACACCGAATACAGCTCCATGAAGTTCGCGATGTTTTTCCTGGCCGAATACGTGAACATGGTGACGGTGAGCTGCGTGGCGACGCTGGTGTTCCTGGGCGGCTGGCACGGCCCGGTCTTCGGGCCGCCGCAGCTGCAGCTCTGGCTGCCGGTTTTCTGGTTCTGCCTCAAGGTCGGCTTCTTCTTATTCCTGTACATTTGGGTGCGAGGCACATTGCCTCGTTTCCGGTACGACCAGCTCATGGCGTTCGGGTGGAAGTTCCTGGTTCCCCTGGCGCTGGCCAATGTCTTGATCACCGGGGTGGTCTTGAGCGTGATGAAGTGAATTAAGGTCGGTGGCGCAATGCATCCTGCACTGTTTTTCATCTTCGGCGGAATCGCGCTGGCGGGAGCGATCAACCTGCTCGTGCAGCGCGCGCCGATCTACAGCGCCCTTTCCTTGGTCGCGGTCATGGGCGCGCTGGCGGTGCTGTTCCTGCTGCTGGGGGCGGAGTTCATCGCCTTTATCCAGATCATCGTCTATGCCGGCGCGATCATGGTGCTGTTCGTATTCGTGATCATGCTGCTCAACGCGGACGTGCCGGAACCGACGCGGCGCAGCAAGGTGGCGCAGGCGATCGGGTATCCGGTGATGGCGCTGCTGCTGGTCGAGCTGGCGGGATTCTTCGCCGCCGCCTTCGGCGCCACGCCGGTGCGCACGGGCGGCTATCTGGTGCAGGTGGCCGCGGTAGGCCAGGCGCTCTTCCACGAGTTTCTGCTGCCGTTTGAAGTGACTTCCGTTCTCTTCCTGGTGGGGGTGACCGGCGCGGTGCTGCTGGCGGCGCGCCGCGAGGAGCGCCACGGCGCGGCGCCGCGCGCGACGAGGGTGCACGCCGGCGTGCCCACGCGCGCCATGGCCGAGGCCCTGAGCGTTCCGCCCAATGCCATGGGCGGCGCGGTCATCGAGCCCGCCCCGCAGCCGGAATCGGAACCGGCGCATGCCCGCGCCCAGGGAGACGGCCGATGATTCCCCTCTCCTATTACCTGATCCTGAGCGCCATCTTGTTCTGCATCGGCGTGGCGGGCTTTTTCTTCAAGCGCGATATCGTCAGCATCTTCATCTCCATCGAGCTGATGCTGAACGGCGTCAATCTCGCATTCGTGGCCTTCAGCCACGCCCTGCACTCGATCTCCGGCAACTTGTTCGTCTTTTTCGTCATGGTGGTCGCCGCCGCGGAAGCCGCGGTGGGCTTGGCCATCATCATCGCGGTCGTGCGCGCCCGCCAGACCCTTAACGTCGATCGAATGGATCTGATGAAGCTCTAAGGCCGCTCCGGACCCATGCATCCGAACCTTCACCTCTGGCTCATTCCCTTCCTGTGCTTCCTGGGCTTCGCCTGCAACTTGCTGCTGGGGCGGACTTGGAGCCAAAAAACTGCCGGCTGGGTCGGCGTGCTCTTCCCCGCCGCCGCCTTCGTCGACGCGCTGTGGGTGGTCTCGCAATGGAGCCGGATCACGGTTCCCTACCTCGAGACGCATTCGCCCTGGATCGCCGCCGGCCCGCTCACGATCCCCTACGGCTTTCAACTCGACCAGCTCTCGCTGGTGATGATGTTGATCGTCACCGGCGTCGGCCTGCTCATCCACGTCTATTCGCTGGGCTACATGGCCCATGAGGGAGGCTTCTATCGCTTCTTCGCCTACCTCAATATGTTCATGTTCTTCATGCTGCTGCTGGTGCTGGCCGGCAACTACCTGCTGATGTTCATCGGCTGGGAGGGCGTGGGCTTCGCCAGCTACGTGCTGATCGGCTTCTTCTTCCGCAAGGACTCCGCCTCCGCCGCCGGCATGAAGGCGTTCATCACCAACCGGATCGGGGATTTCGGCTTCCTCATCGGGCTATTTTTCATCTTCGATCATTTCCATTCCTTCGACTACACCACCGTCTTCGCCCAGGTGCGCCAGATGCCGGTCGAGCATGCCTGGAGCGGCTTGCTCACCGTCATCGGCCTGCTGCTCTTCGTCGGCGCCACCGGCAAATCGGCGCAAATTCCGCTCTACGTCTGGCTGCCCGACGCCATGGAAGGCCCGACGCCGGTCTCGGCGCTGATTCACGCGGCCACCATGGTCACGGCCGGCGTGTACATGGTTTGCCGCTCGGCGGCGATCTACGATCGCGCGCCGCTGGCGCTCTCGGTGGTGCTGGCGACCGGCGCGCTGACGGCGATCTTCGCCGCTTCCATCGGCATCTTGCAGCGCGACATCAAGAAGGTCCTGGCCTACTCGACCGTCAGCCAACTGGGCTATATGTTCATGGCCTGCGGCGCGATGGCCTACGGCGCCGGCATCTTCCACCTGATGACGCACGCCTTCTTCAAGGGCCTGCTGTTCCTGGGCGCCGGCAGCGTCATCCATGCGATGTCGGGCGAGCAGGACATGTTCCGCATCCAAGCGCTGGCGCCGGGCGGCCTGCGGCGGTACGTGCCCATCACGTTCTGGACGTTTCTGATCGCCACCTGCGCGATCTCCGGCATCCCCGGCTTTTCCGGATTCTTCAGCAAGGACAAGATCCTTTACGAGGTGCTCTCCGGGCAGCATCCGAACGCGTTCTGGTGGGCCGTGGGCACGATCGCCGCGCTGATGACGTCGTTCTACATGTTCCGCGCGCTGTTCGTCACCTTCCTCGCCGGTCCGGAGACCGCCGCCCTTTCGCACCCCACCGGCCAGGAGCCGCGGGCGGTGGAAGCGCATAGCGTGGACGCGGGCTTCACCGCCGGCCACGCCGAGCACCAGGCCGCGCATCCGCCGGCCCATGAAGCCGCCCATCCGCACGAATCGCCCGCCAGCATGACCGTGCCGCTCATCATCCTGGGCATCTTGGCGGCCTTCGGCGGTTACATCGGGCTTGGCGACCGTTTCGAGAACTTTCTGGCGCCGGTTTTCAACACCGGCGTGGTTCTGCCCACCCATCCGGCAGCGAGCGAATTGAGCGTATCGCTCATCTCCATCAGCGTCGCGGTGGTCGGGCTGCTGCTGGCTTGGTTCTACTACGTCAAGAACCGCCAGGCGGCCGAGAACCTCAAGCACTCCCTGGCCGGCCTCTATCGGCTCGTTTTCAACAAGTATTGGATCGACGAATTGTACGGGCTGGTCTTTACCCGCCCGCTCGCCGCCTTCTCGCGCGTCGTGCTCTGGCGCATCGTGGATGTGGGGATGATTGACGGTACCGTGAACGGCATTGCCACCTTCGCGCGCGGCGTGGGCAGCGGCTTGCGGCGACAAGAATCCGGCAACATCCGCAGCTACGCCAGCTGGGTCGGCCTGGGCGCGGTGGTCGTGGTCCTCTACGTTTTGGTGGTGGGAGTGCGGTAGCGACAACGATGGGATATCTGAACCATACGATCTTGTCCTGGGTGCTGTTTTTGCCGACGATCGGCGGCGGCGTGATTTTGCTGGCCCGCAGCCATCGCGCCGTGCGCTGGACCGCGTTCATTTTCTCGCTGGCCACATTCCTGCTCTCGCTCCACCTGCCGTTTCATTTCGATTCGGCGCAGACGGGCTACCAGTTCGTTCAAAACAAGGCCTGGATTCCGGCTTTCCAGATCCATTATTTCCTCGGCATCGACGGCATCAGCCTCTGGCTGTTGCCGCTGACCACGCTGCTGACGTTCCTGGGCGTGCTGGTTTCCTGGAAAGGCATTCAGCACAACGTCAAGGCGTTTTACTTCCTATTGCTGATCCTCGAGACGGGCATGCTGGGCGTCTTCGCCAGCCTGGACCTGTTCCTTTTTTACGTTTTCTGGGAAGTGTCGCTCGTTCCCATGGCCTTACTGATCGGCATTTGGGGCCACGAGAACCGGATTTACGCCGCCGTCAAATTTTTTCTCTATACGATGGCCGGCTCGCTGTTAATGCTGGCCTGCATCATCTGGCTTTATAACCTCACCGGCACGTTCAGCTTCCCCGGCATTCTCGCGGGCTTGCGCGCGGGAACGTTTCACCTTACCGCGGGCACGGAGATGTGGCTCTTCCTGGGCTTCTTCATCGCCTTCGCCATCAAGGTGCCGTTGTTCCCGTTCCACACCTGGCTTCCCGACGCGCACGTGGAAGCGCCCACCGCCGGCTCCGTCCTGCTGGCCGGCGTCTTGCTCAAGATGGGTGCGTATGGACTGCTGCGCTTCAACCTGACGCTGTTTCCCCGGGCGTCGCAGCGCGCGGCCCACTGGATCGTCATCCTCGGCCTGATCGGGCTGATCTACGGTGCGCTGGTGGCGTTCTCGCAAAAGAACATGAAGAAGCTGGTGGCCTATAGTTCGGTCAGCCATATGGGGCTGATCATCGTCGGAGTCTTCACCTTCACCGCCATCGGCACCCAGGGCGCGGTGTATCAGATGCTCAATCACGGCGTCTCGACGTCCGGCTTGTTCATCCTGGTCGGGATGCTCTTCGAGCGCCGCCATACGTTCGATCTTTCCGAGTACGGCGGCATCGCGACCGCCATGCCCATCTACGCCGGCTTTTTCCTGCTGATGGTGATGTCGTCAGTGGGGCTGCCGCCGCTCAACGGCTTCGTGGGAGAATTCCTGCTCATGCTCGGCGCCTTTGTCGCACGTCACGGCTACGGGATCACCGCCGCCGTGGGCGTGATCGTTTCCGCCATGTACCTGCTCAAATGGACGCGCGACACGCTGTGGGGTGAAATCAAGCGTCCCGCCAACCTCTCGCTCGCCGATCTCGACTTTCGCGAAGGCTTCGTGCTCGGGGTGCTGGGGGTACTGGTGCTGGTGATGGGCTTCGCCTCGCCGCTCTTCCTGAACAAGGTGTCCACCGCGACTCGCGCAAACCTCGCGCCCTACGCCGCGCAGGCCCGGCCGGAAGCCAATCGCCTGGCGGAGCTTTTCCTGGCTCCGCCGGCGCGCGTGCCTGCGTCGGCACCGGGAGGCCGCCGATGAGCCTGGTCCCCGCGGAGTTTTACTGGCGCATCCTGCCGGAGTTGGTGCTGGCCGGCTTCGGCGCCGTGCTCATGCTCATCGAAGGCGGCGGACGCGCCGGCAACCGCGGCCGCCTCGGCGCCTATGTCGCGCTGCTCGGCTCGCTGCTGGCCTTCGGCGCGGTCTTCATCCAGGCCGCCAATCCCGGCGACGCCTTCCAGCACATGTTTCGGGTGGACGGCTTCACCGTCTTCTTCGATTTCGTCATCATCGGCGCCACCGTGGTAGTGGTGCTGCTCTCGATGGACTACCTGCCGACGCAGCACCTCGAGCGCGGCGAGTTCTACGCGCTGCTGCTTTTCGGCACGGTCGGCATGACCTTCATGGTCGGCTCGGTGGAGCTGATCATGATCTTCATCAGCCTCGAAATCAGCTCTATCTCCACCTATGTCCTCGCCGGCTACCGCCGCCATGCGCCGCGCTCGACGGAGAGCTCGCTCAAGTACTTCCTGCTCGGTTCGTTCGCCACGGCGTTCTTTCTCTACGGGATCGCCCTGGTCTATGGGGCGACCGGCACGACCCAGCTTTACGATGTCGCGCGCGCCTCGCTGACACCGATCGTCGGCGGCGGCGAAGCCGACCGCGTGCTGCTGCTGGCCGGAGCGCTGATGTTCATCGGCTTGGGCTTCAAGGTTTCCGCCGCGCCGTTTCAAGTGTGGACTCCCGACGTGTATGAAGGCGCGCCCGCGCCCGTCACCGGTTTCATGTCCGCCGGCCCGAAGGCCGCCGCTTTCGCCATTTTCTTGCGGATCTTCTACGTGGCGCTGCATTCCAGCGGCCACGCGTGGTTCTGGATGGTCTATGTGGCCGCCATCCTTTCCATGTGCCTAGGCAACATCGCGGCCCTGCTCCAGACCAACATCAAGCGCATGCTGGCCTACTCCTCCATCGCCCACGCCGGCTACGTCTTGGTCGCCTTCGCCGCGTTGGGGCCGGAGGGAATCTCGGCGGTGATGTTCTATTTGGCCGCCTACGTGGCGATGAATATCGGCGCCTTCGCCGTAGTCAGTCACTTCGCCCACCGCGAAGAGCGGTACGTGGATGTGAAAGACTACGCCGGCCTCGGCTTCCGGTTTCCGGTGCCGGCGTTCTGCTTGTCGCTGTTCCTGTTTTCGCTGATCGGCGTGCCGTTGACCGGGGGCTTTTTCGGCAAGTTGTACGTCTTCCGGGCCGCGCTCGACGCCCATCTCGTTGGCTTGACCGTGATCGCGGTGCTGAACAGCGCCCTCGCCGCCTTCTATTACCTGCGCGTGGTCGTCTTCCTGTACATGCGGCAACCCGCCGAAGAGATCGCCGCGCCGCCGATGACGGGCGCCTTCAGCCTGGTGATGATCGCCTGCGTGGCGGTGGTAATTTGGCTGGGCGTGTTCCCCAATCGCGTGCTCGAGTTCGCCAGCCGTTCCGCGGCGCAAATGCTCCGCTGAGCGATCCACACCCTCGGCCGGTCCCACCCAAGGCCCCCGCAGCGCACCGGACGGCCCAGCAGCGCCACTACGGCTGCGACCCAGCCCTGGGCGCTCCCGGCCCGGGCCGCTTCGCGCACCCCGGCGCCAGGCCGGCATACTGGCGGATAATCCTCGAAACGGGGCCGACAAAGGAGCGATACAGAGCGGTTGCTATACTAGAAGCGAGATTGAATCCGCGTGCCATCTTCGCCAGAACCAGACCCGCAGGTCCACGCTTTTCTTGAGTCGCTGGGCGCCAACGAGGGCTACGCCGAGGAGCTTTACCGCGCCTACCGCAGCAACCGGCAAGCGGTACCGGAGCGGTGGCGCGCTATTTTCGACGATCTGATGCGGCGCTTAGCGTCGCCGGAACCCGGACCCAACGGCCATTCCCCCGCCTCCCAAGGGCCGGGGCTCGCGCTGGAGGCGCCGCCAGCAGCGCCGGCCGCGTATGCGCCCGCGGTTCCCAGCGTGGCGGCAAGCGCGCTGGCCATCGCCCCCCTGCCCGGCGATCAGCTCGTTGCGCTGCGCGGCGCCGCGTTGCGGCTCGCCGGCAACATGCAGGCGAGCATCATCGTGCCCACCGCGACCTCGCAGCGGACCATCCCGGTGCGGCTGCTGGAGGAGAATCGGCGGCTGCTGAACCGGCATCTCGCCAGCCAAGGAATCAAGCTCTCGATGACGCCGCTGCTCGGCTGGGCGATCGTGCAAGGTCTCGCCGAGTTTCCCGCTCTCAATGCCGCCTATTCCGAGATCGAGGGCATTCCCGCGCGCATCGAGCGCGCGCACGTCAACCTCGGCCTGGCCGTGGATGTGGCCGGCAAAAACGGCGGCCGCAATTTGCTGGTGCCGGTGGTAAAGGGCGCCGAAAGCATGGACTTCGCCGCGTTCCTGCGCGAGTGCGACCGGCTGATCCAGGGCGCGCGCGCCGGCAAGCTTTTGCCGGAAGACTTGCAGGGCGCCACGATTTCGCTGACCAACCCGGGCACGATCGGGACGAGGGCTTCCGTTCCGCGGCTCATGCCGGGGCAGGGCGCGATCGTCGCGGCGGGCGCGGTGGCATTTCCCGCCGGATTCGAAGCCGTGCCGGAAGCCACTCTCGAAAGCCTTGGCATCGGCAAGACCCTGACGCTGACCTGCACCTACGATCACCGCATCATTCAAGGCGCCGAATCCGGGACCTTTTTGGCGCGGCTGCACGCGTTCCTGCTCGGCGAAGACCGCTTCTATGACGAGATTTTCCGCGCCCTAGGCGTTCCCTTCCAGCCGGCGCGCTGGACGGCCGCGGCACAAACGCCGGCGGCGGAAACCACCCGACGCGGCGAAGACGCCGAGGTGCGCAAGCAGGCCGCAGTGTTCCAGTTGGTACATGCCTACCGGGTGCGAGGCCATCTGCTCGCCAACACCGACCCGCTGGAATTCCACCCGATCGAGCACGCCGAGCTCGACCCGTCGCACTACGGCCTAAGTCTCTGGGATCTCGACCGGCATTTCCTCAGCTCCCTTTCCGGCGCCGCCGGCGAGCGCATGCTGGCGTTGCGGGAGATTCTCGAGGTCCTGCGCGCCACCTACTGCGGCACGCTGGCGTGCGAGTTCATGCACCTGCAGGCGCCGGAAGAGCGGCACTGGCTGACCGAGCAGATGGAGCCCAGCCGGAACCAATGGCCTTTGCCCGCGGAATTGCGCTTACGCATTCTGCGCGGCTTGACCGAGGCGGAAGGCTTCGAGCATCTGCTCCACACGCGCTACGTCGGCCACAAGCGCTTCTCGCTGGAAGGCGCGGAAGCGCTGATTCCCGCCCTCGACTTCATCGCCAACCGAGCTTCGGCAAGCGGCATGAAAGAAATGCTGATCGGCATGGCGCACCGTGGCCGGCTGAACGTCTTGACCAATATCGTCGGCCAGCCCATGAACGCGATCTTCTCGAAATTCGAGGACGCCGATCCCGACAGCGTCGAAGGCTCCGGCGACGTGAAATATCACATCGGCGCCAGCGGCGTGCATCGCGGGCCCCAGGGCGAGGAGATCCAGGTCAGCCTCAGCCCGAATCCCAGCCATCTAGAAGCCGTGGATCCCGTGCTCGAAGGCTCGGCGCGAGCGCGCCAGGAGCAACTCGCCGATGTCGGCCGCGGGCAGCGGGTCTTGCCCGTCCTGATTCATGGCGACGCGGCGTTTGCCGGCGAAGGCATCGTCGCCGAGACGCTGAATCTTTCCCAACTCGAGGGCTACCGCACCGGCGGCACGGTGCATATCGTCATCAATAACCGGATCGGCTTCACTACCTCGCCCGCGGATGCGCGCTCCACGCTGTACTCGACCGACGTCGCACGCATGGTGCAAGCGCCGATTTGGCACGTGAACGGGGACGATCCGGAGGCCGTCATCCGCGCTGCGGATCTGGCGTTTCGCTTTCGCCAGGAGTTCCACAAGGACGTGGTGGTCGACCTCGTTTGCTACCGCCGCCACGGGCACAACGAAGGCGACGATCCCAGCCTCACTCAGCCCGTGCTGTATCGAAACATCGACCAGCATCCCTCGGTACGGACCCTCTACGCCGGCCATCTTACGGCCGAGGGCCTGATTGCGTCTCAGCAGGTGGACGAGATGGCCGCCGAAGTGCGCCAGCAATTCACCTCCAGCTCCGCCGAGGCCGGCGAAGCCCATGAGCCCGCCCAGGAGACCGCAGCGGCACCACCGGAAGTGGAGACGGCGGCCAGCGAGGCGGATTTAGCCGAGGTGGGCGAAGCGCTGGCAACCTTGCCGCAGGGCTTCACGCTGCACCCCAAATTGAAAACTTTCGTGGAAAAGCGCCACGAAGCGGTGCGCAGCCGCGCCAAAGTCGATTGGTCGCTGGCCGAAGCCCTCGCCTTTGGCACGCTGCTGCTGCAAGGTGTGCCGATCCGCCTGACCGGACAAGACACCGGCCGCGGCACCTTCAGCCAGCGCCACGCCGTGCTCTACGACTACCAGACGGGCGCGCCCTACGTGCCGCTGGCGCATGTCCCGGGCGCCCGTGCGGCGTTCGCCGTTCACGATAGTTTGCTGTCCGAGGCGGCGGCGCTAGGATTCGAATTCGGATACGCCCTGCGGGCACCGACCTCGCTGGTGCTTTGGGAGGCGCAGTTCGGAGATTTCTCGAACGGCGCGCAAGTGATTATCGACCAATTCATCGCCGCCTCGGCGGCGAAATGGGGCCTCCCCAGCGGCCTGGTGCTGCTGCTGCCGCACGGGTATGAAGGGCAGGGGCCGGAGCACTCGAGCGCGCGGCTGGAGCGCTTCTTGCAGTTGGCGGCGGAAGACAATCTCCAAGTCGCCAATACCACGACCGCGGCGCAGTACTTCCATTTGTTGCGGCGGCAAGCTTTGCGGCAGGCGACGGCGCCCGCCAGCCGGCGTCCGCTGGTGATCATGACGCCGAAGAGCCTCCTGCGCTACCCACCCGTCGCGTCGCCTTTCGCGGAGTTCGTGGCGGGCAGCTTCCGCACGGTGTTGGGCGACGAATCCGTCGCCGACGGCACGGCGCGCCGGCTCCTGTTTTGCTCGGGCAAAGTTTATTACGACTTGCTGAAGCGGCGCGGCGAACGGGGGGACCGCACCACCGCGCTGGTGCGCGTCGAGCAGCTTTATCCCTTCCCGGAGGACGCGATCCAGGCCGAGTTGCAGCGCCAGCCGCAAGCCGCCGACATCCTTTGGGTGCAGGAAGAGCCGGCCAACATGGGCGCTTGGAGTTATATTCGCAACCGGCTGGAGCCGCTCCTCGGCGGTAGGCCGCTGGCCTATGTCGGACGCGAACCCGCCGCTAGTCCGGCCACCGGCTCGCTCCGCCGCCACCTGCGCGAGCAAACGCGCATCTTGGACCTGGCGTTCCCGGGCTAAGCGACGCGCGTAGGTCCGGCTACGCCGATTCCCTGCCCGCTCCGATGGTCTCAATGTATCCTGAGCGGCATGAAATCATTCGCCTTGGCCGGTCTCTGCGTCTGCCTGATTTCCCTCGCCGCGGCGCAGGCGCCGGCGCCGCTCACGATCGCTTATAATCTCGATCTCACTCATCCCGCGAATCATCTGATCGGCGTCACGATTCAGGCCGCCGCGCGCGATGGCGGCGCCTTGCCGGCCAGCCTGCAACTGCTGATGCCGGCGTGGTATCCCGGCCGGTACAGCATCTACAACTATGCCGTGAACGTGCAGAACCTCGCGGCCCAATGCGCATCGGACCCCGCGGCTGCCATCAAACTGACCCGCCTGGGACCCTCGCGCTGGCAAATCGATAGCGGCGGCTGCCACGCCTTGACAGTCTCTTATCGCGTGTACGCGAATACCCTGACGGGTTCGTTCGCGCAACTCGATCGCACCCATGCCAATGTCAATGGCGGGCCGGTCTTCGCCTATTTCGCCGGCCATAAGGCCGACCCGGTCTCCTTGCGCATCGCAGCCCCCGAGGGCTGGAAGGTGCTCGATGAGTTAGGCGCGCCGGGCCAAACCACGCTGACTTTTCCCAACTACGACATTTTCATCGACGCCCCGATCGAAGCCGCGCCCAATTTCAGTCTCGACAATTTCGTGCAAGACGGCCGCACCTACCGGATCTTGATTCATAGCTACCGGCCCGAAGGCGGCAATCACGGCGCCCTGATCGCGGCGCTGCGCCGCATCGTCGCGGTCGAGAATACGGTGTTCGGACCACCCGCCGACCTTCGTACCTACTCCTTCTTCTTTCACTTTGATCCGCAGAGTCCGGGCGACGGGATGGAACACCTTTTCGGCACGCAAATCATCATTCCGGCCGCGCTCGGCGAGCCGGCGGGCCTGCGCGGCGCCGAAGACGACGCCGCCCACGAATTCTTTCACCAATGGAACGTCAAGCGTTTGCGCCCGCTGCCGCTCGGCCCCTGGGACTACCAGCGCCCCGATCCCACGCGCTCGCTCTGGATCGCCGAGGGCCTGACGCAGTACTACGGCGACATCAGCGTCGAGCGCGCCGGCTTGGAGTCTCCGGAAGAATACTTGCGCCAGCTCGGAGGTTCCTTCGGGCGATTCGAGCAGCAACCCGGCCACGCCTCGATGAGCGCCGCCGACTCCTCCTTGACGGCTTGGTTCCACGACCGCACGCCGCTGTACCAAGAGACCAATCAGCGCGCCACCACGATTTCCTACTATCAAAAAGGCGAACTGCTCGGCGCCATGCTCGATCTCGACCTGCGCCGGCGCAGCGCCGGGCGGCTCTCGCTCGATACGGTCATGCGCTATATGTACCAGCACTTTTACGAAGGGCCGCGCGCCAGCTATTATTTGCCCGGACGAGGCTATCGAGAAGCCGATTTCGAAGCTGCCCTGGAGACGGTAAGCGGGGTTTCCTATCAGGACTTCTTCGCCCGCTACGTGAACGGCGTCGCAGAACTCCCTTTCAACGATTACGTGGCCGCGGCCGGATTGCAGGTCGAATGCTCGATCCCACCGGATCGAAAATCTTTCACCGGCCTGGTTACCGAAGGCACGCGCGTGGTGATGGTGGCGCCCGACAGCCCCGCGGCGCGAGCGGGTCTTGGAGTGGATGACGAAATCACCGCGATCAACGGCCAAACGGTCGGCGCGGACGCCGCGGATGTGCTCAGGGCATTGCCTCCCGGCCAGCCCGCGGTCATCGCCGTGACCGAGCATTTCCAGGCGTTTTCCGCCACGATCACGCCCGAGCCGCCGCACCGCTCGCGATGCGCGATCGTTCCCAGGCCGGATGCCACGGTGGCGGAAAAGGCGCTGCGCGAGAGCTGGCTAGGCACGCCGCGCGGCTAACGCCCGCGCCGCTCCGGCCTCGGTTCCGGCTTCGCCGCTAGCTGCCGAGGGCCGCCGCCACCTGGCGCGCGAGCGCGGCGGCGGTGAACGGCTTGGGCACGAAGCCTTCGGCCGCCTCCGACAGCCCGTGCTGAGCGAGCGCATTCACGGTGAATCCGGATGTGAACAGCACCTTCAATTTGGGATGGCGCGCGCGAACGCGCCGGGCCAGATCGGGCCCAGGCAAGCCGGGTATGAACGCGTCGGTCAATAACACGTCTATAGGGTCCCGTGCGTTCTCGACCCATTGCAGGGCATGCGCGGCCCCGTCGGCCTCGAGCACCCGATGCCCGCCCGCCTCCAGGAGCTCACGCGCGATCTGCCGCACGGCGGGGTCGTCTTCGACCAGCAGCACTGTGGCAACCGCTTGGGGTGGCGCCGGCGCCCGCGCCGGGCGCGGCACGGGCACGGACGGGGCTTCCTGGCCCTCCTGGACGCGCGGCAGATAGATGTGAAACGTGGTCCCGCGCCCGACTTCGCTATACACCCAAATGTAGCCGCGGCTCTGCCGCACGATGCCATACACAGTCGCCAGCCCCAAGCCGGTGCCGCGTCCTTGCTCCTTGGTCGTAAAGAACGGCTCGAAGATGCGCGCTTGCGTGGCGGCGTCCATGCCCGTGCCGGTATCGCTGACCGAAAGCTGCACGTACGCTCCCGGCGCGACGCCGGGACGAAGCCGGGCATAGGCAGCGTCCAGCTCGACGTTGGCGGTCTCGATCAAGATCACGCCGCCTTGCGGCATCGCATCGCGCCCATTGATCGCCAGATTCATCATGACCTGCTCGAGCTGGATGGGGTCGGCGTGGACCAGGCCGAGATCTTTTCCCAGAATTTCCCGAATCTTCACATGCTCGCCGATGAGCGGTTGCAGGATCTCGCGCGTGCGAGAAATGACTTCGTTGAGACTGAGAGTGCGCGGCGCCATCTCCTGCGTGCGGCTGAAGACCAGCAGTTGCCGCGTCAGCGCCACGGCGCGGTCCGAGGCAACTTTGATTTTGGCCGCGCGCCCGAGCACGAAGCCGGGAATGCTTTCCGGCGGCTGGCTCAGCAAGAGATCGCAATGACCGGTGATGACCGTCAAGAGATTGTTGAAGTCATGAGCGATACCGCCGGCGAGCTGGCCGATCGCCTCCATCTTTTGCGCCTGCCGCAATTGTCCTTCCAAGCTGCGGCGCTCCGTGATATCCACGCCGGTGGCGACGACGTGCGCCAA
Source organism: Terriglobia bacterium (assembly GCA_021323595.1). Lineage (GTDB taxonomy): Bacteria > Acidobacteriota > Terriglobia > Terriglobales > SCQP01 > JAJPKR01. The sequence goes on along the minus strand of JAJPKR010000002.1, from coordinate 5,594 downwards.
CTCTCCTTTCTCGTCCAGCAGATAGGAAAACGACCACGCGATCCGCCGCTTCAAACCGGACTTGGTGAGGCAATCGAACTCGCTCTGGGCGGGGCGCGCGCCCGCCCGCGCTTGCGCCATGAACTCTCGCGATGGCGCTTCCGCTTCGCGCGGCAGGAGCCGCTGCCAGACGGGCTCGCCGGCCACCTCCGCGGCCGCAAAGCCGGTGGTCTGCTCGGCGCCGCGGCTAAACCGCACGACGCGGCCGCTCGCGTCCAAGACGACCACAAGCATCCCCGAACCGTCCAGCACCGCCGAGACGAAATCGCGCTCCCGGCGCAGCGCCTCTTCGGAAGCCTTGCGCTCGCTGATGTCGAGCATCGTGCCCTGAATGATCGGCGGCTGGCCCTCGGCCACGGGCAGGAGCGATTCATTCGCCAGCACCCACACCGGCTGCCCATCCTTGCGCCGCAGGCAAGCTTCATAGCTGTTCAAGGAACCGCGGTCGCGCAACAATTCCAGCCAGCGCTCGCGCTGCTCGGGCACGACATAGAAATCCTGCGCCCGCGACAACATCGCTTCCTGCCGGGACGCAAAGCCGAACATGCGCGCGAAGGCGTCGTTGCAATCCAAAATGCGCCCGTCCAAGCTGCTGCGATAGACGCCGGCCAGATTCTTTTCGAAGAGGATCCGGTATTGGCGTTCCGAAGCGCGCAGGCGCAGCTCCGCCTGCTTGCGCAAGTCCATGCTCTCGAGCAAGACCAGGATGGCGCGCGGCCGCGCGCCACCGCACGGCGCGGCCCCGCGGCGATCGCCGTGGCGCGCCGTCCCGCGCCGGCCCGCCCCGCGGAAGCGGTCGGCGCCGCTGAATTCGACCGCCACGGGCAGGGTGACGAGGATGGCGGTGACTTGCGCCCAGAAGGTGGCGCCGGCGTCCCGCCGGCAGCGCGCCTCCATGTGCACTCTGGATCTCTCGCCGCTCCAGATTTGCCGCAATGCCGCTTGAATGTCGAGGCTTTCCGCCTCGATCTCCGACCACGCGCGACCCACCAGCCGGCTCGGGCTGCGTCCCAGCAAACGCCCTAGCGCTTCGTTGGCGTAGGTGACGCGCAGGTCAGAGTCGAGGAGCGCGGCGCCGGTTGGCAGAACCGCCAGCCAGTCCGCGACCGGTGCATGCGGTATCGCGTCGGGGGTCGAGGAGGATGCAGACATGGGCGCGCGGGGAAACAAGTGCTGCAAGGTAATGGTATCGGCGAGAAAGTTTCTGAATTTAACCTGCATCCGCGTAGTTACCGTCCCAAGCACTGTCCTGGAGTTCAGGCGGGATCTGCCCGCTAAGCCAGCCACTCCGCAGCCGCTGCGACCCAGCCCGCCTCCTGGCGCCGCTCCCGGCCGCGCCGCGCGGCGCCGGCTGGCGGGTTGGGAAAGGCGGCTGCGGGCGGGCCGGCGACTTGCCCTTCTTCGCGTTTCCGCCTACATTGGCGAGAGCCCAACCAGGAGAGTTCATGCGTACCGGAAAGATTCCAGGCGGCCTCGCCCGCCTCATCCTCATGCTGGCATTGGCATCGGCCGGAGCGAGCGTCCCGCTCGCCGCGCAACAGCTCACGGAAGCCGACCTGGCCGCGATTCACGCGATCAAAGAGCAGGGCTTCGGCCACTCTCAAGTGATGACAGTCCTGAGTTATCTCACCGACGTGTACGGCCCGCGGCTGACCGCCTCGCCCAATACGCTGAAAGCGGCCGAATACGCGGAACAGACGCTTACCGGTTGGGGAGTGCGCCAAGCGCACCTGGAGCCTTGGGGGCCGTTCGGCCGGAGCTGGCAAAACTCGCGCTTCACGCTCCTCGCGCTCAGGCCGGAGGCGTACACGATCATCGCCTATCCCCTGGCCTGGACGCCCGGCACCCACGGCCCGGTCACCGCCGAAGCGATCCAAGTGAAGCTCGACCGCGAGGCCGATTTCGCCCAGTATCAAGGCCGCCTGCGCGGCGCATTCGTGCTCATGGGCGAGGAGCCGGCGATCGAGCCCGACTTCAAGCCCGACGCCGAGCGTTACACGGCCGACCAGCTCGCGGCGATGATGCTGGCGCCGCCGCCCCGCGCGGGCTTTCCGCCCGACCGCATCGCCCAATTCGTGGCACGCCTCCAGTTCACCCGCAAGCAGATGCAGTTCCTGCTCGAGCAAGGCGTGGCGGCGGTGCTATGGCCGGGCAGCTCCCGCTCCGTGGACGGTACGGTGTTCAACCGCGGCTTCGTCTCCCCGCGCGCCGACGCCCCCCCGACGCCGCCGCAAGTGGTTTTGGCCGACGAAGAATTCGGGCGCATCGCGCGCACCCTCGCCAAGCACATCCCCGTCACCCTCCAACTCGATGACGAGAACGCGATGGGCGCCCAGGACGTGAACTCCTTCAACATCGTCGGCGAGCTGCCGGGCAGCGACCCGGCGCTCGCGCATCAAGTGGTCATGATCGGGGCTCATTTCGATTCCTGGCATTTCGCCACCGGCGCCACCGACAACGGCGCGGGCTCCGCAGTGATGATGGAAGCCATGCGAATCCTCGCGCAGAGCGGTGTTCGGTTGCGCCGCACCGTCCGCATCGGCCTCTGGACCGGCGAAGAGCAGGGGCTGCTAGGCTCGCGGGCCTATGTGAAACAGCACTTCGGCGATCCAGCGACGATGCGACTCCTGCCGGAATGGCATGACCTGGACTGCTACTTCAACGTGGACAACGGCGCAGGCGCGATCCGGGGCGTTTATCTGCAGGGCAACGACATGGTCGCGCCCATCTTCCGCGCGTGGATGGAGCCCTTCCACGATCTCGGCATGCAGACGCTGACGATCCGCGATACTGGCGGCACCGACCACCTATCCTTCGACGCCGTCGGCCTCCCCGGCTTCCAATTCATTCAGGACCCGCTCGACTACGAGACCCGCACCCACCACTCGAACGCCGACTTCTACGAACGCGTGCCGCCGTGGGATATGCAGCGCAACGCCGTCATCGTGGCCAGCTTTGCCTACCTGGCGGCGAATCGCGACGGCATGCTGCCGCGCAAGCCGGTACCGCCGCCGCAAGGGCCCTCGATCTTCGATCGCTTGCTCAATCCTGCGCCGTCCGCCGGCGCCCAGCGCCCGCCGGTCCGCCCCCCGCGGTAAACCACCCGCTGGCGCGCGGCGCGGTTCGGTTGCCCGCCCCGGCGCGGGGCGCGCACCGGCGGCTAGAGATGGCAATGCGCCAGGCCGCGCTTTTCGAGGTATTGCTGATGATAATCCTCGGCGCGATAAAAGGGCCCGGCGGCCGTGATCTCGGTGGCGATCGGGCGGCGATAGCGGCCGCTCGCGGCCAGGGCGTCGCGAGCGGCGCGGGCGGCACGCTCCTGAGCGGCGTTCAAATAGAAAATCGCCGAGCGGTACTGCCGCCCGACGTCCGGACCCTGCCGGTTGAGCTGGGTGGGATCGTGGTTTTCCCAGAAAACCTGCAGCAGCTGCTCATAGCTGACGCGCGCCGGATCGTATTCGACCTCGACGGTTTCCGCGTGGCCGGTGGTGTCCGTGCAAACCTGCTCATAGGTGGGGTTCGGAACCGTGCCGCCCGAATAGCCCACCGTGGTCGCCACCACGCCGGGGATCTTGCGAAATGCGGCTTCCACTCCCCAAAAGCAGCCGCCGGCGAATAGCGCTTTTTCCGATGGCATAGAATCCCTCCAACGGTTTCGACTAGGCCACGACCGAGGTCTCGACTTGTCCGGTGGCGCTGATCCCGCAGTTCTTCACGACCGCCAGGACCAAATCGTTGTCGAGCCGCGCGGCGTCGAACTCGATGGTAATGGTCTTGGCCTTCTCGTCCAACTGAAGGCCCCGCAATCCGTAAACGCTCAAGGCCTCGGCCAACCGCCGCATTTGCCCGGCCCCGACTTCGCCCATGTAGCTGAAAGTGACGTTCAGAGGAGTCATGTAGGAACCATGATACGAGATCGGCGGCGCTCCCGGCCGCGACCGCGCGGGTGTTCGCGCCCGCCGACTAACGGCGGCCCTGCCGCCCTCCGCGGTGGGTGCTTTGTTCTCCGCGCTGTAGGAGATATTGCTTGTCCAGCGTCCCCGACCTGTCGAACCAGAGCTCGCGGCCGTGCAAATGGACGACGGTGTCTTTCCAAACCCAGCCGGGGCCGGCGGGCTGCATCTCAAATTCACCTTCGATCTGGCTAAAGCTGGCCAGCAAACCGAATCCAAAGCGCACCGGTCGCACGTTGTGGAAGCGGACCTGCAAGACCTGCCCGCTAAACGGGTCGAGGCGGAGCCGGCCGGCCATCGCCGCCATGATGCGCTCCGCCCGCGACTCGACCGTGGCGCCGGCGCGCGGCGCGAACTGATACTCCACGCAAGCGTGGCCCATGTATTCACAGGTGCCGATGGGTCGCCACTCGAAGCGGCGCAGCAAGGGCCCGACGTCCACGATTTGGCCGTCGATTTGGATCAGCCGTCCGGCAGTTTCCGCCGGGTTCCACTGCGCATCGACGCCGGCTTCGGCGCGTTGCAGCGCGCGGCGCGCTTTCGCCAACTCGCTCGCCGAAATCGGGCGGCCGTCTTCCGTCAGCGGCACCTCCAGTTCCACGGTCTTGTAGAACAAAATCCTGGAGCGATCTTCGACCGCCGCCCCGTGCGCCGGGCGCCAGTCTTCGACTGCCATCATTTGCACCCCGTCCACCGCCTGGGGAGTCGCCAGCAAGCGCAAATTGTCCAGCAGGAACTGCGGGTGCAAGGCGGCGGCGCACGCCCGCGCGATCGTTGCCGCGGTGTCCGCGCCGGCGGCAGGGCCGGCGGGAACGCTGACAAGATGTTCTTGCGGCGGATGCGGCTCGTCACCAGCCGCAGGCCGCGGCGCGGACGGAGCCATCCACAGGATAAACCAGAGCGCCGCGGCTAGGCCCACGCTTCGCATGACGACAAGCTTGGCGACGGAAGCGGCGCGCTTCTCTATTCGGTCATGCCCTCGACGAAGGCGCGCAACCGGCGGCTCCGCGAGGGATGGCGCAGCTTCCGCAGCGCCTTGGCTTCAATCTGGCGGATGCGCTCGCGGGTGACGGCAAACGACTGGCCAACCTCCTCGAGCGTGTGCTCGCTGCCGTCATCCAGCCCGAACCGCATCTTGATGACTTTCTCCTCGCGCGGCGTCAGCGTCTTCAGCACCTGCGAGGTCTGCTCTTTCAGGTTGACATTGATGACCGCGTCGGCGGGAGAAATCACGCCGCGATCTTCAATGAAATCCCCAAGATGGGAATCCTCTTCCTCGCCGATCGGCGTTTCCAGGGAGATCGGCTCTTGCGCGATCTTCAGCACCTTGCGCACCTTGGCCACCGGAATATCCATGCGCTTGGCGATCTCTTCGCTGGTGGGCTCGCGGCCCAACTCCTGCACCAGCTGCCGGGAGGTACGGATCAGCTTGTTGATCGTCTCGATCATGTGCACGGGAATACGGATGGTGCGCGCCTGATCGGCGATCGCGCGCGTGATCGCCTGCCGAATCCACCAGGTCGCGTAGGTGGAAAATTTATAGCCCCGGCGATATTCGAACTTGTCCACCGCCTTCATCAAGCCGATATTGCCTTCCTGGAT
>JAJPKR010000014.1 GCA_021323595.1 Terriglobia bacterium | reverse complement strand
TGGCGAAGGAAAAATTTGATCGCACGAAGCCGCATGTGAACGTGGGGACGATCGGGCACATTGACCACGGGAAGACGACGCTGACGGCGGCGATCACGAAGGTATTGAGCAAGCACGATCCGAAGGTGGCGTTTCGGTCGTTCGATTCGATCGACAACGCGCCGGAGGAGCGGGAGCGCGGGATCACGATTGCGACGGCGCACGTGGAGTATCAGACGGCGAACCGGCATTACGCGCACGTGGACTGTCCGGGGCACGCCGACTACATCAAGAACATGATCACGGGGGCGGCGCAGATGGACGGGGCGATCTTGGTGGTGGCGGCGACGGACGGGCCGATGCCGCAGACCAAGGAGCACGTGCTGCTGGCGCGGCAGGTTGGGGTGCCCTACATCGTGGTGTTTTTGAACAAGTGCGACGCGGTGGACGATCCGGAGCTGCTGGACTTGGTGGAGGTGGAGGTGCGGGAGCTGCTGAAGACGTATCAGTTTCCCGGCGATGAGATTCCGGTGATTCGGGGGTCGGCGCTGGGGGCGCTGAACGGGGAAGCGAAGTGGGAGAAGTCGATTGAGGAATTGATGGCGGCGGTGGACAAGTACGTGCCGGTGCCGCAGCGGGACGTGGACAAGCCGTTTTTGATGCCGATCGAGGACATCTTTTCGATCTCCGGGCGGGGGACGGTGGTGACGGGGCGGATCGAGCGCGGGAAGGTGAAGGTGGGGGAAGAGATCGAGATCGTGGGATTTCGGCCGACGGTGAAGCGGGTGGTGACGGGCGTGGAGATGTTCAAGAAGTCGCTGGACGAAGGGATCGCGGGCGACAACGCGGGGATTTTGCTGCGGGGGACGGAAAAGGAGGAGGTGGAGCGGGGGATGGTGCTGGCCAAGCCGGGCTCGATCACGCCGCACACCAAGTTCAAGGCGGAAGTCTACGTGCTGACCAAGGAGGAAGGGGGGCGGCACACGCCGTTTTTCAACGGCTACCGGCCGCAGTTTTACTTTCGCACCACGGACGTGACCGGGGTGGCGAAGCTGCCGGCGGGCACGGAGATGGTGATGCCGGGCGACAACGTGGCGCTGGAAATCGAGCTGATCACCCCGGTGGCGATGGAAAAGGGAATGCGTTTCGCCATCCGCGAGGGCGGCCGCACCGTCGGCGCCGGCACCATCGCCGAGATCCTGGCGTAGGAAGGCAGCCCCACAAGGACCTATAGACGATGCGGGAAATCATTACGCTGCAATGTCCGGACTGCAAGAACCGGAATTATTCGACGACCAAGAACCGCAAGACCACCACCGAGCGCCTGGAGCTGAAGAAGTATTGCCCGCATTGCCGCAAGCACACGGTGCACAAGGAAGTGAAGTAGGCGAGCGTGAAGCGTAGGGGTGTAGGTTTAACGGCTAGACCGCCGGTCTCCAAAACCGGATGTGGGGGTTCGAATCCCTCCACCCCTGCCACCACCAGGATTTTCGGCGCGGCGGAGAGAGGACGAGCGTAACAGTTTCATGGCAACGGCAGTAGCGGAAAGGAGCGGCGTGGCGGGGAGCCTGAAGGACTTCTCCGCGCGCATTCGCGGTTTTTACGTGGATGTGCGCGGGGAGATGAAAAAGGTCACCAGCCCCGGCTGGAAAGAGGTGCGCAGCACCACCGTCGTGGTGTTGGTGAGCGTGGCCATCTTCGGCCTGTTTTTCTACGTCGTGGACCTCATCTTCAGCCACGTCGTGGATGTCTTCTTCACCCGCTTGAGCCGTTAAGGACGATGCCCACGGCAATGATGGATACCCCGCCCCCAACGACCTCGACCAAGCGCTGGTACATCATCCACACCTACTCGGGCTTCGAGCGCAAGGTGGCGGAAAGCTTGCGCAGCCGCGTCGAGGCCTTCGGGCTGCAGGACAAGATCGGCCAGATTCTGATCCCCACCGAGGACGTCATCGAGCACCGCGGCGGCAAGAAGGTCGTCAGCTCGCGCATGTTCTATCCCGGCTACGTGCTGGTCGAGCTCGCTACCGAGGCGGGCAAGGTGCCCGACGAGCTCTGGCATCTGGTCAAGAACACGCCCCGCGTCACCGGCTTCGTCGGCAGCGGCCAGACCCCCACCCCGCTCTCGCAAGAAGAGGTGGATCAAGTCGTGCACCGGCTCGAGGCCGGCGCCGAGCATCCGCGCCTGCGGGTCAAGTTCGAAAAGAACGAGACCGTCAAGATCACCGACGGTCCCTTTGCCAGCTTCAGCGGCGTGGTGGACGAGATCAACGAAGACCGCGAGACGCTCAAGGTCATGGTCACCATCTTCGGCCGCCAGACGCCGGTGGAATTGGAGTTCACGCAAGTCGAGAAGCAATAAGAAGCGCTTATGGCGAAAAAAGTTCAAGCCGTGGTCAAGTTGCAGATTCCCGCCGGCAAGGCCACGCCGGCGCCGCCGGTGGGCACCGCGCTCGGTCCCCACGGCCTCAACCTGATGGATTTTTGCAAGGCGTTCAACGCCAAAACCAGCGCCCGCGAGCTCGAGGGCATGGCGGTGCCGGTGGTGATCACCATCTATAACGACCGCAGCTTCACCTTCATCACCAAGACGCCGCCCGCCGCCGACTTGCTCAAGCGCGCCGCCGGCATCGCCAAGGGCTCCGGCGCCCCCAACAAGGACAAGGTCGGCCGCGTCACCGCCGCCCAAGTCGAAGAGATCGCCCACACCAAGCTGCCCGACCTCAACGCCGCCAGCCTGGAGGCGGCGGTGAAGAGCGTGCGCGGCACCGCGCGCAGCATGGGCATTGAGGTCAGCTAACGTCTATGGCTAAGACCGGCAAGCAGATCGAAAAAGCGCGCGCGCAAGTCCAGGCGCGCAAATACCCGCTCGCCGAGGCCGTGCCTCTGCTGCAGCAGGTCAAGTTCGCCAAGTTCGACGAGACCGTCGAGCTCAGCATCCGCCTCGGCGTCGATCCCAAGCATGCCGACCAGATGGTGCGCGGCACGGTGGTGCTGCCGCACGGGCTGGGCAAGAGCAAGCGCGTGGTGGTGATCGCGAGCGGGGAGGCGGTGGCCGCCGCCGAGAAGGCGGGCGCCGACTTCGTCGGCGGTGAGGACTTGGTCGAGCGCATCCAGAAGGAAAACTGGGTCGATTTCGACGCCGTCGTCGCCACCCCCGACATGATGAAATCCGTCGGCCGCCTGGGCAAGGTGCTGGGCCCGCGCGGCTTGATGCCCAACCCCAAGACCGGCACCGTCACCTTCGAGGTCGCCAAGGCGGTGGCGGAGATCAAGGCCGGCAAGGTGGAGTTTCGCACCGACAAACAGGGGCTGATCCACGCCGCGGTCGGCAAGATCTCGTTTCCCGCCGACAAGCTGCGCGAGAATGCCCGCGCCTTGCTCACCAGCGTGCTGCGCGCCAAGCCGCCCGCCGCCAAGGGCAAGTACCTGCGCGCGGTGACCCTGACCTCCACCATGGGCCCGGGCGTGCCGCTCGACACCGCGGAGATCGAGGCCGCCGCCAAAGCTTAATCCGGATATTGTTGCCATGCCGCTGACCAAAGCCGAAAAACAAGCCCGCGTCGAATGGCTGCAGGGCGAGCTCGCCGCCGCCAAGGGAATCCTCCTGGCCAGCTTCGACCACCTCACCGTCGCCCAGGATTTCGAGCTGCGCAAGCAGATTCGCGCCGCCGGCGGCAAGTACCGGGTCATCAAGAACACCATCGCCGAGCGCGCCGCCCGCGGCACGCCCGCCGAAGGCGTGCTCCGCGACCTCCGGGGCGTCCACTCCATCGCCTATACCCGCGGCGATGTGGTGGCGCTGGCCAAGACGCTGCGCAAGTACGCCAAGGACAATCCGGCCTTGGCGCTCAAGGTCGGGCTGGTTGAGGGCGAGGTCGTCGCCATCGACGCCTTGGCCGCCCTGCCCAGCCGCGAGGAGCTGCTGGCCAAGCTTTTGTTCCTGATTCAGGCCCCGGCGCAACGATTGGCCACTGCCATCGGCGCCGTCGGCCGCAACACCGCCGTCGTGCTCGATCAGGCGGTGCAGCAAAAAAAGTTCGCCGAATAGGCGGACGCGATTTTTATTTTCGAGGGAGATCTCATGGCTGACTTGCAAACCTTGGTGGATAGCATCAAAAACCTGACCCTGATCGAGGCTTCCCAGCTCGTCAAGCGCCTCGAGGAGGAGTTGGGCGTCTCGGCCGCCGCCGCCGCTCCGGTGGTCGTCGCCGGCGCCGGCGCGCCCGCGGGCGCCGCCGCCGCCCCCGCCGAGGAAAAGAGCGAATTCACCGTCGTGCTGACCGCCGTCGGCGGCAACAAGATCAACGTCATCAAGGCGGTGCGCGAAGTCACCAGCCTCGGCCTCAAGGAAGCCAAGGACTTGGTGGACGGCGCGCCCAAGACCATCAAGGAAGGCGTGAGCAAGGAAGAAGCCGAGTCCATCAAGAAGAAGTTCGCCGACGCCGGCGCGACCGTCGAAGTGAAGTAGTCGCCCGCTCCGCAGGGGCCGCCGCGCCGCGTCTTCGCGGCGCGGCCGCCCTCGCGCGCTTTCATCGTGCCCGCCGGCGCCGCCGCCGGCGCGCGCCTTTCATCGGTTCGCCGGGTTCGTCCCCGCCCCGGCCGGCCAAGGAGTTTGAGCATGCCCGAGCGTCGAGACTTTTCCAAAATCCCCACCGCGATCCAGATTCCCAATCTGATCGAGGTGCAAAAGAATTCCTACGAGCGCTTCTTGCAGATGGACCGGCTGCCGAGCGAGCGCGAGGACCAAGGCTTGCAGTCGGTGTTCAACTCCGTCTTCCCGATCACCGACTTCCGCGGCGTGTCCCAGCTCGATTTCGTGGACTACTCCATCGGCAACTGGGAGTGCAAGTGCGGCAACCTGCGCGGCCTGCATCACCTGCGCTCCACCTGCCGCAACTGCGGCGCGGCCATCGTCACCAATCCCTTCGTCGCCGGCGAGATCTTGTGCTCGCGCTGCGGCACCTACAACGCCAACGTGGTCACCTTCTGCAACAAGTGCGGCGATCCCGTCGGCTTGCAGTTGAAAAACGACGTCGCCGAGTGCGAGGACAAGAGCTCGACCTACTCGGCGCCGCTCAAGGTCACCATCCGCCTCACCGTCTACGACAAGGACGCCGAGACCGGGCAAAAGAGCATCCGCGACATTAAGGAGCAGGAGGTCTTTTTCGGCGACATCCCCTTGATGACCGACACCGGCACCTTCATCATCAACGGCACCGAGCGCGTGATCGTCAGCCAGCTTCACCGCTCGCCGGGCGCGTTCTTCGAGACCGCCAACCAGCGCACCTACTTCCTCGGCAAGATCATCCCCTACCGCGGCAGTTGGGTGGAGTTCGAGTACGAGAACAAGAATCTGCTGTACGTGCGCATCGACCGCAAGCGCAAGTTCCTCGGCACCATCTTCCTGCGCGCCCTGGGCCTGCGCAGCGACGAGGAGATCCTGCGCACCTTCCACGCCTGCGACAAGGTCGAGATGCGCGACGGCAAGCTCTATTGGCAGCTCGACGCCGCCCGCGATCCGGAAAAGCAATACAACCTGCTGGGCCAGAAGCTCTCCCATCGCGTGCTCAACGCCAAGGGCGAGGAGGTCGCGCACGCCGGCCGCAAGATCAATGCCGGGCTGCTGCGCGAGCTGGTGAAGGCCAAGGTGAGCGAGTTCGAGGTCGAGCCTTCCGACCTGGAGAACGCGTACACCATCAAGGACATCGTCAACCGGGAAACCGGCGAGGTGTTGCTGGAAGCCAACAGCCCGCTCAAGGCCGCCGATCTGGCCAAGTACGCGGCCGGCGGCCCGCTCGAGTTGTTCTTCCCCGAGCGCGACGTGGTGGGCAACGTCATCTCCGTCACCCTGCGCAAGGACAGCATCAAGACTCCGCAGGAGGCGCTGATCGAGATCTACCGCAAGCTGCGGCCCGGCGATCCGCCGACGCTCGACACCGCGCGGGCGCTGTTCGAGGGCATGTTCTTCGACCCGCGCAAGTACGACTTCTCCCGCGTCGGCCGCCTCAAGTTCAACATCAAGCTTTACGACGCCGCCGACGCCACCCCGCTCGACAAGCGCACGCTCGATCCCGAGGATTTCTACGCCACCATCCGCTATCTGCTCAAGCTGCGCCGCAACGAGGGCGCGGTGGATGACATCGACCACCTCGGCAACCGCCGCGTCCGCGCCGTCGGCGAACTGCTCGAGAACCAGTTCCGCATCGGCCTGGTGCGCATGGAGCGCGCCATCAAGGAGAAGATGTCGGTCTAACAGGAGATGGCCACCGCCATGCCCCACGACTTGGTCAACGCCAAGCCGGTGATGGCCGCCATCCGCGAGTTCTTCGGCTCCAGCCAGCTCTCGCAGTTCATGGATCAGACCAACCCGCTCTCCGAGATCACCCATAAGCGCCGCCTCTCCGCGCTCGGTCCCGGCGGCCTCTCGCGCGAGCGCGCCGGCTTCGAGGTGCGCGACGTGCATACCACCCACTACGGCCGCATCTGCCCGATCGAGACGCCGGAAGGGCCGAACATCGGCCTCATCAGCTCGCTGAGCTGCTACGCCCGCATCAACGAGTACGGCTTCATCGAGAGCCCGTACCGCAAGGTGCGCAACGGCCGCGTCGTGGATTACGTCCAGGTGACCAACGCCGGTGACAGCGGCCTGAAGGTCGGCGCCCACGTCGAGAAGCATGAGGTCGAGCAGCAGAACGCCGAACTGCGCGCCAAGCGCAAGCGCCCGATCGAGTTCGAGCCGTACTCGTTCTATCTCTCCGCCTGGGAAGAGGACAAATATGTCATCGCCCAGGCCAACGTCGAGCTCGACGCCGAGGGGCGCATCGTGCCCGAGCTGGTCAACTGCCGGCAGGCGGGCAACTTCGTGCTGAAGGCGCGCTCGGAGGTGGATTACATCGACGTCAGCCCCAAGCAGCTGGTTTCGGTGGCCGCCTCGCTGGTGCCCTTCCTCGAGAACGACGACGCCAACCGGGCCCTGATGGGCGCCAACATGCAGCGCCAGAGCGTGCCCTTGCTCCGCGCCGAGGCTCCCATCGTCGGCACCGGCATGGAGTCGGTGGTGGCCCGCGACTCCGGCGCCACCGTCCTCGCCAAGCGCCCGGGCATCGTGGACTCGGTCGACAGCGAGCGCATCATCGTCCGGGTCGAGGGCGAGCCCCACGCCGGCCAGCTCTCGCGCGAGGTGGGCAGCGACATCTACCAGCTCATCAAATTCAAGCGCTCCAACCAGAACACCTGCATCAACCAGAAGCCGATCGTCCGCCGCGGCGACCGCGTGGCCAAGGGGCAGGTGCTCGCCGACGGCCCCTGCACCGACCGCGGCGAGCTGGCGCTCGGGCGCAACGTGCTGGTGGCCTTCATGCCCTGGCGCGGCTACAACTTCGAAGACGCCATCCTGGTCAGCGAGCGCCTCGTGCAGGAGGACTACTACACCTCCATCCATATCGAGGAGTTCGAGATGGAGGCGCGCGACACCAAGCTCGGTCCCGAGGAGATCACCCGCGATATTCCGAACATCAGCGAGACCTTCCTGCGCGACCTCGACGAGAGCGGCATCGTGAGAATCGGCGCCGCCGTCCGCCCCGGCGACATCCTGGTGGGCAAGGTCACGCCCAAGGGAGAAACGCAGCTCACGCCCGAGGAGAAGCTGCTGCGCGCGATCTTCGGCGAGAAGGCCGGCGACGTGCGCGATGCCTCCCTCTACTGCCCGCCCGGCATCGAGGGCACGGTCGTGGACGTCAAGATCTTCGCCCGCAAGGGCGCCGAAAAGGACGCCCGCTCGCTGGCCATCGAGGAGGCGGCCATCGCCCGCATTGAGAAGAACCTCGCCGACGAGGTCCGCATCCTCAACGACGAGCGCGCCAAGCGCCTCGCCAGCCTGCTCGGCGGCAAGGAGCTGGCCGCCGACCTGCACGACGAAAAGACCAACCGCAAGCTGCTGGGCAAGGGCACCGTGCTTTCGCGCGAAACCATCGAGGGCATTTCCACCCGCAACCTCAAGCGCTTGCGCCTGGTCGACCACCGCGATCCGCGGCTCAACGAGCAGATCGACGAAATCGAGGAGATGACCACCCGCCAGATCGACGTGCTCTCCAAGATCGCGCGCGAGAAAAAGGAAAAGCTCGCGCGCGGCGACGAACTGCCGCCCGGCGTCATTCGCCTGGTCAAGGTTTATATCGCCATGAAGCGCAAGCTCTCGGTGGGCGACAAGATGGCCGGGCGCCACGGCAACAAGGGCGTCATCGCCCGCATCCTGCCGGTCGAGGACATGCCCTACATGGCCGACGGCACCCCCGTGGATATCGTCCTCAATCCCTTGGGCGTTCCCTCGCGCATGAACGTCGGGCAGATCCTCGAGACCCATCTGGGCTGGGCCGGCCACGCCCTCGGCGTCACGTTTTCCTCGCCGGTCTTCGACGGCGCGCGCGAGCGCGAGATCAAGAGCCTGCTCAAAGAAGCCAAGCTGCCGGAGAGCGGCAAGACGTTTTTGATCGACGGCGTCAGCGGCCGCCGCTTCGAGCAGCCGGTCACCGTCGGCTACATCTACATGCTCAAGCTTTCGCACTTGGTGGACGACAAGATCCACGCCCGCTCCATCGGCCCATACTCGCTGATCACCCAGCAGCCGCTGGGCGGCAAGGCGCAGTTCGGCGGCCAGCGCTTCGGCGAAATGGAGGTGTGGGCGCTGGAGGCGTACGGCGCCGCCTACATCCTGCAAGAGCTGCTCACCGCCAAATCCGACGACGTCTATGGCCGCGCCAAGATCTACGAGGCCATCGTCAAGGGCGAAGCGGCGCTGGAGCCGGGCGTGCCCGAGAGCTTCAACGTATTGATTCGCGAGTTGCAATCGCTGTGTCTCGATGTCGAGTTGATGCAACACCAAAAGACCGAGGCCCCCGTCGGCGCCGCCGCCGACGACTAGGAACGCGGGCTTCGCGCCCGCTCAGCCCCGCGGGCTTCGCGCCCGCCGCAGGATTCTGGAGGGAATGTGTACAGAAGTAGCCCCTACGATCGCGCCAACCTCATCGCCGATTTCGACAGCATCCGCATCAGCCTCGCCTCGCCGGAAAAGATTCGGAGCTGGTCGCACGGGGAGGTGACCAAGCCGGAGACCATCAACTACCGCACCTTCAAGCCCGAGCGCGACGGCTTGTTCTGCGCCCGCATCTTCGGTCCCGTCACCGACTGGGAGTGCTTGTGCGGCAAGTACAAGCGCATGAAGCACCGCGGCGTCATCTGCGACAAGTGCGGCGTCGAGGTCACGCTGTCGAAGGTGCGGCGCGAGCGCCTCGGCCACATCGAGCTGGCCTCGCCCTGCTCCCACGTCTGGTTCTTCAAGGGCCTGCCCAGCCGCATCGGCCATCTCCTCGATATCACCCTGCGCGAGCTGGAGCGCGTGCTCTACTTCGAGGCCTACGTCGTCGTCGATGCCGGCGAGGCGCCGGTCAAGGAACGCGAGGTGCTCTCCGAGGAGCGCTACCGCGAGCTCATCAACGAGGGCTTCGGCGGCCGCTTCACCGCGCTGATGGGCGCGGAGGCGATCAAGGAGCTGCTGCGCCGCGTCGATGTCGAGGAACTCGCCGCCGAATTGCGCGAAAAGATGAAAAGCGAGCCCTCGGCGCAGAAGCGCGTCAAGTACGCCAAGCGCCTCAAGGTGGTGGACGCCTTCCGCAAGAGCCAGAACAAGCCGGTGTGGATGATCCTCGACGTGCTGCCGGTGATCCCGCCCGAACTGCGCCCGCTCGTGCCCCTCGACGGCGGCCGCTTCGCGACCAGCGACCTCAACGACCTCTATCGCCGCGTGATCAACCGCAACAACCGGCTCAAGAAGCTGATGGAGCTGCACGCGCCCGAAGTCATCGTCCGCAACGAGAAGCGCATGCTGCAGGAGGCGGTGGACGCCCTTTTCGACAACGGCCGCCGCGGCCGCATCCTGCGCGGCGCCAACAACCGCCCGCTCAAGTCGCTCTCCGACACGCTCAAGGGCAAGCAGGGCCGCTTCCGCCAGAATTTGCTCGGCAAGCGCGTGGACTACTCCGGCCGCTCCGTCATCGTCGTCGGCCCCGAGCTCAAGCTGCATCAGTGCGGCCTGCCCAAGAAGATGGCGCTCGAGCTCTTCAAGCCCTTCATCTATCACCGCCTCGAGCAGAGCGGCCACTGCACCACCATCAAGCAGGCCAAGGAGATGGTCGAGCAGCAGGAGCCCGTCGTCTGGGACATCCTCGAGGAGGTGATCAAGGACCACCCCGTCCTGCTCAACCGCGCTCCCACCCTGCACCGCCTCGGCATCCAGGCCTTCGAGCCGGTGCTCGTCGAGGGCAAGGCGATCAAGATTCACCCGCTGGTCTGCACCGCCTTCAACGCCGATTTCGACGGCGACCAGATGGCCGTGCACATCCCGCTTTCTCCCGAGGCGCAGGTCGAGGCCAGCGTGCTGATGCTCAGCTCGCATAACATCCTCTCCCCTGCTTCCGGCCAGCCGATCGCCGTGCCCACCCAGGACATGGTGCTCGGCGTCTATTACCTCACCAAGGCCAACGCCAAGGCCAAGGGCGCCGGCCGCGTCTTCGGCAGCGCCGAGGACGTCCTGATCGCGCTGGAGATGGGCGAGGTCGAAACCATGACCCCGATTCGCCTGCGCTACTCCGGCGAGCTCATCGATCTCAACACCGCCTTCGACAACCAAGACGTGGTGCGCGCCGACAAGCAGACGGTCAAGGACCACTTCATCGACACCACCGTCGGCACCGTCATTCTCAACGACCACCTGCCGCAGGGCATGCCCTTCGTCAACGGCTTGCTCAAGAAGCGCGGCCTCAGCTCGCTCGTCAACTACGCCTATCTCACCTTCGGGCTCGAGCACTCCGTCAAGATGCTCGATGAGATCAAGGCGCTCGGCTTCAACGCCGCCACCCGCGCCGGCATCTCCATCGGCATCGACGACTTGGTCATTCCCGCCAACAAGCAGGCGCTGGTCAAGGACGCCGAGAAGCAGGTCGTCGAGGTGCAGAAGCAATACCTCGACGGCGCCATCACCAACGGCGAGCGCTACAACAAGGTCGTCGAGATCTGGTCGAACATCACCGAGCGCGTCTCCGACGAGATGTTCGGCGTGCTCGAGAAGCAGGACCGCGAAGGCACCGTCAATCCCGTTTACATCATGGCCGACAGTGGCGCCCGCGGTTCCAAGCAGCAGATTCGCCAGCTCTCCGGCATGCGCGGCCTGATGGCCAAGCCTTCCGGCGAGATCATCGAGACCCCGATCACCGCCAACTTCCGCGAAGGCTTGACGGTGCTGCAGTACTTCATCTCCACCCACGGCGCGCGCAAGGGCCTGGCCGACACCGCGCTCAAGACCGCCGACTCCGGGTATCTCACCCGCCGCCTGGTGGACGTCGCGCAAGACGTGATCATCAGCGAGATCGATTGCGGCACCGTGGACGGCATCTACGTCAGCGCGATCGTCGATTCCGGCGAGATCGTCGAGAGCCTGCGCGACCGCATCGTCGGCCGCGTCTCGCTGGAGCGCATCAAGGACTACGAGGGCTCGACCATCGTCGAGGTCAACCAGGAAATCACCGAGGACCTCGCCGCCCGCATCCAAAACGCCGGCATCGAGCGCGTGCTCATCCGCTCCGTGCTCACCTGCGAGTCGAAGCGCGGCGTCTGCGTCATGTGCTACGGGCGCAACCTCGCCTCCGGCAAGCTGGTCGAGCTGGGCGAGGCGGTCGGCGTCATCGCCGCCCAGTCCATCGGCGAGCCCGGCACGCAGCTGACCATGCGCACCTTCCACATCGGCGGCACCGCCAGCAAGGTCAGCGAGCAGAGCCGCCAGGAGTCGAAGAGCAAGGGCTTCGTGCGCTTCCTCAACCTCGCCACCGTGCGCAGCAAGGAAGGCGACCTGGTGGTCATGAACCGCAACGGCTCCATCGCCGTCGTGGACGACAAGGGCCGCGAGCGCGAGCGCTATTCCGTCGTCTATGGCGCCCGCATCAAGAAGAACGAGGGCGATCCCGTCGCCATGGGCGAAATCATGGTCGAGTGGGATCCCTACACCTTCTCCATCCTCACCGAGATCGGCGGCACGGTGAAGTTCAAGGACATGGAGGAGGGCACGACCCTGCACGAGGAGGTCGATGAAGTCACCGGCCTCTCCCACTGGGTGGTCACCGACTCGCCCGACGAGAAGCGGCAGCCGCAGATCGTCATCGTGCCGGAGGGCTCCGCCGCCGCGAGCCGCGGCAAGAAGTACCTCATGCCCTCGCATGCGCACTTGATGGTGCAAGACGGGCAGACGGTCTTCGCCG
Source organism: Terriglobia bacterium (assembly GCA_021323595.1). Lineage (GTDB taxonomy): Bacteria > Acidobacteriota > Terriglobia > Terriglobales > SCQP01 > JAJPKR01. The sequence continues at coordinate 197,894 of JAJPKR010000014.1, read as the reverse complement.
GCGACGTGCTGGCGAAGATTCCCCGCGAAACCACCAAGACCAAGGACATCACCGGCGGCTTGCCGCGCGTGGTCGAGCTCTTCGAGGCGCGCAAGCCCCGCGAAACCGCGGTCATCAGTGAAATCGACGGCGTCGTCAAGTACGGCGACGTCGCCAAGAACCAGCGCAAGATCCTGGTCGTCGCCGACAACGGCACCGAGAAGGAGTACTTGCTGCCCCGCGGCGTGCACATCTCCGTGCAGGAGGGCGAGCGCGTGCGCGCCGGCGAGCCGCTCATGGACGGCCCGCGCAATCCCCACGACATCCTGGCCGTGCTCGGCGAAAAGGAACTGCAAGCCTATCTCGTCAACGAGATCCAGGAGGTGTACCGCCTCCAGGGCGTCAACATCAACGACAAGCACATCGAGGTCATCGTCCGCCAGATGATGCGGTGGGTGCGCGTCGAGGATGTCGGCGACACCGAGTTCCTCGTGGACGAGCAGGTGGACAAGTTCCGCTTCCGCGAGGAGAACGAACGCGCCATCGCCGCCGGCGGCCGCCCCGCCACCGGCCGCCCCTTGCTGCTCGGCATCACCAAGGCCTCGCTCTCGACCGAAAGCTTCATCAGCGCCGCCTCCTTCCAGGAGACCACGCGCGTGCTGACCGAGGCCTCGATCCAGGGCAAGATCGACTATCTGCGCGGCCTCAAGGAGAACGTCATCATGGGCCGCCTCATCCCCGCCGGCACCGGCCTCGAGTACTACCGCGCGGTCCGTCTCGTGGGCGAGGAGGAGGAAGAGGCCGCCGCGCTGGAAGCGGCGCTTGCGCCCGCGCCCTACGAAGAGGCCGAGCGCGCCCTCGATCTCTTCCACGGCGAGGACAACGAAAGCGAAGAAGCCGCCGACGAGCTGCTCGAGTAGCGCCGCCGCATTCGCATCGCGGGCTCTTGGCCAGCCGCATCAGGGGGGACCGCCGGCCTACACGGCTTCCCCCCTTTTTTGCGACCACGGTGCGGCGAGTTGGATGGGACTCCCCGACGGCTCCGCAGCCCGCGCCACTGGCGGCAGCCCCCGAGTCCACCACTGAAAATCCAGCGAGCCGAGATCGAGGGGAGACCCGCGAAATTCCGCAGGGCGGATCCCTGCCAGCTAACCACGACGAAACGGGGCGAAAAGCCAGCAGGGCGAGGCCGCAGGCTGGGAGGGGCGGGAGGAATACACGGATGTATCCGATCCGCCCCGAGCAGCCGAGAACGACGCCCTGCGAAGCTTATCGCCCCGCCCGCCTTCCTGCCTGCCGCTAGGCTGCGGGCGCGGCGCCCAGGCAGACCAGCACCACGCCATCTTCGACGCGCGTGGGGTAGGTGGGGACGCAGGCGGTGACGTCGGGTTTCCGCACCGCGCCGCTTTCCAAGCAGACCTTCCAGCTATGCAGGGGACAGACCACGGTCCCGCCGGCCACGATGCCGTCGGCCAACGGCCCGCCTTGGTGCGGGCAGCGATTGTCAACCGCCAGAAAGCGGTCGCCGAGATTGAAAATTGCGATCTCGCGGGCCCCTAAGCGTACGCTGCGGCCCTGGCGCAAGGGAATGGCCTCGACGCCGGTCACGCGCACCCAGGTTTCGGGTTCGGCATTGGCGGCCGCGGCGAACGACCGGCGTACCTTGCCGGCGTGGGGCGCGGCGCCGCGAGCCGGGAAGGTTGGCGTCATGGCTGCGGCACCTCCATCGCTTGGATCTGGACGAATTGCGCGGCGTGGACGGGATCTTCGCGCTCCAGCCATGCGTCCTTGGCCAGCGCCTTGGCTTTGCGCAGCCGCTCGAGCAGCGCCGCGCGCGCCGGCGCGGGAGCGTACACGGTCTGCTTGCGCACTTTCTCGATGCCCACCCGCTCGATGAAGTCGTAAGCGCGCTCCAGGTAGTTGGCGTTTTCGCGGTAGTACTGGAAAAACAATTCGGCGGCGCTCAGCGCTTCTTCCGTAGTGGCGACGGTAACCAGCAAGTCGGCCTTGCGCACCGTCTTGCCGGCCGCTCCACCCACCACGACTTGCCAGCCACCCTCCTGCCCGATCAAGCCGATGTCCTTGACCGTGGCCTCGGCGCAATTGCGCGGGCAGCCGACGGCGGCCATCTTGACCTTGTGCGGGGTGTAGAGATTTTCCAGCCGCCGCTCCAGCTCGATGCCGGCGCGGGTGGAGTCTTGCGTGCCGAAGCGGCAAAAATCCGTGCCCACGCAGGTCTTCACCATGCGCACGCCCTTGGTGTAGGCCTGGCCGGAAGGCATGCCGAGATCGGCCCAGATCTTGGGCAGATCCTCCTTGGCGACGCCGAGCAGATCGATGCGCTGGCTGCCGGTGATCTTGACCATGCGCACTCGGTACTTTTCCGCCACGTCGGCGATGCGCCGCAGTTCGGCGGGCGAGGTCACCCCGCCGCGGATGCGCGGCACCACGGAAAACGTGCCGTCGCGCTGAATATTGGCGTGCACGCGGTCGTTGATGTAGCGCGCCGAGCGGTCCTCTTCGTGCTCGCCACACCAAACCAGGTCCACAAGATAGCTCAGCGCCGGCTTGCAGACTTCGCAGCCCTCGCCCTGGCCGTAAATTTCGAGCACTTCTTGCACCGAAGTGAGCTGCTGCGAGCGGATCATCTCTCGCAGCTGCTCCTGGGTGAACGGCAGACAGGCGCAAATGGGGCTCGGGCCCGCCTCGACAAAATCCGGCGCCACCGCGCGCAACAAACGCTCGCAGACACCGGCGCAGCTGCCGCAGCCGGTGGCGGCGCGGGTGCGGTCCTTGAGCTGCGCCAACGTGTTGATGCCGCCGGCGTGGATGGCGGCGATCAAATCGCCCTTGGTCACCCCCAGGCAGCCGCAGACGACCTCGGCGGCGGGCAACTGGGCCACATCCAGGCCGCCATCGGGGGCCGGCGCGGGAAAGAGCAGGCTGCTCCGCCGCGCGGTCAGGTCGGCGCCGCCGCGCAGCCAAGCCGCATAGCGCTGGCTATCCGCGGTATCTCCGACCAGGGCCACGCCGGCGAGCTTGCCGTCGCGCAGCAGCAGTTTCTTGTAGACTCCGAGGCCGGCGTCCTCGTAACGCACGCAGTCGAGCCCGTCGCCTTCGTTGATCTCGCCGGCGGAAAAAACCTCGACCCCCATGACCTTGAGTTGCGCGGCCGGGATGCTGCCGCGATAGCGCTCGTCCCGATGCCCGGCCAGCACGGCGGCGAGCACCTTGGCCTGCTCCAGCAGCGGCGCCACCAGCCCGTGCACCACGCCGCGATGCTCGGCGCATTCGCCCACCGCATAGATGGCCGGATCCGAGGTGCCCAGTTGGTCGTCGACCACGACGCCGCGCCGCACTTCCAGCCCCGCCTCGCGCGCCAAGACGACGTTGGGACGCACGCCGGCGGCAATCACCACCAGGTTCGCGGGCAGGGTAGAGCCGTCGGCGAACTCCACTCCCTCCACTGCGCCGTCGCCCAGCACGGCGCGGGCGCAGCGATTCACGCAAACGCGTACGCCCAAGCGCTCGATATGCCGCTGCAAGTAACGCCCGCCGACAGCGTCGAGCTGCAGGTTCATCAGCGTGTCCGGCAGATGCACGACGGTAACGTCGCAGCCGCGCAACTGCAGCCCGCGGGCCGCCTCCAGGCCCAATAGGCCGCCCCCGATCACCACCGCGCGCACTCCGGCGCCGGCGGCGGCGATCAGCGCGCGAGTATCGTCCAGGGTGCGGAACACAAACACGCCCTGCAGGTTCAGCCCGGTGAGCGGCGGGAGCACGGGCGCACTGCCGGTGGCCAAAATGAGGCGTTCGTACTCCAGCCTGCGGCCGTCTTCGCACGTTACGGTGCGCGCCGCTCGATCCAACTGGGTGGCGCGGGCCCCCAAGCGCAAGTCAATATCGTGGCCGGCGTACCACGCCACCGGGTTGAGCGTGATTTCGTCGGCGTCTTTCTGGCCCGCCAGCACGGAGGAAAGCAGAACGCGGTTGTAGTTGGGATGGGTTTCATCGCCCAGGATGGAAATAGAGAACTTAGGGCCATGCTTGAGCAGTTGTTCCACGCAAGCCACGCCCGCCATGCCGTTGCCTATCACGACTAACCGCTCCATGCCAGTCTCCTAGGGCCGAGCCAGGCGGCGCCGCCGCCGCGCGGGCTGGCCGGCGCGGGGAAAAAGCCGGCGTGATTTGCGGGCAAAAACATGTCCGACGTCCTTCTGATTGGCGGCATCCCCCCGGAGCGCGAGCCCAAGGCCGTCGATCCGCCTGCAATCGCGACCGGAGCTATTGTTAGGCCCTCTATCTGGGGCGCAATGAAATAACGGTAGCCAATGCGCGCCGCAAAGGCCAATTCAATTGTTGAATAGCGGCTAGAAGCAGGGTTCGCGTCGCCGTGCCCGGCCCCTGGCCCTGCGACCGCCTGCTGCTCGCCGGCCGGAGCCAAAAATGAGCGCGCCGGCCGGCGCGGCGCATACGTGAGCGCCGGCGGCTCCCGGCGGCCCTGAACCAAGACCGCTCGCGGCCGGCGCGCGGCCGGGGCTAGGCGCGCAGGAAACCGCGGAAACGCGCCGGATCGGCGGCGAAGCCGGGAAACACTTCGTTCAGCGCCGTCACGTTCAGGTGTCGCAGCACGGCTTCCCCGAGCACATCGCGAAAGTCGGTGGTCACTTGCAGGTCGCGGTTCTGATAGAGCCGCTCCGGCGCCAAACCCGGCCACTCGCCATAGACGCGTCCCCCGCGCACCGGCCCGCCGAGCACGAACATGACGTTGGCGTGGCCGTGGTCGGTGCCGCGATTGCCGTTCTCGCGCACCGTGCGCCCGAACTCGCTCATCGTCACCAGCACCACGTCTTCCGCGCGCGGCCCGAGGTCGCTCCAAAACGCGGAGATGGCGCCGGCGAAGTCGCGCAGCCGCGACGCCAGCTGGCCCTGCGTGTTGCCTTCGTTGACGTGATGGTCCCAGCCGCCGACGTCGGCGAAGGCGACCTCGACCCCCACGTCGGCCTTGATCAGCCGCGCCAGTTGGCGCATGCGATCGCCCAGTGGCGAGCGCGGGTACTCGGCGGCCGGCTGATACGGCGTCGCGTCCAGCCGCTGCACGATCTTGAGCGCTTCGAAGGTGTCCTGTCCCGCCGGCTGGAGCACGGCGTCGGCGGCCTGGTCGTACATCGCTTCGAGGGTCGAGCCGGTAATCCGCGCCAGCGCGCCCGGGCTGGCCAGTTGAAACGCCCGGAGATTGTTGATCGCCAGCGCCGGCGCGTGGCCTTGCAGCGTGCGCGGCAGTTGCGCGCTCATCGCCACCGCGCGCAGCGGCGACGGGTCGGCGCCGGGCGCGGCCACGAGGGCCCGGTTGAGCCAGCCATCGTCGGTGGACTTCACCCCCGGCGTGCCCGACTCCATGTAGTCTTGCGCGTCGAAATGCGAGCGGGTGGGATCGGGCGAACCGGCGGCGTGCACGACGGCCAGATGATGCGCATCCCAGAGCGGCTTGAGCGCGCCCAGCGCCGGATGCAGGGCGAAGAAGCCGTCGAGATCGATGCCCGCTTCCATCGCCCGGGCGGCCGGCGCCCCGCTCGGCCGGGGAATGTTGATGGTCGGCCGCGCCTGGTAGTAGTAGCTTTCGCCATAGGGGACCACGACGTTCAAGCCGTCGGCGGCGCCGCGCTGGAACAGCGCCACCAGCACCTTGCGTCCTCCCGCGGGCAGGTCCAGCGCGTTCGCCGTGCGCGCCAGCCAGTGCGGCAGCGCGCCGATGCCGACCATCGCCATCCCCGACCGCTTCAAGAAAATTCGCCGCGTCATTGTCATGGTTTTCGCCCTCCACCCCGGCTGTTTATCGTTCCTGGAACTCCGGTGACCCCAGCACCAGCCCGGCGACCACCGCGACCTGCGCCGGGCTGAGCGGCCGCGGATTGGCGGCATCGGCCGCCGCCGCTCCCGGCGCGAGCTTGGCCAGTTCGCGCGCGATCGCGCGCTCGGTGTTCTCCGAGACCTGATTCAGCAGCAAACCCTCGTACAGCGCGTGCGTGACCTCGCTGGCCGTCGCCTGCCCCGGCGCGAACGGCGACAGATCCACGCGCACGCCGGGGAGCCGGTTGCCCGCCAGCTGCTGCGCGAAATTCATGCGCGCCAGCAAACCGCTGGCGGAGACCCATTGCCGGCCGTCGTTGCCGTAACCGGTGGGCGGCTCTTTGCCGTAGAGCGGCTCGCCCATCTGCGCGACGATCTGCACCAGCCGCGTGGGGTTGGTGATTTGCGCGCCGGTGGCGCGCAGCGCGCTGACCACCATCTCGAAGGGCGACTTCACCTGATCGCGGTAGTAGCGCGGATCCCAGAACTCGGGCGAGTGGATCATGGTCTCCATCACCTGCCGCAAGTCGCCGTCGCTCGCCAGGTAGGCGGCGCTCATGCGATCCACGAGCGCGGCGGGCGGATCGTCGGCGACAAAGCGCTGCGCCAGCTCGTAGGAGATGTGGCGGGCGGTGTTGGGATCGCGCGCCAGCCAGCGCAGCAGCTCCAAACCGTCGTTCATGCCGCCGCCGGCCTTGATGCGATGGCCGAGCACGACCTTTTCGCCTTTGTCGTGCAGCGCGTCGTTGTAATAGAACACCGGATCGCGGAAGGGCCCGCCGTGCCCCGGCCGCCCGATCGTCCAGCCGGTGAAGCAGCGGGCGGCGGCGATCACGTCGGCTTGCGTGTAATGCAGCCCGATGGTGTGCAGCTCCATCACCTCGCGGCCGTAATTTTCGTTCAATCCGCGCCGCGGCGGCGCTTTCGGCTTGGGCGGCCGCGCCGGCGGGAACGGCCCGAAAGGCCCGAGCATGCCGAAGGGCTCCCCGCGCATCTCGCGCCGCGCCTCGCGGAGCGCCTCCAGCCGCGCCGCGGCATTGGGGTCCACCGACTGCCAGTTGTCGAGGTAGAAGAGCATGGCCGGGCTTTCCGCCGTCGCCACCAGCAGGTCGTAGAACTTGCCGAGCACATGCGGCCGGATGGCGTCGCGCTCATAAGCGGTAATCAAGAAACGGTCGGCGCCCTTGTAGAGATAGACGTTGAAGTGGTTGAACCAAAAATCCGTGAGCACGTCCTGGAGTTGCCGGTTCGTCTCCGCCGCGCGCAGCAGCTTCGCCGATTGCAGGTCGAGCGGCACGATCGTCTGCGGCGCGTCTTGCATCGCAATGCGCCGCTCCAGCGCCGGCGGTCCCCACACCGCCAACGGCTGGATTGCGGCACGCGGCAGCGCGGCGATCACGGCGTCTTGCTTGGCTTGCGGCAGCGCCAAGAACGCCGCCACGCGATCTTCCGGCGGGCCGTTGCGCAGCGCGGCAATCTCCTCCGGTGTCAGCCAATCGGCCAAGCTTGCGCTGGCGCGGGTCGCCAGCCCGCTGGCCGGCTCGCCGCTCTCGCCGGCGCCGGCCTTCGCCTCTTGGCGTTGCCGCAGGCGCGCGATCTCGCGCTCGGCCATGGCGCGCGCCGCCGGGTCCGAGGGCAGAGCTGCCCGCCCCAGCGCCATCTGGCGGATCAGTTCCGGCGGCGGGTAATGCGCGATGATTTGCTGGGACGACATGCGCAGCGTGTCGTAGGGCGCGAGCGCCGCCGCCAGCGCCGGATTCTCGGGAATCTCGCCCGGGTGCAGTTGCAGTTCGATCCAGCGGTCCAGCCCGATCTTTTCCACCGCGGCGACGTCGCCGGGCGCGATGCCCCAGGTCAGACGGTCAAGGGCCTGCACGATGCGTTCCTGCGCGGCCGGTTCCTGGTATGGCCGGGCGGCGGCGGCGCGCGGCGAGTTCGTCGCCGCGATGAAGGCCGCCGCCGCGGCCAGCACGGCCACGGCCCCCACCAAGCTCCTCCCCGTAAGCCATGGCCGTTCGGGCATGCAGCTACAAACCCGCCGTCACGGCCGGAGTTGCGGCCTCCGTACACGCCGGTCCGCCGGCCTCGCCAGGCCGCTCGCAAGCCGTGACTCCTAGGTTCCAGCAAGGGCGATTGCAGCGGCCAGGCGCCGGACCCACAAGGCGCCTGCGGGAGCTCGGCGTCTGGCCGTTGGCCGGCGCTCAAATCGCGCGCAAGATTCGCCGTAAATACATGGTAAAATTGAACTTAGATCATGGCCGACGATCTCACCCCTTCCCAGCTTCCACTCTCGGGCGACGGCGCCGACGGCAATAAGAATCTGCTCCCGATCAACATCGAGGAGGAGATGCGGCGGTCCTATTTGGACTACGCCATGTCGGTCATCATCGGCCGCGCCTTGCCGGACGTGCGCGACGGCCTGAAGCCGGTGCATCGCCGCATTCTCTATGCGATGTTTCGCGAGGGGCTGCTCTCGAACAAGAAGTATTCGAAATGCGCGGGCGTGGTGGGAGAAGTGTTGAAGAAATACCATCCGCACGGCGACGCCGCCGTCTATGACGCGCTGGTACGCATGGCGCAAGACTTCAACATGCATTACCCGCTGATCGACGGGCAGGGCAACTTCGGTTCGGTGGATGGCGATCCGCCCGCGGCCTACCGGTACACCGAGGCGCGCTTGGCGCGCATCGCGGAAGAACTGCTGGCCGACATCGACAAGGACACGGTGGATTTCGTGCCCAACTTCGACGAATCCACCGAGGAGCCGACGGTATTGCCGGCGCGCATCCCCAACCTCCTGATCAACGGCGGCGACGGCATCGCGGTGGGCATGGCCACGAAGATTCCGCCGCATAACTTGACCGAAATTCTCGACGCCAGTCTGGAGTTATTGAACAATCCGCAGGCCAAGCTCGCCGACCTGATGAAACACGTCAAGGGGCCCGATTTTCCCACCGGCGGCATTCTGTACGGCAAGTCGGGCATCGTCGAGGCTTATCAGCGCGGGCGCGGCACCTTCATCCTTCGCGCCAAGGCCGGCATGGAGAGCATCGGCAAGGATCGCCGCGCCATCGTCATCACCGAGATTCCCTATCAGGTCAACAAGGCCAAGCTGATCGAGCGCATCGCCGAGCTGGTGCAAGAGAAGAAGGTCGAGGGCATCTCCGACATCCGCGACGAGAGCGACCGCGACGGCATGCGCATCGTGCTGGAACTGCGGCGGGGCGAGCAGGCCGAGATCATTCTCAACCAGCTTTACAAGCACACCAACCTGCAGACCAGCTTCGGCATGATCTTGCTGGCGGTGGCCAACAACCAGCCGCGCGAGATGGGGCTGGTGGAGGCGCTGCACCGCTTTCTCGAGCATCGCGTGGACGTGGTGCGCCGCCGCACCGCCTACGATCTGGCGCGCGCGCGCGAGCGCGAACATATCCTCGAAGGCTACAAGATCGCGCTCGACAACCTCGACGCGGTGATCAAGCTCATCCGCGCCTCGGCCTCGCCGCGCGAGGCGCGCGACGGCCTGATGGCGCGCTTCAAGCTCAGCGAGAAGCAGGCGCAGGCGATCTTGGATCTGCAACTGCACCGGCTCACCTCGATGGAGCGGCAGAAGCTGCTCGACGAGCTCGAGCAAATCCGCGCCCGCATCGCCGAACTCGAAGCGATTCTGGCCAGCGACAAGAAGTTGCGCGGCGTGATCGCCGACGAGCTGAAGGAAGTGCGCAAGGAGTACGGCGGCGACAAGGATCCGCGGCGCACGGAGCTGCAAGATCAGGTCGATGAGATTCAACTCGAAGATCTCATCCAGGAAGAGACGGTGGCGATCACCTTCACTCACTCCGGCTATGTCAAGCGCACGCCCATCGCCATCTACCGCCAGCAGAAACGCGGCGGCGGCGGGCGCATCGGCGCCGGCACGCGCGGCGAGGATTTCGTCGAGCGGCTCTTCGTGTGCTCGACCCACAGCTACATCCTCATCTTCACCGACCGCGGCCGCGTCTATTGGCTGAAGGTCTATGAGATCCCCGACGCCGCGGCCAACGCCAAGGGACGGGCGGTGAACAGCCTGGTGGCGATTCAGGAAGGCGAAAAGGTCAAGGCCATGCTGCCGGTGAAGGATCTCGAGAGCGAGAGCGAATACATCGTGATGGTGAGCCGCCAGGGCGTGATCAAAAAGACGCCGGTGAAGGAATTCTCGAACCCGCGCACGGCCGGCATCATCGCCATGAGCGTGGAGGACGGCGACGAGCTGGTCAACGCCGGTCTGAGCGATGGGACGCGGCAAATCTTCCTGGCGTCGCGGCAAGGCAAAGGCATCCGCTTCGCCGAGGAAGACGTGCGGCCGATGGGCCGGCCGGCGCGCGGCGTGCGCGGCATGTCGCTGGCGAAAGGCGACGAGATCGTGGGCATGGAGCTGGCGCGCGACGACAAGCAGCTGATTCTCTCGGTCACCGCCAACGGCTACGGCAAGCGCACCGCCCTCAGCGAGTACCGGCTGCAATCGCGCGGCGGCAGCGGCGTCATCAACATCAAGACCAGCGAACGCAACGGGCCGGTGGTGGCGATTCTGGCCGTGGGCGAAGCCACCGAAATCATGGCCATCAGCCAGCAAGGCAAGGCCATCCGCGTGGATAGCGGCAGCATTCGGGAAGCCGGGCGGGCGACGCAAGGCGTGCGCCTGCTGCGCCTCGATGAAGGCGATCACGCCGCGGCCGCCTCGGTGATTCCCGCCGAGGAAGTCGAAGCCGAGCAGCCGCCGCTGGTGCAATAAGGGCGAGCGAAAATCCCCCCAGGCCCTGCGCATGAACTCGACGGTCCGCGCCCGCGCCGGGCTTCAGCCCGGCGCGCGGCGTCCAAGTGAAAATCGCGGCCCTGGCGTTCTTATACTGATCCCTTGACTCCCGACCTTCCTCCTCTCACCCCCGATTGGCCGCCGGCCGGCCCGCCGGAGGCGGCGCCGCCGCCGGCGCCGCCGCGAGATCCCGTCTGGCGCGGCATCGACGTCGCTCTGATCCTGGTCATGATCGGCTTGGCGCTGGTCGTCGCGCTGCTGGTCGGCGTCGCCGTGCTCGCGATCGCCGGCCACACCGGCGCGGCGGACGCGGCCGGGCTGCGGCCGTTGATCGATGCGCGCTTCTTGCTGGCGGTGCAGACGGTGGCCCTGGCGGCGGGGTTGGCCTTCGCCTGGCGCTGGATTCAGTCGCTCTATCGCGCCCCGTTTTGGCGCGCCATCCATTGGCGCAAGATTCCGAGCTCGTGGGTCGGCCGGGCGCTGCTCATCGGCATCGGCTTGTCGCTGGTGCTGCAGGTGCTCGAGAACTATCTGCCGCTGCCCCAGCAGTTGCCGATCGACAAGCTGTTCAACCCGCGCACGGCCTGGGCCGTGACGATCTACGGCGTGGTGGTCGCGCCGTTTTTCGAGGAGATCATTTTTCGCGGCTTGATCTATCCCAGCCTGCGCCGCTCGTTCGGGGAGGGGATGTCGCGGCAGCAGGCGCGCGCCTGGCGGCCGTTCTTGTGGGCGGGCGCGGCGGCGGCGGCGCTGATCGCCGGGCTGGCGTGGCTGCGGCTGGCCGCCGCCGGCCTGCCGCCGACCCGCGCGGAAGCGGGCTTTTGGGCGGCGATCGTTTTCGGCATCTTGGCCGCGCCGATCTTGGATGGCGTCGCATGGGTCTTTCGCTTGCTGGCGCGGCTCGGCCGCGCCGAACTGCTGGCAATCCTGGCCACGGGCATTCTCTTTGGCCTGGCGCATGGCAGCCAGCTCGCCAATGCCCTCGTTCCCATCGCCTTGATTTCAGTGGTGGGTATCGTGCTCACCGCCGTGCGCGCCGCCAGCGGCTCGGTCGTCGCGAGTTGGGTGATGCACTGCGCCTATAATGGGACGCTCTTTTTCTTGCTCTTCGTGGGCACGCACGGCTATCGCGATTTCCATAAGCTGATCCATTGATGCACGCTGCCGACTCCGCCACCGACGTTCGCGACGAGTTGCTGACGCTGCTCGCGCGCCAATCGTTTCGCCTGGGCTCGTTTCGCCTCTCCTCGGGCGGCATCAGCGACTACTACATTGACTGCCGGGTGACGACCCTCGCCGCGCGCGGCGCGCTGCTCATCGGCCGCCTCGTGCTCGGCGCCCTGCGCGCGGATGGGGCGGAGGTGGCGGCCGTGGGCGGGCTGACGCTGGGCGCCGACCCCATCGTCGTGGCGACGGCGATGGCCAGCGCGCTCGCGCCCCCCGAGATCGGCGCTTTCATCGTCCGCAAGCAGGAGAAGGCGCACGGCACGGGCCGGCGCATCGAGGGCGCGGTGCGGCCGGGCATGCCGGTGGCCATCGTGGATGACGTCTGCACGACCGCCGCCTCGACCATGGAGGCCCTGGACGCGGCCTGGCAAGCCGGGCTCGAGGTCCGGCGCGTGCTGTGCCTGGTCGAGCGCGAGGAAGCGGGCGGGCGGCAGCGGCTCCGGGAGTTTTGGGAAGCGCGCGCGGGCGGCGCGTGCCCGTTCACGGCGTTCTTCACCGCCGCCGAGGTGTGCGCCCGCCATCTGGCGCTGGAGCCGCGAAGCTGATGCTGCCCACGCTCGAATGGACCGACGCCGGGGTGCGGCTGCTCGACCAGAAGCTGCTGCCCGGCCGGGTCGAGTATCGCCTGTGCCGCGACTATCGCGAGGTGGCCGCGGCGATTCGCGACATGACCGTGCGCGGAGCGCCGGCCATCGGCGTGGCGGCGGCGATGGGAGCGGCGCTGGGCGCGCGCCAGTCGCGGGCGGCGACCGTGGCGGCGTTGCGCGGCGAGTTCGACGAGATCTTGGCGGCGCTGGCCGCGACGCGGCCCACGGCGGTGAACTTGTTCTGGGCGCTGGACCGCATGCGGCGCAAGTTCGACGCCGCCGCCGCGAGCGGCGACGCGGAGGCGGTGCGCGCCGCCCTCGTCGCCGAGGCGCAGCGCATCGCCGCCGAAGACATCGCCATCAACCAGGCCATCGGCCGGCACGGTGCCGCGCTGCTGCCCGCCGCCGGCCGCGTGCTGACCCACTGCAACGCCGGCGCGCTGGCCACCGCCGGCTTCGGCACGGCGCTGGGCGTGATTCGCGCCGCCGTGGCGGCGGGCAAGCGCATCGAGGTGCTGGCCGACGAGACGCGCCCGTTCTTGCAGGGTGCGCGCCTCACCGCCTGGGAGCTGCAGCAAGACGGCATTCCCACCACCGTGATCACCGACAACATGGCCGGCCATTTTCTGCGCACCGGCGGCATCGGCGCGGTCGTGGTCGGCGCCGACCGCATCGCCGCCAACGGCGACGTCGCCAACAAGATCGGCACCTACGCGGTGGCCGTGCTGGCCAAGGAAAACGGCGTGCCGTTTTATGTCGCCGCGCCCACCTCGACGCTCGATCTTTCGCTGCCGAGCGGGGAGCAAATTCCCATCGAGCAGCGCGACGCGCGCGAGGTGAAAGAGATTCAAGGCGTGGCCGTGGTGCCGGAGGGGGTGGCGGTGTTCAATCCCGCCTTCGACATCACGCCCCATCGCTACGTCAGCGCCATCATCACCGAGGCCGGCGTCGCCCGTCCGCCCTACGCCGCCTCTCTCGCCCGCCTCCGGGCGGGCGCGGAAGATCGCGGCCCGCGGAGCGGCGGCGGCGAACGGAGCGGCGCCGCCCCGGACGGGCGCGGCTGAAAGCGTGCGGAGGGTCGCGGCGTTCCGGACGTTGCGTGGCTGAACTACGCGAATTGTTGCACGAGGCGCAGGCGCGCTTGGCCGCGGCGGGCGTGGCGCATGCGCGCGCGGACGCCGAGGCGCTGCTGCTGGCGGCGCTGGGCCGGCCGCGCGCATTTCTCTACGCGCATCCCGAGGCGAAGGCGGCCGCGCGCGAGCAAGAGGAGTTTGCGCGCCTGATCACCGCGCGCGCCGCCGGTCAGCCGCTGCAATATCTCCTCGGCCGGCAGAACTTTTTCGGCCGCGATTTCGAAGTCACGCCGGCGGTGCTGATTCCCAGACCGGAAACGGAGCTCGTGGTGGCGGCGGCGCTGGAGAAGCTGGCGCCCGGTCAGATGGCGCGCGCGGCGGATGCCGGCGCCGGCTCGGGCGCGATCGCGGTGACGCTGGCGTTGGAGCGGCCGGCGGCGCGGGTGGCGGCGCTCGACCGCTCCGCTGCGGCGCTGGCGGTGGCGCGGCGGAACGCGGCGCGCTGGGGCGCGCGCGTCGCGTTCGTGGTCGCGGACTGGCTGGCGCCGGTCCGCGGCGAGACCCTCGATCTGATCGTCGCCAACCCGCCGTATGTCGCGGATGACGAGCTGGCGTCGCTGGCGCGCGAGGTGCGCGACTACGAGCCGCGCGCGGCCCTCGTCTCCGGTCCTACCGGTCTCGAGGCCTACGAGAAATTGGTGCCGCAGGCGGCGCTGGCGCTGCGGCCCGGCGGCTGGCTGATTCTGGAGATCGGCTATCGCGCGGGCGATGGCGTGCGCGCGCTGCTCGGGCGGTGGCGCGACGTCGAGACCCGCCGCGATTGGCAGGGCTGGGAGCGGGTCGTTGTCGCCCGCCGTGGCTGACGCACGAGCGCCGGCCGTCGGCATCCTGGACCCGCGGCCGCGGCCGCCGGATGGCGGCCTGAGTTTGCAAGGCGGCGGAAAATCGAAGAGAGACCGGGGTGCTCGCCAGGGGATCCTGGGCGGGTGCCGCTGATCGGGGAGGCGAGCGATGGAGATTAGGCGAAGCGGCGTCGAGCCTTCGGCCCACGGTTCGCCGGAGTGGTTCACCGGCGCCGTGCGCATCGATCCGCTGTTTCAGGCGCCCGAGCCGGCGCGGGTTGCCGCCGCCAGCGTTACCTTCGAACCGGGCGCGCGCACGGCATGGCATACCCATCCACTCGGCCAGATGCTCATCGTCACCGCCGGCTGCGGTTGGGCGCAGCGCGAGGGCGGACCGATTGCGGAGATCCGCCCCGGCGACGTGGTCTGGTTCGCGCCCGGCGAAAAGCACTGGCATGGCGCGACGCCGGTCGCCGCGATGACGCACATCGCGATCCAAGAGCGCCTCGGCGGCAAGATGGTCGAGTGGCTGGAACCGGTCAGCGACGCCCAATACCGCCGAGGCCCCGCCTGAGTCCGGCTCGCCGGCTCCAGATGTGAGCGGACCGGCGATCCGCCCACCGCTTCCGCGCCGGCCGGCGGCCCCGCGTCCCGCGGTCGCCGCGCCGACGGCGAACGCGGGCTGGCGGCCGCGATCTCGGTTACCTTGGGACTGTGCGGCGCCGGGCGCCGCCCGCCGCCACCGCATGTCGGAAGCTCTTGCGCTGAAGATCGCCTCGACGTTGCGCGCCTCCGGATATCAAGCGTACGAGGCGGGAGGCTGCGTGCGCGACCGCTTGCTGGGTCTCGCCGCCGGCGACTTCGACATCGCCACGGATGCGAAGCCGGAGACGGTGATGCGGCTGTTTCCGCGGCACTCGGCCGTGGGGGCGCATTTCGGCGTGGTGCTGGTGCACGGGGAGCGGGCGGGCGACGACGTCGAGGTGGCGACGTTCCGCGCCGATGTGGGCGCGAGCGACGGCCGCCATCCCGACGCCGTGCGCTATTCGACCGCGCCGCAAGAAGATGTGCTGCGGCGCGACTTCACCATCAACGGCATGCTGCGCGATCCGCTCACCGGCGAGGTGCTGGATTTCGTGGGCGGGCGCGAGGATTTGCGGCGCGGCGTGGTGCGCGCGATCGGCGAGCCGCGGCGGCGCTTTCGCGAGGACCGGCTGCGGATGCTGCGTGCGGCGCGCTTCGCGGCGCGCCTGGGGTTCACGGTGGAGGCGGCGACGGCGGCGGCGATCCGCGAGCAGGCGGGCGAGATCGCCGCGATCAGCGCCGAGCGGATTCGCGACGAGCTGCTGAAGATGCTTACCGAAGGCCGCGCCCGCCGCGCCTTCGAATGGCTCGACGAGCTCGGCCTGCTGGCCGTGATCCTGCCGGAGGTGGCGCGGATGAAGGGCGTGCCGCAGCCGCCCGAATATCATCCCGAGGGCGATGTCTGGCAGCACACGCTGCTGCTGCTCGAGGCGCTGCCCGCGGGCGCACCGGCGGAGCTGGGGCTGGGCGCCCTGTTGCACGACGTGGGCAAGCCGCCGACCTTCCGGCGCGCGCCCGACCGCATTCGCTTCGACAATCACGCGGCGATCGGCGCCGTCATCGCCGCCGGCATCGGGCGGCGCCTGCGGCTCTCCCGGGCGCAGTGCGAACAGGTGGTCGCGCTCGTGGCGCAGCACATGCGCTTCATCGACGTGCCGCGGATGCGGCCGAGCACGCTCAAGCGATTCCTGCGCCAGCGCGGCTTCGAGCAGCACTTGGAATTGCACCGGCTGGATTGCGCCGCCAGCCACGGCAACCTCGCAATCTACGATTTCGTGCGCGCGCAGCTCGCCGCCACGCCGCCTGAGGCGATCCGGCCGCCGCGCTTGATCACGGGCGAAGACTTGAAGGCGCTGGGCTATGCCCCCGGGCCGCGCTATCGCGAGATCCTCTCCGCCGTCGAAGATGCGCAGCTCGAGGGCGAAGTGGCGACCCGCGAGCAGGCGCTAGCATTGATTCGCGAGCGCTTTCCGCGGCAAACTCCTTAACGCCGCCGGAGGACCCGCAAGCCCATGGCGCGCCAACCCGGCATGACTGGCAACCCGAACCCGGCGGCGGCGGCCCGAATTGCCGGCCCGGCGCGCCGGCGGCGGCTGGTGTGGGCGGCGCTCGGCATTGCCGCTTTGGCCTTCATGACCTACGCCCATGCGCTGGGCGGCATCGGGCTGGTCGGCCCGGATGAGCCGCGCTACGCGGAAATCGCCGCCGCCATGGCCGCCCGCCATGACTATGTGACGCCGCGCCTGTTGGGCGAAGGCTGGTTCGAAAAACCGGTGCTGTATTACTGGGTCGCCGCCGCCAGCTTCCATGCCTGGGGCGGCGACGACGCCAACGCGCGGCGGCCGAACGCGATCCTCGGCTTGCTCCTGCTGCTGGCGCTGGCGCTGTTTCTGGCGCGGGCGCGCTGCGCGCGCGCGGCGGCGCTCGCCGCCATGCTCGCCGCTTCCGCCGCGTTTCTTTTCGGCTTTGCCCGCGCCGCCGTCACCGATATGCCGCTGACCGCGGCCCTGAGCTGGACGCTCATGGCGCTGTTTCTCTGGCTGCGGGAGCGCCGCCGCGCCTGGCTGTGGCTGGCGGCCGCCTGCCTCGGCTTGGCGGTGCTGGCCAAAGGCCCCGTCGCGGTGGTGCTGGTTGCAGGCGTGCTGGTGCTGCTGGCCTGGTGGCAAGGACATGGCGAGTGGATCACGCGGGCGCTCTCGCCCGCGGCGGTCGCGATCTTCTTCGCCGTCAGCGCGCCCTGGTACGTGCTGGTATCGCTGCGCAATCCGCAATTTCCCAAGCTGTTTTTTTGGCAGCAAAACATCGAGCGCTTCACGACCGACCGCTTTGCCCATCCGCAGCCGTTCTGGTTCTTTCTCCCCATCCTCTTTCTTGCGGTGTTTCCCTGGAGTGGTTGGAGCTTGCTGCCCGTGCGCGACGCCTGGCGCAAGCGCCGCCGCCCGCGGCGGCTGGAACGCGTCTCGCTGGCGCGGTTTCTCTGGCTTTGGGTGCTGGTGCCGCTGGTATTTTTCAGCGCTTCCCACTCGAAACTGCCGAGCTATATCTTGCCTTCGGTGCCGGCGCTGGTGCTGCTGACGGCGGTGGCGATGGACGGCGGCTGGGACGAATTGCCGCGCTGGCCGGGCTATATCAGCGCGGCCATGGCGGCGCTGATCGCGGCGATGCTCGCGGCGCTGCCCTGGTTCTACGGCGGCAGCTCGGTGCGGGCGGCGCTGCCGCGCATCCTGCGCGACGGCGGGGTGTGGGCGGCGGCGCTAGGCACGTTCGTGGTGCTGGCGCTGTTGGTCTGGCGGCGCCGATGGCTCGCTTATTGCGTCTTGACCTGCGCACTGGTCGGCTTCGGCGTCTTCGAGCTGACCGGCCCATGGAGCGGCCGATTGGATGCCGTGCTTTCGGCCCGGCCGCTGGCGGCGGCGATAGACAATGCGTGCGGCGCGGCGGCCTTCGTGCCCTTGCCGATCGCCGGCGCGCTCGCGCCCTCCAGCCCGGCGGCGAGTTCCGCCGGTCCGTGGCGCCCGGCGGCAGCGGCGCAAGCGCCCTTTGCGAACGGGCCGTGCGCGGGCAGCGCGCTCTACGAGTGGCGCCTGAACCGCGACTTCATTTACGGACTGTACTTCTATCTGCATCGCGCGCCGCGCGATCTCGCCGCCGGCCCCTGGCCGCCGCAGGCGCTGGTGGCGGTGCCGCGGCGCGAGGTGGAGTCCTTCGTCGCCTTGGCCGTGGCGAATCGCCGCACGGTGGCGGCGGCCGCTACGCCGCCGTTAGGCGCAAGCTGGACGCTTTTCAAGCTCGGGCCGCCGGGCGCGGGGGAACAAAAGCCATAGCGCTGAACCGGAAGATCGGCCGCCCCGCCGCGACCCGAGAGAGCGTCTTGTGCCGCGGCCGTGGCCGTTCTACCGCCTCGCGGCGAGGGCGCGGAGGCTAGCGGGCGGATTCCCGCAGGGCGTGGCTGAAATGCTCGAGCGCCGACTGCGTCTGCTGCAGCTTCTCTTGCACGGTCTCGTTGATGCGCAGCAGTTTGTCGACCCAATCGCCGACGTTCGTGGAAAGCTTCTCCTGCGTCTCGCGGCCCTTGTCCGTCAAGAGAAAGATTGCGATGCCGATGGCCACGGCGGGTATGACCCAGCGCTTCATTCCGATTCCCCCGGTGTACTGAGTCTAGCAGACGCAAACCAGAGCGGATAAGTTGCCGCCCGGCGCGCGATTCCGGTCAGGAGGGGCCGGGCGTTTGCGCGTCCGCGGGCGGGGCGGCGACCGCCAGCGCCGCGTCGGGGAGGCGCCATTCGGAGCTCTCGCGGCGGCGGGCGGCGGCCACCGCGCGGCGCAGCCGCCAGGCGGCGAGGTAGCCGGCGTGATACGCGAAGTCGCCGCGCAGCGCCAGTTGCGCGAGCAGCAAGCGGCGCCAGCGGCGATGGCGGCGCAGCCAGCCGGGGTCGAGATTCTTGGCGTGAAAGAGCAAGCGGTTGCGATGGATCACCACCCGCCGCCGCCACGGCGTGCGATGCCGCCGGATCGTGGCGCTGATTTCGTGCAGGACCGTCGCGCTGGGCGCGTAAACAATGCGCCAGCCGCGCTTGCGGGCGCGGTAGGAGAGGTCGATGTCTTCCCAGTAGTAGGGCGCGAAGAGCGGATCGAAGCCGCCCAGCGCCAGGAACATCGCGCGCCGGACCGCGCAGAAGCCGCCCACCAGCGCGAACGACGGGCCGCGCGCGCCGTCGTAGTTTTGCCACGTCTCCCAAAAGCCGCGGCGAAAGCGGCCGAGCTTGCCGCCGGTGGCGAAGGCGCGCGTTGCCGGGTCGAGGGCGCGAAACGTCACCGCGAAGAGCGCCGGGTCGGCGAACCACTCCGGCCAAACGGCCAGTGCCCCGGGCAGGACCGCGGCGTCGTTGTTGAGCAAGACGGCGATTTCGCCGCGCGCCGCCTCGATGCCGGCGTTGGCGGCGAACGCGAAGCCGCGATTCGCCGCGCTCACGATCACGCGCGCCTGGGGATAGGCGGTCGCGAGCCAGGCCGCGGTGCCGTCGCTCGAACCGTCATCGGAGATCACCAGTTCGGTGCTGAGCCCGGCGGTTTCCGCCTCGGCCATGGCCGCGGTCACGCTGGGCAGATAGCGGCGCAGGAGTTCGGCGCCGTTCCAAGTGGGAATGACCACGCTTAGGCGCGGCGAAGGCTCGGGCATGCGGTGCGCCGGCGGGCGGCGAGGGGCGGAATCCGGACGGAAAAAGGGCGCAGGCCGCCGGTCATCGGGGGACAGCAGAGCGCAGGTCGAAGGCGGCGTGCACCGTGGCGGTGACGGTAATAAGGTGCGGCGCGAAAGCTTCCGTCGGGGCGGCCATGGCGGTGGGAGCGGCGGCCATGGCCGCGGGGAAGCGCAGGATCGGCCGCGGCGATTCCTGCACGTCAATCGCGGCGCCCCGCAGCGCGCCCAGGCTCACTCCGGCAGCTTCGGACAGTGCTTCGGCTTCTTGCCGGGCATTGCGAAACGCGGCGGCGACGGCGCGATCCTTGGCCGCTTGCTCGTTCTTGAGCCGAAACTCGACCGACTGCGACGCCGGCAGCCCGGAAGCCCCCGCTTGGTCGAGAATCGGCGCGATCTTCCCGAAATCCTCCAGTTCCACGCTGACGTTCACGGTGACGGCATAGCCGGTGACTTGCCGCGTTTTCCAGTCGTATTGCGGCTGCAGTTGATAGGCGCCCAGCTGCGCTTCCGACGTGGGGATGCCGTTCCGCCGCAGCAGGCCGCGAATGGCCGCGGTCTGCTGCTGCGCCTGAGCGTAGGCGCGTGCCGCCGTCTTGGCCTGCGCCGAGACGTTGAAGGCCAGCACCGCCGTATCCGGCTGGGCCTGCACTTGGCCCTGCGCGGTGACCTCGATGCCGCGCAGCGGCGGCTGGGGCGCGGTTTGCGCGGCGGCGCATGCGGCGAGCAGCATGAGCAAGGCAGCGAGGCGGGCGAGTCGCATGGGCATTCCCCTGTGGGCATACTAGCGTGTTTGCGACCGTCGCAGGCCCTGCGGGGCGGCCGGCAAGCGGCAAGCGCCGGGCGCTGCCGGCGGCCGCGGGCGGCGCCGGCCGTGGCGCGCCATGACTCCGCGCGCCGAGCCTCGAGCCGTGCGTTGTGAGGCGACCGTGCGTCGTGTCCGCCGCGCGCGCCGCCATCCTGCTATCGTTCAGCGGTGGGCTCGCGGGAGCTGATGATTGTGGCAGGTGAGGCGTCGGGCGACGCGCACGCCGGCGCGTTGGTGGCCGAGCTGCGGCGGCGCCATCCGGACTGGCGCTGGTTCGGCTGCGGCGGCGCGGCGCTGCGCGCGGCCGGCTGCGAGCTGCTGGTCGAGGCGCGCGAGCTGGCGGTGGTGGGCCTGTTCGAGGTGGCCGCGCACCTGCCGCGCATCTATCGCCGCTACCGGCGGCTGCGGCGGGCGCTGGAAGTTCGGCGCCCGGCGGCGGCGATCTTGGTGGATTTTCCCGACTTCAATCTGCGGCTGGCGCGCGCGGCGGCGCGGCGGGGCGTGCCGGTGATTTACTTCATCAGCCCGCAATTGTGGGCGTGGCGCGGCGGGCGGGTCAAAGCGATTCGGCGCGACGTGCGGCGGATGATCTGCATCTTCCCCTTCGAGCCGGAGTTCTACGCGCGGCACGGCGTCGAGGTCGCCTACGTCGGGCATCCCTTCGTCGGGCGGGTCCAGCCCAGCCTGAGCGCGGCCGACTTCCGGCGGCGGCATGGCTTCGGCGCGGAACCGCTGGTGGCGCTGCTGCCGGGCAGCCGCCGCCGCGAAGTGGCGTTCCACCTGCCGGTGCTGTGGGAGGCGGCGCGGCGGCTGCGCGATTTGCGCGGCGCCCGCTTCGTGCTCCCCGCGGCGAGCACGCTCGGCCGCGCAGCGCTCGCGGCGGCCGTACCCCCGGACCTGCGCGACGCCGTGCGCGTGGTCGCCGGCGAGACCTATGACGCCATCGCCCACGCGCGGGTCGCCCTCGTCGCCAGCGGGACGGCGACGCTCGAAACGGCGCTCCTGGGCACCCCCATGGTCGTCATCTACCGCCTCTCCCCTTGGAGCTACCGTCTGGGCCGCCGCTGGGTGCAAACTCCGCACTTCGCCATGGTGAATTTGATCGCCGGCCGGCGCCTGGCGCCGGAACTGATTCAAGACGAGCTGACGCCGCAAGCGCTGGTGGATTGGGCGCTGAAGCTGATGGACGACGAAGCGGCGCGCGCGGAGATGCGCCGCGGGTTGGAAGAGGTCCGCGCCCGCCTCGGCGCGCCCGGCGCCATCGCCCGCGCCGCCGACGTCGTCGAAAAGGAACTGGCGGCCGGGAGCGCCTAGCGCACGCCATCTGCCCGGGACTTTGGAGGTATCGTAAGTGGGGGACGGCGACGGATGACGGATCGGCCCAAAATGGCGGCCAAGATCGCGGCGGCGAAAACGATGGCCGCGATGGCGCTTGCCGCAGCGGTGGTGGTGGCGGCGAGCGCGGCGCGCGCCCAATCCCAGCGCCGGCCCGCGCTGCCCTACACCACGATCGACCATCCGCAGTTTCTCCCCGCCGCGCAAGCGGCGTTTCTCCACCCCGGCGACCTGCTGATCGGGGTAAACGCGGACGGGGTCGCGAAGGCTTATCCGGCGGCGATCTTGGCGCAGCACGGCGTGGTGCAGGACCGCATGCCCGATGGACCGATCGCCGTCACCTGGTGATCGTATTGCAATACGGCCCTCGTGTTCAGGGCCGCGGCCAAAGGTCACGAGCTGCGCTTCGACACCGTTGGCATCATCGGCGGCAATGAAGTGTTCCGCGATCGCGAGACGGGCAGCCGCTGGCAGCAGTCGAGCGCGGCGGCGATCGCGGGACCGCTCAAGGGCGCGCACCTGACGATCTATCCCTTCCTGCTGACCACGTGGGGCGAGTGGCGCAAGCTGCATCCTGCGACGCTGGTGCTCAAGCCGCTGCCGGGCTACGCGGCGCGGCTGGCGGCGATGAACGCCCTCCTGCGGCAAGGCATCGTCGGACGAGCGGGGCCGGCGCCGCGGGGCGCCTTCGGCCATGACGACCGCCTGCGGCCGCGCGACACGATCGTGGGGCTGGAAATCGCGGGCGAGGCGAAGGCATATTCCGTGGCCGCGCTCGATGCGGCGCGCGTGGTCAACGATCGCGTGGGCGGCGAACCGCTGGTCATCGTGCACCAGCCGGCTTCGGACACGACCACCGCCTTCGTCGCCGAGGCGCGCGGCAAGCGCTTGCGCTTCCGCGCCGCGGATGCGGCGGCGGACCGATTGATGGACCTGGAGACTCGCTCGACCTGGGACGCCTATGGCGCGTGCCTCGCGGGCAGGCTCAAGGGCATGCATCTCCGGCGCGTGATCTTGGAGCCGGAGTTTTGGTTCGCCTGGTCGGAGTTTCATCCGCGCACGGAGTTGTATGCGCCGCGGCGCAGCCGTTGACCGGGCGCGAGAATGCCGGCCGGAGCAGGGCGGCAAGCGGATGGCGTAGCCGGAAAGGAGCATGGCGAATGACACGGCGGGAAATGAATGGCGGGCTGGCGGCGGCGGTGGCGGCGCTCTTCGCGAGCGGTCCGGCGGCGGTCGCGGCCGGGGCGCTGGCACCTTCGGCGGCGGGCGGGCAAAGAGCCGCCCCGCGCCGCGGCGCCGGCATTCGGACGCTCATGCAGGAGCCGCTCGGCGCGATTCCCAACCCCGAAGTGAGCGTGATCACGCTGACGATGGCGCCGGGAGCGAGTTCGCGGCCGCACGAGCATATCGGCCCGGTCTTCGCCTACATTTTGGAAGGCGAGATCGAGAATCAAGTCGATCCGAATCCGCCGCGGACCTATCGCGCCGGCGACTATTTCTACGAACCCGCCATGCACGTTCACCGCATGATGCGCAACCTGAGCGCGACGCGGCCGGCCAAGCTGCTCATCTTTCAGGTGGCCGAAAAGGGCAAGCAGTTCACGATCCCGGTGCGAAGCTAGGGCGGCGCGCGGCGCTTGCGGCCGCGAAGCACCGGTCCGGCGGCCAGAAAGCCTGCGGTCGCGAGGTCGTCGCGCAGGGCGTGGTGGCGCGCGGCGCAATCAGCGCGCGGCCGGTGAGATCGTTCCTTGGCAAGAGAGCGTGCCGTTCTCGAGCGCCTGCGCCAGCTCTAAGGTGCCGGGCTTGGCTCGGTTCCTCCTTGGGAGGAACTGCTCGGCCGCGGCATCGTGGGTTTGCGCCATCTCGGCCGGTGCCGCCGTGCTCGCGCTGCCGCGGCCAGCACGGTCGGCCCGGCGCCGCCGCCGCGCGCGCGAGTGCGCCGCGCGGCCTAAGCCGGCTCGGTCAGGGACGCGTCGGATGCGGCGGTGTCGGCCGATGCCCTCGTCCCTTGGCGAAGAAAACGATCAGAAAGATGATCCAAAGGACGAAGAGGATCCAAACCGCCACCGCGGCCCAGTGCACCGCCAGACCGATGATCCACAAGATAAATAGGACAACGAAGACCCAAAGAAAGGCCATAGCCCATTGGAGGGACGGACGCGCCCGGCGGATGCACCGTGACCCGGGATGGCTATTCGCTCGCGCTCGGGAAGACGATGCGGAGCAGGTTGCCGCTCTCGCCGCCGCCGGCGGTGAACCAAGCGCCGCCGGCTTCCAGTCCGGCGCGAGCGAGCGCCAGCGCCAGCGCGTGGCGAATGTCGGCATTGGCGGCGAAGGGATCGAAGCGGCGGCGCCATTCCGCGGCCGTGAGCGCCGCGCCATCGTCTTCGATTTCGACCGTCGCCGCGCCGCCGCCGGCGCTCAGCCGCAGCGTCAACGCGTTTTGCGCTCGCGCCAGCGCGGCGTTCGCCAGCGCCGCCAAAGCCGCGCACAGCGGGGCCAGGTGCGCTGCCGCCGCGGCGGCGGGCGGCGCGGCCAGCTCCGGCGCCGCCTCCAGCCGGACGCCGCGCCCGGCGGCTTGCGGCGCCAGGTCTTCGAGCACTGCCGCGAGCGCGTCGCGGGCTTCGGCGGGCGTGGGCGCGGGCACCGGCGGCGGCGCGGCCAGCTCCCGCAGCGCCTCCGCCAGCGCGCGCAGGCGGTCCGTCTCGCGCAGCGCCGCTTCCAGGCTCGCTCGATACTCGGCGGCGCTCTTTTCCCCGCGCAGCGCCAGTTCCAGCGTTCCCAGCAGCACCGAAAGCGGCTGGCTCATGCGGTGCAGGGCGGCGGCGATCAGCTCCGTCGTCCCTCCCGCCGCCGGCGCGGCGGCGCCGGCCGCGGCCGGCGCCGCTCCGCCCCCGGCTCCGCCGCCGCCCCCGAAAGCGCTCACACGTCCTCTTTCTTGCCGATGCAATAGCCCACGCCGCGAATGGTGTGGATCAATTTCACCGGCCGGCCGCCGTCCACCTTCTTGCGCAAGTAATTGATGTACACGTCCACGACGTTCGTCTGGGTGTCGAAGCTGGTGTTCCAGACGTGCTCCATGATCATGGTGCGGGAAACGTGGCGCGGCGCGTTGAGCATCAGGAACTCCAGCAGCGCGAACTCCTTCGGTGTCAGCTCGACGCTGTCGCCGCCGCGCGTCACCTTGCGGGCGACGCGGTTCAATTCCAAATCCTCGATGCGCAGCAGCGAATCCGTGGACTGATGGCTGCGCCGTAGCAGCGCCCGCACCCGCGCGGTCAGTTCGGAGAAGGAAAAGGGCTTGGTCAGATAATCGTCGGCGCCGAGATCGAGCACGCGCACGCGGTCTTCGATGCCGCTGCGGGCCGTCAGCACCAGCACCGGAACGGTGGGCTTTTCCGCGCGCAGGCCGGCCAGCACCTCGACGCCGCTCGTGCCCGGCAGGTTCAGGTCCAGGATCAGCAGGTCGTAGTCCTGGTCGTGCGCCATCGTGCCGGCGGTGATACCGTCGTCGGCGCAGTCCACCGTGTACTGCTCGGCCTCCAGGCCTTTGCGGACGAAGTCGGCGAGGGCTCGGTCGTCTTCGGCGACGAGAATGCGCACGGGCGCCATTGTAGCTTAGCTGCTCGCGCTTGGCGTCCGCCGCGCCGCCATCCCCGCCTGCCAGTTTGGCCGGGTAAGGCGGGCATTTTTGCTGCCGGCTTGGGCCCCGGTGGGGCAGGCATTCCTGCCTGCCAGGCTTGGGGAGAGGCCGCTAGCTCCGAGGCTGCTCGGAGGAGGCCACCGCTTCGCCCTTGGCCATATCTTCTTCGATCGTGCCGGTGCGCGCCGGCGAGCGCGAGCGCCAGTGGGCCAGGTCGAAGAGGCGCAGCGTGCCCGGCTCGCGCACCTCGTGCAGGCGCTCCCATTGCTTGGCCTTGAGCAGGTCGTAGGCCGTGAGCATGCCGCTGATGGCGCCGGTGTCGCGGTCGAGGACCGGGCTGGCGTGCTGCCCCGCGTCGAGCAGGCGCAAGGCGACATCGAGCACGAGTTCGTCCGAGTACGCCGGAATGAAATCGCGGTGCGCCAGCGAGATCGCCGTGGCTTCGGGATCCGCGTTGATGAGGTCCGCGCGGTGAACGAGGCCGAGCACGTGATTCTGCTCGTCCACCACGGGGGTGGCATCATGGTGCGCGGCCGTGGCGAGGAATTCCCGCACGCGGCGCGTGGCGGGGATGCTCTCGACCGCCGGATTCATCACGTCGCGCGCGCGCAAGAGCTTCATCGGATCCGCCACATACGCATCCGGTACGGGAATCCCCCGCCGCACCAGGCGCTCGGTGTTGATGGTCGTATCCATGAAGTAGTGAATCGCCAGATCGCTGATGATGCAGACCAGAAACAGCGGGAAGAAGGCGTTGTACGCGCCGGTGACCTCCAGCATGAAGAGGATCGCCGTGGGCGTGGCGCGATAAATCCCGCCGAAAAGCGCCCCCGTCGAAATCATCCCGTAGATCGCCACCGCCGAGGCGGTGGGCAGGATCAAATGCACCAGCGAGCCGAACGCCGCCCCCAGGCTGCCGCCGATCATCAGCGCCGGCGCAAAAGTCCCGCCGGACGCGCCCGAACCCAGCGCCACGCCGAATGCCGCCAGCTTGGCCACGCCCACGCCGGTGTAGAGGCCGAGCGAGTGCTGGCCGTTGAGCAAGTCGGCGATGACGTTGTAGCCCATGCCGAAGACTTGCGGATAGAAGTAGCCGATGATGCCGACAACCAAGCCGCCCACCGCCGGCACGATGGGGAACCAGACTTTGAGCGATTCGAAATAGTCCTCGAAGAAGTACAGCGTGCGCGTCATCAGCAGCGCCAGCGCCGCGGTGCCGACGCCGAGCAGGATGAAAAACGGCAGTTCGGCGGCGTGAAGGTGGTACTGCGTGCCCGCCGGCAAGGGGAAAATCGGCTGCGCTCCCCGAAACGCGATGGCCACCAGCGTGCCGGCCGTCGAAGCCAGCGCGATGGGGATGAACGAGCGCGCGCGGAACTCGAACACCAGCAATTCGACCGCCATCAGCACGCCGGCAAACGGCGTCTTGAACACGCCCGCCAGGCCGGCGGCGGCCCCGCAGGCCAGCAGCGTCCGCCGCTCGGAGGCGGAGGCGGGAATAAATTGGCTGATGATCGAGCCCACCGCCGCGCCGGTCTGAATGATTGGGCCCTCGGCCCCGAACGGGCCGCCCGTGCCCACGGTGATGGCCGCGCTCAGCGGCTTGAAGAACCCCACCCGCGGCTTCACCTGGCTGCGGTTGGTCAGCACGACCGACATCGCTTCGGGAATGCCGTCGCCCTTAATTTCGGGCGAAAAGTAGTGAATCATCAGGCCGACCAGAAGCCCGCCGGCGGCGGGCAGCAGCGCCGTCCACCAATGAATCACCGCTTCGTTGGGATGCAGGTACTGCGAGCTGATTTTGCCGAAAAAGAGGAAGTCGGTGATGAACCAGATCGCCTTGAGCAGCCCTTCGGCGATCAAGCCGCCGCAGATGCCGACGCCGATCCCGAGTACCGAGAGGAAGAACAAGCGGTCATTCAGGCGGGCCGGATCGCGGCGAGGGGCGTGGGCGTGTTGGGTCATGTAATAAAAACAGTTCGCGAAGCTGGATGCATCGCGGCATGATGCACATCCATTCTAACAGCCTTCCTCCGGCGGCAGCGGGAATGATCGCGCCGATCCGGCCCAAGGGATGCGCTTGCCGTTGCCTTGCGCGGTGCCGGACGCTCGGTCAGGCCCGTTGCCTTCGTGATCCGCTGGCGCCGCTCTCCCTCCGTCAGCCGAGGTCCATCCGCCGTCCGGCGATCCGGCCCCGGCGCAGGCCCCATTGCCGCGAGCCATGGGGCATTTCGCCGCCCTCGGCCGGTGCGCAACGCCCGCCGCCGTCCGTCCGCGGTCTGCCGGCCCAGCCTTCCGTCGCTTTTCGCGCGCTTCTCCCCAGGCGCCGGCCATCCCGCGGCCGGCTTTGAGCTACTCACCCAAGGAGTGCTCTATTTATCCCTCTTCGGCGCGGGCATTTTGCTGAGCATGCATTGTGTGGGCATGTGCGGCGGCTTCGTGATGCTGTTGAGCGGCGCGACGGCCGGCGCGCGCCGGCGCCCCTGGCGCCCGCAGCTTTGGTTTCACGCCGGCCGGGTGGCGAGCTATGCCTGTTTGGGCGCGCTGACCGGCGCGCTCGGCTCTCTGAGCGCGTTCTTTTGGCGCGCGGGGCGCGGCCAGGCCCTGCTGCTGCTGGTCGCGGGCGCAGCGCTGGGCGCGCTGGGACTGGCGATCTTGGGGCTGTTGCGCTGGAATCCGCTGCGCGCGACGGCGCTGGTGCCGATGCGCTGGCTGCATGCCGGGCTGCGCCGCGTGCTGCGCTTGCCCCGCGCCTGGATCGCCGCGCCCTACGGAGCGCTGCTGGGTTTGCTGCCCTGCGGCTTGATCTACACCATGCTGATCCGTGCCGCCGCCACCGCTTCCCCCTGGCGCGGCGCGGCGGTGATGGCGAGCTTCGGCGCCGGCGCCATTCCCGCCTTGCTCCTCGTCGCCCTCGGCGCCGCCCGGTTTACGCCGCAGCTGCGCGAGCGGCTGTTCGCTTGCTCGGGCGTGCTGATGCTGGCGCTGGGCGCGGCCGCGATCTGGCACGGCCTGCAATGGCTCCAATGGGCGCGCGGCTAGCACCGCCGGCGCCGCGCCGCCGGAACGCTATAATTGACCATTGTTTCGGGCAGCTCACGCCGCGGCCCCGCGCCGCGCCGGCTGTCCCGAAGCCGTGGCGCCGCCCGCCTCGCGCGGGTACTGCCAGCTTGCCGGGTCGTTCAATGGTAGGACAGCAGACTCTGGATCTGCCTATCGGGGTTCGAGTCCCTGCCCGGCAGCCAACCTAAAGGGCCACACCCAGCTCGGCACTGCCGCACCGCGCGAAGCGGCGAGACCGCAAGCGGGACGGTGTTGCCGGCGAGCCTCCGGTCCCGGAGGTCGCCGATGAACCGCTTCGAGAGGGCGGCCAATCCATTCGGCACGATCCGCATCGGAGCCTACGTGGTCGACAGAATCTCGCAGCAAGCCATGTCTTAGTTGGGCGCGAGTGATCTGCCGGGTGTCCCATCGCAACGAATTGTTGACCTCTTGGGCTTCGCGGCTTAGCGATCCAGGCAGGGATCAACCCGCAGTGCCCAAAACAAACCGCGCCCGCTCCTGGCGAAGCATCTGGTAAGGCGTCACGAATTTCACGCCCAACCCGACGCATGCGTCCGGGATTTTAATCCTTTTGGACGATGTCGAAGGAATTTCATGCGTCACGACAATGTAGCTGGCGGCAAGGGCATGGGCGACCAGGAAGTAGTCGGCACCGGACAAAAAGGCGCTGACGGCCGCTGGCTCATAATGCTGGCTCATCACCCATTGGCTCACCACGCTGAGCGGGTTCGCAATTGCACTTGGGAGCTTTAAGAAAAAGTCTGTCCCGCGGTCGCGGGCCCAATCTCGAAGAGTATCATCCCCTACTTCGATCTCGTCCCCGACCTTTTCGTTGCTGAAAACCGTTTGGGCGGCGTTGCTCCGAATCAACCAATCCCAAAACGCCGGGCAAAAATCGAATCCGTAATGCCGTTTGTGCGCCTCAATGAAGACGTTGGAATCAAGAAGGTAGGGCATCAGACCGACACCCCAAGGCTGCGACCAAGTTCGTGGAGGGTCGAGAGTTTTGTAAAACCGAGCAAGCGCAACGCGTCGCGATAAAGCGTTCGACCGTCTGCTGTGCTTTCGATCAAAGCTCGCACGAATCGTTTTCCAACGCGCGCACCCTGCGTCAAGTAGAAATCGCCGCCATTTTGGGTTGGCGCAGCCTTGATCTTCTCAAGCTCGCGGTCGTACGCGTGCCGGAACTGCTGCCGGCTCAGCTTGCCCAAATCATAGACCCGGCGCAG
Source organism: Terriglobia bacterium (assembly GCA_021323595.1). Taxonomy (GTDB): domain Bacteria; phylum Acidobacteriota; class Terriglobia; order Terriglobales; family SCQP01; genus JAJPKR01. Next base: position 168,185 of record JAJPKR010000014.1, on the reverse strand, counting down.
TGCCACCAGGCTGCTGACCTTAAAATGCCGAGCCAACCGGTTGATCTCATGGTTCAGGTCCGACCCAGAGCGATAAAGTCGCTCGACCTCGGCAATAGGCGCTAGAACTTCCGCCGCGACGTGATCGCACCACCGTTCCGTGTTGTCGGCGGAGGCGCGGGTCATCTCTTCATCTCCTACCCCGGATTGTCCAAGCCAGACGTGGGCCAGTTCATGCGCGAGCGTGAACATTTGCGCCGCCTTGGAATCGGAGCCGTTAATGAAAATCAAAGGTGCGATGGTGTCGGCGAGCGTGAAACCGCGGAATTCACTCGGATCGAGCTGGCGGCGATTGTTGTTCAACACGACGCCGCTGCACATCACGAGAATGCCGGCGGTTTCCGCCTGTTCGATCAAACGACGCAGGGCTTCGGTCCAGGTCGCCATTTTTTGGCGCTCCTCAAGACCAATGTGAAGTTCCTCCCGGATTTTTGCAGCAACCGCCTCGGCAGAGGTGGACCGGCTTGCAGAGCCGACGAAAGCCAGCTCCCGCTCACCCACGGTGGCAGCGTGGTCACGGAACCAGACCTGACGTTCCTGGCAGATATAGATCGTATCCAGCAGGTCAGGGCTCGGCCGCCGGCCGCGGGCCCCGCCCGCCGTCCTAAAATCGTGAATCGGCGTCGTCTCGACCGGCGGCTCCGACAGGAAGAGGAAGCCGACCGGAACACGCGCAGCCTTCGCGAAATTTTCAAGCTGTTTCAGCGTCGGCTGTGACGCGCCATGCTCCCACGCCTCGAGCTTCGGGAAACGCGATTTCAACGCGCCCGGCGCAAGTCCGGCCCGCTGGCGCGCCCATCGTAGCAGTTCCGGCTTAATCTCAATTCGCATCGGGATTCATGTCCGGACGCACGGAGAATATTGTCACCCGTGCCGGCCTCGAAGCAACGCCGCGGGGCCTCAGGGGAGTGACCTGGCGCCCGCCTAGGCTCTCCCCGTCTTTGGTGTACTGCGGCGGTGCTGCGCGTTTTGCTGGCGTCTGCCCCGCTTTCCTGGGCGAGGTTCTGTATTCCCGTACGATCGATGTGCTGTTTTACACGCTGTCTGCCTATCGGGGTTCGAGTCCCTGCCCGGCAGCCAACCTAAAGCCAACGTTCGAGCCACCGCGCCAGCGTCGCCGCGACGCCGGGATCGGTGGGCCCGCGATACTGGAAGGCCTCCTCCGCGCTCAGCCCCTCCGGAATCTCCTTATAGAAATGTTGCAGCTTGGGGAAGCGCGCGATCTCGGCGCGCGGCTGCGCCCGCGCCAGCAGATCGGCGTTAGGCTCGCTCACCGAGGGGTCGCGCCCGCCTTGCACGATCAGCACCGGCAGCGCGAGCCGCGCCAATTCCGCCGCCGGATCCACTTGTTCCAGGCTGCGCAGGTAGGGCGCGTTCTCCGGCCGCGAGGCGAAGCGCAGCGCCTGCACGTAGGGATTGCCTCCAAAGTCCTCCGGCAGCGGCCGTTCGGCCACGAAATCGTCGAGCCAGCCGAGCGCCGCGCGGAATTCCGCCTCGGCAGCGGCTCCGTCTGCGCCCTCGCGGCGCCGCGTCTCGTGCTGCTGCCAGATGAGCAGCCGTAACAGCGGCAGCGCCGGGCCGGAGAGCAGGGCCAGCCCGCGCGCGTTGGCGCGCTCGCGCGCCAATAGCGTCCCTACCACCGCCCCCTCGCTATGCCCGGCCAAAAACACCGGCAGGCCCGGGCAGCGGTGCTCGAGCTCGTCCAGCCAGGCCGACGCCACCCGCAGCCGTTGCGGAAAGATGCGGAAGCAGCGGCGGAAGCGTTCCTCGTCCAGCACCTCCGTTCCCGTCCCGGGACCGGTCTTGGCGAAGCGCAGCACCGCCGCGCCGCGCTCGGTCAGTTGCTCGGCCAGGTCCTTGTAGAGGCCGGGCGAGGCGTTCATGGCGGGATAGTTCCCGTCCACGTCCGACCACAGCGAGCCCGGAATCAGCAGCACCGCCGCCCGCGCCTCCGCCGGCCGCGTCAATACGCCCGGCATGCGCGCGCCATCGAGTTCGAGCGCGACTCTTTCGCTGTGGATCACGATCTTCTCCCCCCGGTTTAGGCGGCGGCCAAGCCTCGCCTGCGCCGCGCGCGAAGATCCATCGTGCGGCCTGACGTTACGTCAATGTCAAGCGCCGGCGCGGAACCAGCCGCCGGCGCCCGCCGCTACCTGCGGCCGGCGTAGCCCGGACCGAGCAGCACCTGGCCGGGCAGAGCCTCGGTCATCTTGCCGTTGGCGATCACCGGCACGCCGTTCACCAGCACGTAATCCATGCCCTCCGATAGCCGGTTGGGATCGGCGTAGGTGGCGAGATCGCGGACGCGCGCCGGATCGAAGATGACGATGTCGGCCCACATCCCCTTCTTCAGCACGCCGCGGTCGGTCAGGCGCATGCGCTGCGCCGGCAAGGCGCTGAATTTGCGGATCGCCTCGGGCAGCGTCAGCAAATGCTCCTGCCGCACGAATTTGCGAATGATGCGGGGAAAGGTGCCGTATGCGCGCGGATGCGCGTGCTCTTCGCCGAGCAAGCCGGTGGGCGCGACGCCGGAGTAATCGTTGTCGATCGAGACCCAAGGTTGGCGCAGCGCCAGCTCGACGTCCGGCTCGCTCATCGCGAAGACCGAGACGTTGGTGTAGGCGTGATCCCGGATCAGCAGATCGAAGAGCGCGTCCATGGCGTCTTCGTGCCAGGCCGCGGCCACCTCGGCCAGCGTCTTGCCCTCAAGCGGTAGCAGCGCCGGATTGCCGACTGAACTGATCAGCACGCCTTCCGGGCCGGCGACCTCCTGCCATTCGTTGTCCCAGGCCGAGGAGGGCGTCTCGAGGTCTTTGCGGATGCGCGCGCGGGTGGCGGGATCCTTGAGGCGCGCCAGCATCTGGACGTCGCCGCCGTCGTGCGCCCAGGGCGGAATGAAGGCGGCGAGATCGTTGTTCCAGGCGGTGTAGGCGTAGGTGTCGGCTTCGATGTCCAGGCCCTCGCCGCGCGCCCGGTCGAGGAAGGCCACGATCTGCGGCATCTTGCCCCAGTTGGCTTTGCCGCCGGCCTTGAGATGAAAGATCTCGACCGGCACCTGCGCCGCGCGGGCGATGCGCGCGACTTCGGCCAGCGCCGCCATCTCGCCGTCGCCTTCGCTGCGCATGTGCGTGGCGTAGATGCCGCCGTAGCGCGCCGCCACGCGCGCCAGCGCGATCAGCTCCTCGGTCGAGGCGTAGGGCGCGGGCGGGTACTGGAGCGCCGAGGAGACGCCCATCGCCCCTTCGCGCATCGCCTCCGCCACCAGCGCCTGCATGCGCGCCAGCTCGGCTGGCGTGGCGGCGCGGTCGCCGTCGCCGATCACGTAGCGCCGCACCTGCGTCGCCCCCACGTACGTGCCGAGATTGATGCCGATGCCCTGCCGCCGCAGCCGCGCGAAATATTGCGCCAGCGTCCGCCAGGTGGGCGTGACATGGTAGTGCGCGAACTCGCCGCGCTCGTCGGCAAGCGTCGCCGCCGATTGCGGCGCGATCGAGTCGCCCTCGCCGGTGATCTCGGTGGTGATGCCCTGGAAGATCTTCGACGGCACGTGCGGGTTGACCAGGATCGTCACCTCCGACTGTCCGAGCATGTCGATGAAGCCGGGCGCGACCACGCGGCCGGCGGCGTCCAGCGTGCGCCGGGCGCGCGCGTGCGCGAGATTGCCGATGGCGGCGATGCGCCCGCCGCGGATGCCGATGTCGCCGGCGTACCAGGGCGAGCCGGTCCCGTCGATGATGTGGCCGTTGCGGATCACCAGATCGTAGGCCGCCGTTGCCTCCCCGCTGCGGCCCGTCGCCGGCCCCTGCGCCGCCAGCGCCGCCGCCAGCATTACCCATGCCGCCGCCACTGCTGTAGCTCGCATTCCCGTGCTCCTCGCCATGAGTGAAGGTTGAGCATACCCGCAAACGGTCCGGCGCGCGCGGCCGGCCGTCCGATTCGGCGCGCGGCGATGCGCGCAGCGCACGATGCCGGGTATTCATCTGTCAGCGATCCCGATCTCGGGGGAGAGCGCCGCGAAGGCTGGGTAATGCACGAGCTGAACGACCTGTGCGAAGCGAGCGCGACGCGCTGGCGCTCCGGCGCGGATGGCGGGAGCGGCCGTACTGCCGCTCCGGGATCAAAACGGTTGCTGAGACTGGACCCGAAACGGACCGAATCCCCCGGGCGCGCGCGGCTGTGGCTGCGGCCCTGCTCGCGTTGGATTCGCCGTTCGTGCCCCTCCGCCGCGCGGCGGCCGGCTCGCGTTGCATGGTTCAATGGAGACGAAGCTTGTGACCCACCCTGTTGAGATCCCCGCCGGCGACACGCCGGAGTGCTGGCCTCGCGCCGCCGTCGCGGGCTGGCTCGACACTTGCGCCACCTTGCAACTCTGGACGCAGATGGTGGGCAAGGTGCGCCTGGCGCTTACGCCCAAGGTGAATCATTGGTGGAACGTGCCGCTCTATGTCAGCGCGCGCGGCCTCGCCACCTCGGCCATTCCCCTCGGCCCCCGCAGCTTCGAGCTGGAATTCGACTTCATCGCCCAAGCGCTCGTCCTGCGCGTCTCCGACGGCGAGGAGCGGCGCTTGCCGCTGCGTCCGGTCGCTACCGCCGATTTCTATCGCGAGTTTCTGGCGCTGCTCGCCGCCGCCGGCATCGTGGTCAAGATCTGGCCGATGCCCGTCGAGCTGCCGGATCCCGTGCGCTTCGATCAAGACCGGCGCGCCGCCGCCTACGACCCGGAAGTCGCGCGCCTGCTGTGGACCATCCTCCGCTCCGCCGCCCGCGTCTTTCAGCGCTTCCGTGCCGGCTTCATCGGCAAATGCAGTCCCGTGCATTTTTTCTGGGGCAGCTTCGACCTGGCGGTAACGCGCTTCTCCGGCCGGCGCGCGCCCCCGCGGCCCGGCGCCGACGCCATCGCCCGCGAGGCCTATTCCCATGAGGTCAGGAGCGTGGGGTTCTGGCCGGGACGCCGCGGCAGCGGCGTGGAAGCGGCGGTCTTCTACGCCTATGCCGCGCCCGAGCCGCCCGGCTTCCGCGAAGCCGCGGTGCGTCCGGCGGAGGCGCGCTACAGCCCTGAGTTCGGCGAGTTCCTGCTCGATTACGAAGCGGTGCGGCAAGCGCCTTCGCCGACGGCGGCGCTGCTCGAGTTTTGCGAGACCACCTATGCCGCTGCCGCCGACCTCGCGCACTGGGATCGCGCCGCGCTGGAAGCCTGACTCCGCCAGGGCCGGAGTTCCCGCCGCCAAGGGCACGCCGCAAAGGGATTGCCAGCCAACCCAGCGACTCCGTCGAGCATCTCTCTTCAGAGGCCGCCAAAATTCACCCAACCATAGGTGTGCCTGCCGCCGCAGGTCTTCGATCCCTCGCGCCGATTCAGACCATGGCCATCGTCTCGAATGACTCTCGTCTCGGCTTCTTCCGCCCGTCTGCCGTCTCCCGCCTATCGCTGCGCACTTGCCCGCGTTTCGTTTGCCGCTCCCCCCAAACGAGGAGGAGACCATTTTTCAGCCCTCCGTCAAGCTCCGCGTCACCATCGAACTCCTTCAGCGCCAATGAGATCCTGCCTCCATCCACGATTTCTGCTCGTCAGGGGTGGTCTCGTGCGCTGGCCTCTCAACCTTCGCCCGCTGCCGCCGGCGCCCGGCGTCTGTCGGCCGTTCACGCGCCGTATGATCGCCGCTTTACGCCATCCCCACAAATGGGGAGGAGACCATTTTTCAGCCCGCTGCCCTTTCGTGTTCCCACTCTTAACTCCTTCACCATCAAGAGAATCCCGCTCAGAACCGCAGCTCCGCTCGCCGGGGGTGGTCTCATGAGTAATCCGGCGCCAATCCCTCCAAACGAGGGTAGAGCTCGATCCAGTCGCTGCTGAGCTGCTCGCCCCGGCCGGAATCTCACCTGAACGTGCCGCAACCAGGCACTACGCTCTGCGCCGCCCGGTGTGACTCCTCCTGGATGGCGGCCATCCCGGCCAATTAGCGCTGTGGGTCGGATGGGGCTGTTTGGAGATCGGCGGCGAGCTTGGCGACGCGGGCGGCTTGGGCGCGCACTTGCGCCGGCGCGGTGCCGCCCAATGCTGCGCGGCGAGCGACGCTGGCGGCTGCGGAAAGGTCGCGCACGCGCGCCGGCTCGATTTGCGGCGCCCACGCGCGCAATTCGTCGTCGGTTAGTTGGCGGAAGTCGCGGCCTTGATCCACGGTGCGGGCGATGAGTTGGCCTACCAGCTCGTGCGCGTCGCGAAACGCCACTCCAGCCTCGACCAATAGGTCGGCGAGATCGGTGGCCAGCAAAGCGGGGTCGGCCGCCGCGGCGGCGGCGCGCTCGCGGCGCACGGCGGTGGTGGCGACCACGCCGGCGGCGACGCGCAGCGAAGCGATGGCGGTGTCGAGGGCGTCGAAGACCGGCTCTTTGTCTTCTTGCAGATCGCGATTGTAGGCGAGCGGCAGCGACTTGAGCAGCGTCAGCAGTTGCAGGAGCGAGCCGATTTGCCGCGCCGCTTTGCCGCGGATCAGCTCCAGCGCGTCCGGATTCTTCTTTTGCGGCATGAGGCTGCTGCCGCTGGCGAATTGGTCGCCGAGCGCCAGCCAGCCGCACTCGGCGCTGGAATAGAAAATCCAGTCCTCGGCCCAGCGCGACAGATGCACGCCCGCGAGCGCCAGCGCGAAGAGCAATTCGGCCGCGAAGTCGCGATCGCTGACGGCGTCGAGGCTGTTTTGGCTGGCCGCGCTCATGCCGAGTTCGGCGGCCAGCGCCGCGCGGTCCACCGCGAGCGGCGTGCCCGCCAAGGCGCCGCTGCCGAGCGGCAGCACCGCCAGCCGCCGGTAGGCGTCGGCGAGGCGGCCGGCGTCGCGCAAGAGCATTTCGGCATAGGCCAGCGCGTGATGGCCCAGCGAGACCGGCTGCGCGCGCTGCAAATGCGTGTAGCCGGGGATGAGCACCTCGGCATGTTCGGCGGCGAAGCGGGCGAGGGCGGCGACATAGCCGGCCAGCGCGCCCTCGAGCTCGCCGCGGCGGTCGAGCAGATACAGCCGCAGGTCGAGCGCCACCTGTTCGTTGCGGCTGCGGCCGGTTTGCAGCTTGCGCGCCGCCGGGCCGGCGAGCTGCTCCAGGCGCTGGGCGACGAAGGTGTGCACGTCCTCGGGCGCGACGGCGCCCGCCTCCGCCGCGCCGCTCGCGCCGCCGGCCTCTTGCTCGAGCCGATCCAGGGCGGCGGCCAACGCCGCGGCTTCGCCGGCCGCGAGCACGCCGGCGCGCTCGAGCGCGCGGGCATACGCCCGCGAACCGCGAATTTCGGCGCGCAGCAGGCGCCGATCGAACGAAAACGATTCACTGAAGCGCTCGAATTCGGCGGCGGCGGGCTGGGTGAAGCGCCCGCCCCAGAGTTTTTCGTTCGCCATGGAGGTGCTCTTGCCGGCGCGCCGCGCGCCGGGTTTGTCTCCCCGCTGCGCCTGCAGCCCGGTGCGATCGCGTCTCGGGCGCAGGCCAGCCGGAATGGCTATTGTAGTCGTCCGCGCTCGGGGCGAGCGGCGGCTCTCGGCTTTCTCATGACCTGGGGTCCGCGATGAGCCGCGAGCCCATTTGGCGGCCGCGCGCGGCTGCCGCTACTCCGGACAACTCTGCTGCCGGAAACTGAATCCTACTTACGAGGCCCCCCAGGGGAAGCCTCCGTGGGCTGCACCGGAGCGAAGGGTGCGCCCGCCGCTGTTTGACAATCTGCATCGGGTCATGCGCGGCCTCCAGCGGCCAACGAGGAGGGAATCGCCGCCCGACGGTTCCCTCCTTTCGGGCGCCCATCACGGGCCAGCGCAGGAGGCCTGACCGGCGCCGGGCGGCTGCGTGCGCGCGAAGGCGCGCCGTAAGCCGAACTACGGTGGGACAGGGCATTCCTGCCCGCCGTCCATGAAGCAGGGCATCGCCCGCTTTGGGGCAGAGACGACTTTCGCCCGTCGCGCGTGGGGCAGGCATTCCTGCCTGCCGGTCGAGGGTCGCCTGACGGCGCTCGACCGCCTGCCAGGATCCATGGCGCCGCACCCACGTACGCGGGGAAAACGTGTAAGGTGGGCAGGAGCGCGGGCTGGCGGTTCGTCTCCCTATGCCGGAAGTCTCCACCGATGTGCGCGCGCGCGTGCGCCTGAATCGAGCCGATGCGCGGCTCATTGCCGTTGCCGTCGCCATCGCGGCCGTGTCGTTGTGGGTCGCGCTGCGCTATTTTCACCTGGCGTTTCCCGAGGCGGCGATCGAATTTCGCGTGACCGACGCGCAAGCGGCGGGCATCGGGCGCGCGTTCTTGGCGGCGCGCGGGCTGTCCACCGCGGGCTGGCAGCACGCCTCCCGCTTCAGCTACGACGACGACGCCAAGGTCTTTCTCGAGCGCGAGCTGGGCTTGACGCGCACCGGCGAGCTGCTGCGCACCCGCGTGCACCTGTGGCGTTGGGAGCAGCGCTGGTTCCGGCCGCTGACGCGCGAAGAGATGCGCGTCGCGGTGACGCCGGCGGGCGAGGTGGTGGGCTTCGCGCATCCGATCGCCGAGGCGGCGCCCGGCGCGCGCCTGTCGCCGGCGGCGGCGCGCGCCCTCGCCGAACGCTTCCTCGCCCAAACCATGCGCCTCGACTTGAGCCGGCTCGAGTTCATCGGCTCGTCGCGCCTGGACCGGCCCAACCGCACCGACTACGACTTCACCTGGAAGGATCGCGCGCCCCTGGCCTCCGGCCCCGGCGTGCCGGCGATCGTCGCCCAAGCCGAGTACCGGCACGAGGTCCGCATCGAAGGCGGCGCGGTCGGCGGCTACGAAGAATCGCTGCACGTGCCCGACGCCTGGCTGCGCTCGTATCAGCAATTGCGGGCGCAGAACGACACCGCCAGCAACGTCGACGCGCTGCTGATCGTCTTGCTCGGCATCGGCTTGCTCGTCGCTTGGATCGAGCGGCTGCGGCGCGGTGACGTGCGCTGGCGGGTGGCGTTGTGGGTGGGCGGCGCGGGCGCGGTGTTGTCGTTCCTGGCCGCGCTCAACGGCTTCTCTCTGACGCGCTTCGATTACCCCATCACCCAGTCCTACGGGGCGTTCCTGACCCGCGGGCTGGTCGGCGACGCGCTCTCGGCCTTCGCCGTGGGCGTGTTCCTGGCGCTTCTGACTGCGGCCGCGGAGCCGCTTTATCGCCAGCGTTTTTCCTCCCAGCCGGCGCTCGCCTCGTATCTGAGCTGGCGCGGCGTGCGCAGCAAGGCGTTCTTCGTCAGCGTGCTGCTGGGCATCGTGCTGGCGATTTTCTTCTTCGCCTACCAGACGGTCTTCTACCTCATCGCCAATCACCTCGGCGCTTGGGCGCCCGCCGACGTGCCCTACGACCAGTTGCTGAACACGCGCTTCCCCTGGATCTTCGTGCTGCTCGGCGGCTTTTTCCCGGCCATCTTCGAGGAGTTCATGTTCCGCATGGGCGCCATCCCGCTCCTCGAGGGCTGGCTGGCGCGGCGGCCCCGGGGCGAGCGCGGCGGCACGCTCTCGTTCCGCTCGCCGGCGCTCTGGATCGCGATCGTGGCCGCGGCGCTGATCTGGGGCTTCGGCCACTCCGCCTACCCCAACGAACCTTTTTATATTCGCGGCGTCGAGGTGGGCATCGGCGGCGTGATCTTGGGTTGGGTGATGGTGCGCTTCGGCATCCTCACCACCGTCGTCTGGCATTACACCGTGGATGCCCTCTATACGGCGCTGCTATTGCTGCGCTCGCCCAACGCCTACTTTCGCGTCTCCGGCGGCGTCACCGCGCTGATCTTCGCGCTGCCGCTCCTGGTCGCGATCGCCGCATACGCCGTGACCGGCACGTTCAGCGGCGCGCAGGGCGCCCGCAACGAGGATGCCGGCACGGCGCCGCCGCTGCCGCCCGCGCCCGCCGCCCCGCCCCCGCCCCTGCCCGCCTACCGCCGCGTTGCGCCGCGCGCCTGGATCGCCGGCGGCGTGGCCGCCGCCGCGCTGCTCGCCGCCTATGCCGCGCCGCTGGCCTCCTGGCGCCCCGGCTCCCGCTTCACCAGCACGCCGGCCGAAGCCATCGCCGCCGCGCGCGCCTACCTCGCCGCGCAGGGTTTGGCCACCGCCGGCTTCCGCGCCGTGGCGACGGTGGAATCGGCGCAGGCGCCGCCGGCGGCGCACTTCATCTTCACGCGCGCCGGCCGGCCCGCGGTGGTGCGCGCCTACTCGCAGGTCATCCCCGGCTTGATTTGGCGCGTGCGCTTCTTCCGCCCGCTGCAGGAAGAAGAGTTCGTCGTCGCCCTGCGCCCCGACGGCCGCACCGTCGCCGGCTTCTCGCGGCAAGTGCCGGAGGCCGCTCCCGGTGCCGCTCCCTCCCTCGCCGCCGCCCAGCGCGTCGCCGCCGCCGCGCTCGCGCAAGTGCACCAAGACGTCGGCGGCATGCAGCTTGAAACCGCCACCCAGCAGACGCTGCCTCATCGCGTGGATAGCGACTTCGTTTGGCAGGATCCGCCTGCTTCGCCGCGCAACTTCGGCGATATCCGCTACCGCCTGGAGGCGCAAACGATCGGCGACCGGTTCGGCGGGTTCCGCGCCTTCTTCTACGTGCCCGAGGCGAGCCTGCGCGCCTTCGAGAAGACGACGCTGGCGGGGGCGCTGTTGCGGCTGGCGCCGGCCGCGGTCTATGGCGGGCTGCTCGTGGTCGTGCTGTGGTTCTTGTTCCGATTCGTTCGCGAACGCGAGGCGCGCTGGCGGCCGATCTTGGCTTGGGCGCTGGCGGGCGGCCTGGCCCTGGTCATTGCCACCGCCGACCGCTGGCCCGCCCTGATCGCGCAGTACCGCACCGACATGCCCTGGCGGCTGTGGCAGGTGTTTCTCGCCGTTGAACTCGTCTTCGCCTTCCTCGGCGGCCTTCTGGCCACCGCCGTCCTCTTCGCGCCGCTGCAGCTCACGGCGCCGAAAACGGCGGCCCTGGCGAACCCGGCGGCGCGGCGGCTTTGGGCGCGCGATGCGTTTTGGGCGGGGCTGCTGGCGCTGCTCTGGATGGCAGGCTGGCATCGCTGGGACGCCGTGCTCAACGCCTGGGGCCATCGCTTCGGCGTCATCACTTTGGCCTCGGCCGGCGGTCTCGACACCCTGGTGCCCGGCTTGGCCGACCTAGTGATGGCGCCCTTCCAAGCCCTCTGGGGCGCGGCGCTGCTCGGCATCGTCGTGCCCGCGCTGGCGATGGCTTGGCGCGACCGCCGCTGGCGGCCTTGGCTCGCGCCCATGCTCCTGTTTTTGTGCCTGGGCACTCTGCCGTCCGTTCACACCGCCGCGCAATTCGGCTTCGAACTGGCGCTGACGGCGGCGGAATGGGCGTTGGTCGGGATCTTCATTTGGATTTTTCTCCGCGATAATCCGCTCGCCTATCTCTCCGCCGGCCTGCTGGCGGCGCTGCTGCCGCCGGCGCTGGCGTATTGCGGACAGGGTGCGCTGCGCTATCATGCCGCCGGCGCTGTGTTGCTGGCGGCCGCCGCAGCCTGGCTCATCTGGTTGGCGGCCCAGACAAGAATCCCCGCCGATCGCTCGGCGCCAGCCTCCGCCCGCTCCTCCGCCCCGTGACCGCGCCCCGCGGATCGGCGTTTTTCCCCGCCGCCCGCCGGCCCTGAGCCGTGAGCCGGGCGCCGCCCTCCGCTGTTCGGCGCCGCACGTCCGTCCGGCCGCTTTGGTTGCATTCACAGAGGGGATTCAATACAATCGCCTATTCGCGTCGGGGTGGTTCGGCCGGACGCGGCGGTGCCGCCTGATGTCGGAGGCCGCTCCCGTGATCGCGGCCCGTGCCGGGCGGCGATGGGTGGCAAGGTCGGCCCGTGCCGCTGGGCGCCTCTCCAATTGCCGCGAAAGGAGAACAAGGTGGCTCTCAAATTAAGCAAGCACGCCGAAGGCGACGTCACCGTAGTCGAGGCTGTGGGGCGCATCGTGCTCGGCGAAGAAACCAACATCCTGCGCGAGCAGGTCAAGGCGATGTTGGCGAGCGGCAGCAAGAAGATCGTCTTGAACCTGGGACAAGTGGATTTCATCGATAGCAGCGGCCTCGGCGCCTTGGTCGGGCTGCACAGCACTGCGCAAGCTCAAGGCGCGAAGATTCGCCTGGCCAATATCACCAAGCGCTTTCACGAGCTGTTGCTTATCACCAAGCTGCTAACGGTCTTCGACGTCTATCCCTCGGTGGCGGAGGCGGTCCGCAGCTTCGCCTAGTCCGCCGCCGCGTTCGTGTCGGTACCGGCCGAATCCGCCGCGTCCGCTCTGCCGCCGCCACCGCGTTCGGCGGGGCGAAGCCAGGTGCTGCGCATCACGCTTTTCTTGGCGGTGTTGGGGGGCGTCTTAACCGCCGTCTATTCGCTGTTCCTCGCCAACTACGATCCGTTCGGCGAAACGTTCGGGTTGCCGGCGACCGCTTTCCACCAGGTGATCGTGCCGCTGCTGGCCTTGGCGGCTGTGACCGGCGCGCTGATCGTCGAGCGCCAGCCGCTCTTCGGCATGCTGTTGTTGCTGGGCGCCACTCTCTTGGCAAGCAGCGCGGGCGGCATCTATCTTGCGCCGGCGGCGGTGCTCGGCTGTTACTGGGCGCAGCGCCATCACCCCGGGGCGCGCATGGCGCTCGGCTTCATTCTGCTGATCCCGGGAGTGGTGACCGTCTATTACGGCTTGGCGGCGCTGCTCGTCTTCGCCACCGGCCAAAGCATGCCGGGCATGCCGCCCAGCCTCGATCCTCCCGCCAGTTTGCGCGGCGCGCTGCTGCCGTTTGTGCTGCTGCCGGCCGCGCTGCTGGGCGCATGGCTGCTGGCCGATCACCCGCCCGCGGACGCGAAAACCGGCGGCGGCGGCATCCTCCCTTGACAGCTCTTGCGCCGCTGGACGCGCCGGGCGGCGCTCGTCGCCCTCGCGCCCGCTTCCTTTAAGCGCCGGACTTGGCTTTCGGCAACAGCGCCTGCCGGAATTCGCCGAGTTCCCGGTGCATCCGGATTTGCTCCTCCTGCATTTCGCGCAAGAGCGATTCCATGCGCTTGAGATCGCCGGCGGCTTGCTGCCAGCCCTCCGTGGCCGCGCGCAGCCGGTCCTCGACACGCTTGAGCAGCGTGTCGGATTGCTCGAGGCGGTTCTGCATGCGCAGCATTTCCGTGGCGAATTGGCCCTGTTGGTCCGCAATGAACTGCACGGTGCCGGCGGCTTGCTCCGGGGTCATGGACTGGAACCTCCTGCGTTCAGTTTATAGGTTCACAGCGCGGGTGCAACGCCGGCAGTTGGAAGCTACGGGCCCGCTTGATCGGCGTCGTGAGAGCGCCGCCAGAGGCGCCGCAAGATCGCGCAACGCTCGGCGACTTCGGAAGACTGAAAGAGGCGGATCGCCGCCAGCCCGGCGGCGCCCGCGCGCAAGCATGCCGCGGCGTTATCGAGTGCGATGCCTCCCAACGCGAGCACCGGGATGGATACCTGCCGCGCCACTTGCAAAGCGTGCAGACCCAGCGGCGCGCCATAGGCCAGCTTCGACGGCGTGGCGAAAATCGGCCCGAGGACGGCGGCCGTGGCGCCTTCCTCCGCGGCTTGCATCACCGCGGCGGCCGAGTGGCAGCTGGCCACGATGAGAAATCCCGCCGGCAAACGCGCGCGCTGCGCCGCGACATCCGCGACCGGGAGCCCTTGGGCGGGCAAGTGGACGCCATCGAGGCCCGCGGCCAGGGCAATGTCGAGACGATCGTTGATCAGCAGCCGCGGCCGCACCGGCGATGTTGCGAGCCGGCGTCGCAGCCGCACGGCGAGATCGAACTGCGCGCGGGCAGGAAGATCCTTTTCGCGAATTTGAATCCAATCGATGCCGGCCCGGGCCGCGGCCAGCACCCGCTCCTCGAGCCACGCCGGGCGATCGGGCTGGCCCTGGGAGTCGGTGATGTAGTACAGCAGCACGGCTAGCGCGGCGAACGAAACTGGCCGAGCTCTCCGGTTCCGAACCAAAGGTTGAGCAGGCCCAGGCCGCTCACCGCTCCCCGGCAAAACGGGCTCAGCGCCCAGGCCGACAGGCTCGCCGAGTGAAGCAAGAAGTAGTTATTGCGCCACACGCCGGTCCAGGGCACGACCAACAGCAGCAGGCCCAGCTCGAGCAAAACGACGATCAGCACCGCGCGGCCGAGGCGGCGCCAATGGGCCCGCGCCGAACTATTTGCCGAGGCGGCGGACACACTCGGCAACATCCTGGTAGTCGACGTCCTCGGCATAGACCTGACGATAGTAGGCGAGAGCTTCGTCCTTGCGCCCCAATTGCTCGAGCAGCTTGGCGGCTTCAAACCGCGGGCCGAGGGCGTCGCGGGGCGAGAGTTGCGCTTGGGCCAGCGTCGTTTCGTACCATTGCAGGGCCAATTCGGGCATGTTGGCCTCTTGGAAGCATAAAGCGATCGTCGCGCCGCAGCTCAGCATGCGTGCCGCCGGGCCGCCGCGCGCCTTCCAGCCGGCAAAGGCCTTTTGCAGCTCGGCGATGGCTTCTTCGCTCAGGCCCATTTCCTTGTATGCCACGCCCAGGTTGTAGCGCGCCTCGGGGTCGCTCTTATCTTGCGTCTCCGTTTGCTCGACGGCGGAACGAAACTCCTGGAACACTTCATCGAGCAAGCCGCCGGCGCCGGCAGCGGCGGCGGGGGCGCTTGGCGGCGCGGCGGAAGCCACTTCCAGCGGGACGGCCGCGGCCGCGGCGGCAGCCGCGGCGGCGGCCGGGGGCGCCGGTTTGGCGGGCGCTGCCGGCGCCGGGTGCGCGGCGGCGCCGGCGCGAGCGCGGCGCAATTGGTCGGTCAACGCCCCCAAGCGCGGCTCGTCTGGGTGGAGATGGCGCTGCTTGGCCAAGGCGCGGTCGGCCTCGTCCAACATATCATTGGCGAGATAGAAAGAAATTTCGCTCAGCCGCGCCTCGAGGTCGGATTCCGCCGCGTCGCCCCATTCGCTCGACAGATCGAGTTCCACGGCGCGAGAGCGCGCCGCCGGGGCTGCCGGGGTGACTGCGGACGGCGCTGCCGTAGCCGGTGGCGCGGAGGCAGCGGGCGGCGGCGCCGCTGGAGCGGCGCCGAGGGCAGTATCGTCGGCCTCGGCGGCAACCGGCGTGATCGAGAACTCGGCGGGCGCCCCGGCGGTGTCGGCCTCGGCGGCCGTCTCGCCCGCAGCGGGTGTGGCGGCGGGCGTCGCCAATGGCGGCTCCGGCTCGGGTTCGACGAGGCCCAACTCAACCTGCAGGCGGTGCAGTTCCCGGGCATAGTCGGGATTGCCGGGGTCCTCGTCCAGCAGCTCGCGGTAGCAGGACGCCGCCTTTTCCAAATCTCCGGCATGCTCATAGGCGGGCGCCAGACGCAGGCGCACGTGACGGCGGCTGCGGCGGTCCTCCTTGACGAGCTCGAGCCAGGTCTCCAGGCAGGGCACGTACTCGGGTTCGACGGTATTGATCGCCTGCAAGAGCTCCAGCCAGATCGGCTCCAGATCGCCGCGCCGGAAGAGCTCGGGATCGGAGCGAATCCAAGCCATCGCCTGATCGATTTGCTTGTGCTCGATGAACCATTGCCCCACTTGCGCGGCGATGGCGTTGCCGGCGCGCAGGGCGGCGCGCGCCAGTTCCAGGGCGCGGTCGTAATCGCCGCAGTCGCACGCTACGCGCCACAGCCCGGCGCCTTCGGCGCCCAGATCCTTGATGTGGGAGACATCGGGCAGGGCGGCGAGCGCTTCTTCGGGCTTGCCCTGGGCCAACAGGCTGCGCGCGCGGATCAGTTGAAACCCGGGCGCCGTGCTGTCGAGCGCCTCCAGCTCGTGCAATGCCGCCTCGACGCCCTCCCAGTCCTTCTTGTCGAGCATCAGCTTGGCGGCATTGAGCAGTTCCGTTTGCGCTTGCGCGCGATCGCCGGCATGGACGCGGGCGCGGGCCAAGCGCACGCGCAGGCGCGGCTGGTCGGGATCGAGGCTGGCGATCTGGCCCAGCGCGGTGACGGCCTGCCGCCAGTCGCCCGCTTGCTCGGCGCGCTCCGCCAGGCTCAGCAACAGCATGCGCGCCTCGCCGTGGATCCCTTGCGCCACCAGGCACTGCGCCAAACGCTGCTGCACTCCGGGCGCATTGGGATCGAGACGGAGGACTTTCTTCAGCACCGCCGCCACGCGCGGGGTGATGCCCTGCTGCTCGAGCTGCTCGGCTACCTCGAGAAAAAGCCGGACGGCGTCGGCGTTGCGCCCTTGGCGCACGTAGAGGTCGCCCAAGTTATTGCGAAGATTGAGGTTGTTGGGCTGGTGCGGCAGGACCTTTTCATAGAGCTCGATGGCCTGGGCAAACTTGCCCTGTTGGACGCATTTTTCGGCGTTGGCCAGCGTCTTTTCGGGGTTGAATCCGAACCGCATGTGATTGGGAAATTAAGCATAACCCACCCGCCAGCGCCCGCGACAGGGAGGAGGGCGGCGCGAGCGCTCCGAGCGTGCAATTTCGTGTACCTGGATCGAGGGACAGGCCCGGTCAAGGACAGCCGGTAGCGGGGGCGGCGCGCGGGACGAAGCGGCGATTGCGTTCGGGAGCGAATTGGGTGGAAAAGCCTCCGGTCACGGCGATGGCATACGTCTGCCGCGCGGATTCGCCGTCCAGGCCGCCGGCGCTGAGCGTCACGGTGTACGTTTGCGGGCGGGTGTAGGCATGGCAAACCAGCGCGCCTTGGGCGCTGGTTCCGTCGCCGAAGTCCCAATGCCAATCCAGAACGGGGTTGGCGGTTTGATCTTGTGCCTGGGCTTGGAAGGCCAAGGCGGCGCCGGTGTGTCCGGTCGCCGGCACCTCGGCCTTGAAGGCGGGCGGCGCCGCGGCGACGCCCGGAGCGATCAATTTGAACAGGCGGACGGTATGGGGCGCTTGCGCAGGAAGCTCCAGCACGCCGGATTCAAGTCGCGTGCCGGCGCCGCCGGCGAAGACATCGCCGGCGAGCAAGGGAGCGGCGCCGGCGGCGGGCGCAGCCGCCGGCTGGACGCTCCATCCCTTCGCGCCGGCGGTGATCACGAGACGATGGTCGCGCGGCGCTCCGGTCCAGTTGAAGACCGCGAGCAAGGCTTGGCGGCGCGACTCGGGCAGCAGAAAGATGCTGGGCTGTTCGTCGGCGGCCGCATAGTCCATGAGGTCCACGGGAATCGCCGCGCGGCTCAGGCGCGCCGCGTCCAATAAGTCCCGATTCTCGACCAGGGCCAAGCGATCGGGCTCGGCGCCGAGCGTCGGCAGGTCGTCGCCGATCTCGAACATGCCGCCCGAGACCGCGGCCAGCGCGATCGCCACGCGCGCCTCATCCAACGTCAGCGGGCGGCGGCTCTGATGCCAGCTTTGATCGGGAATGAGCTGCTCGGACACGGAGAAAGCGTCGGGATCGCTCAGGAAGAAATTGCGGTTCATGTAAAAGCGCGCGGCGATGCCGCTGGCGGCGTCGCGGCTGGCGGCGAAGGCATGGCCGGTATCCACCGAAATGCGCCCGGCATCCACGAGGCCGACCGAATTCAGCATGGGGCTGCCGTCTTTATCCAGGATCACGCCGGGGCCGACGGCCTCGCGAATGACGCGCAGCCCGATGCGCTGGGCTTCGAGAGCGGTCGTATGCGGACGGAAATAGTCGCCTTCGATGGCGGTGTCGTCCATGAAATCGAGCTTCAAGTAGCGCACGCCCCATTGGCGCATCAGTGTCCGGTAGGTCTGGCGCAGATACTCCTGCGCGCCGGGGTTGGTCGCGTCGAGCACGTACAAACGATCGGTGCCGACCGCGCCGATGGGGATCGGCTGTCCCGCGGCATTGCGGACCAGCCACTCGCGATGGTGCTGATATACCCAAGCGCGCGAGGAGACCTCGAAGGGCGCGGTCCAAAGTCCGAAGCGCAGGCCCAGTTGGCCAAGCTGGCGCCCGAGCGCCGCCATGCCGGCGGGGAATTGCGCGGCGTTGGCGGTGGTGTACTCCCCGCGCGCATATTGGTAGCCCTCGTCGATGTGGAAGTAGCGATAGCCGAGACGGCGCAGGTGCTGCGCCAGCCAGCGGGCGTTGGTGAGCGCCATGCCTTGATTCAGGCCGAAGTAATACGCCGTCCAGCTCCACCAGCCCAGCAGGTTCGGCGTGGCGGCGCGCGCCTCGTGAGCGGCGCGGATGGCGGCGCCGTAATCGGTCAAGGCGGCCTGCGCATCCCGGCGCAGCGAGAACAGCACCGTTTCCGAGGCCAGGCTGGCGCCGGGCGCCACCGGCAGCCGCAGTTCGATCTGGTCGGCCGCGGGCGCGCCGCGCAGCGCGTCATCGCGCTGGACGGCGGTGGTGCCCGCCGAATCGATGGTGAACGGCGCGAGCCGCGGCCCCTGGGCGGTGTGCTCGTTACCGGCGCGCAGGTAAGTCAAGAAGCGGCGCGAAGTCAAGGCGCCGAAGAACAAGGCCCAGCCGCTGGCGCGGTTGTAGATCAACTCGCTGCCGATGGCGCGGTAGTTGCCGGGCCGGCCGAAGTCGAAGATGCGCAGCACCGGCCGGTCTTCGCTGTAACTGTCCGGCAGCAGGCGGTCGGCGGCGTCGGGGCCGCCTAGCGGCAGGCGCGCGGCATCGAGCAGCCGCAGGTCGCTGACGATGGCGGTTTGCTCCGTGTGATTGACGAGGGCGAGGCGAATGCTGCCGTAAGCGCGGCCGGAATAAAGGCGCAGGCGCAAATGGAGATCGGGGCGCGCCGGGAGCCCCGTGTTGAGGATGAGCAGTTCTTCACCGGCGCCGAGGGCATCCGAAAAAGGCCGGCGGGAGATGACGTGGCGCGGATAGTCGGCGGCGCGCAGCCAGCGGCCATCCGCATGCGCGGCCGCGCTCGCCGCAATCGTCGGCCCGGTCGCGCGCGCTCCGAATGTATAGCCGCCGTCGGCGCCGCTCGCGGTGACGGTGAGCCAGCGGTTTTGCAAACGCGCGGCGGGATGCGATTGCCCGGCCAGGGGCAAGAGCAGCAGGGAAGCGATGAGCCAGCGCCAAAGCATGCCACAGCGTAGCGCAAAGGCCGGCGCAAAGCGCTGCCGCAGCGCGCGCCGAGCCTGGGGCGATGAGCCCGCGCGCCGGCGGCCGCGCTCCGGGCCGCTGCCGCTCGGCGGCGCCTGCGCCCGAAGGCGTTCAGCTGCCGACGCGCTTCTTGAAACCGGCGATGCCCCAGGCGCTGAAGCCGGCGGCGGAAATCACCAGCGCGCTCAAGAACGCCCAGGCGGGCATGTGCGGCACGCGCGGCGTCAGCGCCATGCGCAGGCCCTCGCTGACGTAGACCAGCGGATTCGCCAGGCTCAGCACCTGCAGCCAGCGCACCGGCGCCAGCAGCGCCCAAGGATAGTACACGCAGCCCAGAAAAATGATCGGCGTCAGCAAGACCGCGAAGATCAAGCTGATCTGCTGCGGCTTGACGATGGTGCCCAGAGCCAAGCCGAGCGCTCCCGAGGCTACACCCGAGAGCACGATCACCACCGCCAGCAGCCACCCGTTCGCCACGTGCACGTACACCGGCGTGGCGGGAATGAAATAGACCATCGGGAAAACGACGATGGCGGCCAGGATGCACTGAAAAACGCTGAAAAAGATTTTTTCGAAGGCGACCCAGCTCACCGGCAGCGGGGCCATCAGCCGGTCTTCGATCTCGTGCGTGCCGCTCAACTCGATCGAGAGCGGCAGGGTCACGGCCATGATGCCTTGGAAGAGCACGGCGATCGCCACCAAGCCGGGCACCAGCACGGTGGCGAAGTTGGCGTTGGTGCCGGTGGCGGCGAAGCCCTGGCCGATCTTCGGCATCACGTCGGTGAAGATGAAGACGAAAAAGAGCGGGTTCATCACCGTGCGCACCACGAACGGGACGAGTTCGCGGCGCAGCACCCGCGTATCGCGCAGTACCAAGCCCCAAAAAGCGGCCAAGGCGCGCGCGCGCGGATGCTGCGGCGCCGGCTTCGGCAAGGGTCGGGCGGCGGGGGTCATTCGCGCAGCTCGCGGCCGGTGAGGCGGATGAAAACGGTTTCGAGGCTGGGTTCGGCGAGGGCGATGTCTTCCAGGCCGAAGTCCTGGGCCGCGGCGGCGGCCGCGGGCGCCAGCCCGTCGCGATCGGCGGCGAAGACGCGAAACCCCTGCTCGATCGGCTCGACGCCGCTGACCCCGGCGAGCGCGCGCAGCCGCTCCGCCAGTTCCGGCGCGGCGCGCGCGACGCGCAGGTGCATCACCACCCCGGCTCCGGCCTGCCGCTTGAGCTGTGCCGGCGTATCGCAGATGAGGATGCGGCCGTGATCGATGATGGCGACGCGATCGCAGAGGCGCTCGGCTTCTTCGATGTAGTGCGTGGTCAAAAGCACGGTCATGCCGCCGGCGCGCAGCTCGCGAACGAGATCCCAGACCGCGATCCGGCTCTGCGGATCGAGCCCGGCGGTGGGCTCGTCCAGGAAGAGCACGCGCGGGCGATGGCACACGGCGCGCGCGATTTGCAGGCGCTGCGCCATGCCGCCGGAGAGCCGGTCGGGGAGGGTGCGGGCGCGGTCGGCGAGCCGGAACTGCTCCAGCAGCTCGCCCGCGCGGGCGCGGGCCGCAGCGGCGCCCATGCCGAAGTAGCGGGCGTGGTAGTAAAGGTTTTCCCAGCAGGTCAGGGAACGATCGAGGGCGCGGAACTGCGTCACCACGCCCATCTCGGCGCGAGCGCGGGGCGGATCTGCGACCACGTCAATCTCCGCCACCCGCACCCGCCCGGCGGTGGGCATGACGCGGGTCGTGCAGATACCGATGGTGGTGGATTTGCCGGCGCCGTTGGGGCCGAGCAAGCCGAAGAGTTCGCCTTCCGCGACCTCGAGATCGATCTCATTCACGGCGAGCACGGAGTTCGCCCCGGCGTCATAGCGTTTCGTAAGTCCCGCGATGGCGATGGCCGGCGGCATGTTTCCAAACCGAGTCCCCTCCGCGCGCGATAAGCCCAACGGCGGCCGTAAAGGCGCGTTTTTCCATCTTAGACCAGCCGCCGCGAGAAGCGGCGCGCGCCGCGGGTCATTGCGTCGTCTCGGTGAACGTCGCGAGAGGATGACCCGCGCCGTAAGGGCCCTCGGCGGTTACCGTGACCGTGGCGCCGGACACCGCGGGCAGCGTGAGCGTCACGGCGGCGCTGCCGGCCGCGTCGGTGGTTTCAAGCAACTGCGCGCCGCTCGCCGCCTGCGCGACGAGGGTGTTGTTGGCCCCGGCTGCGAGGGTGCCGGCGGAGGTGGTGAAGAGAATGTCGAGGCCGGCGGCATTGACGCCGCTTTGCCCCGGATTCACCGCGACCGTGAGCGTCACCGCCGTGCCGGCGGGCGCGGTTTGGCCGCTGCCGGCGGCGGTGAACGTCGCCGCGGGGTTGCCGGCTTCGACGATGCCGGTCTTGGTTTGCGTGGCGCCGCTGCTGTCGCTGGCCGTCACCGTGAAATGGTAGAAGCCCGGCGTGGCGCCGGCCGCGATGGTGATCGCGCCCGGCTGGGCGGCGGTGACGGTAGGTTGTGTGATCGTTCCCGAAATTCCCGCGTCGCTTTGCATCCCTTCGAGCGTGACGCTGCCGCTGGCGCCGGCCAGCAAGGCCGGATGCAGGGTGATCGAGCCGCCGGCCGGCATCATCACGATCGCGGGATTGAGGCTCCAATCCACCGGCTGCTGGCTCATTTGCCCGCTGAACACCAATAACGTCGCCGAATACGGCGGCACGATGACGCTGCCGTTGAAGGCGGCGGGGGCGGCGGCGGTGATCTGGGCCGGGCTGGCGGCCGAGACGGAATAGGCGGCGACCTGCGTTGCGGTGAAATTCGCGAGATCGATCGCGGCCGTGAGCTGATCGTAGGCGCTCTTGTTGACGACCAGCAGAGTAAGCTGCGTGCCGGCGGCGTTGACGGCGGCAAACGTGCTGCAGTCGTATGGCTGCAGCGGTGCCGCGGCGCAATCGTTGTTCGCCGCGACCGAGATCGGATCGAAGCCGTCGCCTTTGCCGTCGTAGTTGCGAAACAGCTCGAGCACGGCCACCGACGGAGCTTCGGTGTTCGGATCCGGCGCGGTCCAGCGCGCGGCGGCATAGGCGCCGTAGCGGCCGAGCAGGCCCCAGGCGTCGGCATCCGCCAGCGCGACGGCGATGGGATCGGCGCCGGTCAGGCCCAGGCCGAAATTCCATTCCGTCACGCTGACCGGCAGCTCGGGATCGATTTCGTGGGCGACCGCCAGCGCGCGCACCAGCCGCGCCTCGGCGGTGGGGTTGGGCTGCTGCGAGGTGACGCCGCTGGAGGTGCCGATCCAGCTTTGCGTGTCGCTCCATGTCGGATCCCACCAACCGCGGGTTGCGGCCAAGATCTCGCCGTCGATGGCGGCGGCCGATGTCCCCGCCTTCGGCGTGTTCAACTCCGGGTAAGCATGGAGATCGAAGACGTCGAGCAGGCGGCGGCCTTGGATCTCGCCTTCCCACTCGACTTCGTTGAGCCACCAGGGCCAGAAATCGAGTCCGCCGTGCGCGTCCTTGTCGGCGGCGCCGGCATCGGAATTCCAGTAATACCACCAGCAGCAGGAGACCGGGCCGAAGGCGATCGCTTGCGGATCCCAGGTCTTCAGATTGCCCGCCTCGAGGACGAAGTCGTCGCGCAGCTCCGCATACGTCGCCTTGGCGGGATGAACGTCGCGATGGGTGCCGGCCCAGATGTCGGGTTCGTTGCCGAGATCGTAAAAGTGCGGCGCGGCGGCGAAGGCCGGCGCCAGCGCGGCCACCCACTGGCTGCGATACACCGCCCCGGCGGGATCGTTGGCGCCGGGCGCGTCGAGGAGCGGAACATTGGCGTCGTTGGGATCGTTGCCGGTAATCGGCGTTTGGCAGTCGGGCGCGAGGCCGTCGCCGTCGTCGGCGAGATAGGGGTTGGTCTTGCACTGCGGCCCGTATTTTTGGACCGAAAAGCTGTAATAGCTCGGCCCGCCTTTGGCGACCCAGCTCAGCATGGGCAGCGTCATCAGCGGGTCGGCGCCGGCGGCTGCCACCGTCTGCGCGAACAGCACCGAATCGGCGCCGGTGTCCGCCGCCTGATTGCCGAGGCCGAGCGCCTGAAAACCGTTGTCTTGGAAGTACCAATCGTTCGCCGAATTGGCATAGAAGTTCTTCCAGTTGTAGCGGGAGCTGGCGTTGCCGCCCCAGCGCACGAAACTCGCGCCGGTTTGCTGGATGTAGGCGGCGCTCGGCGGAAAATCCACGCCGTAAATCAACGGGCTGATCGGATGGCGGTCGGCGAGCGCATCCACGCCAATGGTCACAGCCTGATTGCCCAGCGCCAAGGCCGTGACCGGCGCCGAAGCCGGACCGCTGCCGGCGGCGTTGGCGGCGCTGACTTCGTAGGTATAAGTTGTGCCGGGCGTCACCGCGGTGTCGGTGTAGGAGTTGGTCGAGATCGAGGCGATTTGGGTGAAGGCCGCGCCACCGGCCGAGGCGCGGGCGACGGCGTAGGACGTGGCGCCGGCGGTCGCGGTCCAGGATAAGGCCACTTGGTTGACGCTGACCGTCGCGGTAAGCCCCGCGACTTGCCCGGGCGGCGTACCGGCTCCGGCGCCGCCTCCGGAATTACCGCCGCCCCCACCGCCGCCGCATCCAAAAGCGGCGACCAGCGCCGGCGCGGCCGCCGTAAAGACTAGCATTCGACTAAGAGCACGCCGTCCCATGGGATGACCTGGCTTTAAGGATTTCAGTCAGTGTAATTCGTTTCCGAGCCTGCGGAGAATGGGCGGCGCCGAGCCTTGGCGATGGGCCGCCGCGCGCAGGCTGCGGATCGCAGACGGCGGAGGGCGGCGCGGTAACTAACGGCTGACGATCACGAGCATGTCGTCGTAATCGTTCACGGAGACCGACTGCACGGCCGCCGGCACCTGCACGGTCACGGTTTCATCCGCTTGCCGCAAGGCTACCTTGCCGCGCAGCCAGCGCTTGCCGGAAACGTGCAGATAGACCGGCATGATCTCCTTCCAATTCGCCGGTTCTTGATGAAAGCGCATGGTGAGCAGCGAGCCCTTGGCATTGGGCGCGAGGGTATAGTCGAAGCGCACCCGTGGCACGCCGGTGCCGTAGACGTACTCGTTGAAGAACCAGTCCATGCGGTGATTGCCGTCGAGGTCCATCTCCGGCGTCATGTGCTTGTTCACCACCGCCTCGAAGTCCGCGGTGGAGGCGGCGCGGCCGGAATAGGTCTGGGTGAAGTCGTGCAGCATGGCGATGAAGCTCGCATCCGGCTGCTTGGTGCCGGTCTCGAGCATCATCTCCCGCAGCATGTACAGGATGTAGCCGCCCTTGTCATAGACGACCGTCTCGTAGGCGGAGGGGTCGAGCGTGGAGCTCAATCGCTGGCCCAGCCAAACCGGGCCTTCGTCCACGGGCGCGCGGCCGTAGCGATTGCGCTGCAGCAGGTCGCGGCGCCACTCCTCGAGCGTTTGCCGCGCCGCGCCGCGCGGGTTCGCCTGAAAGCGCGCCTGCGCCGCCAATTGCGTTCGCAGCCAGCCGGCGCCGGGAAAGCGAAACAGCGCTTGGGTGAATTGCACCGTCACTGTGGGCTCGCCGAGAAATCGCCGCACCTCGGCGGCCTCGGAAGCCGTCGGCGGCGTCACCGTCAAGCTGCCGTGACCGTTGAAGACCGCGGCGGTCACGTGCCCGTTCACCGGCGCGGTCAACGCCAGAAAGCCATCGCTGAGCTGGAACTCCAGCGCGTCCCGGCTGAAGCGCACGTTCTCGATCGCCGCCACCTGCTGCGGATCGAGCGCCGGCGCCAGCACCTGTTGATAAGTCGCCGGCAGCGATTGCGCGCCCAGGTTGGCAGCGAGAAACCAGAAAACAAGGCTAGACCGCTTCATGCCTCGCCAGCATACACCCGCTCTTAGTCCGTTGGTCGCGTCCAATTTGGGACCGACGCATAGACCGGGAGTAATTCCCGCAAGAGCTAGTCGCCGGTACGAGGGAGCCGCGCCCGGATCCGAAACAGAGCTGGAGGCTCTACGGATGAAAATTCGCCCTGGCGCCGTTTCGCGCGGAGCGGCAGGCGCGCCCGCCGCTGTCCAGCAAACGCAGTAAGCTACTCAGGATTTTCCGGAACAACCATGTCCCACCCCACTCGCCGCGATTTCATGCTCATGGCCGCCGGCGCCGCCGTGGTTCCGCTGGCGCCCTCGTCTTCGAACGCGCCGGCGCAAAGCGCGCCCACGCCCGCCGGCCGCATTCAGGTCTGGGTCACCGACCGCGAGCGCCGTCACGCGCCCGCCGCGCCGTTGCCCTGGGAGCCGGCGCGGGGCGCGCCGGGACCGGCGGCGATCACGGTCGAGCCGGCGGCGGAAGCGCAGCCGATCCTCGGCTTCGGCGCCGCCTTCACCGATGCCGCCTGCTACAACATCGCGCGGCTGCCGACGGCCGCGGGGGAGGCGCTCTTGCGCGAACTCTTCGGCGCCTCCGGCCTCGGCCTGAGCGTTTGCCGTTGCTGCGTGGGCTCGAGCGATTACGCGCGTTTCCCTTACAGCTTCGACGAGGGGGCGCCCGACCCGTCGCTATCGCGCTTCTCGATCGATCATGACCGCGCCTATATCCTGCCGGTGATGCGCCGCGCCCGCGCGATCAATCCCAGCCTGTTCCTGCTGGCTTCGCCCTGGAGCCCGCCCGGCTGGATGAAAGACAACAACTCCATGCTCGGCGGCACGATCCGGCGCCACCTGCTGCCGGTGTATGCGCAATACACGGCCAAGTTCCTGGCTGCGTATCGCGCCGCAGGCGTCGCGATTCAAGCGGTCACGCCGCAAAACGAGGTGGATACCGATCAAGACAGCCTCATGCCCGCCTGCCTATTTCCGCAGGAGATCGAGGTCGGTTATGTCGCCGGCCATCTCGGCCCGGCCTTGGCCGCGGCCGGCCTCGACACCCGCATCTGGTTGATCGACCACAACTACAATCTTTGGGGCCGCGCGATATGCGAGCTCGACGATCCCGGCGTGGCGCGCTATGCCAAAGCGGTGGCGTGGCATGGCTACGTCGGCGAGCCGGCGTGGATGCGGCGCGTAGCCGCCGCGCATCCCGAAGTCGAGATGTACTGGACCGAAGGCGGGCCGGATATCGCCGATCCCAATTACGCGCTCGATTGGGTGCATTGGGGGCGCACGGCCATCGGCGTCCTGCGCAACGGCGCGCGCTGCCTGATCGGCTGGAATCTCGCCCTGGACGAGCGCGGCCAGCCCAACATCGGCCCCTTCAGTTGCGGCGGCTTGGTGACCGTCCATTCGCAAACCGGCGCGCTGGCGCGCAGCGGGCAATATTGGGCCTGGGCGCACTTTTCGCGGGCATTGCCGCGCGGCTCCGTGGTGGTGGGCTCGCACGGAGGCCCGGCGGGCATGGAACACGTCGCCGCCCGGCTGCCGGGGGGCGGGCAGGCGCTGATCATTGCCAACGCCGGCGGCGCCGGCGCGGTCGAGATTCACCACGGCGAGGCCGCCGCGAGCTTGGACGTGCCGGCGGATGGGCTGGTGACGCTGCGCTATTGAGGCTGCGCCGGCTGTCGCCGTCACTGCCGGCGGCCCCGCATGCGCGGCGCGCGGGGCGGTATTGCCGCCGCTGCGCCCCGTACGCCGGTGCCGGATTGCGTTAGCCCGTTTTGCCAGCTTTGCCCGCCTTGGCGTGCTTGGCAGGCTTGGACTTTTTGGCCGGCGCGGGCGTGGCTGCGGTCGCGGCGCTGACCGTCGGCGCCGGTTTCGGCGGCTTGGTCACGTTCGCGATGTCGTCGGTGAGATAGCTGTTGATCGTGAAGATGGCCGGGGATTCGGAGGAGCGCGCGTAGTATTCGTCGGCGCCTTTCTTGTCGCCAACCTCGATCTGGCCCCGGCCGCCGTTCCAGACGAGCGAAACGACCATGGCGGGATGGGCCAAGCCGTACTTGGCGGCGTCCTTGCCCGTGGCATCGACGATCGCATTCATCTGCGCGTTGGCCAGCGCATCGGTGAGATTTTGGAGGTTGTCAGCCTGCGGCCCGGTCCACTTCCCCTTCTCCCGCTGGAAGGCGAAGCTCTTGCCGTGATAGCGCAGCGCCACGGAATCCACCGTATCGCTGGTGAAGTGCAAGATGCTCTTGTCGCGCAGGTCGAAGGCGCTCTTGACCATGTCGTCTTTGACATAGGTGGGCGCCGTGTACACGGTAGGCTGCGAGGCCAGCTTCACGTAAACGTCGTCGCCCGTGGGCGTGTTGCCGCCGAACAGGAAGGTGTATTTCTTGCCGCCGGCGAGAGTGATGGCCACCGATGCCGGCGCATCGAGGCCGAAGGGCGCTAGATTCTTTTCGGCGCCGAGCTTCTCGGCGGGCGAGAGGCCGGAGGCGGTGGTCAGCAGCGTCGTCACGGCGCCGCTGTCGGCGGGCGCGGCGTAGGGCTGCGCCAGTTGCCACTGGCCGTTGAGCTTGTCGAGAATGACGGCGGGCTGGCCGCTTTGATCCACCTCGATGCGCGTCGCCTGCCCGGTGTCGAACTTCACGATGCTGGGCGCGGCGGCGGCGACAGAGGGCTTCTTCGCCGGCCACCAGCGCAGGGCGGCGAAGAGCGCGATCAGAATCACCACGGCGATGATCAAGCGCTTCATGTTCGACTCCGCAAAGACGCCGGCTAGGCGGCGCGGCGGCGCCACCACACGGCGATGCCGCAGAGAATGATGAACACCGGCAGGTACACCAGCGTCGCGAGCCAGATGTTCCGCATTTGCGCGGCGTTCAAGTTGATCGGCGAATTTTCCGGCGGCTTCGGCCGGATGCTGATGAACGCCTCTTGCGCCGCAAGCCAGTTCATGCTGTTCAGCACCAGGTCGCGATTGCCGCCGAAGTCGAGGAAGGCGTTCGTGGCGAAATCGCCGCTGCCGAAGACGACGAATCGCCCGCTCGCACCGGCCTTGCCGCCGGCGGCCGGCAGCGTGCCCGCCACCGCCAGCGTCAGCGGGCCGCGGATCGCCGAGGCCTCGGTCACCCGCACCTGGCCGTTGGCGAAGCTCGTGCTGGCCAGGCTCGCCGGCGTGGTCTCCAGCAGCGGCTCGACCACGGCGGTGGAATTCTTGGCGTCACCCGGCTGCACCGTGCGCGCGAAGGGAAAGATCGTCGCGGTGTGACCCATCTGATCGGTGATGGGATGGCTGTCGTAGGTCGCGACGATGGGCATCAACTCGCTGGCGCCGAAGAGGCGGCCCACACCGCTGGTGTCCACCACCACGTCCGGCGTCAGTTTCACGTCGAGCGTGTTCTGCAGGTAATCGATGAGCGGGCCCTTGACGTCGATGCCGAGCATGAAGAGCGCGCGGCCTCCCTGCTTCAGATAGTTGTCGATGGCGGTGACTTCCGGCGCGACGAAGGAGTATCTCGGGCCGGCGACGATCAGGATCGAGCAATCCTTGGGGATCGCGGGCTGCTGCGCCAGCGCCAGCGTCTTCACCGTGAAATTTTCGTCTTGGAGCGCCTTCTTCAGGGCGCTGAGGCCGGTGCGGCCGGTGTCGTCGGGATCGTGCTCGCCTTCCGTGGTGGTGAAATAGACGACCTTCGGCCCGCCCTTCAGCACGCGCACCAGGGCGTTGGTGATGTCCTGTTCATCGAGCGTGGTCACGAGCTGCTGGCGGCCGCCGGTGGCGACCACGGTGGTGCCGTAGGTGCGGATGTTGTACTTGCGCGCCAGGTCGGGATGGCGGTCGGGATCCACGAACTGCAAGCGCACTTCGTTCGAACTGCGCTGGTAGCGGCTGAGGAACTCCTTGGCGTGCGCGAACTGGTCGGCACGGTCGAAGTAGATCAGATCCAGCGGCTGGTGCAATTCGGAGACGATCTTGACCGATTCCGGGCTGAGGCTGTAGCGGTGATTCTTGGTCAGGTCCCAGGTGTGGTCGTGGCGCGCCACCACGACGTTGATCACCACCAGCACCGCCACGACGATCAAAATGTAGGCGATCAGGCTGCCGCGCGCGGCCAGCTTATCGGTGAACGAGCGCGAGCCCGCCTCGGCCGCTTCGGGAGTGGGGTTGGGCTTGGTGTCTTTCGCCATCTGCGAATCTCCCGCGGCTACTCCGCCAGCTCCATGCGCCGGGCGGTCAGGAACAAGCCGCCGACGATCAAGCTCAGGTAATAGATCAGATCCTTCACGTCAATCAATCCTTGCGTGAAATTCTGGAAATGCGAGGTGATCGAGAGATAGGAAAATATCCCCGAGATCGTGCCGCTGCCATAGGCGGTGACCCAATTGGCCACCCAGAGGAGCAAGAACAGCGCGAAGGTCACCACGCCGGCGACGATCTGATTGCGGGTGAAGCTCGAGATCAGCAGCCCCAGCGCCAGAAACGAGCCCCCCATCAGCAGCAATCCCAGGAACGCCGCCCACAGCGCGCCCAGGTCGGGCTTGCCGTAGTGGACCACGATTAGGACGTAGCCCGCTGCAATGATCAGCAGCAGGATGAGCAAGCCGAAGGTCGCGAGGAATTTGCCCAGCACCACCTCCATGCGGCGCACGGGCGAGGTCTTGAGCAGTTCGATGGTGCCGCTGCGCAGCTCTTCCGAATAGGTGCGCATGGTGATCATCGGCAGCAAGAACAGCAGCGTGATGCCGATGTCGAAGAAGAGGGGCTGCAGCACCTGGCTATTGACGTCGAGGCTGCCCTGGCCGAACATGCCGCCGCCCAGGCTCTGCATGACGTACATGGCGAGCATGCTGTAGAAGAAGAAGCCGGCGATCACGGCGAAGAGCGCCAAGACCACATAGGCGGCGGGGGTCACGAAGTAAAGCTTCCATTCCTTGCGAACGATGGTCCAAAGCGAGGACATAAGCGAAACGACTCCTCAAGGGCGGCCCGGCGCGGCGGCGGGCGCCGGCGCGGCGGTGAGGTTCAGGAAGATCTCTTCCAGGCTGAGTTCGACGGGTTTGAGCTCGAGCAGGCCCCAGCCGCCGTTGACCACGGCGCGCGCCAGCGCCTCGCGCACGTCGGCGCCTTTGGCCTCGACCTGAAATTGGGCGACGCCGTCGCCGCCGGCGCGGGGCGCCACCGCGGCGACGCCGGGCACGGCGCCGAGGGCGCGCGCGACCGCCTCGGCCGGCCCGCGCGCCTCGACGAGGAGCGTGTCGGTGTTCTTGACGCGGCGGGCGAGGTTCTCGGGACTATCCACGGCGACCAATTCGCCGCGGTTGATGATGATGACGCGCTCGCAGACCTGCGCCGCCTCCGACAAAATGTGCGTGCTGAGGATGACCGTGTGCTCGCCCGCCAGGCTGCGGATCAATTCGCGGGTTTCGTTGCTCTGGCGGGGATCGAGGCCGGCAGTGGGCTCGTCCAGGATCAGCAGGCCGGGCTCGTGCAGGATGGCCTGCGCCAGCCCGACGCGCTGGCGGTAGCCCTTGGAGAGGCGGCCGATGATGCGCCGGCGAACGTCGGCCAGCGCGCAACGCGCGCAGGCGCGCTCGACCCGCGCCTTGATCTCGCGGCCCGGCACTTGTTTCAGCCGGGCGACGAAGTGCAGATAGTCCTCCACCGTCATCTCCGGATATACCGGCGGCAGTTCCGGCAGATAGCCGATGCGGCGCTTGGCCTCGATCGGCTTCTGGCGGATGGGAATGCCCTCGATGCGCACCTCGCCGGCGGTGGGCGGCAGGTAGCCGGTGATCATGCGCATGGTGGTGGTTTTGCCGGCCCCGTTGGGGCCGAGAAACGCCACGATCTCGCCCTTCTTGACGCTGAAACTGATGCCATTCACGGCCAGCTTGGGGCCGTATTGCTTGGTGAGATGAACGACTTCGAGCACGCGTTGAGCTCCCGGGCGCCGCGGCGCGAACGGCCGCGAACCCTGTATGCTACCCCGGCCGGGGCGGGCGGGGAAACCCCTCCAGACAAGCTTCGACGCGCCGGTCCAGGCGTTGGGTTACAAAAAAGCGCACGCGCATCCGGATCGCCGCGAAGCCTATCCCATTGCGATGCTGATCCGCGCGGGCGCGCCGCCGCCCAACGCCGCGCCGCCCGCCGCAAGCCCCGCCCTCTGCGGTCCCGGCGGCGCCGGCATGATGAGACCGCTTGTAGAATGCAGGGGTGCCGACCGTCGTCGCCATCTATCCCGGCAGCTTCGACCCGCCGACCAACGGTCATCTGGACCTGATCCAGCGCGGCAGCCGCCTCTTCGACCGGCTGATCGTGGCGGTGCTGCGGAACGCCGAAAAGCAGCCGCTGTTCACCCCCGGCGAACGCGTCGCCATGCTCGCGGAAATCGCGCAGGGCCTGAGCAACGTCGAGGTGCTGGAATTCGAGGGCCTGCTGGTGGACTTCGCCCGCCAATGCGGGGCGCAGGCAGTCTTGCGCGGCATTCGCGCCATCAGCGACTACGAATACGAGCTGCAAATGGCGCTGATGAACCGCCGCCTGGCGCCGCGCCTGGAAACGGTCTTCATGATGCCGGCGGAGGCGTTTTCCTACGTGAGTTCGCGCCTGGTGAAAGAAGTCTTCGAGCTGGGCGGCTCGGTAACCGGCCTGGTGCCGCCGCGGGTCGAAGCGCGGCTCCAGGCGAAGATGCGGGACCTGGGCGCCCGCGGCTAGGCGCGGCGTCTCGCCGGGCGGGGCTGGCTTACACTGAACCCATGGCCACGACCAGTGTGATTCGTCCTTCCGGGAGCGCGGCGCGCATGGCGCGCATCTCCGTCTCCGCCACCGCGGCGGTCTCCATGGAGGCGGAAAAGCTGCGCGCGGCGGGCGTCTCGCTGGTGGATTTCGGCATGGGCGAGCCTGATTTCCCCACCCCCGAGCACATCAAGCAGGCGGCGATCGCGGCGATCCAGGAGAATTTCACCCGCTACACGGCGGCGAGCGGCATCGCCGCGCTCAAGGATGCCATTCGCCAGCGCCACCGCGACGATTTCGGCAGCCAGTACGAGCGCGACGAGGTTTTGGTCACGGTCGGCGGCAAGCATGCGCTCTTCAACGCCATCAGCGCCTTGGTGGATCACGGCGACGAGGTGATTCTGCCGGCGCCGTATTGGGTGAGCTTCAAGGATCAAATCACCTATGCCGGCGGCACGCCGGTGATCGTGGCCACCGACGAGGCCGACGGCTTCCGGCTGAGCGCCGAAATGATCGCGCGGCAGGTGACCGCGCGCACGCGCATGATCCTGCTGAATTCGCCCTCGAACCCGAGCGGAGCGGTGTTCCCGCCCGAGACGTTTCGCGGCGTGCTGGAGCTATGCCGCGAGCGCGGCATCTGGCTGCTCAGCGACGAGTGCTACTCGAAGTTCGTCTATGACGGCCGGCCCTATAGCGCCGCCTCCGAGCCGAACGGCAAGGAGTGGCTGATCATCGCCGGCTCGCTTTCGAAGACCTATGCCATGACCGGCTGGCGATTGGGCTATCTCATGGCGCCCAAGGCGGTGATCAAGGCGGCGGTGAACCTGCAATCGCACTCGACCTCGAACGCGACCTCGTTCGTGCAGAAAGCCGGCATCGCCGCGCTCCTGGGCCCGCAAGAGCCGGTGAGCCAAATGTTGGCAGAGTATGCGCGGCGGCGCACGGTGATCGTGGAGGGACTGCGCGCGGTGCCGGGCGTGACCTGCAACATGCCGGCCGGCGCCTTCTACGCCTACCCGAACATCTCCGGCTTGCTGGGCAAGCCGGGCGTGAAGACGCCGCTGGAGTTTGCCTCGAAGCTGCTGGCGGAGGGCGGGGTGGTCACCGTGCCCGGCGAAGCCTTCGGCACCAGCAGCCACATCCGCTTCTCTTACGCTGCTTCGCTCGACGCCATTCACGAAGGCCTGGCGCGCTTCGCCTGCTTCTGCGCCAAACTGCGCTAATTGCACGCAGCCTTTCCCGGAGAGCCGCCCACGGCCGCGCGCGGCTGCCCTCGCCCGCAAGCCCTTAAAAGGCGCCCCGCCGCGTGCGGGCACGCGGAGATTTTCCTTGTTTCCACCCCGCTATTTGACAAAAATCATGAGTTCTTAGGCCGAGGCTGGGAATAGAATTCTGTTTTGGCGAAGAAGATCATGACGAGAGGGCTGCTTGAAGGGCCGGCGCCCTTCGCGTCATTGCGTGCGCTGGCAATGGTCGCACTATTGGCGCTCCTCGGCTTCGCCCAGACTCCGGCGGCGCCGGCGGGATCGGCGGCGCTCGGGCGCGAGCTATTTTCCGGCGCGGTGAAATTTGCCGCCGGCGGCCCCGCCTGCGCCGAGTGTCATCAAGCGGCCGGCGCCCCCTTTCCCAACGGCGGAACGCTCGGCCCCAATCTGAGCGCGAGTTATCGGCGCATGGGACAGCAAGGCATGGATATGGCGCTGCGCACCCTCTATTTCCCGGCGATGGCGCCCATTTACCGCGTGCATCAACTCACGCCCGAGGAGCGCGCCGATTTGCTGGTTTACCTCGGCAGCACCGCCGGCCGGCCGGCGCGGAATCCGACACCCAAGATCGTGGCCATCGCCATTCTCGGTTGCATCGCGCTGTTCCTCCTCACCGCATTTCTTTGGCGCGACCGATCGCGCGGGGTGCGCGCCCCCATGGTGCGGCGGGCGATCGCCGCGCGGCGGCGAATGGGCGCGGGAGGCGGGCGATGAGCTGGATCAAGGACCTAACCAATCCCAAGCTGCGCCGCTGGGAGGAGTTCTACCGCAATCGCTGGCAGCATGACTCCGTCGTGCGCAGCACCCACGGGGTGAATTGCACCGGCGGCTGCTCCTGGAACGTCTTCGTCAAGAACGGCATCGTCACCTGGGAGACGCAGGCGCTCGACTATCCCAAGCTGGAGGCGGGCCTGCCCCCCTACGAGCCGCGCGGCTGTCAGCGCGGCATCGCCTTCTCCTGGTACGTCTATAGCCCGGTGCGCTTGCGCTATCCCTACATGCGCGGCGTGCTGCTCGATCTCTGGAATGCCGCCAAGGCGCGGCAGCCGGATCCGGTGGAGGCCTGGGCCTCGATCGTCGAAAACGAGGAGCAGCGCCGCGCCTATCAAACCGCGCGCGGCAAGGGCGGCCTGCGGCGGGCGAGTTGGGACGACTGTCTCGAGCTGATCGCCGCCAGCGCGCTCTATACAGCGCGCAAGTACGGCCCCGACCGCATCATCGGCTTCTCGCCGATTCCCGCCATGTCCATGGTCAGCTACGCCGGCGGCTCGCGCCTGATCGAGTTGCTGGGCGGCGTGATGATGAGCTTCTACGACATGTACGCGGACTTTCCCCCGGCTTCGCCCGAGACCTGGGGCGAGAAAACCGACGTGGCGGAGAGCGCGGACTGGTTCAATAGCAAGTACATCGTCGTCGAGGGCAGCAATCTCTCGATGACGCGCACGCCGGACGTCCATTTCGTCGCCGAAGCCCGCCACCACGGCGCCAAGCTGGTGGTGCTGTCCCCCGATTTCAGCCAAGTCTCGAAGTTCGCCGATTGGTGGATTCCGGCGAACGCGGGCATGGATGCGGCGATGTGGATGGCGGTCAATCACGTCATCCTTAAGGAATTTCACGCCGCGCGCGAGGTTCCGTATTTTCGCGACTATCTGCGCCGCTTCTCCGACGCGCCGTTTCTGGTCGAGCTGGAGCCGGCCGGCGGCGACTACGTGCCGGGCGCGTTCTTGCGGGCGGCGGCCCTGCCCGGCCAGGAGAAGCTCGAACTCGGCGAGTGGAAGCTGGCGGTGCTGGACGAGGCCACCAACCAGCCGCGCGTGCCGCAAGGCGCCGTCGGTTTTCGCTGGCAGAAGCAGCCCGGGCAATGGAACCTGGAATCGAAGGACGGCGTCACCGGCGCCGCCATCCAGCCCTGCCTCACCCTGCTCGGCCGGCAGGAGGCGGCGTTGATGGTGCGCTTCACCGAGCACGGCACCGGGCGCGAGTACCGGCGGCCGGTGCCGGCGCGCTACGTGGAGACGAGCGCGGGCAAAAAAGCGGTCACCACCGTCTTCGATCTGCTGATGGCGCAGTACGCCGTCCATCGCGGTTTGGCGGGCGACACGCCCGTCGCCTATGACGACGCGGACACGCCCAATACCCCCGCCTGGCAAGAGCGCTTCACCGGGGTCGGCCGCAACACCGTCGTGCAACTGGCGCGCGAGTTCGCCACCACGGCGGAGCGCACCCATGGCAAGTGCACCATCATCGTCGGCTCCGGCACCAATCACTGGTATCACGCCAACTTGCACTACCGCACCGGAATCACGGCGCTGATGCTGTGCGGCTGCATCGGCGTCAACGGCGGCGGGCTCAACCATTACACCGGGCAAGAAAAGCTGGTGCCGACCGCCTCCTGGGTGACGCTGGCGATGGCGCTCGATTGGACGCGCCCCCCGCGGCTGCAAAACAGCCCTTCGTTCCACTACATGCACAGCGACCAGTGGCGCTACGAGAGCGGCTTTCCCGGCGGCGCGCCGGCCCCGGGCCGTTTCGCCAAGCGCCACATCGCCGATCTGCAAGCGGCGGCGGTGCGTATGGGGTGGCTGCCCTTCTATCCCCAGTTCAACCGCAATCCGGCGGAGGTTGTGGCCGAGGCCGAGCGCGAGGGCGCGCGCAGCGACGCCGAAGTCGTCCAATGGACCGTGGACCAGTTGCGCCACGGCAAGCTGCGTTTTGCCGTCGAGGACCCCGACGCACCGGAGAACTGGCCGCGGCTCTGGTTCATTTGGCGCGCCAACGCGCTGCACACCAGCGCCAAAGGTCACGAGTACTTTCTGCGCCACTATCTGGGCACGCATGACAACGCCATCGGCCGGGAGGCCGGGGCCGGCGCGGTGGACGACGTGGTCTGGCGGGAGCCGGCCCCGACCGGCAAGATGGACCTGGTCGTGGACCTCAACTTCCGGATGGACACGTCGGCCTTGTACTCGGACGTGATCTTGCCGTCGGCAAGCTGGTACGAGAAGAACGATCTCAACACCACCGATCTCCACTCCTACCTGCATCCCCTCGGCCAGGCGGTGCCGCCCTGCTGGGAGTCGAAGACCGACTGGGAAATCTTCCGCCTGCTGGCGGAGAAGATCGCGGCGCTGGCGCCGGCGCACTTCCCCGCTCCCTTCCGCGACCTCGTCGCAACCCCGCTCCAGCACGACACCCGCGACGAAGTGGCGCAGCCGCAGGTGCGGGACTGGGCGCGCGGCGAGTGCGAGCCGGTCCCCGGCCTCACCATGCCGCACCTGGCCGTGGTTACGCGCGACTACGCCAACATCCACCATCAGTTCTCCGCTCTCGGCCGCGGCATGCGCGACCACGGCGTGGAAGACCGCGACGTGCTGATGGAAGTGGCCGACCTCTACGACGCTTACACCCGCTCGGCCCCGACCTATGAATGGAATGGCCGGCTATACCCCTCCTTGGTGGATCCGGTCATGGCCGCCAACGTGATCCTGCACTTCGCCCCCGAGTCGAATGGCGAACTCGCCTATCGCGGGTTCCTGCAGCGGGAGCGGCAGACCGGCCAGAAACTCGCGGACTTGGCCGAGCCCTACCGCGGCGTGTGCTACGACTTTGAGGCGCTGGTGCAGCAGCCGCGCCGTATCCTCACCAGCCCCTGCTGGTCGGGCATCTTGAATAACGGCCGCGCTTACACCGCGTACGCGCAAAACATCGAACGGCTCGTGCCCTGGCGCACGCTCAGCGGCCGCCAGCACCTCTATCTCGATCACGAAGCCTACCGCGCCTTCGGCGAATCGCTGCCCACCTTCAAGCCGCCCATCAGCCTCGCCGACAGCCGCAACCTGGAGGTCACCGACGCCAGCGAAGGCATCACCCTCGCCTACCTCACACCGCACGGCAAGTGGCACATCCACAGCACCTATTACGACGACCTGCGCATGCTCACGCTTTCCCGCGGCGTCGAGCCCTTCTGGCTCAACGATCAGGACGCCGCCGCGATCGGCGTCTTGGATAACGAATGGGTCGAGGCCTACAACGACAACGGCGTCGTGGTGACGCGCGCGGTGGTCAGCGCCCGCGTTCCGCGCGGCTTGTGCATCTTCTATCACGCCCCGGAACGCACGATCTCCTTCCCCAAGTCCCCGCGGCGCGGCAACCGCCGCCCGGGCGGGACCAACAGCCTGACGCGTCTGCGCCTCAAGCCGGTGCTGATGGCCGGCGGCTACGCGCAATTCACTTATCGCTTCAACGACTACGGCCCGCCGGCCACCGATCGCGACACCTACGTGGTGGTGCGCAAATTGCCCGGGGCGCCGCAATGGGAATGAACAGGACGGCAGAGGAAGGCATGCGATGAACGTCCGCGCGCAAATGTCGATGGTGTTTCACCTGGATAAGTGCATCGGCTGCCACACCTGCAGTCTGGCCTGCAAGAACATCTGGACCGACCGGCCGGGCACCGAATACATGTGGTGGAACAACGTCGAGACCAAGCCCGGCACCGGCTACCCCACGCGCTACGAAGATCAGGAGCAATATCGCGGCGGTTGGGAGCTGAAGCAGGGCACGCTGAAGCTGCGCCTGGGCAGCCGCCCCAGCGAGTTGGTGAACATCAGCTTCAATCCGCGCCTGCCCACCCTCGACGACTATTACGAGCCCTGGACTTACCGGTACGGCGACCTGATCAACGCCCCCCAAGGCGACGACCAGCCGGTGGCGCGGCCGGTCTCGATGATCACCGGCCGCGACATGGAGATCGAGGCCGGTCCGAATTGGGATGACGACCTGAGCGGCTCGGAGATCTACGCCGCCAACGATCCCAACCTGCAGAAGCTGAGCGAGGAGGAGCGCCGCGACTTCTTCGGCCTGCAGCAGTTGGTGTTCTTCTATCTGCCGCGGATCTGCAACCACTGCCTCAACCCGAGCTGCGTGGCCGCCTGCCCCAGCGGCGCGATCTACAAGCGCGGCGAAGACGGCATCGTGCTCGTCAGCCAGGAAAAATGCCAGGGCTGGCGCATGTGCGTCTCCGGCTGTCCGTACAAGAAGGTCTATTTCAATTGGTCCACCGGCAAGGCCGAGAAGTGCATTCTCTGTTACCCGCGCCTGGAGAGCGGGCAGGCGCCGGCGTGCTTTCACACGTGCCCCGGCCGCATCCGCTATCTCGGCATGGTGCTGTACGACGCCGATCGCATTCACGCCGCCGCCAGCCGTCCCGATGCCGAGCTGGTCGAGGCGCAGCGCGAGCTGCTGCTCGATCCGCACGACCCGGAGGTCTTGCGCGAGGCGCGCGCGGCCGGCATCGACGACAAGGTGCTGGAGGCCTGCCAGCACTCGCCCGTCTATCAATACGTCAAAGTCTGGAAGCTGGCGCTGCCGCTGCATCCCGAGTGGCGCACCTTGCCGATGCTGTTCTACGTGCCGCCGCTGCTGCCGGTGCTGGCGACGATGTCCAACAACAGCTACGAGCTGTCGAGCGATTTCTTCCCCAGCCTGGAGAGCATCCGCATTCCGATGAGCTTTCTCGCCAGCATGTTCACCGCCGGCGACGAAGAGACGATCGTGAAGGTTTACCGCAAGCTGATGGCCGGGCGCCTCTGCCTGCGCGCGGAGACCGTCGGCGATGTGCCGCCCGAGCAAGTGGCGCGGGCGCTGGCGGACGCGGAGACGACCCATGAGGAATTGCAGGCGATCTACCGGCTCACCGCGCTGGCGACCGCCGAAGAGCGCTACGTCATTCCCACCTTCCTGCGCGAGGAAGCGATCGAGGCCACCGGCGATCCGCAGTTATTCCAAGAGGCGGCCGGCGCCGGCTTCTTGCGCTGGCCGGAGCGAGGACTCTAGCGTGGCGTTCGCGATGCCGGC
Source organism: Terriglobia bacterium (assembly GCA_021323595.1). Classification (GTDB taxonomy): domain Bacteria; phylum Acidobacteriota; class Terriglobia; order Terriglobales; family SCQP01; genus JAJPKR01. Next base: position 129,476 of record JAJPKR010000014.1, on the reverse strand, counting down.
AGCGCAGCTCTCGCTCATGGCCGATGCGCTCGACTACCCGGGCGCGAACTGGCCGGCGGTCCTGGCCGCCTGCCGCGCGGCGGCCGCCCCAGGCAGCGAGCTCGCCGCCTTCGTTGCCGCCGTCGCGGACCTGCCGCTGGGCCGCCTGCAGGAGCTCTACACGGCGGCCTTCGATCTGCAGCCGGATCTGAGCCTGAACGCCGGCCACCACGTCTTCGGCGAAGACTACGCGCGCAGCCTGTTGCTGGTGCGGTTGAAAGAGATGTTCGCGGCCCGCGCTTTCGAGCCCGAGAACCGCGAACTGCCCGACCACGCTTGCCTGCTGCTGCGCTTTCTCGCGCGGGGCGAAGACACGCCGGAAATGCGGGAGTTGGCCGAGGATTGCCTGGCGCCCGCCGTAGCCCGGCTCGGCGAGCGGCTGGAAGCGGCGCATCATCCCTATCGTCATCTGGCGCGCGCCATTGCCGCCGCGCTGCCGCCCCCGGGCGCGCCCGTCCCGCGCCCGGCGGAGAATCTCTTGCCGGTGCTGGGATGAGGACCTAAGCACGATGCTGATCCCGAACATCGACATCTTCTGGTTCGTGGCCCTGCCCTATCTCGATCTGGCGCTGGCGATCGGCGGCGGCATCTACCGCTATTACCGCCATCGCTTCACCTATTCGAGTCTGTCCTCGCAGCTGCTGGAGAACCGCAAGCTGTTTTGGGGCTCCGTGTCCTGGCATTACGGGATCACGTTGATCCTGCTGGCGCACCTGCTGGCCGCCCTGTTTCCGGGCGCGGCGGCCTGGGCCTTGGGCGGGCCCATCCGGCTGATGGTGCTCGAGTTCACCGGCATGGCGCTGGCCCTGTATGCGTTGGTCGGCTTGCTGATCCTGATCGGCCGCCGCTGGCGGACGTTTTCGCTGCCCCGCGCGACCACCTCCTACATGGACGGCTTCTTGCTGTTCTTCCTGCTGCTGCAGGTGGTCACCGGCCTCGGCCTTTCCCTGTTCAATCGCTGGGGCAGCCTGTGGTACCTGAAGACGGCGGTGCCCTGGTTCTGGTCGCTGGCGCGCCTGCACCCGGATGCCAGCACGGTGGCCTTCCTGCCCGGCTTCGTGCAAGTGCATTTCGTCGTGGGCTTCATCGTGATCTTGCTGTTCCCCTTCAGCCGCTTGGTGCATTTGGTGAAATTCCCGTTGCCCTATCTCTGGCGGCCGTATCAAGTCGTGATGTGGCACCGGCCGCGGCCCGCGGCGGGAACGAATCGGAGTCGAGCATGAATCCTGACGAACCTTGCCCTGACTGCGCCGCCGCGGAAGATTTGCCGCGGCGGCGGTTCCTCGAGCGCCTCAGCATCGCCGCCGGGGCCATCGGCGCGCTGCTGGTCGCGGTGCCGAGCATCGGCTTCTTGCTGGGCCTGCGCCGCCCGACCAAGGTCTGGCGCGCCGTGGGCAATGTCGGCGACTTTCGCGTCGGCAGCACCACCAAGGTCGCCTTTCAAGATCCCTCGCCGCTGCCCTGGGCGGGCGTGACCGCGAACACCGCGGCCTGGCTGCGCCGCTCCAGCGAAACCGAGTTCATCGCCTTCTCGGTCGATTGCACGCACCTGGGCTGCCCGGTGCGCTGGCTGCCCGGCGCCAATCTGTTCATGTGCCCCTGCCATGGCGGCGTGTTCTACGCCGACGGCACCGTGGCTTCCGGTCCGCCGCCGCGGCCACTCACCCGCTATCCGGTGCGCGTGATGAACGGGCAGGTGGAGATCTTTACTTCGCCGCTGCCGATCACCTAAGCCATGGACGAACCGCAACCAGCCTCTCCTCCCCCCGGCGCCGACGTAGCTCCCGAGGAACCGGCCGCCCCTGCCGCGGCAGGGCGCGCGCGGACGTCGCGCGCCGGCCTCGGCGCGCGTATCTGGCGCCGCAGCCGCGACTGGGTGGACGATCTCACCGGCTTTTCCAGCTTGATCGGGCCGATCCTGCGCCACCCCGTGCCGCGGGCGCGCAAATCCGCGTGGCTCTTCGTGCTCGGCAGCGCCACGCTCTTCGTCTTTCTCCTCCAGATCGTCACCGGCATCGCCTTGGCCAGCGCCTATGTGCCCTCCTCCGGGCAGGCGTACTTGACCCTCCAGTTCATCGACAGCACCAAACTGGGGGCGATCGTGCGCGGGCTGCACTATTTCGGCGCCTCGGCGATGGTGATCTTGGTCGGCGTTCACGCCATTCGCGTTTACTTGATGGCGTCCTACAAATACCCACGGCAATTGAACTGGCTGACCGGCGTCGTGCTGCTCTTTCTGACGCTGGGCATGGCCTTCACCGGCCAATTGCTGCGCTGGGATCAGAACGGCTTCTGGTCGGCGGTGGTAGGCGCCGAGCAGGCCGGGCGCACCCCCTTCATCGGCAACTGGTTCGGGCATTTCGTCTTGGCCGGCGATACCGCGGGCGGCGCGACCCTCAGCCGCTTCTTCGCCGCGCACGTTTTCTTCATCCCGGCGCTGATCTTCTTGTTCCTGGCCATCCACCTCTATCTGGTGCTGCACCACGGCATTTCCGAGCCGCCGCAAGCCGGACGCAAGGTGGACCGCCGCACCTACCGCCAGTGGTATCACGCGCTGCTGGCGCGCGAGGGCGAGCCGTTTTGGCCCAACGCCGCCTGGCGCGACGCGGTCTTCGGGGTGATCGTGATCGCGATCGTTTTCGCGCTGGCGGTGATGATCGGCGCGCCCGCGGTCAATGCCCCGCCCGATCCGACCATCATCGGGGCGTCGCCGCGGCCGGATTGGTATTTGCTTTGGTACTATGCCTTGCTCTCGGTCTTGCCGCGCTGGATCGAGAACTACGTCATCATCCTCGCGCCGCTCATCTTCATCGTCTTGCTGGTCGCGCTGCCCTTCGCGGCGCCCGGCGGCGAGCGCAGCCCGCTGCGCCGGCCCTGGTCGCTGTTCATCGTCGCCGGCATCGTCGTGACCATCGCCTTCTACACCCACCTCGGCTCGCTGGCGCCGTGGTCGCCCCGCTTCGACGCCGCCCCGCTGCCGGCTTCGGTGGTCGGCGTGAAATATGGGCCGGTGGCGCTCGGCGCGGGTGTTTACTACGAGAAAGGCTGCGAATATTGCCACCGCATCTCCGGCTATGGCGGCATTCGCGGCCCCGACCTGAGCGACGTGGGCGACCGGCTCACCGCCGATCAGATCACGACCCGCATCTTCAGCGGCGCCGCCAACATGCCCTCCTACACCGGCAACATGACCCCGGATGAGCTCTCGCTGCTGTTGGCGTTCTTGGAATCGCGGCACATCGTGCCGCCGGCCACCGCCGCGCCCGCCGGCGCGGCTCCGGGAGGAAACCATCCATGACCGAAGCGGTCACCGATTGGCGGCAGCAGCCGCTGGCGGCGCTGATGCGCCACATCCTCGACACCCACCATCGCTTCTGCCGCGAGCAGGGGGCGCGGGTGGCCGGCCTCTTCGCCGACGAGCTGGCGGCCCGCGGCCAGGATGCCGCCCTCCTGCGATTGCAGGGCTTGTTCACGCAGGTGCAGCAAGCCCTGACCGTGCACATGGCCAAGGAGGAGCAGGTGCTGTTCCCGATGATCGGGCAATTGGAGCAGGCCGCGGCGGGCCAGGCCGCCGCGCCGCGCTTCAGCTTCGGCAGCATCGCCGCTCCGATCCGCATGATGGACATGGAGCATCGCGAGGCCGAGCGCTTTCTCGCGCGCCTCAAGGAGCTCTCGAACGGCTTCACCCCGGCCGCCGCCGACGGCGCGCGCGCGCGCGAGCTTTACGCCGCCCTGGCCGCCTTCGATCGCGATCTCGCCGTTCACACCGGCTTGGAAGACGGCATCGTGTTCCCGCGCGCCGTGGCGCTGGAGGCGCAACTCAACGCCGCCTGAGCAGGCGGCGCCGACCGTGCCGGCGGGAATGTCATGACCAAGCCGGAGCCGCCGCGTTCCTCTCCGGAGCGCCTGCGCCTGCTCGATCCGCTCGTCGTTCGCGGCCTCTTGCGGCGGCTGCGCTTCGCCAATTTGTTGGAGCGCTTTCCCGAGCGGCCGTTATGGGCGCTCTTCGTTTTCGTCAACGGCTTCGTCAGTATTTGCATCATGGCGGCGGTGGGCATGCTCTCGCACACGCCTTTCGTCTTTCCCTCGCTCGGCCCGACCGCCTTCCTGTTCTTCTTCACGCCCCAGTCGCCCACCGCTTCCCCGCGGCACACGATCTATGGCCACGCCATCGGCATCTTGTGCGGCTATTTCGCGCTGCGCATCATGGGTTTGAGCCACGCGCCCTCGATCACCGCCGTCGGCATCAACGACGAGCGCATTGTCGCGGCCGGCCTCTCGTTGGGCCTCACCGGCGCGCTGATGATCTTATTCAAGGCGGCGCATCCCCCCGCCGGCGCCACGACCCTGATCATTTCCCTGGGCATCGTTGTCCGGCCGCTCTCGCTGGTGGTGATCGAAGTCGCGGTGGTGGCGCTGACGCTGCAAGCGATCGCGATGAACCGCCTCGCCGGGCTCGACTATCCGCTGTGGGCGGCGCGCGAACCCCAACCGCCCGCCGGCGCCGGCTCCGGCGGCGGCTAGACCCCGGTTCCGGCGCGGCGTTGCGCGCGCCGAACGCCCTCCGCCCAACGCCGAACCCTACTCGACCGTGACTGACTTCGCGAGATTGCGCGGCTGGTCCACGTCGCAGCCGCGCCGGATGGCGATGTGATAGGCAAGCAGTTGCAGCGGCACCACTTCCAGAATGGGCAGCAGCAACTCCGGCGCGCCCGGCACGGCGATGGCGTAATCGGCGGCATCGCGCGCCTCGCGGTCGCCGTCGTTGACGATGGCGATGACCTGGCCCTCGCGCGCTTGCACCTCGCGCATGTTGCTGAGGGTCTTTTCGTAGCGCACTTCGGAGGCGGAACTGCCCGGTTCGCGGGTGGCGATGACCACGACCGGCAGGTTCTCGTCGATCAGCGCGTTGGGCCCGTGCTTCATCTCGCCGGCGGGATAGCCCTCGGCATGAATGTAGGAAATTTCCTTGAGCTTGAGCGCGCCTTCGAGCGCGATGGGATAGTGGATGCCGCGGCCCAGATAGAGAAAGTCGCGGCTGCGGTGGAAGCGGCGCGCCAGCCCTTCGTAGTCGTCATCTCGATTGAGCAGCGCTTCGAGCTTGCCGGGCAGCCGGTCGCACTCCTCCATGAGCGCCGTCGCTTGCGCGGGAGACAGCACGCCGCGTGCGCGCCCCAGATAGAGCGCCAGCACCAGGAGCGCCGTCAGTTGCGCGGTGAAGGCCTTCGTCGAGGCCACGCCGATCTCGGGCCCGGCATGGGTATAGAGCGTGCCGTTCGCCTCCCGCGTCAGCATGCTGCCGACGACGTTGCAGATGGCCAGCGTGCGCGAGCCTTGCTCGCGTGCTTGCCGCTGGGCGGCCAAGGTGTCGGCAGTCTCGCCCGACTGCGAGATCAGCACCGTCAGCTGGTTGGCCGAGACCAGCGGATCGCGGTAGCGGAACTCGCTGCCGTAGTCCACTTCCACCGGCACCCGCGCCAGTTGCTCGATCATGAACTTGCCCGCCAAGGCCGCGTGCCAGGAGGTGCCGCAAGCGACGATGCGCAGCGAAGCGAAGCGGCGGAACTCTTCCTCGCCGATCTCCATCTCGTCCAGATAGACATTGCCTTGCTCGAGCGACAGGCGGCCGAGCAAGGTGTCGCGCACCGCCCGCGGCTGCTCGTAAATCTCCTTCAGCATGAAATGCTTGAAGCCGCCCTTCTCGGCCATGATCGGATCCCAGGTGACGTGGGTCAGCGCCCGGCTGATGGCCTTGCCGTTGAAGTCCATCAGCCGCACGCCGCTGGGCGTGATCACGGCGATGTCGCCGTCGGCAAGAAAGAAGACTTCGCGCGTGTGGTGCAGGATGGCGGGAATGTCGCTGGCGACGAAGTATTCGTTCTGCCCCAGCCCGATCACCGCCGGCGGGCCGTTGCGCACGGCGACGATCTTGTCGGGATCCCGCGTCGAGATGATCGCCAGCGCATAAACGCCGCTCAACTGCTTCACCGCCGCCCGCACCGCCTGTTCCAGCGGCGCGCCCGGCGCCGCCTGGGCCTGCTCCTCGATCAGGTGCGCGATCACTTCGGTGTCGGTCTCGGTGCGGACTTCGTGGCCTGCCGCCGCCAGCTGGCGCTTCAGCGCCAGATAGTTCTCGATGATGCCGTTATGGACGACGACGACCTCGCCCCGGCAGTCGCGGTGGGGATGGGCGTTTTCCTCGGTGGGGCGGCCGTGCGTCGCCCAGCGCGTGTGGCCGATGCCGTAGGTTCCCGCCAGCGGCTGCAGCCGGACGGCCTCTTCCAAATTGCGCAGCTTGCCGCTGGTGCGGCGGATGTCCAAGCGTGGACCGGCACCGTTCGTGCTGGAATCGATGACGGCGATGCCGGCCGAGTCGTAGCCCCGGTACTCGAGCCGCTTCAAGCCGTCGAGCACTACGGGCACCACGCGTTTGGCGCCCACGTAGCCGACGATGCCGCACATGCTAGCCCTCCCAGCGAACGGAATATTCCTCGATCACCGGGTTCGTCAGCACTTCACGCGCGACGCGCTCCACCTCTTGCGCCGCCGCCTCGCGCGAGAGACTCGGGTCGAGCTGCAGTTCGAAGCATTTTCCCTGGCGCACGTCGCCGATGCCGCGATGGCCGCGCTTGGCCAGAGCCGCTTGGATGGCCTTGCCCTGCGGATCCAACACGCTTTTCTTCAAGGCGACGTGCACGAAGGCTTTCATGGCCGGCTGCTTTGATTCTAGCAAGCGCGGGCGCCCGGCCGCCGGGCCGGCTCACGAAGCCGAGACCGGCGCCGGCGCCGGCGCGGCCGCCGCGGCGGGCGCCGCCAGCGGCAGCGTGACTGTGACTGTCGTGCCGCGTCCGACTTCGCTGGCGATGGCGATCGTGCCGCCGGAAGCCTCGACCAGCGCCTGGCAGATCGGCAAGCCAAGGCCGAAGCCGCCGGTCTGCCGCGCGCGCGAGGGATCGGCACGATGAAACCGCTCGAACAGATGCGGTAACTCGCTCGCGGGAATGCCCGCGCCTTGATCGGACACGGTCACCGCCAGCTTGTCCGGCGCTCCGGCGAGCGGCGCGGCGGTCACGACGACGGTGCTGGCCGCCGGGCTGTGTCGCAGCGCGTTCTCGATCAAGTTGACCCACACCAGCTCGAGGTCCTCGGCGTCGCCCAGCGCGAAGAGCGGCGCGGCGGCGCGAAACTCCATGCGGATGCCGCGGCTCTCGGCCAGCGGCCGCAGCCGGTCGAGCGCGGCTTCGCAGGTCAGCGCCAGCGCCACCGGCTGCAGCGCGCGCCGCGAGCCCGGCTCGGCCAGATACTGCTCGGCGCGGGCCAGCCGCAGCATGCGCCCCAGCAGCGACTCCAGCCGCTCGACGTCCTCGAGCGACCGCTGCGCCGAGGCGCGATACTCCGCCGCGTCGCGGTCGCGCTGCAAGAGCGTTTGCAGGCTCGATTTGAGAATCGCCACCGGCGTCTTCAATTCGTGGGCGGCATCGGCGAGAAAATTGCGCTGCCGCCGGAAGGCGTCGCGCAGGCCCGCCAGCATGCGTTCCAGCGCCGAGGCCAACGGCGCCAGCTCCGCGGTTTGGCGCGCCGCCGGCGGCGCGTGAAAGTCCCAGTTCCGGGGCGTGATGCACTCGGCTTCCGCCGCCAGCGCCCGCAGTGGCGCCAGCCCGCGGCGGATCGCCCAGACGGCGAAGGCCACGGCGATCAGCAGCAGCAGCAAACTGGCGGCGGCCACGGTTCCGGCGACGTCGGCGATGCGGCGGTGCAGGTCGAGCGTAGGCGAGGCGTACACGACGTCCAGCCGCGAGGGCGGACCCTCGACGCCCTCTTCGGTGTCGAGCACCGGCATGCCGCGCAGCACCAGCGCGCGGTAGGGCACGCCGGCGAGGGTTACGTTGACGTAGCCGCGCGCCGCGCTCGCCAGCAGCGCCGGCGGCGCCTGCGCCGACACCGCGATCGGCGCGCGCCCCTCGCGCGAGAGGCCGACGATTTGAAACACGTCGGGATGGCGCGGATCGGCGGGCGGCGGCAAGAGCGCGGGATCGAACGCCAGGCCGTGTCCGTTCTCGCGATATCGCACCAGCGCGGCGACGCTGATGGCCCGCCCGCGCAAGGCGGTGTCGAAGGCGGCGAACAACTGCCGGCGCGCGTAGCCGATTCCGACCACCAGCAGCCCGCCCGCCAGCAGCAGTTGCGCCAGCACCACCACCGTCACCAGACGGCGGGTCAGCGATGCCCGGCGCATGCTCAGCTCTCCTCCCCGCGCAGCATGTAGCCGTGGCCGCGCAGCGTCTGAATCAGCTTCGGCCCGGGGCCGCCGTCGAGCTTGCGCCGCAAGCCGGAGATATAGACCTCGATGACGTTGCTGAACTTTTCCCAGTTGTAGTCGTAGAGATGCTCGAGCAGCTCCTCCTTGGAAACCACCTCGCTGGCGCGATGCGCCAGATACTCCAGCACGCGGTACTCCATCGGCGTGAGCGCCACCGCCGCGCCGTGGCGGCGCACCGAGCGCTGCGCGGTGTTGATCTCCAGCCCGCCCAGGCGCAGCACCGGCGCCGGGCGGCCCTTGCCGCGGCGAATCAGCGCCTTGGCGCGCGCCAGGAATTCGCCCAAGTCGAACGGCTTGGCCACGTAATCGTCGGCGCCGGCGTTCAGCAGCGCGATCACCGATTCCGTTTCATCGCGCGCGGTGAGGATCAGCACCGGCACCGTGCGCCCGGCGGCGCGCAGCCGCCGCAGCACGTCGGCGCCGTCCAGCTTCGGCAGCATGAGGTCGAGAATGATCAGATCGTAATCGCTGGTTTCGGCGAGAAACAGACCCTGGCCGCCGTCCAGGGCGATATCCACGGCATAGCCGGCGTTCTCGCGCAAGCCGCGCGCCAGGTTTTCCGCCAGCCGCTGCTCATCCTCGACGATCAGCACCCGCATGGGTCACGCTCCGGCCGCGCCGCCGCTGCCCGCGCCTGCATGGCCAGCAGGGGACGCAGGGCGGCGCCGGTATGGCTGCGCGGATGCGCCGCCACCTGCTCCGGCGTGCCCTCGGCGACGATCTCGCCGCCCGCGTCGCCGCCCTCCGGCCCCAGATCAATAATCCAGTCCGCCGACTTGATCACGTCCAGATTGTGCTCGATCACCAGCACGGTGTTGCCCAGCTCGACCAGCCGGTTCAGCACCTCCAGCAACTGGCGAATGTCGGCGAAGTGCAGGCCGGTCGTGGGCTCTTCCAAGAAATAGATCGTGCGCCCGGTTTGCTTGCGGCTCAGTTCCTTGGCCAGCTTCACCCGCTGCGCCTCGCCGCCCGAGAGCGTGGTCGAGCTCTGGCCGAGGTGCAGGTAGCCCAGGCCGACCTCGGTCAGCGTGCGCAGCTTCTGCTCGATTTGCGGCACGGCGGCGAAGAGCTCGAGCGCGTCTTGGATCGGCTGCTCCAGCACGTCCGCGATGGAGCGGCCGCGATAGCGCACCGCCAGCGTCTCTTGGTTGTAGCGCCGGCCGCGGCAAACTTCGCAGGTCACGAAGACGTCGGGCAAGAAGTTCATCTCGATGCGCCGCTGCCCTTCGCCTTGGCACGCCTCGCAGCGGCCGCCGCGCACGTTGAAGCTGAAGCGGCCCGGCTTGTAGCCGCGCTCGCGCGCCTCCGGCAGCCGCGCGAACAGGTCGCGAATCGGCGCGAAGACCCCGGCATAGGTGGCGGGATTGGACCGCGGCGTGCGCCCGATCGGCGCCTGATCGATGCGAATCGCCTTGTCGAACAGTTCGGCGCCGCGCAGCCCCTGATGCTCGCCCGCCGGCGCGGCGGAGCCGTGCAGCTTGCGCATCAGCGCCGGATACAGAATGCCGTTGACCAGCGTGCTCTTGCCCGCGCCGGAAACGCCGGTGAGCACCGTGAACAGCCCGGCGGGAATGGAAACCGAGATATTTTTCAGGTTGTGCGCGCGCGCCCCGGTCACGGTCAGCGACAGCCCCGGCCGCGGCGGGCGGCGGCGCGCGGGGAGCGGGATCTCCAGCGTCCCGGCCAGGTAGCGGCCGGTCAGCGATCGCGGGTTGGCGGCCACCTCCGCCGGCGTTCCCGCCGCCACCAGCTCGCCGCCGTGGCGGCCGGCGCCGGGGCCGAGATCCAGCACGTGATCGGCGCGTTCGATGGTCTCTTGGTCGTGCTCGACCACCACCACCGTGTTGCCCATGTCGCGCAAGCGCGCCAGCGTCGCCAGCAGCCGCCCGTTGTCGCGCGGGTGCAGCCCGATCGAGGGCTCGTCCAAGACGTAAAGCACGCCGCGCAATTGCGAGCCGATCTGCCCCGCCAGCCGGATGCGCTGCGCCTCGCCGCCCGAGAGCGTGCCGGCGGAGCGATCCAGGCTGAGATAGCCGAGGCCGACGTTCAGCAGAAACCGCAGCCGTTGCCGGATCTCGTGCACCAGCCGCTCGGCGATCTGCGCCTCGCGCCCGCTGAAGCGCCAGGCGTCCGCCCGCTCGGCCGCGGCCGCCACCGGCAGCGCCGCGAAGTCGGCGATCGAGAGCCCCTGCACCGTCACGGCCAGGCTCTCCGGCCGCAAGCGCCTCCCCAGACATGCCGGACAGGTCACCGGCGAGGTGAACCCGAGCAGGTAATCGCGCGCATTCTCGCTCTCGGCTTCCTCCAGCAATTCGCGCAAGTAGCCGAGCACTCCGCCGAAGCCGTTGCGGCCGTTGCCTTCCAGCAGCAGCTTCTGCTGGGCGCGGGAGAGCTCGCTCAGCGGTGTCTCCACCGCGATGCCGCGCTCGCGCGCGAACGCGGTGACCAGGCGGCGCAAGTACGCCGACCCCGAGCCCGGTCCCAGCCCGCCGGCCAGCAGCGGCTTGTTCCAATCCACGATCACCTTCGCGGGATCGAACTCGTAGCGGCTGCCCAGTCCGTGGCAGGCGGAGCAGGCGCCATAGGCGCTGTTGAACGAGAACGAGCGCGGCTCCAGCGCCGGCACGCTGATGCCGCATTCCGGGCAGGCCAGGCGCGCCGAGTACAACTGCTCGGGCCCTTGCGCCGGCGCCGCCAAGACCAGCCCGTCGGCCAGCTTCATCGCCGTCGCCACCGAAGCCGCGAGCCGGTTTTCCACGCCGGGCCGCAGCACCACGCGGTCGATCACGATCTCGATGGTGTGATTCTTGCGCTTGTCGAGGCGGATCTCTTCCTCATCCAGGCGCCGCATCTCGCCGTCGATGCGCGCGCGCGGAAAGCCTTGCTTGCGCGCCGCCTCGAGCTCCTTGCGGTACTCCCCCTTGCGCCCGCGGGCGATCGGCGCCAGGATCGTCGCCCGCGCCGGCTCGCCCGCCGGCGCCGGCAAGGCCATCAGCGCCTGCACGATCTGTTCGGCCGTTTGCCGGCTGATGGCGCGGCCGCAGCGCGGGCAGCGCGGCTGGCCGACCGAGGCCCAGAGCAGGCGCAAATAATCGTAGATCTCGGTGATCGTGCCCACCGTCGAACGCGGCGAGCGGCTGGTGGTCTTTTGCTCGATGGCGATCGCCGGACTGAGCCCCTCGATTGCGTCCACGTCCGGGCGCTCCATCTGATCGAGGAACTGCCGGGCGTAGGCCGAAAGCGTTTCGCAGTAGCGGCGCTGCCCCTCGGCATAGAGCGTGTCGAAGGCGAGGCTGCTCTTGCCCGAGCCGCTCAATCCCGTGATCACGGTCAGCGCGTTGCGCGGAATCACCGCGCCGATGTCCTTGAGATTGTGCTGGCGGGCGCCGCGAATCGTGATGTTCTGGAGGGCCACCGCTCTCCTTATAGAGTATCGGAGCCGCGCCGCCCCCGCGCGCCGGAGGCATGGGCCGCCGCGCCGCCGGCCGCAAGCCGCGGCCGATGCGCCCGCCCGACTTCCCGATCCGCGCTTCCCGCTCCCCGCCGTCCGGCCGGCGGCCGCCGGATTGATACGATGAGGTAAGAACATGCCTCCGGCCTTCGATCGCCAACTGTTCGACTTCATCGAGTCGGTCTCGCGGGAAGAGCGGCAAGGCTCGTTCTCGCGCGCGCTGGCCGATGGCATCGCCCGGCAATTCGGCGCCGTGCTGCGCATCGCCGCCGCCGGCAGCTTCAAGCCGCGAGGGGCGCGCTACGAGCCCGCTTACACCGTCGTGCCGGCGCTGGCGGCGGCCGGCGCCGCGGACGGCGCGGGCGCCGCTCCGGCTGCCACGGCCGAGACGGCCTCGCCCTGGGCGGGCACGGAGGCGGTGCTGGCCACGCGCAGCCTGCAGCGCAAATTGCTCGGCCAAACCTGGTTCATCCAGCGCGGTCTGCGCCGCGACACCGCCGCCGGTCCGCGCTGGTACGATCTGATCTTGATTCCCGTGGCGCGCGACCTCAGCCGCGTGCTGGGCTTGCTCACCGATTCCTTGGCGGGCGAGGAAGGCGCCGAGCGCGAGCGCCAATTTGCGGTGATGGGCCAGCTCGTCCGCCTCTTCGTGGACCGCCATCATCACCAAGCGCGCCTGCAAGAGATTCTCACCCTGGCCCGCGAGCAGCAGCTCAGCCTGCTGCCGCCGGCGCTGCCCGCCGTTCCCGGCTACCGGATCGCCGCGCTCTCGCTGCCCGCCGAAGAGGTGGGCGGCGATTACTACCAGGTCTTTCCCCTGGAGCACGAACTGGTGGCGCTGGCGCTGAGCGACGCCAAGGGCAAGGGCTTCGAGGCCGCCATGCAAGTGACCGGCCTGCACGCCGCCCTCCGCGTCGCCAATTCGCTGCCGCTGAAACTGCTGCACAAGATCGGGCTGGTCAATCGCGCCATGCTCCAGCCCGGCGAATTCCGCAACTTGATATCTCTATTCTTCGCCGAAGCCGATGCCTACGGGCGCTTGCTTTACGTCAACTGCGCTCATCCGCCCGCTCTCTGGGTGCGGCCCGCGGGCCAGGTCGAGGAACTGAGCGTCGGCGGCCGCTTCCTCGGACTCGACGCCGAAGGCGAGTATCGCTTCGGCATCGCCGAATTGCGCTCCGGCGATCTGCTCGTGATCTATAGCGACGGCTGGAGCGAGGTCTTCAACGAGCAAGGCGAGGAGTTCGGCGCCGAGCGCGTGCGCGAAGTCGTGCGCCCGCTGCATGGGCGCGAGCCGGGCGAGGTGATCGAGCGCTTGCAGTCGGCCGCCGATGCTTTTCGCGGCGACAGCCCGTTCACCGACGACCGCACCGTGCTGGTAGTCCGCAAGGACTGATCTCAAGCCCCCGCAAGGACGGCGGAGCCGGGCTTGCGCCCGGCCGTGCGCCGTGTCCTTTATTTGAGCGCGCGGGCGATGCAGGCCGCCGCCACCGGCGCCATCAGCGCGTAGCCCTTCGCGTTCGGGTGTAGGCCGTCGTTGGAATAGCCCTCGCGAAACATGCCCTTGGCGTCGGCGACCGCGTCGAAGTAATCGCAATAGACGGCGTGCGCTTGTTGCGCGTAGGAGCGCAGCCAGCGATTGATGGCGAGGATATCTTGCGGCGGACGGTTGGCGGTCTGCGGATGCGCGGTGTAATCGCTGACCGGCGTCAACGAGCACAGGATGACCTTGATGCCGTGTGCCTCCGCCAGTTCCGTCATCGCCTGAAGGTTTTCCTCCACCATGCGCGCCGTTTCCGGCCCGGTGTTGCCGGCGATGTCGTTCGTGCCCGCCAGGATGATCATCGCCGCCGGCTTGAGGTCGATGACGTCGGGAAACATGCGCACCAGCATCTGCTCGGTGGTCTGCCCGCTGATGCCGCGATTCACGTATGGCTGGCCGGGGAAGGAGACGTCGAGCTTCCAAAAATCAGTGATGGAATCGCCCATGAACACGACCCGGCCGGCCGCGGGACCGGCGGCCTCCAGCCGCAAGTCGTCGGCGTGGTAGCGGCCGAGCTGGTTCCAGTCTTCGAGGGCGCCGGTGAGGCGCTGCGCTTGAAACAGCAGGCAGCAGCCGGCGCTCGGCGGCTGATAGGTGGTGGCAAGCTGGGCTTCGGCGCAGACCGAGAGCAGCGCGCAGGCGAACAAGGCAAGGGTGATTCGCAGCACAAGGGCGATCCGCAAGGTAAGTTCCTCCGCGGCGGATTATACCCGGTCACGCGCCCGCGCCGTGAGGCGCGGCCCGCGCGAGCGGCGACCCCCGCCCCACGAATCTGAACGCTTCGCGCTGCCGCTGCTCGCCGCTTCCGGCGCGGCGTCAGGCTTGCTGCGGCGCGTCAACGGCGATTCGCCATCTCGCTAGTGGCGATGGCGCTTGCGATGCTTCCCGCGATGGCGGGCCGGGGGCGGGGATGAACGGCTGGGTGCGGCCGGCACGGAGGCCGCGGGTGCCGGCTGCGGCGCCGGTGCAGGCGCGGGCTCAGCGCGCAACTCCATCGCTGGAATCGCCGCCGGCGGCTCCGTCGCCCGCTCGGCTGGCACGGGACGATGCTCGGCGTGCAAATCCGCCCACGCCACCCACGCCACGCCCAGCCCGAACAAGCCGTCGGGAATCGCCAACCACCACTGGTTCTCGCGCGCGAGCACGACTGCCAGCAGCACCGTGATGATGCCAAGCCCGATGATGATCCAACGCATGAGTGCTCAGGCGATATTCTCGCACGCCGTGACCTCCGCCCGCGGGGTGGCGCCGCGATCCGGGCTTGGGCGGGTTAGCTGTGGCCCACCAAACGAAAATGAACCCGCCACAGCACGTCGCCGTTGGCGCGCGCCAGCGCCACGAGTTCGCCGTTGTCCCAGACCAAAACCGCCGGCGCGGTGAGGGCGGCGAGTTGATCGCGCGCGTAGTCGCGCCACCAGCGGATCGCCCCGGTGCGGCCGTCGAGCAGCACGATCGCTTGCGGCCCCAGCAGGGCGGCATTGGGGGACGGCGCGGGATCGGCGTCGAGCAGCGCGACGTCGAGCTGCACCGGCAGGCTGACGCGAAAGCGTTCCCGGCCGTCCGCCAGCGCGATGCTGCGAACTTGCGTCCCCACCGCGGCCGCGGCCGGACCCATCCCGCCCTTGCCGTCCGCTTTCTCCGTTCGTGCGCTGAGCAAGAGCGCGGCGCCGCCGGCAAGATACATCGCCGCCCGCTCGCCCAGCGTGCGGTTCCAAGTTCGGCCGGCATAGAGGCCGCCGGCAAGGTCCCAGGCGTCGCGCTGCTGGCGTTCGATCAGAAAACCGGCGCCGCCGGTCACCGCCCGCGGAAACGATGCCGTCGCCGCCCCGCCATAGGCCGCCGGCTGTCCCCCGTCGGCGATGGAAACGAACTGGCCCGCCGCCGGCGCGTACCAGAGCACGCCCGGACCCGGGCCGTGAAACGCGTGCAGCGGGTGGTCGAAAATGCGCATCCGCGCCTGCGCCGCCTGATCCCGATAGAAGATCGTGAGCAGCCGGCTGCGCCGCATCGAGCTGGAGAAAACCGCCACGCCGTCGCCGGGCAGCGCCAGCACCTCCGGGTCGTCAAAGCCGCCGAGGTTGAACGACGCCAGCCGGCTGCCCGAGGCGGACGCGCGAATCTCGAGCGTATGCTGCTGCCGCAGGAACAGCAGATCGCCGGACGACGACAGCGCCAGATCGTCCAAGTGCGCCACGATCATGCACCAGATCCGCTTGCCGTTGGCGCTGTGCACGCGGCAGACGCGGTATTCGTGGAAGTGCAAGAGATCGTTGATGCCGGCCAGATAGGAGTAGATCAGCAGGCCGCGGCCGTCGGTCAGCACCCGGCCGTCGAAGCGGTTCATGCGCCAGGCGACGTGGCCGGTGGCGGCCTCGAGCGCCACGCCGTCCTGCGGCAAAAAGACGATCTGCGGCGTGATCGCGTACACGCGCTGCTGCCCTCGCGCTGGGGCCGCCGCGAGCAGCAGCGCCGAAAATGCCGAGGCGGCGAGAATGCGCGCGCGCATCGCTCTACTTCACCCTGCTCCGGCGCGCCGAACGACCGGGCGAAGACCTTAGGCCGCCGCGGCCGCCAAAGCTGAAGTCAGTTTACCTCCGGCCGCAACCGCCCGGTCGGCTTCGAAAAAGACGCCTGGGCCGCGGCCGCGCCGCGCGATTGAGCCGGCGCGCGATGCCGCCGGCCCGTTCAGCGCCGGGCCCAGAGAGCCGCTGCCGAGCGCGACGCTTCGAGCAGCGTTCCGACGCGCACGCCGATCGGCAGGCGATGGCGCGTGATCGCCTCCAGGCCCATCGAGGCCAGGCATCCGCAGCGTGAGCAGTCCGGATCGCCGCCGAACTGGCACGGCGTAATGGCGGTGCGCAGGTCGGCGGTGCGAATTTCCGTGAGCTGGGCGAAGGCGCATTGGCGGGGCGAAGCCGGCGGATGGCGCAGCGCCTCGATCAATCCCCGCCGCATGTCCAGCTTGGGGTAGATCGCGCGCAAACGCAGCAGCTCGTCGATGACCCAAGCCCGCTCGTCCGGCGTCGGCGTCTCGGCCAGCTCGGCGCCGCGCTGGGGCGTGAAGATGCTGAACCAGATCTTCTTGACGTCTGGATTCTGGGACCATTCCACCACGAACGCCTCGAGATCCGTGCGGCGCGCGAGCATGGGCCGCGTGATCGTGCAGTGCACCACCACGTGCTGGCCGCGGATATTGGTCCGCACGCGCTCGTAGGTGGCCGGCTTGCGCCGGGCGTCGTGCTCGGGCTGAAGGCCGTCGATGGAAACCACCAGCTCGAAGCGCTCCAAGCCGGCCCAGGCGGCCGGCGGTGGACGAAAGGCGCTGGTGACGACCTGGACGAAGATGCCCTGGGCCAGCAGTTGCGGGATCAGCCGCTCCAGCTCGCGGTAGCGGACCAGCGGATCGCCGCCGACCAGCGAAATGTGCAACGGGCGCAACTGTTTCGCCAGCTCGAGCGCCCGGCTTACCAGCTCCTCGCCGTTGAAGTCGGTGAGGTCGCGGAGCGAGCGCTCGCCCTCCACGTGTTGCGCGCCATACGCGTAACACCCCGGGCAGCGCAGCGGGCACTCCTTCGTGATCTCGATCGCCAGGGCCGGCTTGCGGCCCTGCAGAATGCGCCCCCAGGCACGCCAAACATCTCGCGTGGCAATCATCCTGAACCTTTCTAGCCGATGGCCTTGGGCCGTCGCCGGGACGGCTCGGCGGGAACGGACATCCGCCGTGGAAGGGCGGTTAGGAACCGGGGCGAACCCGGCCTAGCACAACAGCGGTGTCTGCGTCGCGACCGTCGCGCCGCGCGCGCTTCGCGCCGCTCCCGCCGCCCGCTCGGCCGCGTTCGCCGCCAAAGACGGGCTCCGGGAAGTGTTTCGCGCGGGTGCGAGCCAGGGATGGGCAGGTAACGCCGCGCTCGGCAAGGCAAGGACCGGGGAGATCAAGATGGCCGCGATCAAACCGGCGCATACCAGCGCTATGACGGCGGGCACGGCGTGGGAAGAGTCGAAGAGCACTGCAGTGATTCCATTGTCTCACCCGTGCCCGTGCGCCGCACTCACCCCGCCCCGGCCGCGATGCCGGCTCGCCCTGCTTTTGGGGCGCAAGGGCGGACCGCCGCTGGGGTTCACGCCGCGAGCGCGACGAACTCGATCGCGGAAAGCGCCCCCTCTTCCAGCATCGTCAAGACGTTCTGCAGCATGGCCGGCGTGCGCTTGCCCATCAGCAAATGCAGCCCCAACGGCGGCGGCGCCGCCGCTGCCGCCCGCGCCGCCATCGCGCGCCGGAGGAACGCCACCCCGCTGGCCGTGCGGTCGGTCTCCTGCTCCAGGCGAAAGCCCGCCGCGGCGAGCGCCTCGCGGTAGGCGTCGGCGGCAGCGACGAAGCTGGTCGCCTCGCCCCCCGCCCAAGGCGCCGGGTAGCGCAGCGCGCCGTTGCCGGTTCGCACCAAGTCGAAGATCGCGAACCGGCCTTGCGGCTTCAGCAAGGCGCGTACCGCCCGGAAAACGCCCGCCTTGTCGCTGACGTTCATGCCGACATGGATCATCACCGCTCGGTCGAAACTGGCGGCGAAAAACGGGGGCTTCAGGGCGCTGGCCTGATGAAATTCGACGCGCTCCGTCAGCCCGGTCATTTCGGTCAAGCGCCGCGCCACGCTGACGAATTCCTCGGTCAGATCGAGGCCGTGGACCTGGCAGCCGTGCGCGGCGGCAAAATACCGCGCCGGCCCGCCGATGCCGCAGCCGACGTCGAGCAGCCGCAAGCCGGGGTGCAGCTCGAGCCCCTCCGCGATCGCCTGGGTCGCTTCCAGGCCGCCGAGGTGAAATTCATCGAGCGGCGCTAATTCCTCCGGCGTCAGCTTCGCGCCCTGTTTGCCGCTCGCCGCCAGCGCCGCCAGAATCGCCTCCAGCAACCGCCCGCTGGCATAGTGCCGGCCGATCTCCGCTTCCGCGTTCATGCGCACCGCTCCTTCGCTCCCGGCATGAGGTTTCGGCCCGTCCTCCGCCGGTCGTCAGCCGTTAAGAGTAACGGTAAAAGCCGCGGCCCGTCTTCCGTCCCAGCCATCCCGCCGCGACCATCTGTCGCAGCAGCGGGCAAGGGCGGTACTTGCTGTCGCGGAAGCCGCGGTAAAGAACTTCCATGATATCCAGACAAACGTCGAGCCCGATGAAATCGGCCAGCGTGAGCGGGCCCATGGGATGGTTCATGCCCAGCTTCATCACCTGGTCCACGGCCTCCGCCGACGCGACTCCCTCCATGACACAGAAGATCGCCTCGTTGATCATCGGCATCAGCACGCGGTTGGAGACGAAGCCCGGGAAGTCGCGCGCCTCGACCGGAGTCTTCTCCAGCCGCAGCGCCAGATCCCGCACGGCGGCGAAGGTCTCGTCGCTCGTGGCCAGCCCGCGCACGACCTCGACCAGCGGCATCACCGGCACCGGGTTCATGAAATGCATGCCGATGAAGCGCTCGGGGCGGCGGGTGTGCGCGGCCAATTCGGTGATCGAGAGCGAGGACGTGTTGCTGGCGAAAAGGCAGCGTTCCGGCGCCAGGCCGTCCAGCCGTTCGAAGAGCGCCGTCTTCAGCTCGCGCCGCTCGGGAATCGCCTCGATGATCAGATCGGCGGCGGCGGCCTCGCTCAGTTCGGTCGTGGTGCGAATGCGGGCGAGCGCCTGCCGCCCCTGTTCGGCGGTGAGCTTCTCTTTCTTGACTTCGCGCTCCAGATTGCGCTCGATGCCGGCCCGCGCGCGGTCGGCCAGCGCCGCGCTGGTTTCGCACAGCACGACGGGGTAGCCGTGGCGCGCCAGCACGTGGGCGATGCCGCCGCCCATCGTGCCGCCCCCTACGACCGTGACGTTGCTCAGTGCGGGCATGTCCGGTCCGGCGGGCTAGGCGGCGCGCTCGACGGCCATGCCCACGGCGTTGCCGCCGCCCAGGCACAAGGCCGCGATGCCGCGCCGCGCGTTGCGCCGCTGCAGCTCATAGAGCAGCGTCACCAGCAGGCGCGCGCCGCTGGCGCCGATGGGATGGCCGAGCGCCACCGCGCCGCCGTTGACGTTCACGCGCGCGGCATCCAGGCCGAGCTCGCGAATCACCGCCACCGCCTGCGCCGCGAAGGCTTCGTTGATCTCGTACAGATCCACGTCCTCCGGCTTCCAGCCGGTCTTCTTCCACAGCTTGCGGATGGCCTCGACCGGCGCCATCATCACCCATTGCGGCTCCAGGCCGCTGGTCGCCTGCGCGACGATGCGCGCCATCGGCGGCCGGCCTAGCTCGCGCGCGCGGCGGGCGCTCGTGACCACCACTGCCGCCGCGCCGTCATTGACCCCAGGCGCGTTGCCGGCCGTGACCGTTCCGTCTTTCTTGAAAGCCGGCTTGAGCTTGCGCAGCGCTTCCATGCTCGTGTCTTCGCGCGGGCCTTCGTCGCGGCTGATCACCACCGGCTCGCCCTTCTTTTGCGGCACTTCCACCGGCACGATCTGCGCGCTGAAGCGGCATTCGCGGATGGCGGCGATGGCGCGGCGATGGCTCTCCAGGGCGTAGGCGTCTTGCTCCTCGCGCGAGACGCGGTATTTCTCGCTGACCAGCTCCGCCGTCTGCCCCATGTGGTAGTCGTTGTACACGTCCCACAGCCCGTCGTGAATCATCGAGTCGATCATCTCGACCGAGCCCATCTTGTAGCCCTGGCGCGCGCCCGGCAGCAGATACGGGCAGTTCGACATGGATTCCATGCCGCCCGCGACCACCATCTCCGAATCGCCCAGCATCACCGCCTGCGCCGCCAGGCCGACGGCTTTCAGCCCCGAGCCGCAAACTTTGTTGATCGTGACCGCGCCCACGTGCGGGCTGAGCCCGCCGAAGAGCGCCGCTTGCCGCGCCGGATTCTGGCCCAGACCCGCCTGCACCACGTTGCCCATGATGCATTCATCCACCTGCGCCGGCTCGATGCCCGCGCGCTTCACCGCTTCCCGCACCACCACGGCGCCCAGTTGCGGCGCCGAAAGCGGCGCCAAACCGCCCAGGAACTTCCCCACCGGCGTGCGCACGCCCGCGAGAATTACCGCCTCATCCATTTCGCACCTCTCTTGCCAGTATAGGAGGCGGCCTGCGCCGGCGCGCTTTCCGGCCATCCGGTCGGGCTGCCGCTCGCGCCCCGGCGTCCCGTGGCTTCCGGCGCCTGCCTTCCGCCGGCGTCCGTTCGTCCGCCGCCAACCTGGTACACTCCGCTGGTGGCAGCCCAGGAGGAAGCCGGTGCGGCACTGCTTAGGCGCTTTCGCCGCGCCTTCCGCGGCGAGGCGGAAGCGGGGCGCGAACGCCTGCTCCCGCTCGAAGGCCCGCGCCTGATCGGCGAGGCGCTGCGCAGCGGCGCGCGGCTGGAGGCGGTCGTTTTCAGCGCAACCGGCGCCGCGCGCTTCGCCGCCAAGCTGCGCCCGCAGCTCTCCAAGCACGCCGAGGTCGCCGTCGCCGCCGACGCCGCCTTCCGCGCCGCCATGGATGTCGAGACGCCGCAAGGCGTCGCGGCGCTGGCACGCTGGCCGGCTGCATCGCTGGCGGAAATGCTGCCCGACAGCCCGCAGGCGCCGCTGCTGGTGGCGGCGGCGCTGCAGGATCCGGGCAATCTCGGGACGCTGATTCGCGCCGCCGACGCCTTCGGCGCCACCGGCGTCCTGAGCCTCGCCGAAAGCGTCGCCCCGTTTCATCCCAAGGCGATTCGCGCCAGCGCCGGGTCGCTCTTCCATTTGCCGGTAGCGGAGAAGATCGCCGAAGCGGCGCTGATCGAGGCATGCCGCCGCCGGGACGTGGCGATCATCGCCGCCGGCGCGCGCGGCAAAACGCCGCTGCCCGCCGCCGACCTGCGCCGCCCGCTGTGCCTGGTCATCGGCCAGGAAGCCGGCGGTGTGCCTCGTGCCTTGCAGCGCGCAGCCGCGACGACGCTGGCCATTCCCATGCGCCGCGAGATTGAGTCGTTGAACGCCGGCGTCGCCGGGGCCATCATTCTCTATGAGGCGATGCGGCAGCGCGGCGCAAGCTGAGCTGCCTAGAGCGTCCGTGTCACTCTTTCCCGCTTTCGATGCGCAAGCCGCGCCGGCGCCGGGACGGCCGCTGGCCGACCGCATGCGCCCGCGCTCGCTTGACGAGTTCCTCGGCCAGCGCCATCTGCTGGCGCCGGGCAAGCCGCTCCGCCGTCAGATCGAGCGCGACGAGCTAGGCTCGATTCTCCTCTGGGGACCGCCAGGCGTCGGCAAGACCACCCTCGCCCGCATCATCGCCGGCGTCACCCGCCGGCTCTTTGTCCCCTTCAGCGCCGTCACCAGCGGCATCAGGGAAATTCGCCAGGTCATGGCTGACGCCGAGCGCGCCTGGCAGGCGGGCACGCGCACCATCCTCTTCGTGGACGAGATTCACCGTTTCAACAAAGCGCAGCAAGACGCCTTCCTGCCCTATGTCGAAAAGGGCGCGATCACGCTCATCGGCGCGACCACCGAGAATCCCAGCTTCGAAGTGAACTCGGCCCTGCTCTCGCGCGCCCGCGTCTATGTGCTCTATGCGCTCGGCGAGGATGAGATCGTCGCGCTGCTCGAGCGGGCGCTGGCCGACCGCGAGCGCGGCGTCGCGGCGGCGACCGGCGGCGTGCCGGTCGAGGCCGAACCGGAAGCGCTGCGCCGCATCGCCGTCTTCGCCAACGGCGATGCCCGCGTCGCATATAACGCCCTCGAAGCCGTCGCCACCGGCGTCGCGCCCGAAGCCGGGGTCATCCGCGTCTCCGCCCAGCGCCTGGAAGAGACGCTGCAACGGAAGCTGCTCCTCTACGACAAGGCCGGCGAAGAGCACTTCAACCTGATCTCCGCCCTGCATAAGTCGCTGCGCAACAGCGACCCCGATGCCGGCCTCTATTGGCTCGGCCGCATGCTCGAAAGCGGCGAGGATCCCCTCTATGTCGCCCGCCGGCTGGTGCGCTTCGCCAGCGAAGATGTCGGGCTGGCCGATCCGCGCGCGTTGGAGCAGGCCATGGCCGCGCAGCAGGCCGTGCACTTCATCGGCATGCCCGAGGGCGCGCTCGCGCTGGCGCAAGCCTGCGCCTATCTCGCGCTGGCCCCCAAGTCGAACGCCTTATACGTCGCCTACGGCGAGGTCCAGCGCGATGTGCAGGAGACCACCGGCCAGCCCGTGCCGCTGCATCTGCGCAACGCCCCGACCGCGCTGATGCGCGGCCTCGGCTACGGCAGCGGTTACGAGTACGCCCACGATCTCGAAGCCAAAGTGGCCGCCATGCAATGCCTGCCCGACAACCTCCGCGACCGCCGCTACTACCGCCCCACCCGCGAGGGCTGGGAAGCCCGCGCCGCCGAGCGCCTGCGCGAGCTTCGCGATCTCCGCGACAGCACCCGCGACAAGAGTTGATGCAGGCAGGCGCCGGAGCCGGACGGCGAACAGGGGGCGATCCATTCCACGCTGCCTCGGCCTGCCGTCGCGGTCATTCGCCGCCGGCGTCCGTGGCCTTTGGCGGCAGCCCCGAGTCCACGACTGAAGATCCAGTTAGCCGAGATCGAGGGGAATGCGCAGCGCAGCGGAGCGCCGAGAGAAGCCCCGCGAGATTCCGCCGGGCGGGTCCCTGCTAACTAAGCACTCCGCAGCAGGGCGAGAAGTCAGCAGGGCGAGGCCGCAGGCTGGGAGGGGCGGGAGGAATACACGGATGTATCCGACCCGCCCCGAGCAGCCAAACCCCGGGGTCCCCAAGGCGCAGCGGCGCGCCTTGGGGCGGGAGAACGAAGCCCTGCGAGGCTGATCGCCCCGCCCACCGTCCGACTTCCGGCGCCCGGCCGCCTCCCGCCCTGCGCCGACTACAATCGAGATGCGCATGCCGGCACGCTCTTCCGGATCTTCCTCCCCCCCGCCTTCCCCGCCCGCCGCCGCCCCAGCAGCCGGCGAGCGCGCCGCCGATCTGTACTTGATCGACACGATGGGCTACATCTTCCGCGCTTATCACGCGTTGCCCAGGCTTTCCAATTCGCGCGGCACGCCTACGGGCGCGGTGCTCGGCTTCACGAATATGTTGCGCAAGCTGCTGAACGAGGTGCGGCCGCCGGCGATCGCGGCGGTGTTCGATTCCGCCGGGCCGACCTTTCGCGACGAGGCCTATCCGCAATACAAGGCGACGCGGCAAGCGATGCCCGAGGATCTCGGACCCCAGTTGGCCTATATCCGGCGGGTGCTCGAAGCCTATCGCGTGCCGGTCTTGCAATACGAGGGCTTCGAAGCCGACGACGTAATCGGAACCCTGGCGCGGCAGGCCGCGGAAACCGGTAAGCGCGTGGTGATCGTCTCGAGCGACAAGGATTTGCTGCAACTCGTCAACGATCGCGTCCGCGTGCTGATTCCAACCCGTGGCGACCTGCTGGCGGGACCGGAGGAGGTGCAGGAGCTCTTGGGCGTGCGCCCGGAGCAGGTTGCCGATCTGCTCGCCTTGCGCGGCGATGCCGTGGATAACATTCCCGGAGCGCCCGGCATCGGCGAGAAGGGCGCGCGCGATCTGATTCAACGCTTCGGCTCGGTGCAGGCGGCGCTTGAGCGCGCCGGCGAAGTGGAGCGCAAGACTTACCGCGAGTCGCTGCAAGCCAATCGCGAGCGGATCGAGCAAAGCCATTATCTGGCCACGATCCATGCCGACGTGCCGGTGCGCCTCGACTGGGATGAGGTCCAGCGGCGCGAGCCCGATGAAGCCGCCTGCCGCGCGCTGTTTCAGGAGTTGGAATTCACGTCCCTGCTCAAAGCGCTGGGCGCGCCCGCCGCGCCCGCGGCGGCGGCGCCGGCGCCGGCCGCGCTGCCGCCGGCGACCGTGCAAGCCGCCGGTGCGGCGGCGGCCGGTGCGCTGCTGAGCGGGCATCGCGTGGTTGCGCTGGCCGTCAGCGCGGATAACATCGGGCTCGCGGCCGATGACACCTGCCTGAGCCTCACGCGCGAGGCTTGGCCGGCGCTGGCCGAGGCGCTCGCAGCCCGGGGCCGCGCCTGGCGCGTCCACGACCTCAAGGCCGTTCGGCGCGCGCTGGCGGCGCAAGCCCTGCCGCCGCTCGCGACCGCGGGCGTCGAGGACGTCGAGCTGTATTCCTATCTGCTCGATCCCACCGCCGGCTCGCATGCCCTGCCGGCGCTGGCGCAGCGCTGGCTCGGCGCCGCCGCGCCCGCCGGCGCCGGCGAGGCGGCGGCGGTGATCGAGGCGCTGGCGCGGCGGCTCGCGCCCGAGCTCGAGGCCGCCGGCTTGCGCCGCTGCTACGACGAACTCGACCTGCCGCTGGTGCCCGTGCTCGAAGCCATGGAAGATGCCGGCGTGCTGCTTGATCCGGAAGCGCTGGCCGAGCTCACGCGTGAACTCGACCAGAGCGGCGCCGCGCTCGAACGCCGCATCTTCGCCCTGGCCGGCGTCGAGTTCAACCTCAACTCGCCGAAGCAGCTGGGCGAGATCCTTTTCGAAAAAATGGGGCTGCCGCAGCCGCCCCGGCGCGGCAAGGGCAAGTCGCTTTCCACCGCCGTGGATGTGCTCGAGCAGCTCGCCGATCAGTTCGACGTGGCGCGCCTGGTGCTGGATTATCGCCAGGTGGCGAAGCTGAAATCCACCTACGCCGAGGCGCTGCCCCGCTTCGCCGACGCCTCCGGACGCCTGCACACCACCTTCACGCAAGTCGGCACTGCCACCGGGCGGCTGGCCTCGAGCAACCCCAACCTGCAGAACATTCCCATCCGCAGCGAGCTCGGCCGCCGCATTCGCGCCGCCTTTCGCGCTGCCCCCGGCCATCTGCTGATCGCCGCCGATTATTCGCAGATCGAGCTGCGCCTGCTCGCTCACTTCAGCCAGGACCCGCTTTTGCTGGCGGCCTTCCGCCGCGGCGATGACATTCACGCCCTCACCGCCGCCGAGATCTTCGGCATGCCCTTCGCCGAGGTCGCGCCCGAGCACCGCCGCCGCGCCAAAGCCATCAACTTCGGGATCGTCTACGGCCTTTCCGCCTTCGGCCTGGCGCGCCAGCTCGGCATCCCACAAGCCGAGGCGGCGCGGATCATCGCCCGCTACTTCGACCGTTACGCCGGCGTGCGCGGCTTCATTGACCGCACCCTGGCGCAGGCGCGGCAAGAAGGCGCGGTGCGCACGCTCTTCGGCCGCCGCCGCCCCATCCCGGATATCGCCAGCCGCAACGCCACCTTGCGCGGATTCGCCGAGCGCACCGCCGTCAACACGCCGCTGCAAGGCACGGCGGCGGATCTCATGCGGCTGGCCATGATCCGCGTGGCGGCGCGGCTGCGCCGCGAAGCGAGCGCGGCGCGCCTGCTCTTGCAGGTGCACGATGAGTTGGTGCTCGAAGCTCCCCGCGCCCAGGCGGGCGAGGTCGCGGCCTGGGTGCGCGACGAGATGGAGCAGGTCACCGCCTTGGACGTGCCGCTCACCGTGGATATCGGCGTCGGGCCCAATTGGCGCGACCTGGAAGATCTGCCGCAATAGCCGCCGCCGGCGCGCTGGGGGGAAGGGAAATCGTCCCCGCCGCGGCGCGCGGATGCCGCGAAGAAGCAGCTGTCCGCCGCTCCGCTCGACTTCGGACGATCAGCCGCAAGCCATGCGGCCGCGCCTCTGCGACCCGCATGGCTCGTGCGGCTACAGCGCGAAAATCAACCCGGCGGCAATCACCGCCAGCACCGCCGCCAGCTCGAAGGGCAGCGCCGGACCGGCGCGGTGCCACAGCCAGCCTGCCAAAACGCTGGCCGCCAGCGCCGTGCCGCCGGCGACGCTGGCCACCCAGCCGAACGCGCGGCCGCGGGCCTGCGGTCCCACCGTTTCGGCCACCAGCGCGCTGAGCACCCCGGCGCTCATCGCCTGATAAAGCCCGTAGATCGCGAATAGCGGCCACACCCACGCCGCGCGATGAATCACGCCGAAGCTCCAGTACACCCACGCGAACAGCAAATAACCGCTGCCGATCAGCCATTTGCGCCGCCAGCGATCCGAGAGGCCGCCGAACGGGTACGAGAGGCCCGCGAAGACCGCGTTGAAGACCAGCCCGAGCAGCGGCGCGCCGGCGGGCGAGATGCCAAGCTGCTGCGCACGCAGGATCAAGAACATATCGCTGAAATTGGCGATCCCGAACAGCGCGACGGCGGCGAGTAGTTGATAGAACGCGGCGGGGAACGCGGCGGCGGGCGCCGCCGGCGCCCGCACCTCCTCCGCCGCCGGCCGTTTCGCGACCGCCGGCGCCGCGCCGCCGGTCTCGCGCAGCCAGCCCCACGCCAGCGCCACCGCGATGCCCCCGGGAATCGCCGCCAGCCAAAACACCAGCCGCACGTTGTGCGCGCTGCGCGCCATGATCCAGTACGCCAGCGCCGGACCGAGAATGGCGCCGGCGGAATCGAGCGCTTGCCGCAAGCCGAAAGCGGCGCCGAGCTTGGCCCGGTCCACCGATTCCGAGATCATCACGTCGCGCGGCGCGCCGCGAAAACCCTTGCCGCCGCGGTCGGCGACGCGTAGCGCCAGCACCTGCGGCCATGCCGTCGCCCATCCGAGCAGCGGCTTGACCAGGTTGGCGACGAGGTAGCCGGCGACCACCAGCGGCTTGCGCCGTGGCTGGCGGTCGGTGAGGTAGCCGGAAAAGACCCGCACCAGGCTGGCCGCGCTCTCGGCTCCGCCCTCAATCACGCCCAGCAGCGCCGGGCCGGCGCCGAGCAGGGTGATGAAGTAGGGCAGCACCCAGTAGGCCATCTCGCTCGCCGTGTCGTTGAAAAGCGCCGTGAAGCCCAGCAAGGGCACATTGCGCCGCAGGCGCGGATCGAGAGGCGGAGGCGGAACGGTGGCTTCCGGAGGCTGCTCGGCCATGAGCCGGCCTAGTCGAGAAAGTCGAGGAGCGGGCGATGGGGAATGATGCCGCGCTCGTAGCCGAGCGTCAGCAGCTTCTCGATGGCGCGCTTATCCTCGGGACCGTAGCCGATCGTACGCTGATTGACGTACATGCCCACGAAGCGGTCGGCGAGCTCGGGCGGCATGTCGCGCGCGAACTGCTGCGCGTAGGCGAGGCCGTCGCGGCGATGCTCCAGGCCGTACTGGATCGAGGCCTTGAGCAATGCCGAGACGCGCTGCGCCAGTTCCGGCGGCAAATCGCGGCGAATCACGTTGCCGCCCAGCGGCAGCGGCAAACCCGTCTCCTCCAGCCACCAGGCGCCGAGATCCACGACCTTGTGCAGTCCGGCGCCGGCATAAGTGAGCTGGCCCTCGTGGATCAGCAGTCCGGCGTCGGCCCGGCCGGCCTGCACCGCCGCCATGATCTCGTCGAACGGCATCGTCACCGTGCGAACGCCGGGCGCGAAGAGCTTGAGCGCCAGCGCCGAGGTCGTGCGCTCGCCGGCGATGGCGATGACCTTGCTCTTGGCCTCTTCCGCCGTCATCGGCCGCGGCGCGACGATCAGCGGCCCGTAGCCGTAGCCGACGCTGCCGCCGTGATTGAGCAAGCGGTAGCGATCTTGCAAGTACGGATACGCGTGGAAGCTGACCGCCGTGATTTCGAATTCGCCCTGCAGCGCGCGGCGGTTCAGGCTCTCGATATCGCCCAGGACGTGGGTGAAG
Organism: Terriglobia bacterium; assembly: GCA_021323595.1. Lineage (GTDB taxonomy): Bacteria > Acidobacteriota > Terriglobia > Terriglobales > SCQP01 > JAJPKR01. The sequence goes on along the minus strand of JAJPKR010000014.1, from coordinate 101,532 downwards.
CGCAGCTCGCCGGTATCGAGCTTGCCTTGGGCGAGGGCGTAAAACATGAATGCGTCGTCGGAATCCGGGCTATGCGCGACGCGAATCTCGCGCCACGGGCGGGCGGAAGCGCTGGAGGTCATCCTCTCCAGGGTAGCGTGCCCGCCGCGATTCGTTGGAGACGACGCCTGGATGGCGCATCGTGGCGCATCGCGCTGGGGTGGTCTCATTCCGCCGGCGGCTGATGGGACCTGCCCGACGCGGGCGCCGCCGCTTCCTGGCGCCTGCCTCGCGAGTCTTCGCCGCGCGTCCGCCGAACCGCGCATCCCCCGGCCTGGCTGCGGCCGGGGGATGCAATCAGCTAAGCGGGTAAACGATTCGCCCTAGCGCCGGCTATGCCAGCCGCCCCCGTTTGACCGCGGCGCGGAATACGAGCGCGAAGGCGCCGAGTACGAGCGCGAAGGAGCAGAATACGACCGCGACGGCATCGAGTACGACCGCGACGGCATCGAATACGACCGCGACGGCATCGAGTAGCGCGGCTCGGAATAGCCTCGGCCGGAATACCGAGGCGTCGAATATTGCGGCGCGGAGTAGCGCGGTTCCGAGTAGCGCGGCCCCGAGTTGCGATAGGCCGGCTGCCCTGCCGCGCTGTAGGAGGGCGAGCCGCGATAAATGCCGAAACCGCGGCTGCCGCCGCTTGCGCCGCGGCCGCCGAAGTCCGACGAGGCGCGGCTATAGTTCCCGTACGCGCCCATGGGGTGGTTTTCAAAGCGCGCTCCGGCCAAATGCTGATGGTCGGAGCTGGGCGCGGGCCGCGCCTGTGGCCGTGCCGGCGCCGGCTGTGCCGGCGCGCGGCCGCCGGCGTCGCCGCGGGGCGCCGCCGGACGATTCTCGAACCCGCGGCTGTTGCCGCGGCTGGGCGCGGAATCCCGCGCCGGGCCGTTGAACCCGCCGCCATCTGCGTTCCCGCGCGGCGCGCTGACGCGCGCGCCCGAGCCGCCCATGGGGTGATTCTCGAACCCGCCGCCGTTGCCGCCTGTGGCGCGCGGCGCGGGCGCGGGCGCGGCCATCCGCGGGTCGCTGTTGGCCGGCGCGCCGAAGTGCCGCCAGCCGCCGTTGGCCGGTGCGGTACCGCCCGTCGCGGCACCGCGCGCGTCACCCGGTGCCGAGCCGGCATTCGGGCGCACGATCTCGAAGCGCGGAACCGTCGGGCTCGCCGGCCGCATCCCGCGGCCCTCGTTCGCCACTTGCCCCAGACTGCGCGGCGCGTTGCCCGCTGCCGGCTGGGGCCGCATGTTCTCGAAGCGCGGCCCGGCGGGATTCGCCGGCCGCACGTTGCGGCTCTCCGCCATGCCGATGCCGCCGGCCGGCGCTGCCGGCCGCCCATCGGCGCGCATCACCGGCAGCCGCGGCGTCAAGCCCGCCCGGCTGCGCGCGCTGGCCATCGAATTTTCCACCGCCGCCAAACGCGCGCTCTCGTTGGCCCGTACCGTTACCGGCCGATGGCTGAACACGCGTGTGTCCTGGATACGTGCCGGCGGCGCCACGCCGCGCCGCCCAGGCAGCGGATCGAGCGCCGCGCGGGTGGGCGCGATCGGCGCCGTGCCGCGCACGCTGCGCACGTCGCGCAACGCGCTCACCGGCAGCACGCGCCCGATCTGATCCACCCGCCCCGAGGCGAAGCCTTGCTGTGAAACGGCAATGATGCCGCCGCGCACCCGCGCATTCGCCAGGCGGTCGATCGCGACGCCGTGGCGCACGCGCATACCGTTGATGTTGGTCACGTTCGTGACGTTGGTGATGTTGTAGATGTTCGTCACGTTCGTGATGTTCGTGATATACCGGGCGCGGCTATAGCCGTAGTAGGGCTCGTAGGGCGCCAGCGGAATCCAGCCGATGCCGCCGTAGCCGCCGAAGCCGAAGCTCAGGCCCCAGTGCGGGCCGCCGACGAAGAAGGAGACATAGGCAGGCGCCCACCAGTGCGGGCCGTAAAAGCCTCCCGGCCACCAGCACCAGCCGAAGCCGGCTCTCCAGAACCAGCGGCCATAGTGGTACGGCGCCCAGCCCCACGGCTCATAGGAAACCCACGTCCAGCCGTAGTACGGCGTCCACACCCAGCGGCCGAAATAATACGGCGACCAGTCGGCGACGGTGTAGAGCGGCGTCCAGCAACGGCCGTAGCCCGGCACCCAGACCCAGTGGCCGTAACTGTCGAGATCCTCGCCGCCGTAAATCTCCGTGTTGACGTAGCGGTCGCGATAGTCGCGCGCGTCGAGAATCCGGTTTTCCCGAGTGTTCACCCACTGGTCCCACGCGTCTTGCTGCGGCGCGTCCACCACTTGAAATTGGGGATTGCTGCTGCCTTCGATCTGCGCTTGCTGGCCGGCGCGCACCACCACCGAACCCTGCGGCGTGAAGACCTGCGCCGTGCCCGACCATACGGTGGCGCTGGTGTGGCTGGCATCCACCACGTCCACGCGCAGCGTCCCGCCCTGCGTCGGCCGCACGCTCATGTTCGGCGTGTCGATTTCCGTGTTGAGAAAATGGTCGCCGATGGCGCTGCAGCTGAGCGTGCCGCTCTTCAATTGCACCTGCAGCTGATTGCCGTTGAAACTGGAAATCACCAGATCGGTGCCGGCCGCCAAACGGGCGACGTCGGCATAGTCAAACTCGATCTCGGCGCGCCCGTCCCCGGGCACGTAAATCTCGTCGCCCTGCACCAGCGGCGTGTTCAAGACCGCCGACGTCCAAGCGTTGCCGCCTTGGCGCAGCATGCTGACGTCGCCGTTCACCAGGCTGATCCGGGCGACGCCGGGGGAGTCGGCGCGGGCTGGCGGCGCGGCCAACAACAGGGCCACGCCAACCAAAAGGCTCATCCCTGAGATCGAACGCCATGAATTGAAGAACCGCCGCATAGGGCACCTCCGCCGGGCTTGGCCCGGGGGCTTTCGTTTTGCTGCTCGCTTAATGGACTAAACCCATGCCAGCCACGTTTCAACTTTCGTAACGTATTGCGCCGGGCCGGGTTACCGTGGGATGCGGCTTCAGCATCCCTTCATAATCCCCGCGAGGACGCGTCCGATTCCCTCTGTCTTGTGCTGTTTCTATTGTGAACCCTGCCCAGCCCAATTTCCATTAGGGAAGGTTGCCGGACGCCTGTGCGGAAAGCCGGGCGGCGTTAGGCGCCGGGAGACGAAAGCGCCTTCCCCGAGCCCGGCTTCCCGGCGGCTAACCCCTGGGGCTGCCTGAGTTTCCAATGCCAGGCCGAGGCGATGATCTCTTCGAGGTTCGTGTGCCGGGGTCGCCAGCCGGCGGCCTGCAATTTGGCGGCGGAGGCGACGAGCGCCGGCGGGTCGCCGGGCCGGCGCGGATGGAGTTGAGTCGGGATCTTGCGTCCGCAAACCTTTTCCGCGGCGGCGATCACTTCCCGCACCGAAAATCCTTGGCCGTTGCCGATGTTCCACGCATGCGCGGCCAAATCCGCCGTCGCGCTCGCCGGCTCGTCGAGCTGGCGCAGCGCCACGATATGGGCTTCCGCCAGGTCGCGCACGTGGATGTAATCGCGGATGCAGGTGCCGTCGGCCGTGTCGTAGTCGCTGCCGAAGATCGCGATCGCCTCGCGTTCCCCGGCGGCCGCTTCCAGAACCAGCGGAATCAAATGCGTTTCCGGCTGGTGGCGCTCGCCGCAACGCTCGGTGGCGCCGGCGGCATTGAAATAGCGAAGGGCGGCGTAGCGCCACCCGCGAGCGGCGGCATGCCAAGCCAGCGCTTGCTCCAGCATCAGCTTGCTCCAGCCGTAGGGGTTCAGCGGCCGCAGCGCCGCGTCCTCGGGAATCGGCACGCGTTCCGGCGCCCCGTATACCGCTGCCGTCGACGAGAGAACGAATTTCCGCACCCCCGCGCCTTCCATCGCTTCCAGCAGAACCAGCGGGCGGGCGAAGTTGTTGTCGAAATACTTGCGCGGCGCCAGCATGGATTCGCCCACTTCAATGTAGGCGGCCATATGGATCACCGCGTCAATCGCGTGGCGCGCGAAGAGTTCGCGAACGACCGCGGCATCGCCGACGTCGCCGCCCACGAACACCGCTCCCGGCGGCACTGCGTCGCGATAACCGTGGCTCAAGTTGTCGAGCACGACGGCCTGCATCCCATGCTCGCGCAAGGCCTCGCACATGACCGCGCCGATATAGCCCGCGCCGCCGGTCACCAGGATGGTTCGCGCAGCCACGCCTTAGGATGCCATGGCCTGGCCGCGCCTCTCGGCTGAATCTACGCCACCCGCCGCCGCGGCGGCAGAGGCAAGAGCAGGAGCGCCAGGAATGCGGCGAGAAGGATATATAGGCCCGGCTGCGCGCTGACCTGAATTTCAGCCCGCAGGCGTCCGCCCAGGTCGAGGGCGCCCAAAAGCGGCAGGGCTTTTTGTGCCTGCTCGGCGCCGGAGGCGATCTCGCGGCCGATGACGCGCGCGAGGATTGCGGCCGCGCTCAAGACATACACCGCCGCGCAGGCCCCGATCACCGCCGCCGCCTGCAAAACGCGGCGCCAACGCGCGGCCACCGCCACCAGGGCGAGAATCGCGCAAATCCCCGCAACGATCAGCACCGCCGGAATCGCGGCGGCCAAGCGATAGGACCACGGGATCGAGGCTTGCCGGCGGCGTGAGAGCTGTTCGAATTGCGCGCGTATTCGCAGGATTTGCCGCATCACCTGGGGCAGCGTGGGTTGTTCGCCGTGGCGGGCGGGCTCCGACGCGGGCCGCGCCGCTTGCCCCAACGCTTCCGTCATGCCGGCGATAGACCAGCGGGCTCGAATGCCCGGCGCCATAAAGCTGAGCGCCGGCAAAAACAGCGCCGTGATCGCGATCACGGCCGCGCTCCAACGCAATCCGGTCACGCCGCCAGTCTAGCCCGGGCCGGAACGTTTCACGAGCCGAAGGCAGGCGCGCGCCCAGCCCGGGAAAAACGGCCGCGTGACGGCGATTGTGAAAGGCGCGGCGGTTAAGCGGCCTGTTTGAGGCGGCGCAGGCGCAGCAGATCGCGGCGCGCCGCATCCAAAGCCTTCATGGCTTCTTCCAGCTTGCGCTCCGCCTCTTGGCGCCTCTGGACCGAATAGACGTGGCGGGCGAGTTCGATCTGCAAAGCCTCCACCCGGCGGAATGCCGAACGATAGGCGCGTTCCTGAGGGCTATCCATCTGCAACGCATTTTAAGCCCGCGCAGGCCAATCCAAAGTGCGAATTCGCGAGTAGCGAACGGCTGCGACACGCGGCTCGCTTCTCGCGATAACCTGAGAGCGCATGGCGGATCGGGTCTTTCTGAATTTGTGGCTGCCGCCGCGCGCCCAACCGACCCTGGCTCCCCTCGAAGCTGCCCTGCGCGCGTTGCCCGAGTCGCGCCTCGCGCCGGGCGTGCGCGGCGTGCGCGTGACGCCGCTCGATTGGACGCAGCCGGCGCTGCTTGAGGAACGCTTCGCGCCCGGGCTCGCGATTGCCGAGGCGATCGCGCTGTTGCGCGAACACCTCCACGACGACTATGCCTTCGAAGCCGAGAGCGCTTGGGACGTGTGGGTGCCGGCCTCGGCGCCACCCGGCTCTCCTTGGCAGCGAACTCCCAGCCCGGTCCGGGTTGCCCTCTTCGGCCCTCATTTCGAGAGCGCCGCGGCGGCGTGCCCGCGCGAGGAGGGCGATCTGGCGATCGACTTAGGTCCGGAAGCGCTGTTTTTAGCTCCCGAGCAGCCGGCCAATGTGGAAACCAAACGCAAGTTCCAGGAGAATTTGGCGGCTCTGGTTGCGTTTTCGAATCGCCTCGCGGCGGCGGTGCATCCCGACCGGCGGCGATTGTGGTCGGAAGCGGAAGAGGATTTTTCGGCTCGGATCACGGCACGGCTGCAGTGGGTGCAGTAAGTCAATTGCGTGAGGCGCCCGCGCGCCGGAACGCTTGCGGGCACGCCTCGAAGCCCGTAAGCCGCGGGCAGCGGGAATCGCTCCCCGGCCCGGAGCGGCCGCGCTGCTTCGCTCTCGCGGCGCTGATTCTGCAGGTGCCGGCGAAAGCGGCGCGCCCGCTTTTGCCGGTTCATAAAGGCTGGGCCGCCGCGATCTTCTATTTCTTCTTGCATCTCGGCTTTTTTGGCCTGGTAATCCTCAGTGCCTTGGACTCCAGCTTTTTGACCCTGCCCTTTGCCAACGACATCTTGGTAATCGTGCTTTCATCGGTGCAGCGCGATCAATTCTATTTGTATGCCATCGGCGCCACCGTCGGATCGGTGATCGGCTCCTACGTGAGCTATTGGGTGGGCGCCAAAGGCGGCGAGACGTTCATCAAGGCCCAGATTTCGCCCCGGCGCTACCAGCAATTGCACAACCGCGTCACCCGCTATGGGCCGGAACTGTTCGCCGCGCCGGCCATCATTCCGCCGCCGTTTCCTTACACCGCATGGGTGCTGGCAGCGGGCGCGCTGGAGGTGCCGAAAACGCGCTTCATGCTGGTGCTGGGCGCGATGCGCTTCGCCCGCTTTTTCATCGAGGCCGCGCTCGCCGTCAAGTTCGGGCGCGGCATCGTCGCCTGGCTGAATACGCCCAGTTTCCGTTACGTGATCTATTTCTTGGTCTTCGTCGCCATCGCCGCCAGCGCCTATTCGATCTTTCGATTGGTGCGCTTATCTCGCCGTCCGCCGCAGCATCCCGCCCGGGACGATCGCTCCTCGCCGGGCGCGGCGGCCTAGCGCCGGCCTTGTGCGGCCCTGCCCTCGCCGACCCTTCCCCGAGCGCCCGGCGAATTAGGAAATTCTAAAGAATCGGGTCCGTATGAGTAATGGCAAGAGAGTTACCGGCCAGCTTGTTTCCGCGCCGCCGGCGCGGTAGTGTCGGGACCAGCCGTGAATTTCAACGCCTCGATTTCGCTTCTTGGCGCCTGCGCCGCGGTTGCGATCACGGTTGTGCTGCTCTACGTGCCATTCCCGCCAGCGCGCCGGCGCTTGCGCCGCGCTTGGCTGTGGGCCTGGGGCGTGATGGCGGTGCATTTCTTTCTGCAAGTGCTGCAGCGCGCCGGCATCGGCATGCCGCTCACCGGCGCCGTTGCCGACGGGCTTTTGGTGCTGGCCATCCTGCTGTTCGTGGATTGGGTATTTTACTTGCCGGTTGGCGCCCGCGCCGAAGAGGCCGGAAAGGTGAGCGGGCGGCGGCGCGCCGTGGGCTGGGGCGCACGCGCCTTTGCCGCGGTCTTGGCTGCCTGGGTCGTCTTCAAGCCGGAATGGCGGCCGGTGGCGCAGACGGTGGCTTTTGGCGTCTTGCCCATTATCGGCGGCCTGGCGATCTTGCGCCTGGGAATCGGCTCTCGCCTCACCCGCTGGGTGCTGGCGCTGGCGCTGATCGGCTGGGGTTTGGGATTTGTTCTTGCGCCTTGGCTGTGGGCCACCTGGGCCCAGATCGAGACCGGCGCCTTGGTGGACGCGCAGACGCTGATCAGCAAGGTCTTCTGCGGGCTCGCCATGGTGCTCTTCGCGGTGGATGAGCAGAGGGGCTTGGCGGAAGCCGGCCGCGATTACCTGAGTGATCTGTTTCACCGCTCCCCGCTCTGGTATCACACCGTGAACTCCCGCGGAGAAGTCACCGAAATCAACCAGGTCGCGCTCGACATTCTCGGGCTGCCGCGGGAGTGCGTGATCGGCCATTTGATCCGGGAATTCACCGTGCCCGCTTCTGCCGCCTCCCTGCCCTCGCCGGAAGCGGTGCTGGAGCAGGTGCGGCGCGCCGGCAGACTGGACGGCCTCGAGGCCGATTTCCTCGGCGCTGACGGGCGCACGCACACCATGCGTTTTTTCATTCGCGCCACCTTCGACCGCAGCGGCAAGTGGACGGGCGCGCGCAGCGTGCTCTGGGACGTCACCGCCGAAAAGCAGTTGCAAAGCCAGCTCCTGCAATCGCAAAAAATGGAGGCCATCGGCACGCTCACCGCGGGCGTGGCTCACGACTTCAACAATCTTTTGACCGCGGTGCTCGGGCAGGTCGAGTTGATCAAGGTGAAATACGAGGATAGCCTGCCCGGCGATTGCGCCGACCGCATTCGCACCATTGGCGATTCCGGCCGGCGCGCCGCGGACTTGGTGGCGCAGCTGCTGGCCTTCTCCCGGCGCCAGCGCGTGGAGATGGCGCCGCTGGATCTCGCCGCGCTCGTCAGCCAAACCTGCGAGATGCTGCGCAGCGGCCTGCCGGAAAACATCACCATCGCCGTCGATATCCGCTGCCGCCCCGGGAGCGTGCGCGGCAACAGAACGCAATTGCAGCAGGTGCTGCTGAACTTGTGCCTGAACGCGCGCCAAGCGCTGCCGGAGGCGGGCGGGCGGCTGGTCGTCAGCCTTGAGGACCGGGCTGACTTCGCGCCGCCCGACAAGGAACCGGGCTGCTGGGCTGTCCTTTCGGTCAGTGACAATGGGCACGGAATGTCGGACGAGGTGCGCAGCCGCATCTTCGAGCCATTTTTTTCCACGAAAATGCCCGGCAAAGGCACTGGACTTGGCCTCGCAATCGTGTACGGTATTGTGCAGGGACACGGAGGAGTGATTACGGTGGACAGCGCGCCGGGCCAGGGCGCGCGGTTCGAAATATTGTTGCCGTTTGCTCCGGCCGCTGAAGCAGCGGTCGCGATGGAGGCGTCCCGATGAAGCGTGTGCGCATCCTGCTGGTCGAGGATGAACCCGCGGTGGCGGAAACCACGGCGGAAATGCTGAAGCATTTGGGCCACGAAGTCACTACCATGACCCTGCCCAGCCAGGCCCTGGATCTGGCGGCGCGCGAGAAGAGCGGCTTCGATCTTGTTGTGAGCGATATCACCATGCCGGAGATGAACGGACATCAGTTGGCGGAGCGGCTGCACCGCCTCTGGCCGCAGGTCCCCGTGCTCTTCATGACCGGCTACGATTCGCAGATGGCCGAGAGCACCGGCGTGCCGTTTTTTATCGCCAAGCCGCTCAGCTTGCAAAGCCTGCGCGATGGAATCGAGAAGATCCTGGCGGATCCCACGGCGTACAGCGGCTAGCCGGCGGCCTCGACACACCCTCGCCTTGCGCCGCCCGCTTGTGATTTAATGGCGGGTTCGCGCCATACGGCGCGGCGGGAGGTGTCGGCGTGCGTTGGCGCATCGTCGTGGGAATCGTGGGCGTGGCCGTGCTGTCGGCGGCCGCCTGGGCGCAGTCGCCTTTGACGCCGGGCGTGGATCTGTCGGCGCTGGACCGCCAGGCCGATCCTTGCACGGACTTTTTCCAGTACGCCTGCGGCACCTGGAACGCCACTCACCCGATCCCCGCCGACCAATCGAGCTGGGGGCGCTTCAACGAGCTCGCCGAGAACAATCGGCGGGAGCTGCGCGGCATTCTCGACGGAGTCGAGGCGGACCGCCCCGGGCGCACCCAGGTCGAGCGGGAAGTCGGGGACTTTTACGCCGCCTGCATGAATACCGGCGAGATCGATCGTCTCGGGGATCGTCCCCTCCGGCCGGAGCTCGCGCGCATCGCCGCGATCCATACCCGCGCCGAGTTGATGGCGGAGGTGGCGCGGCTGCACCGCGAGGGCGTCGCGGTGATGTTTTCCTTCGGCGCGCGGCCCGATTTCAAGAACTCGGATATGGTCATCGGCGCCGCCGACCAAGGCGGGCTGGGGCTGCCGGATCGCGACTATTACACCCGGACCGATCCGAAATCGGCCGCTCTCCGGCAGCAATACGAAGCCCACGTCGCCCAGATGTTCACGCTGCTCGGCGACGCGCCCGCTCAGGCGCGCCGCGAAGCCGCCACCGTCTTGAGCGTGGAAACCGCCTTGGCGCAGGCATCCCTGGAGCGCGCCGCCCGCCGCGATCCCAATCGCGTCTATCACAAGATGACGGCGCAACAACTCGAGCGGCTGACGCCGGCGCTCGATTGGACCAGCTTTTTTACCGAGGTGGGCGCCCCGCCGGTGCGCGAGATCAATGTCGCCGTGCCGGGCTTCTTCACCGCCCTGCAAACGGCCGTCACCGCGCGTCCGCTCGCCGACTGGAAAACCTACCTGCGTTGGCATTGGGTGCATGCCGCTGCGCCCTACTTGTCGCAACCCTTTGTCGATGCGAACTTCGCTTTCTACGGCAAAACGCTGACCGGCGCTCCCGAGCAACAGGCGCGCTGGAAGCGCTGCGTGCGCTATACCGACGAAGAATTGGGCGAGGCCCTGGGCCAGCTCTACGTCGCGCGCTATTTCCCGCCGAGCAGCAAAGCGCGCGCCGAGCAGATGGTGCAGGCGCTGGAGCGGTCGCTGGAAACCGATATCACCGACCTGCCCTGGATGACCGAGGCGACCAAGCGGCAGGCGCTGGTGAAGCTGCATGCCATCGTCAACAAGATCGGCTATCCCAAAAAGTGGCGCGACTATAGCTCCATTCGCCTGAGCCGCACCGACTTTCTCGGCGACGTCGTGCGCGCCGACGCCTTCGAGGTGCATCGCCGCCTTTCGTTCATCGGCAAGCCGCCCGACAAGAATGAATTCGGCATGACGCCGCCCACGGTGAACGCCTATTACTCGCCCAACCGCAACGAAATCGTCTTTCCCGCCGGCATCCTGCAGCCGCCGTTTTTCAGCGCCCAGGCGCCCGACGCGGCCAATTTCGGCGGCATGGGCGTGGTGATCGGGCATGAGCTCACGCACGGCTTCGACGACGAAGGCCGCAAATTCGACGCGCACGGCAACTTGCATGATTGGTGGACGGAAGCGGACGCCAAAGCCTTCGATCAGCGGGCGCAATGTTTGGTGGATGAATATTCCGGCTTCAGCCCCGTGCCGGGCGTGCATCTCAACGGCCGCCTCACCTTGGGCGAGAACACCGCCGACAACGGCGGCCTCCGCATCTCTTACGCGGCGCTCGAGTCCGTGCTCGGGCCGCAGGGCATGCACCGCTCCATTGACGGCTTTACGATGGCGCAACTGTTCTTCGTGGCTTACGGACAGATCTGGTGCCAAAACGTGCGGCCGCAGATGGCGCGCCTGGAGGCCACGGTGGACCCGCATTCGCCAGGCCGCTTCCGCGTCGATGGCGCGGTGCAAAACGATCCGGATTTCGCGGCGGCCTTTCATTGTGGTCCGAATACCGCGATGAACCGCGGTCCGAAGGCCTGCCGCGTCTGGTAGAACGGCGATCGCTTGCGTAATTCCGGCTAGCGCTGCAACTCAAGGCAATCGATGCGCTTTAGGACGGTCGCGCGATGGCGGGCGCCCGGCCCGTTGGCTGCGCCGCCCGCCGCCCGCGCGCGGCGGGAAGCCGCCGGCCTGCGGCGAACCGTGAAGCGCTTGCGGCGCGTCGCCGCGCGCAGGCGCCGCCTCGGCCTCCGGCGCAGCGCCGCGCGCGCCCGGCGCCGGCTTCGCCCGGCGGAATCGCGATGGGCAGTCGCGTGCCTCGCGCGCGGACGGGCTCGGCGCGCTTTGGAGCGCGCCCGGTGCCGGCGCAAGGAATGTCGCCCCCGGCGCAAGCGCCCGCTCGGCCGGCAGCGGCTGGGCACGGGCTTGAGTTTGGCAGGACGGGTCGTCGCCTTCCCGGCTTGCGCTGTGGCCTGCGCCGGCGGCGGTGCGACGAGCGGCACGACGATTTGCTCGGCGGGCGCCTCGATCACTTGCACCGGACGGGGCTGGGCGGTCGAATGGAGGCGCAGCGTCGGGCTCGCCGCTACAGCTCCGCTCGCCACCGCCACCGGCGCTTGCCCCCGCCCCTCGATTGCCACGCCGGGCGGCAAGGAATCCTTGAGCACTTGCACGGCATAGCGCCCGGGCGGAACGTTGTCGAAGTGAAAGGCGCCGCTGCTGTCGGTGAAGGCCAGTTCATGGCCCGGCGTCAAGCGCAGGGCGATGCCCGCGAGGTCGCTCGCGCCCTCGCTGCGCACCTGGCCGCGAATCGAGCCGGCTAACTGCAATGGGATTTGCACGGCGGGCGTGCCGCTGGCGCGCACCTCGATGGGAATCTCGGTCTCGGGCGGGGGCGTGTAGCGCACCGGCAAGTGGTCCACGTCGATCTCCAGTGTGTAATGGCCGGTGCGGACGCCGTTGAATTGAAAGCGCCCGTGCGTGTCCGAGGTGGCGACGGCGCCGTTCAAGCGCACGACGACGCCCGCCAGCCCCTCGTCCCCGGGCGCGCGCTCGCCCGTGTGCGCGCGGTCGTCGAAAACGACGCCCTCGACCGAGCCGTAGCTCGGCGCGAGCGAGGAGCTGAAGGTCCCCCCGGCGCTGCCCCACATCGGCACGCGTGCGCCCCAGCGGAAGCTCTTGGTCAGCCGCACGAAGACGACTTGCTGCGAGGTGCCGGGCAGCAGCGCGACCGGCCCGGAAGCCAAGCCCGCTAGAAGCAGGCGCTGTGCGTTGAGCTGCGAGACGACGGCGTTGCGCACGAATTGCCCGGAAAGCTCGAACTGCGCCGGCAGGTGCACCTGCACCGCGGCCACCCACGTGCGAATGGAAGTGAGCGAGAGCGCCGATTGATCGCGAAGATCGCGGCCGATCTGCCCGCTGGCGAACAGCGAAACCCGCTGCCCCCAGTTGAGGTCCGCGGCCAAGTTCATGTGCAGGGAGAGCGCGTGCGGGCTGCCGCTGTTGTTGCCTTGCTGCAAGCCGAAGGCGGCGGACAGGAAATTCCCGCCGAAATTGCGCTGCTGCTGCACCTCCTCGGTTTGGATGGCCGAAGTGGCGCCCAGGCCCGCGGCGGCGTGGGTCACCCAATCTTGCCAGCGCAATTGCGTTTGATTCGGGCCATAGACGCGCGCGGCTTGCACCTGCGTGGCCCACAGGCGGGCCGCGCCTCCCGCGCCCGGCGCGCCATTGGCGGGCGAGCTCAATGCCGTCTGATTGACGCTGCCGGTCAGGCTGTAGCCCTCGCCGGGACTGAACGTTGCCGCCGCGCTCGTGCTGAGAGCGTCGAGCGTCGGCGTCGCAGCGTTGTTCTGCACGTTGTCGCGCAAGTCGGCCGCATTGCCCGAGAAGCTCCACCGGCGCCAGGGACGAAGATCGGCCGCCACATAGCCGCCCTCGCGATCGCCCAGCACTTCGTTGCTGACCGGGAAGTAATCGGCGCCTTGCCGCAAGGCGTAAGCCTGCACGTCGTAGCGCGGCCGCTCCAGCACCGGGCCGCTGGCGAAGGAGATGAACGATCCGCCGGTTCCGTCCGGCTTGGCCGCGGCTCGCGAAACCGCGATCTCGTTCAGCCATTGCGAATCCTTGTCCCAGCGCCAGTTTCCGTTGAGATAAAGCTCTTGCGAGCTCGCGGGCACCGCGCCCAGCGCGCCGTTCAGCAGCGGGCCGCTCGTCGCCGCTGCGCGCGTGCGCAGATAGCGGGCCTCGAACTGCCAGCGATGCCATTGCGGCGGCCGCAACGAAGCGCCCCACAGCAGATCGGGCGCGGAGGTGAAAAAGGGAATGTACGGTCCCTGCGAAATCAGGTTGCGGCCCGCGAACAGCGCCAACTGCCACCCGCTCTGCCGCTGCCAGGTGAATTCTCCGCCCGAGAGCATCAGCTGCGGGCTGAACAGATTGGCGAAATGAGTGTCCAGGAGATCGGACGGCGCCAGGACCGTGCCGCCGAAGAAGTTCGCCTGGCCGCCGAGCAGCGGCGCGTTGCGCCAGGCGGCGAGATTGTTGCCGCTGCGCCACACGTTGCCGTCGGTCGCCGAATCGAGCGACAGCGAGAACGTGCCGTCGCGGGCGGTGGCTTGCTCGTAGTCGACGAGCCAGCCATATTGCCGCGGGCCGAAGCCGGCCGGCAGGTAGAGCTGTGTGCCGGATTCGTCCAGCGCTTCCGCGCCGACGAGGATCCCGCCGGGAGGCCCGGGTGTTTGCGCCCGAACCGCGCAGGCGGCGGCGAGCACAAGCGCGGCCGCGAAGAGTAGGCGCGGGCCAGGCGTGCTGTGCCCGCGCGGCTTCACGGCTTGCCCGCGAGGCTGGCGGCGGGCGCGGCGCCGATGACGACGGACTTCTCGATGCGCGACAGCGCCGGCTCGCCGACATCCACGGTCGCACGCAGGCGGTAGGTGCCGGGCGCCAGCGATGCCGTCACCGGAAACGTGAACCTTCGCGCCGTGCCGGGCAGCACGATTTGGCTGTCGAGCGGCGCTTGCGCCAGCACCTGGCCGGCGGCATCGAGCAGCGTCAGTTGGCCATTGGCGCGGAAATACGTGCGGCCTTGATTGCGCACCACGAGCGACATCGCCCAGGCGCCGCTGCCGGCCGGTGTGAGCGAGACGTCGGCGGCGCCGCCGGCCACTTCGGGATGGCCCACGCGAATGTAAAGGATCGAGGCGAGTCGCGCTCGCGTCAGCACTTGCTTGCCCACCGGCCGGACCAGCGGCGGCGCCGAGGTGAACAAGAGCGCCGCGCGGCAGCCCATGGCGGGCGTGCCCGGGGGCACTTGCACCGTGAAGCGTACCCGCTGCATGGCGCCGGGCGCGAGTTCGAAGCTGTCGGGCGAGAGCCGAATCCAGGCGGCGCAGGCGAAGGGATCCGGTGCCGGCGCTCCCGGAGGCAAAAACTCGGGCGAGCCCGCCGCGGTGATCGTCCAATCATTGACGGTGGCCAGCAGCCGCACCGGCATTGTGCCATCGTTGGCGACATGCGCGGCGTCGGTATAGGAAGCGCCGGGTTGCAGGTTGAACTCGACCCGCAGCGGCGAGATGGCGAGCTTGAGACCGCCGGTTTGCGCGCGCGCGCTCGCCGGCCAGAGCAGGCCGAGCGAGGCCAGGCAGGCCCAGGCGGCGCACTCGCGAAGAACTGAACGAAGGTGCAGATGGCGTGTCATGGCGGCAGCTTCCAACCGTTGTCTCGCACGTCGGCGGCCAGAAGCGGGCGGCGCGAGGGCCGCGCCACCCGCCGGTGTTGACTGCGCGGATGCCAGGAGGTTTACAGCCAAGCCAGCGTGTAAGTCACGCTGCTGCTGTAGTTGTCAGCCGCGTAGTCGCCCGCCGCCAGCGTGTACGCCACGCTGAAGGTTTGCAGCAAGGCGTGCGAGCCGGCCCCGTTGGCAAACAGCGTCGTGGGCGTCGTGGACATCGGGATCGCCGTGGTGGTCAGGGTGCCGGAGCTGATGCTGCCGGCGGTCGCCTGAATCGAGAGATTCGACAGCGGCGGCACGTTGTTGTCGGTGCCGGTGAAGTTGGTCGCCTGCACGGTCAGCGTGACCTTTCCCGATGACTTGCTCGCGCGATACGAGAACTGCACTTGCGTCGGGGTGCTCGACACCCAAGGCTGCGTGAAGGTGTCGCCGGTCTGCGTCAGCGTGACCGCCGAGCCGGAGGTAATGGTCAGCTCGCCCGCGCTCGGCACGTTCACCGTCAGGGTTACGACGCCGGAGGTGGACTGGGCGGCGGCGGGCAGCAGCGACAGCCCGCCCGCCAGCAAGGCCAGAAGAAGGGTGCGAAACGTGATCTTGCGCATCATGGTGTTCATCTCCTCGGTTTCCGCGGCCCTGAGCCCGTTTCGATCTGGCCCCATCGGCCGGTTTCGCTGGCTAAAGATGCAACTGCCGCGCCAAACGAGCCGGGAGACTGAGGGAATTCTTAGATTAGTCGTTTCTTAGAGATGCGAGTCTTGCGCCGCTTCGGGAGCTTCTCCGGGGCGGCCGGAAAGTGACACTGGACGGACGTACCGCGTCCGATTACCAGTCTGATGCTGTCCTCCTGCGGGATTTCATTGCCTCCAGCCGATGAACCATTGAAAGTCATCTATGAGGAATATCGCCGTGGCCAAGCGAGCCTGTACTAAGGGGCAGGGTCTGACTAAGCCCGTAGTGTTAGCGATCGACGACGACGCCGACGTGCTCGATCTGCTGCGCTCCAGTTTGGAAGACCTTGCGGTCGAGGTGCGGAGCGCGGCCACCGGCGCGGCGGGATGGGAGTTGTTTTGCGCGGCGCGGCCGCGCATCGTGCTGCTCGATTTGCGCCTGCCGGATCTGGATGGCATGGACTTGCTGGCGCGGATGAATGCCAGCGACCCGGAGGCGGAGATCGTGCTGCTGACCGGATTCTATTCCACCGCCTCAGCGGTGGAGGCGATCAAGAAGGGCGCGTCGGATTACTTGGAGAAGCCGTTCTCGATCGAGCGGCTGCGGCAATGCGTGGAGGAGCGGCTGCGCGATTACGCGCGGCGGCATCCCGAAGCCGAGCTGACGCGGGAAGAACGGGAGGAATTCGCGAGCGAGGGCATGATCGGCGCGAGCGCGCCCATGCTCGAGCTGATGCGCAACGTGCGCCGGCTGGCGCCGCACTACCGCACCGCGCTCATCACCGGCCCGACCGGCAGCGGCAAGGAGATGGTGGCGCGCGCGCTGCATCGCCTCTCTCCCGCCGCTGCCGGATCGCTGGTGATCTGCAATTGCGCCGCGATCGTGGAAAGCCTGTTCGAGAGCGAAGTCTTCGGCTATGTCAAAGGCGCCCTCACCGGCGCCGCCGCCGATAAGATCGGGCTCTTCGAGGCGGCGCACCAAGGCACGCTGTTTCTCGATGAGATCGGCGAAATGCCTCTGGCCATGCAAGGCAAGCTGCTGCGGGTCATCCAGTCGCAGCAAGTGACGCGCGTGGGCGCGGTCGCGCCGCGCACCGTGGACGTGCGCGTGGTGGCGGCGACCAACCGCGAGCTCAAGCAGGAAGTCGCGGCGGGGCGCTTTCGCGAGGACCTGTATTTTCGCCTGGCGGCGTTCGAGATCGCGGTGCCCCCGCTCGCGCGGCGCGGGGAAGATCTGGCTTTGCTCGCCGGCCATTTCGCGCGCCTTTATGCCGCGCAATACGGCAAAGCCGTTCGCGGCGTGTCCCGGCGCGCGCTGGCGGCGCTGCAGCGCTACGATTGGCCGGGTAATGTGCGCGAGCTCGATCACGTCATGGCGCGGGCCTGCTTGTCGGCCGAAGGCAACTGGATCGAGCCCCGCGATTTGCCCAGCGAAGTGCGCGGCGCGGCGGCGGCGCGCAAGGCGGGGGCGGCCGCGCCCGGTGCTGCGCCCGGCGCTGCGGACTTCGAAACTTTGGCCGAGCTCGAGCGGCGTCACGCGCGCGCCGTCGTGCACAGCCTCCACGGCAATAAGGTCCGCGCGGCGCAGGTGCTCGGCATCAGCCGCGCTACCCTCTATCGCTTGCTGCGCGAGCCGCCGCCGCGGGCTAGCTAGCCGCGATGGAATAGACCAGCCGCACGGGCTGCGCTGCGGTGGCGTATTGCACTTCCAGCATGCGGCGCCATCCATGGGCGCCGGCGCCCGCGCTCCACACCACCACCGCGCCGCCGCCGGGGGCGACGACGATGGGCGCGTTGCTGCCGGCCACATGCAGCTCGACCGGAGCGGCGTCGCGCGCGCCGGCCGGCAAGGCGCGCACGGTAATCGCCACCCGGCCCGCGATCTTGCTGGCGCGATAACTGAAAGTCAGAGTGGTCGTGGCTCCCGGGGCGGCCACGACGACGTTCCCGGCGGCGCCTTGGCCCGAGGCGGTAAGCTCCGCCGCCGCCGGAACCGTGCACGCCACGCGCGCCGTCCGGCTCTGCGCCCCGGCGCACAATGGCATCGCAGCCACGGCTAGGAGAAGCATGATGCGACGGAGCCTCATGCCCGTCCCAAAGTGCAGCTCTGCTGCCATTCGCCTCTCCCACCGCAAGAGCTAAGTGGCTGACCAGCAGTATGTTAGCGTATTAATCGCAATTAATGCCTAGCGGGCGCGCCCCCAGCCAGTCTCAAGGCTGAGAAAAGCGTCTCAACTCTGAACACCCGGACAGGAGACGCCCGCTCCCCCGCGTGGCCGCCTGCCGTTGCCGCCCTCGCCCCGCTTCGAAATGGCCCGGCAACTCCTCGCGCTGGCGCGAGTTGGAGGGCCCGAATCCGGCCCGAGCGGCCGAGAACGCAGCCCGGCGGCGCTTATCGCCCCGCCTGTCCCGTCGCGGCCATCAGCGATTGCGCCTCCGGCTGATTGCGCAGCGCCGCATCGAGGCGCAGCGCCTCGCGCAGTTCCGCTCGGGCCTGGGATTTTTCGCCGGCGCCGAAGAGCGCCACCGCCAGGTGCAAATGGTAGCTGCCGTCGGTCGGCTGATTCTTGACCGCTTCTTGGAAAAGCGGAATGGCGCTGGGAAACAGCTTCATCTTCACATACACCATGCCGAGGGTGTCGGCCACGGTCGGCATCTGCGGCAGGGCGCGGCGCGCGCGTTGCGCCAAGTCGAGCGCGCGGTCGAGGTGCGTCCCCTGCTGGCAGTAGATCCACGCCAGGTTGTTGCTGGCGATGCCGGCGTTGGGATCGAGCGCCAGCGCCTTTTCATAAGCTTGTTCCGCGTCGCTCGTCTTGTTCAGTTGCCCGTCGAGGATGCCCAACGTCGTCCACAGCGAGACATTCTTGGGGTCGAGGGCCACGGCTTGCGCCAGTTCGCTCTGCGCCCCGGCGAGGTTGTGCTGCTGCTGGTAGAGCGCGGCCAGGGTGAAGTGGGCGCGCACGCTCTTGGGATCCAGTTGCACGGCGCGGCGGAAGGCGTCCTCGGCCGCGGCCAGTTGGTGGGCATCCTCGTAGGCGCCGCCCAGCAGCAACTCCAAATCCGCGGAGTCGCCCTTGCCGGCGCGCTCGCGCGCCAGCGCGATCCCGGCGTCCGGCTTGCCCTCCGCTTGGGCCACGGCCATCAAGCCCGCCAACGGCTGCAGCGAAGTGGGCGCCAAACTCGCGGCGCGCTGGAATTGGGCTCGCGCCTCCGCATAACGCTTTTGCACGAGCAGCGCCGCCCCCAGTCGCAGCGCGGGATCCAGGGCGTTGGGCGCCAGCTTCGCAGCTTGCCGGAAGCTCGTTTCCGCCTCCGCCGGGCGGTTCAGGCGCAGCAAGGCGGAACCCGCGAGCAGCAGCGCCGGCACCGATTGCCCGTGCTTGGCGAGCAATAGCTGCGCATTCGTGAGCGCCTGCTGGGGCTGGTTTTGCGTCAAGGCCAATTGTCCGAGCGCCAGGCGCGCCTCGTCGTCGTTGGCGTCGAGCGCCAGCGCTTGCTCGAAGCTGTGCTGCGCGAGACCGGCTTGGCCGCTCGCCAAGTACGCCTGGCCCATCCAATACTGCACCGCGGCGAGCGAAGGATTGGCGCGCTGCGCATCGTTCAGCGCCGCCAGCGCGTCTTGCGGCCGGTTCTGCGCCAGCCGCACTCGCGCTTGCAGCACCAGCGCGGCGGCATTGCCGGGGTTGTCGCGAACCAGCGAGTCCACGGCGGTGCCGGCTTCCGCGAGCTGCTTCTGCGCCAGCAGGATCTCCACCCATTGCAGACGGGCGGGCACGAAGTTGGGCGCCTCATGCGCCAATTCCCGGTCGATCGCCAGCGCTGGATCCACGCGGCCGGTGGCCAGATAGAACGAGGCCAAGTTCTCGCGCGACTGCGGCGAGTTATGGTCCAGTCGCACCGCGGTCTTGAGCGCCGCTTCCGCCTGCGGCCATTCGCGTTGGCCCACATAAAACTCCGCCAGCGCTTGCTGCGCGGCAGCGGATTGGGGATTGGCTTGCGCCGCCTCCCGCAGCGCCTGTTCCGCCTGCGCCGGCTGGCGTTCGATCATGTAGCTCGTTGCCAAGTCGCGGTAGGCGCTGAGGGCGGAAGCATCGAGGACCGTGGCGCGCCGGAATTCGGCTTGCGCGCCGGGCAGATCGTGGCCGGCCATCAAGGCCAACCCCAGCGTGACATGGGCCGGCGCCGAGCCGGGCCTGAGGGCGAGCGCTTGGCGCGCGGCCTCTTGCGCCGCAGAAACCTCGCCCGTCGCGATCAGGGCGCTCGCCTTCAGCAGCAGCGCATCCGCGTCTTGCGCGTGCTTGCCGAGCACGGCTTGCGCCGTCGCCAGCGCCTTGGCCGGCCGCTTTGCCGCCAGCTCCAGCTCGCCCAAGGCCAGTTGCGCCTGGGGAAAGTCCGGCTCGATCGCGATCGCGCGCTCCAGCTCGGGCACGGCGAGGGCGAATTGCCGGTTGTGAAGATAGCTCTGGGCAAGCGCAAAATGCAGGCGCGCCGATTGCGGGTCGAGACGCAGCGCGTTGCGATACTCGATGATCGCGGCGTCATATTGACGCTGGGCGGTGTATTGCCGGGCGCGCGCGACCAGGCGGGTTTCGCGCTGCGCTTTGCTGGCGCAACCCGCGAGCAGCAGCAGCACGGCAAGGACAGCGGCGACCGGCAAGACCCGAACTGGCTTCATGAATTCATCCTCGCGCCAAATACAGGGGTGCGCGGCGCACGGCACTTGTTGGCCAGAATACACTCTATTGGCCCATGCCCAGCCGCGGCAACGCCCCGGTATTCTCCGGCCATGAGTCGCAGCGTGGTCACCGGCGTGGCGGGATTTATCGGCTCCACGTTAGCGCGGCAGCTTGCAGCGGCGGGCCATCGCCTGCGCGGGGTCGACAATTTCGTCACCGGCAAACGGGAAAATCTCGCCGGCTTGGACGAACTGGAGCTGCTCGAAGGCGATGTCGCCGATCCGGAGATTGCGCGGGCGGCTTGCCGGGGCATGGAGTTCGTCTTCCATCAGGCCGCGATTCCTTCCGTGCCGGCCTCCGTCGCCGATCCGCTTGCCTGCCATCGCGCCAACCTCGACGCCACCCTGCAGTTGCTGATCGCGGCCCGCGACGCCGGCGTGCGCCGGGTGGTCTATGCCGCCTCTTCCTCCGCCTACGGCGACGCGCCATCTCTGCCGGCCGCTGAGAATCTTGCCCCCGCGCCAATTTCGCCCTATGCCGTGGCGAAATTGGCCGGCGAATACTACCTGCGCTGCTTCCACGCCGTCTATGGCCTCGAAACCGTCTGCCTGCGTTATTTCAACGTCTTCGGTCCGCGGCAGGATCCCGCCTCGCCCTATTCCGGAGTTTTGGCGCAATTCATCGGCCGCATGCTGGCCGGCGCCGCGCCCGTCGTGTACGGCGATGGCGAGCAGTCGCGGGACTTCGTTTTCGTTGACGATGTGGCGCAGGCGAATCTTCTCGCCGCCACCGCCCGAGGAGTCGCCGGGCATGTCTTCAACATCGCCTCCGGAGAACGAGTGACGCTGAATCAAATTCTGGCCATGCTGCGAGTCTTGACGGGGTATCAGGGCGAAGTGCGGCGGCAATCGTCGCGGCCCGGCGACGTCAAACATTCCCTCGCCGATCTCTCCCTCGCGCGAGCGCATTTGGGATACCAGCCGCGCGTCTCCTTTCGCGAAGGTCTCGAGCGGACCGTCGCCTGGTATCGGAATTCGGCCGGTGATCGTGCCGGAGTTGGGCTCCCGACTGCAGCATGACTGCAAAAGCTTGCGTGGGTCGTAGTAAAGTCGAACGACCGCCCGCCGGTCTATGCTCCTAATACCAGTAGCAACCAACTGATTCTACAGCACTTGCCTAAACGTCCGAGATTCCGGCCTGTATTTCCTAGAATGGCACTCTGACTGCCGCATCAAAGTCGGATTTCGAGCTAGAACCCGTTCCGCGGGCTCTAGGCGAACACGGACGACAGTCATGAAAAAGCTTGCCTTGATCTTGTTGCTGGGGACGAGCCTGGCGCTCTTTCCGGCAGCGGCGAACGCCGATCCGGTCATCAACTTCGGCGGCGGCAATATCTCCTTCAGCCAAATCGCTTCGAACATTGCTGGCGTGAGCTTCTCTTCGGTTGCGCCGGGCCCGACAATCTTGGCCAATCAGGCCGGCACGGTCACCAACATGGACGCGTTGGCGGGTTCGCCCGTGGATCTGATTCCGGGTGCCGGCGGTCTCGAGTTTTCCACGACGACGGGCCAATTCCTCAGCGGCGCCAACACCGCAACTCTGAACATCAGCGGTGGCTCCGCGGGAACTGCCTCGGCGACGGTGCAGTTCTTGGATGTTACCGGCGGCTCGGGTTCTTTCACGATCCAATTCATGCTGAGTGGCGTGACGGGCCTTTCCGGCAACAGCACCTTGCTCGACGCTTTCCTGCAAAATTCGCAGGGCAGCGGCATTTTGACGTTTCAATTCGCCGGCGGCGGGATCAACTCGCTCGCCGATCTGCTCACCGCCTCGCCGACGTCGCTCTCCGGATCGGTAACCACGCCGGAGCCCGGCAGTTTGGCTCTGCTGGCGGTCGGCATGCTGGTGTTGGGCGGAATCGCGGTCTCGCGCCGCCGCTTTGCCCCCGCCGGCGCGCGCGTAAGGACAGCTAACTAACGCCGGTTCCGAGCGCGCCGCTGACCGTTCAACACGGCGCGCAAGCCGGCAAGGCCGGCCGCCGGGCCCCCCGGGTGGCTGAATACGGCGCTTCCCGCGACGAAGATATTGGCGCCGGCCATCGCCGCGGCGCCGATCGTGTCGGTTTCGACGCCGCCGTCGATTTCGATCTCACACGTCATCCCGCGGGAATCGATCAGCGCCCGCAGCCGCCGCAGCTTGTCCAAAACGTGATCGAGAAACCGCTGGCCGCCCCAGCCCGGATCGACGGTCATTTGCAGCACCATTCCGACGCGCGGCAGGATTTCGTCCAGCAAGCACAGCGGCGTCGCCGGGTTCAACGCTACCGCGGGGCGGGCGCCGGCGTCGGTGATGCTGGTGACGATGCGGTCGAGAAAGGACGTGGCCTCGGCGTGCGCGATGATCCAATCCGCGCCGGCATCGGCCGCGGCGCGAATCCAATCCTGCGGCCGCGCAGTCATCAGATGCGCTTCGATCGGCAGGCGCGTCAAGCGGCGTAACGTGGCGACGAACATCGGCCCCATGGAAAGATTGGGGACGAAATGGCCGTCCATGATATCGACTTGAAAGCGGTCGGCGCCGGCTTCCTCCGCCGCCGCCACTTGATCGGCCAGATGGCCGAAGTCGGCGGCCAGAATGGAAGGCACGATCAGGGTCGGCCGGGCGCGGCGCGGCGAACGCGGGGGCGGCGGCGCGGGCCGTTTCATGAGCGCTTGGTTCCCAATAAATACAGCAATTCGACGGATGCCGTCATCGCTTGCTCCGCCACCGGATCGGGGCGCAAGTGATCGAGTTCGCTGCGCAAGGCGTCGATCAGCGTGAACGCGGGAAAACTCGTGGTCAAGCAAGCCAAGGTGGCATCCCCGCAATGCAACGCCAGCTTGATCTTATCGCCTCCGCGGGCGACGGTGGCGAGCAGCCCGTCGCGGGAGCGCAAGTTCACGGCGCTGAGCAGGTAGCCGCCGTCGGCTGCGTGCGTGCCAGCCTGGAAGCTCATGCGCACGGCGGCGCCGCCGGGCGCGGTCAGTTCCAATTCCGCCGGGCCGATGCGCCGCGCCGGACGCCAGCGCAGGCGCGAGGCGAGCCATCCCGCCAAGAGCAGCGAGCCGCTGTTGACGGCCGGTTCGCCCCCCGTGGCTTCGAAGCTCACGGCTTCGATACAGCCCAGTTGGCGCATCGCGGCCGAGGAATCGAAGGCCTGCGCGATCATTTGCCGCCAGCGGGTCAGGCGCGTCCAGGTCAGGTCGCTGACGCAGCCGTGATGGTGCAGGCGGCGCTGCGCTTCCGCCAAGCGGAGAAAGGCTTCCGGCTCATAAGCCAGCGCTTGCGAGTCGAGCAAGATGCGGTCGGAGATCGCCGCCAGATCCTCGAAGCGAGGATTGTCGATGGGATCTTCGCCTCTCCACCACAAAAACACCGGCACTTGGCCGAGCAGCAACGGCGCCACCGCCATCGAGGCCGACAGCAAGGCCATCCCGGCGGCTTCGAGTTGGACGATTTCACCGCAGATCGGGCCCTCGCCTGCGCTCGCCCATAGAATGCGCGCGCGCCATTCGCCCGGTGCGGCGCCGCGGGCAGCGGCGGCGGGCACCACCAGCAAGATGCGGCCGGGATGGCGGCGCGCCAAGGTGGCGAGTTCGGCGGCCAGAGCTTGCGCGTCGGCGGCGTTCTCGGCGCAGCAGATCAGATTCAGGGTGGAGGCGCGCGTGCGGTCCGGAGTCGCTTGGGTGGCGGCGGCCAGGCGCCGTTCGACTTCGGCGAGCTCCAGGGCTTCCGCTTCCGCCGCGCTCGGTTGCAACGGACTTAGGGTCTGCGCCATTCCCGGCCTTCGCGCGCTAGGAATTCATCCGCCGCCTTGGGGCCCCAGCTCCCCGCGGCGTAGTTGGGGAAGTCCTTCGGCGGGTTCGCTTCCCAGAACTCCAGCAACGGCGTGGTCAGCGCCCACACCGATTCCGCCATGTCGTAACGGGCGAAGAGCATGCCGTCACCCAGCATGGCGTCGAGCAGCAGCGTCTCATAGGCTTCCGGCTGCGGTTCTCCGAAGCTGCTGCCGTAGTGAAAATCCATGTTCACCGGGCGCAGGCGCATGTCCGTGCCCGGCACCTTCGCCTCGAAGCGCAGCGAAATGCCTTCATCGGGCTGAATGCGCATGACCAGGACGTTGGCATCGATGGCCTCCGCTCCCAGATTGTCGAACATGAGATAAGGCGGCGACTTGAAGCGAATCGCGACTTCGCTCACCCGCTTGGGCAGGCGCTTGCCGGATCGCAAGTAAAAGGGCACGCCCGCCCACCGCCAATTCTCGATCTCCAGCCGCAAGGCGGCGTAGGTTTCGCGCGTGGAATCCCGGGCGACGTTCGGTTCCTCGCGATAGCCGACCACCGGTTTGCCGGAAATGAACCCCGGCCCGTATTGTCCGCGCACCGCGTAGCGCGCCCAGGCGGCCGGATCGTTGCTCGCGGCCAAAGGCTTGATCGAGCGGATTAACTTCACCTTTTCGTCGCGCACCGGCGTGGCCGCGAACCGCACCGGCGCTTCCATCGCCACGATCGAGAGCACCTGCATGAGATGGTTGGCGATCATGTCGCGCAGCGCGCCCGCCTCTTCGTAATAACGGCCGCGTTGCTCGATGCCGATGCTTTCCGCCACCGTGATCTGCACGTGATCCACGTAGCGTCGGTTCCAGATCGGCTCGAAGATGCCGTTCGCGAACCGGAAAATCAAGATATTGCGAACCGTCTCTTTGCCCAAATAGTGGTCAATCCGATAGATCTGCTCCTCGTCGAAGACCTGGTGCAGTTGCTGATTGAGTTTGCGCGCGCTGTCCAGGTCGCGGCCGAAGGGCTTCTCGACGATGATCCGTGTCCAGGGCTCGTGGCCTGCTTCGCCCTCCCCGGGCTTGGCGCGATGCAGGTGAGCACGCCCAAGTTGCTCGACAACGACGGGGAAGAGGCTGGGCGAGGTCGCGAGATAGAACAGGACGTTTCCCGAAGTTGCCGTCAGGCCCGCCAAGGCCTGGCCGAGCCTCTGGTAAAGAGCGGGATCTTCAAACGTGCCTTCGAGGTATTGCATCCGGGCGCTGAAGTCCCGCCAGAGGTCGGGATCGACGGCCGTGCCGGTGAAGGTGGCGATGCCGTCGGCGATCTCGGCGCGAAAGCGTTCGGTGTCCCACGGGCTGTTCGAGACCCCCACGATGGCGAACGAAGGCGCCAGCCGCTGCGCCCGCGCCAGCGAATAAATTGCCGGCATCAGCTTGCGCCGGGTCAAATCGCCCGAGGCTCCGAAAATGACCAGTGCGCACGGCGGCGCGGAACGTTCCGGCGGCAACCCGGAACGCAGCGGATGCTCGAGCGGCGTGGGCGCGAGGGTGCTTGCCATGAAAATTACGGCAGTCGCGCCGCCGCCGCGCCGGTCAGCACCAGGTTGGCAAGCTCGAGCACCCGCGCCAGTCCGGCGCGGGGATCGGCGCCGAGATCCAGACGCAGCACCCGGCGCTCGTGCGCGACCAGCGACTGGTAGTCGCCGACCGCTTGCGCCGCCATCAGCACCCCGAAGCTGTAGCCGCGCCCCGGAATTTCGCGGTCGTTGGCCTTGCTCATCACATGGTCGAAGGCGGTGATCTGCAGGAAGACGCCGGTATTGGGGCCGCCCTTGTGGAGCTGGCCGGTGGAATGCAGAAAGCGAGGGCCGAACCCGAGAGTCGTGGCGACCTTCAGGCGGTCGCGCAAGAGCACGCGCAACTGCTCGAGTGCTCGCTCGATCTCCGGTTCGCGTTCCAAGTAGGCCATGAGCGCGAAATAGTCGCCGGCGTGCACCGCGAACAGCAGCGACGCCAACTCCCCTTCCACGCCGATGCCGTCCCGCCGCGGTCCGGAAGCGTACGCCGCCAGCGATCCGTCGCGGGCTTGCGCTTCGGCAGTGATGCCCGCCGCCGCCGCGCCGCCGGCGAGGAACCGCTCGATCACGCGATTGGTGTTGTCCTTGCTCTCTTGCACGTTGGGCTCATCGAACGGATTGATGCCCAACACCGAGCCGGCCACCGCCGTCGCCAATTCCCAGCGCAGGAATTCCTGGCCGAGATCATAGCGGTCGCGCAATACGATGGTCACGACGGGAGAGCCGGCCGCAAGCTGCGCCGCCACCCAATCGTCCCCGGCTGCGGTGATCGGGGGTGCCTGCTCCCCCGTCGCCAGTTGCAGGCGGATGAAGATGCGGTCCTGGCCATAGCAGCTTGCCGGTGCGGGCGGTTCGCCATCCACCGGGACGATGCCTTTGCCCAGCTTGCCGGTGCTTTCGGCAATCAACTGTTCCAGCCAGGCGCCGAGCGGAGCGAGCTCCGGCGGCGCCACCAGCGTCAGCTTGTCGCGGCCGGCTTCCGCCCCGGCGCCGATCTCGGCGCCCAGTTGCAGCGCCGGATTCTGGTCCAGCGGAACGCAGGCGGCGCACGCCTCCGCCATGACTTGCGCGCGCTTGAGCAGCGTGACGATGTCCACGCCCAGCAGCGCCGCCGGCACCAGCCCGAAGTACGACAGCGCCGAATACCGCCCGCCGATATCGCCGGGATTGACGAAGACGCGGCGGAATTGGTGCTCTTCGGCCAGCCGCTGCAGGCTCGTGCCCTCGTCGGTGATGGCGATGAAGTGGCTGCCGGCGTTGCGCCCCGCCAAGGCTTTCTGGGCGCGCTGCCAGAAATACGCGAACAGCGAGTTGGGCTCGATCGTGCCCCCGCTCTTGCTGGAGACGATAAACAGCGTTTCCGCGTAATTGAGCTGGGCGTCCACGCGGCCGATCGTGACCGGATCGGTGGTGTCGAGCACGATCAGGTCGAGCTTGCCGCTGGCGGAGCCGAAGATCTTGCGGAAGACTTCCGGCGCCAAGCTGCTGCCGCCCATGCCGAGCAGCACCGCCCGCCGCAATCCCGCGCTCGCGCAGGCCGCCGCGAATTCGACCAAGGCCGGCGCTTGCTCCAGCATCATCTCCGGTAGCGTCAGCCAGCCCAGGCGATTCTTGATCTTCGCGCCGACGGCGGGGTCGGAAGTCCAGGCGCTGGGGTCGCGGCGCCAAATCTCCGTGATGACGTGCTTCTTTTCGAGCTGGCCCAGCGTGGCGCGCGGCGGCGCCATGTCCGCCGGCCTCTCGATGCGCATGGAATCGGTGCCGCCGCCGCCCAGCACCCGCACCTTCGACCGGATGCACTCCAGCAATTCGTCATACGACTCCGCGAATTTTTTCACCCCCTCGACCTGCAACTCGACCAGCGCCGCTTCGAAGTCGATGCCCGCCGCTTGCAGCGCGTCGAGCACGGGCTTGGCTTCGCCCAGTGAGCCGCTGAGCCGGTCGGCGGGGTGCCCGTGATCGCGGAACGCATGGACGGTGACGTCGGGCATGGTGTCGATGGTGTCGGGGCCGATCAAGGCATCGGCATACAGCGTGTCCGGATACCGCGGATTCTTGGTGCTCGTCGAAGCCCACAGCAGCCGCTGCGGTCGCGCCCCCGCCTGCGCCAGTTTTTGGTAGCGCGCCGAGGCGACCATCTCCTTGAAGTAGGCATACATGCGCCGCGCGTTGGCGATGCCGGCCTTGCCCTCGAGCGAGACCAGTTGCTCCGCCCGTCCGGGATTGGCGGCCGCGAGTTCGGCCAAGCGGGCGTCGATTTTCGTATCCACGCGGCTGACGAAAAGGCTCGCGACCGAGGCGATGCGCTGAATCGGCTGGCCGGCTTGCAGCCGCTTCTCGAGCGCCGACAGCCAGGCCTCGACCACTTGCTGATAGCTCTTGAAATCGAACAGCAGCGTGATGTTGATGTTGATGCCCTCGGCCAAGAGCTGATGAATCGCCGGAATACATTCCGGGGTCGCCGGCACTTTCACCATGACGTTGGGCCGGGCGATGCGCCGCCATAACTCGCGCGCTTGCGCAATGGTGCCGGCGGCATCATGCGCCAAGTCCGGCGTAACTTCGATCGAGCAGAAGCCGTCGGCGCCCTGGCTCTTGTCGTACACGCCGCGCAGGACGTCGGCGGCGGCGGTGATGTCCTCGATTTCCAATTCGAGGAACAATTCCCGCGGAGGCAGGTGCAAATTGCGGCGTATCGAAGCGTCGTAATCGGAACTGCCCGCGATCGCCTTCTCGAAGATCGTGGGATTGGAGGTTAGGCCGCGGAGTCCATCCTCCTCCACCATGCGCCGCAGCTCGCCGCTGGTCAGCATGGCGCGCCGGATATTGTCGTACCAGAAACTTTGGCCGTAATCGAAAAGCTGCTGAAGCGGGTTGGGCATGGGAAAGGCCTCGATCTATTGTTCCTCCGCCTTGGCGACATTGTCTACGTCTATCGGCAGCGGCGTGGAAAGCCGCTGATACAAAGCCTGCTGGCGGCGGCCGGCGAGGCGATAACGGCGGCTGGCGGCGGCGCGCGGTAAGAAACGGCGCACGCGCGGCACCGGCGCGGCTTCGATCGCACCCAGGCCGGCCCGCTCGGCGGCCAGCAGCGCCGCTCCGCGGGCGGAGGTCTGCGCGTCGGCCAGGCGGGTAAGCGGCGCCGCCAGGGCGTCGGCGACGATCTGCGACCAGAGGTCGGATTGATGCAGGGCCGCGCCGCCCGTCAAGATTTCGCGCACGGGCGTGCCCAGCGCGGATCTTAGGTCCGCGAGCACCACCGCAAGCTGCAGCGCCACCGCTTCCAGGCCGGCGCGCAGCACGTCTTCCGGCGTGGTGGCGAGGGATAATCCCGCGATTACCGCCCGGCGCTCCGGCCGCCAGCCCGGACTGCGTTCGCCGGCGAAAAACGGCAGCATGACCAGCCCGTGCGCCGCCGCCGTCCGCGCCTTCAGGCGCCGCTCCAATTCTGCATCCGAGGCCGCGGTCTGCCTCAGCGTCAGGCGCAGCCAGTGGTACACGTCGCCGCCTTCGCTGAACGCGCCGCCCACCAGATGGCGGCGCCGGTCGATGGCGTAGCGCCACAGCGACTGCGGTAACTCGAACTCGCGCGCGCTGGGCACCACCGCGCGCAGCGCGCTGGAAGTGCCGATGGTCAGTGCCAGCGTCCCGGGGCGGACCGCCCCTGACCCCACGTTCGCGCAGGCGCCGTCACCCCACGCCGGATACCATCGCGCGCCGGCCAGCGCCGGCCATCGGCGGCCGACGATCGCCGCCGGCCGCTCGAACGGCTCATCGCTCACCTCCGGCAGCGCCGTTCGCCGCACGCCGAGCGCGGCCAGGCTTGCCTCGTCCCAATCGTGCCGGCGGCGGTGCCAGAGGCCGGTGGCGGAGGCCATGGAAACGCTGGTGCGAATCTCCCCGAATAGGCGCAAACACAAATAATCGGCGAAGGAAATCCAGCGCGTGCCGCGCGGGACCTGCTGGGTCGTCGCCAGCCAGCGCAGCTTGGCTGGCCAAAAACTCGGGTGCAGCGGCGTTCCCGCCCGCTGATGATAGGCGTGGCCCCCGCCCAGCCGCGCGCGCAGCCACGGCAGCGCTGCCGCCGAACGCTGATCCGCCCACAAAAGCACCGGGGTGACCGGCTTGCCGTTCGCGCCCAGCCCCAGCAGGCTATGCCAAAACGTCGAGACGCCGACGGCGGCGATGGGCCGTTGCGTGCGCGCAGCCGCCCCATCGATGGCCGCCAGCGTCAGCCGCGCCAAGCGCGGCGCGCTCACCCAGGCGCCGCCATCGGCGGAGAATTCCGGCTGGTAGGGAAGCGAGACTTCGCTGCGCGCCGCGGGCCGGCCGGCGGCGTCATAGAGGCAGGCGCGCGCCGAAGATGTGCCGACATCCACGGCCAATATCAGGGGTGCTCCCCGCATGCCTGGCAATATACAATGCACACATGAGTTCCCGGGCGCCTCGCATCGGCTGGGCGCTTGTCGCCGTGCTGGCGATGGGCGGGCTGGTGGCTCTCGCCAAGAAGAAGCCCGAGCCGATCGATTGCAAGGTCACGGTTCACGTCTTCAACCGCAGCCATCAGCCGATCGCCAACGCCGGCGTGGTGCTGACCCAGGTGGGCGACTTGCAATGGCAAAAGGTGAAGGATCCTTTGCACGTCGAGCTCAAGAGCGATTCGAAGGGCAACGCCACCATCAGCGGCTTCGTGCCGGGCGTCTTGTTGATTCAGGTAATCGCGTCCGGGTACCAAACTTGGGGCGACTACTATTACGTGCGCCATGCCGACGAGCTCATCAATATTGAGCTCAAGCGCCCGCAGCGCCAGATTTCGGTCTACCGCTAGCGGCTGAGTTGTGCCGCCGCCGCTGAGAAGGCGGGGACGAAAAAGCCGATCCAGTTTTCGTTCGCCAGGCGTTCGATCGCGGGCAGCGACGCCCGATCGTGCAGGCGCGCGAGCGCGAAGGCGGCCTCGATCTGAGTGTCACCGATCGGGCCGGCGAGCGCTTGCCGCAGCAGCGCCAGCGTGCGCGGATCGGAGGACCCGAGCTGCCCCAAGGCCGCGAGCGCCGCCGCTCGCGCCGCCGCCGGCCGGTCCGGCGCGGCCCACGCCTGTTCGATGGGCAGCGCCTGCCGCCCGGCGATGCGCGGGTAATGTTGCAGCGCCGTCGCTTCCACCTGCCATTCGAAGCTCTTCATCGTGAGCGCGCGCTGCAGATAGTCGCCGGCGTGGGCGCGATCCACCGTGAGCAAGGCCTCGAGCGCCGCCGCCCGCACCGAGGAAATGGGGTCGGAGGTGAAAAGGCGTGTCAGTCGCCTGATCTCCCCGGGCAAGGCTGCTTGCCCCGGCGCCAAGTTCCCGAGGAGCTCGGCGGCGTCGGCGCGAACGCGGAATTGGCCGTCTTGCAGGCGCTGGAGGGCCAGCCGTTGCGCCGTCGCCGGATCGAGTCCCGCGAGCCGGTCCAGGGCGTCATCCGCCGCGGCGGCCACCGGCTCGGCTCCCACGCGCGCCGCCAAAAAGGATGCCGTCGCCGCCCGCTCGCTGCCGCGCGCCATTCGCGCCAACTCGTCCAGGGCGCTCTCGCGATCCACGCTCCAAGGGGCGTGCACGGCCTGGTAGCGCCATTCCGCCGCGGATTTCGTCCACGCAAGCTGCTTCAACAGTGTGTGATCGGGGTCGATCAAGATCATTTCCGGCTGCGCCGGCGCGGCCAGCCGGAACGATTGCGTCGCTTCCTGGATCGAGATCTGTTGCCGCCGCTCGGAGCCCTGGGACCAGAGCGCGACGGTGAGCGGGCCGGTATAGATCAGATCGCCGGTCTGATGCAGGCGCAACACCGCCTGCCCGCCGTTTGCCGGCTGCCAGCTCCACGCGGCTTGAAATACGGGGAAGCCGGTGCCATAGAACCAGCGCTGGAAAAAGCCCTTCAAATTCTGGTGCGTGGACTGCTCGAACGCCAGCTCGAAATTCTCCGTTCCCGCGGGCTGGTACGCGTAGGCGCTGAGATAGGCGTGGATCGCCTTCCAAAAGGCGGCGTCGCCCAGTTGCGCCTGCAGCATGCGGATCGCCCAGCCGCCTTTGTTGTAGGTGATCGCGTCGAACATGCTCCAGGGATCGCCGTAATTGGCGTACACGATGGGGCGGTCGTGGGCGGCGGCGGCGCGGAAGTAGCCGCGCGCGCTGCTCTCCCAATCCGCGATCGCGCGATCGCGGCCGTTGGCGTGCTCGTCCCAGGTGTATTGCATGAAGGTGGCGAAGCCTTCATTCAGCCACAGGTCGCTCCAATCCTGGCAGGTCGCGAAATCGCCGAACCATTGATGGGACAGCTCATGGGAAATCCCGACATCGTGCTGAGGCGCTTCGGCGCGCATGTTCGCGAGCGTGGGGTTTTGCGGATAGTCCCCGGGAAATTCCGTGGCGCTGGCGTTCTCCAGCCCGGAGAAAAACCCCGGATTCTTCACTTGATCGTATTTTTCCCAGGGAAAGGGAATGCCGGTGAGCGACGAGAAATAGCTCATCATTTCCGGCGTCCGGCCGAATTCGGCGCGGGCGATCTCCGCCGATTCGTCCGGCGGCACGTCGTAGCCGAGCGGCACCCCGCTGTTCACGCCCGTGCCGCGGTCCGCAATGCGGTTCCAATGGCCGACATAGAACGTCAGCAAGTAGGTCGAGACCGGATGGACCTCCTGCCAATGGAATTCCGTCGCGCCGCCCGCCAGCGCGCGCCGCCCGGCCAGGCGGCCGTTGGCGATGGCCCAGTCCCCGGCTGGCGCGGTGATGTAGAAATCGGCGGTGACCTTGTCGTTGGGCCGGTCGTAGATCGGCAGCCAGTGGTGATTCTCGTTGGGCTCGCCCGACGCCCAGAGCCAGGTGGCGCGGTCGGGCGTGGCCAGGTCGCCGGGGAAAAACACCAGTCCCGCCGTGGGCGTCAGATGATAGCGGATCTCCACGCTGAAGGCCGCGGTCGCCGGCTTCGGCAATTCAATGCGCAACAATCCGTTGCCGAGTTGAAAGGGAAGCGTCCGCCCGGCGCTCGTGACCGAATCGATTTCGGGTCCGTCGCAATCCAGCACCAGCTCGCGGAAATCCACGCGCAAGGGCCTCGCGGTCAGCCTTTCGTCGGCGGTGATCGCGCGTCTGGCAAAATTCGGAACTAGATGCAGCTCGACGTGCGTCAGGTTGTAGTCGTGGGGGTACGGCGCCGCCCAAGCGTGGAAGCCTAGCAGCAAGGCGCAAACTACGAGGATTAATTTCGGCTTCATCGGCACGCTCCTGGCCGGCGGTTCCTGCCGGAAATGGCGATGGTAGCGCATTCCGGCGCGCGGCGATGGGAACCGCTAGCTGAGCGGCCTGAATCCGGCCAGGCCGATGCGCGGCGCGGCGGCGCTCGTGGCCGCGCCCGCCGGCAGCCGCTGCCAGCGCCAGCGGAGCAGCGTCCACAGCGCCTCGGCGCCGTCGCGCGCGCGAATCTTCTTGCCCGCAGCGACGCCCCGCCCGCGATACCGGATGGGCACTTCCCGAATCGCGATCCCTCGCCGCCGCAGTTTGGCCGTGACTTCCGGACAAAACTCGAATCGCACGCACTGTAAATCGAGATTGCGCAACGAAGAGGCGCGAAACGCCTTGTAAGCCGTCGCCTCGTCGGTGAGGCCGGCCTGGAACAGCAGATTGGCGGCGGCGGTGAGCAGGCGATTGGCGAGCAAGTTGCGCCAGCGCATCCCCCTCGGCCGCGTTTGCCGCAAAAACCGCGAACCATAGACGGCCTCGGCGTTCTCCTCCAGAATCGGCGCGAGCAGCGCGCGATAGTCGCGCGGGTCGTATTCGAGATCGCCATCCTGGATCACGATCACCTCGCCGCTGGCCAGCGCCAAGCCCGCCCGCAGCGCCGCTCCTTTGCCGCCGCGCTGCTCGGCCCGCAAGACCCGCGCCTGGCCGGAAGCGGCGATCGCCGCCAAGAGATCCGCGGTTCCATCCGTCGAGCCGTCGTCCACGACGATGATCTCGCGCTCGCAGCCGGCCGGCAGCGGCGCCTGGCGCACCCGGCGCAGCACGCGCAGGAGGGTTGGAAATTCGTTATAGACCGGCATCAGGATGGAGACCTTCATGCCGCGTCCTTCTCCAACACCGCGAATAGCGAAAGACCGAAGGGCGGCGGTGCGGCGGTTTCGAGCTTGGCTAGGACCGGCGCCAGCCGGTTAAAGACCGCGATCTGCGCCGGCGATTGCGCCCGCCGGCGCAGCAGGCGCGCGTTGATCCACCAGCCGAAAAAGCCGGCCAGGTTCATATAGCGCGCCAGCCGAATTCGCAGCGCCGCTTCGCGCGCCATCGCCGCCAGACCGGCGCGCGTGTAGCGGCGATGGTGGCCCAGCGCCCGGTCGATGGGGCCGAATAGCGCCGGAAACGCCGGCACCAACAAAATGATCCTGCCGCCGGGAACGATCACCGCCGCCAGGCGCGCCAGCGCGCGCCGGTCATCCGCCACGTGCTCCAGCACGTTCAGGCAAACGCAGGTGTCCGCGCCCCAGGCGCGCAACTCCTCGAAGAAATCGTCGCTCAAGTCCGCCGCCGCCGCCTCCCACTGGGCGCGCCCGCCATGGCGCCACCGCCATTCCGCCAGGCAGCGGCGGTCGTGATCCACGGCCAGCAGCGCGCCGCCGCCGCCGATCGCGGCGCTGAAATTGCCGATACCGCAGCCGGCCTCGAGCACGCGCCGCCCCAGATAAGGCCGCGCCCATCGCGCCTGCCACGCGAAGTAGTTTTCCGCCGCGGTCATGCGCCGCTGATCGGCGAGCGTATCGGCGCTCGCCGCGCCCGCCACGCGCGTGCTCATGCGCCCCATCATAAGTCCGGCGCCCCGCCCAGCGCCCGCTCACTGCCGCCAAGCTTATCGCCGTCAGCAGCGCCGAGACCGGTTGGATGGGCAGCAAATAGCGCGGCAAGGCGCCGGTGAGGTAATACGCGCAGGGAAAGACCACCGGATACGCCGCCACCGGCCAGAACCATGCCGCCCGCCATCCTGCCGCCAGCGTCAAACCGAGCAGGGTCCCGAACCCCAGCGCCAAATTGAACGCCAGCACGAAGCGGAACGTCCCCGACCGATTGTGCCGCAGCGCTTGCCAGGGATGCGGCTCGCCGCCCGCCCACAGCGCGACGCCGCGCGCCGCCGCCCGCCGCGCCGTCGCCCCGGGATCGGCCGCCATGTACGCCAGCGCCGCGCGCAGCTTGCCGCGCATGTATACGGCTTCGCCTTCCTCCAGGTAGCGAGTGCGCTCGGCGGCGTCGTTGAAAGGATGCAGCGCGCCGTTGGGCCAAATCGTGGCCTGCGGATTGTTGCCGATCCAGAGCGCTAACCCGAGATCGGAGCGCAGCGGTATGAACGCGTGCAGGCGCCGCGCGTTGCGCAGCGTCCATGGCAAACAGCCGAGCGCGATGACGCCGAGGCACAGCGCCAGTCTCCCCGCCCATGCCCGCCGCAATCGGCGCCGCCGCAACCCGAGCCAGAGCAGGTGGCACGCCAGCAGCGAGAGCAGCGCCGGCGCGGTCATCAAGATTAGCGCCCATAGCAATCCGTATCCCGCCCACTCCCCGCGGCCCCTGGGTGAAGCGGCCGGCGTGGCGGTCTTTGCGCCGGGCGCCGTAACCTCTCCCAGCCGCAGCGCCCAAGCGAGGGCGATCGTGCCCAACAGGGCCGCCAGGCAGGCTGGCCACATGCTCTCGGCCGGCAGCATGATGGCGTTCGGGAACGTCGCCCACAGCCAGCCGGCGAGCGCGCCCGCGCCGGGGCGGCCCAGCCGCCGGCCGATCGCGGCCA
This sequence comes from Terriglobia bacterium, assembly GCA_021323595.1. Taxonomy (GTDB): domain Bacteria; phylum Acidobacteriota; class Terriglobia; order Terriglobales; family SCQP01; genus JAJPKR01. The sequence goes on along the minus strand of JAJPKR010000014.1, from coordinate 66,194 downwards.
GCGGAAAGACGACCGTCGCGCACGCCACGATATTCAGCAACGCGGCGGCGGCGAATGCGCCCAAGGTATAGACGCCGAAAATTTTGAAGATCGCCGCGAGCAGCCAAGGATAAACCGGCGCCACCCACGCCGTCGGTCCCGAGGGAATGTGCAGCGGGGAACCGAAGCCGTGGCCGAGAGCCAGCGAGCGGGCGACGTTGCCCGGCTCGAAAAGAAACGGCAAGACCGCGGCGGCGCCGGGCTGGAAGCGATGGACATAATGCCAAGCGAAGCCCAGCCGTAAAACCGCGGCGGCGGCGAAGATCGTGCCCGGCGAAGCGAGCAGTCGGCGGGAAGGCGGCAAGCAATTCCACCTTAGCGCACGCCGGCCGCCGCGAGCGATCAGCCGCGCGGCGTGCGCGGGCTGGCGGCGGCCGCGCCGGCCGCCCAATCGAGAAAGATCAGGCGGCCGTCGGCGCGGCGAAGCAGGGGAAAAAACAGCGCCATGCGCGCCGGCCGCGGGTCGAGCGCCCGAAACAGCCGGGCGTAGGTCTCGAGCTGCGGTCGGTACCGCTCCTGTTCGCTCTGCAAAAACGCGTCCAGGTCGCCGCCCTCGTGGACGCCCGTCTTGTAATCGATGATCCAGCGCGTGCCGTCGGCGACAAACGTGCGGTCCACGCGCGCGTGCACGTACCCTTCGCCGGTCCAGCCCGCCAGCTCTTGTTCGCTCGCCCCTTCGGCGTGATCGGCGAGAATCCAGCGGCCGCGCTCGTCGGCAGCCGCGCCGCTCAGCGCGCGCAGCACTTCCCTGGCGGCGTCGGCCAGCGCCGTGCCGCCCAGTCCCTGCTGTCGCAAGGCGCCGCGGATGGCCGCTTCCGCCGGCAGCGCGCCGCTCGTGCGCGCCATCTGGCACAGGCAGGCATGCACCACCACCCCGATCTGCCGCCGCGGATGGCCCGCCCACCGGAAGCCGATCTCGTCCGGCGATGCCGTGACCGTGGCGGAGCGGCGTCGCGGCAACACGTCCGGCGGCGGCGCCGGCGGCTGCCAGCCCGCGGCCAGTCGGCGGAAGCGGTGCGGCGCCGCCGCCGGCATGGGTGCGGCCGCTGCCGCCGGCAGAGGCGCGCCCGCCGCCACGGGCGCGGCCGCCGCCGCCCAGGCTTTCGCGGCGATCGCCGGGCGCAACACCCCCAGCAGCGTCGTGGCATTGGCCTCGGTGACATTCCCCAACAAATACAGCTCGCTCTTGGCGCGGGTCAGCGCCACGTAGAGCAGGCGCTTCATGTCTTCGCGCTCGCGCCCCCGTTCGATCTTGCTCAAGTACTGTTCGATCGCGTCCGGTTGGCCCGGCGCCGCGATCGGCGCCAGCAGCAGCTTGGCTTCTCCTTCCTCGATGACCTCGTCCCAGCGCAGCAGCGGCTTGGCATCCTGTCGCGCGCGCCGTCCCAGCCCGGGCAGGATGACCACGTCGAACTCCAGGCCCTTCGCCTTGTGAATCGTCATCACCTGCACCGCGGTCGGCGCCGCGGGCTGCGGTTCGGCGCTCAATTCCTCCAAGCGGCTGGCGAGCTCATCCAGATCGCCGCGGGAGCCTGCGGCTTCGAGTTGATCGAGCAAACGCAAAAACGCTTGTGCGTCGGCGAACTCGCCGCCATCCGCGAGGCCAGCAGGCCCGCCCAGCGCCACCCAGGCGCCTTCCACCGCGCGGCGCCAGGAGCCCCGTTCCCGTTCGCCGATGGCCGCCTTCAGCACCTCCGCCACGCGCAGCGCGGCGGCGCGGCTGGCGCTGGCCATCCCCGCCAGCCGCGCCGCATCCTGCAACGACGTCCAGACCGGCGCGTCGGCTTCGCTGCCGGCCAGCGCCAGCAGATCGGTCAGGGTGCAGCCGCACCATGGCGCGCGCAGCAGCGCCAGCCAGGCGACGCGATCCATCGGCTGCGCCAGCGCCCGCGTCAGCGCCCACAAGTCCCGCACCACGGAGCGGCCTTCGAGCGGCTCCATCTCCACCGCCCGCGTGGGAATCGCCGCCGCCTGTAAGTGCGCCAGAATCGCCGTCGCGTGGGACCGGGCGCGAACCAAGACCGCGATCTGCGCCGCCGGGGAACGCCGCCGCGCCGCCTGCACGATCTCCACCACCGCCGCGGCTTCGCCCTCGTCGTCGCGCTTGGCGATCAGCCGCATCTCGACGATGCCCGTGCCCGCCGCTCCCGTGCCCGCCACCGAAGCTTCGAAGGGAACCGCGCGCATCGCCTCGTCCGCGCGGCTCGGAAAGATCGCTGCGCCGGCTAGGTTCATCCAGCCGATCAGTTTTGGGTGCGAGCGGAAGTTGCGCCGCAGCCGCAGCCGCGCCAGCGGCCAATGATCCAGCCCCTCCTCCTGCACGCGTAAAAACAGCGCCACTTCCGCCTCGCGGAACCGGTAGATGGACTGCTTGGGATCGCCGACCAGAAAAATGCTCCGCCCCTCGCCCGGCGTCCATTCGCGAATCAGCCGCCGCAGCAGCTCGTACTGCGCCACCGAGGTGTCTTGAAACTCGTCCACCAAAATGTGTTCCAGCTGGCCGTCGAGCGCGTAGGCGAGATCGCTGGGCTCGCTCTCGTCGCCCAGCGCCGCCCGCGCCGCCTGCGCGACTTCGATGAAATCTACCGTCGCGCTGGCGCGGAAGGCGAGCTTGAGGTCGGCGGCGGCGCGTTGCAGCAGCACGATCAGCCGTGCCAGCACCTGCCACTGCGCGTCGTCATAGTGTGCCGGCGGCAGATCGCACAGGTGGGCGAGCGCCTCGCAGGCCGCATCGTCCAGGGCGTCTACCGCGCGCTTCCAAACTTCCTTCGCTCCCGGGAGGTCCTTCGGAACCCTCTTGCGCCGGTCGCCATTGTGGGTCAGCGCCAGATTGGCGATCTCCTGCCACGCCCCCAATTCGCCCGGCTCGATCCCCGGCAGCTCGCCCAGCCCGGCCGCCGCGGCGAGATCGTCGGAGGCGCCGTTGGCCTGGATCGCCGCCCGCGCGCGCCGCAACGCCGCGCGAATCGCCCCGGCCAGACTTGACTCCAGCCGCTCGCGCCATTCGTCCACCGCGTCCGGCGCCTGAAAGAGGTGCCGCATCCATTGATCGCGGCGGCCGAGCATCTTGCCGATCAGCTTCTCGAGCCGCGGCCAATCGTTGTTGAGATGGTCGAGCACCACGCGCAGCGCCGCGCCGACCGGATCCTCGGCCTTCGTCTCAAGCAGCCGCTGCGCCGCCAGCGGAAACACGTGATCGGCGGCTTCCGGTTCCACGGGCAAACTGCCCAGCCGCGACTGCCAGGGCGTGCGCGCGACCAAAGCGCGGCAGAAGCCGTCGAACGTCAGGGCGCGCAGCCGCGCCGGATTTTCGAGCAGCCGCCAATCGCGCGTCCGATCGCGGTGCAGCGCTTCGCGGGCCAGCCGCCACCGCGTGCGCGCGGGCTCCTGGGCCGGCTCGGCGGCGGTCGCCGAGCGCAACGCGGCGGCGATGCGCAGGCGCATTTCCGCCGCGGCTTTGCGGGTAAACGTCAGCGCCAGGATGCGCTCGGGCTCTTCGACCACGGCCAGCAAGCGCAGGTAGCGCTGGATCAGCAATTCCGTTTTCCCGGCGCCCGCCGGCGCCTCGACGATGGCGGAGAGGCTGGGTTCGAGCGCCGCCTGCCGCGCCGCGCGGTCTTCGGCCTCGAGCGCCCCCGCCGTCGCCGCTCCGCTCATGCCTCCTCCTCGCCGTCGTCGCCGGCGGCCGCGGGCGGTTCCAGTTCGGCGACCCGGCATAGCACTCCGAGGTCGCAGAAGCGGCAGGTATCGCTCCCGTGCTTGGGCGCGATTCGGGCATCTCCGGCGAGAAATTCGCGGGCAAGCTGCTTTAGCGCCGTGCGCCAGGCCTCCAAATGATCGGCCCAGTCGCGCGGTGCGGCCTCGACTCCCGGCAGTCGCCCCTTCCGGTCGGCCCATCCCTCGAAGCCCTCCTTACCCGGCTTGAGTCGTGCGAAGGCCGCGGCGACCGGCTGCGCGGAAGCGAATCCGGCATACAAGGGTACTTGCGGCTCGTCCGGACGCTCGCTCTCCCAAGCCTGCTTTCTCGCCTCCCCGGTCTTGTAATCGATCACGATCTCGCCGTCGCTGACGCGGTCCATCCGGTCAATCCGCAGCGCCAGCTTGAGCTTGTCCACCTGGACGGAGGTTTTCTTTTCAATCTCCACGATCGGAGGCGCCTCCGGCTCGATCGCCTCGATCCAATGCGTCAGCATCCGCCTCAGCCGCTCGCGCTCGCCTTGCTCGAGCACCGGATGCAGGACGATGCCAAGGTCGCGGGCCGCCTTGATTGCCTGTTCGGCGATGGTCTGCGCCTCCACCGCGTGTCCGTCCTTGATCGCCAATCCGTACAACTGCATGCAGCGATGCGCCAGTTTGCCGCGATCGCTCGCGTCCAAGCCCGCGTGCGGCGCGTCGCCGAGCCCGCGGGCTTGGAGGCGGGCGTGGGCGAAGCCGCGAAACGGGCAGGCGGCTTGATCGGCGATTAACCCGGCGCCGCCAGGGTATTCTTGCTTCGCGTCGGCGGGCCCCGCGGCTTCGTCCTCGAACCATTCGATCGGGCCGGTGCCGACAAGCTGGCGGCTATGGCTGGTGTCGCTGCTCTCCAATACTCCCGGCGCCGCCTCGGGGAGCCCGGCCAGCAGCGGGCTTTCCGTGAGTTCGACGTCCTCTCGCGTGCGCGGAAAACTCAGCACCACCTCGGGCGCGGCGTCCCGCCAGCGCGCCTGCTCGCGCACCGCGAAGGCGTGCTGCCATTGCGCGCTGCAATGCGGCAGGTTTGCGGCCAATCGCACCGCCGGCGGCAACAACGCCGGCGGCCGCGCCGGTCCCGGCCAGGAATCGGCGTCCAGCCCCATCACCCACAGCCGCGCAAACTCCAGTCCCGCGGCCTCGTTTATGCCCAGGATCTGCACCGGGGACTCGGGCGCTTCCGGCTGGAACAGTTGCGAATGGACGATGCCCTCCAGTTCCTCCAGCGCGGCGTCGCTGCTCAATGGCGCGGCGACCGGCTCCAGCCGCGCCAAGGCGGCGATGGCGTCGCGCAGCGCGTCTGCGGTCTGGAATTCCGCGCTGTCCAGCGGACGCTCGCCCGGCCAATGCGCCGCCGCCAGCAGTTCGGCGAAAGCGTCCGCCCAGGCGCCCGCGCCTTGCCGTTTAGGCTGCCGCCCCGCGATCGTGCGCATGCGGCGGAGGCTGGCGGTCAGGGACGGCCGGCGCACCGCCCCCCGCGGGTCGCGCAGCAAGTGCTGCAGAGAAACGGTGGGCGCGCCGGCGTCGCGAAGGTCGCGCTCGAGTTCGCTTCGGGACAGCCATTCCTTCTCGCCGGCGCTCCAGTAAGGCGACAGCAGGAGCCGGGAGGCGAGCTGGAACGGCAGCGGCGCGAATGCCAAGCGCAGCAGCGCCACTGCCGTTTGCGCCAGCGGCCACGAAGCCAGCGGCGGCGGCAGCGCGAGGTTGAACGGCGGCTCGCCCGCCTCCCCCGGCAGCAACGCGCTGGGCGTCAACACGTCGGCGAAAATCCGCTCGAGATCCAGGCGGTATGGGTACAGTCCGGGCACGACGACCGCGATCGTGCCCTGGACGCCGGCCTCGAGTGCCGCGCGCGCCCAGCGCGCCGCCGCCCGGATTTCCGCTTCCACGTCCGCAAACCCCGCCTTGATCATGTTGCCGGGCGCGGCTGCGGGCGGCGCGGGCCGTTCTGTCACCGCCGCGCCGTCGCGCTCCAGCGCCTCGACCAGCCGGGCTTGCGCCGGAGTCCGTTCCCGAAAGCCGGCGAGTTCCACGCGGCGCGGCGGTTGCCACTCGCGCCTCTCCAAGCGGCGGGCCAGCGCGTCTGGCACCTGCGCTGCGCTGATCCAGCCGGCCGTGTTCAGCCGCTGCCGGAATTCCGCCTGCCATTGGTAAAACACGGCGGGATCGGGCGCGGACTCCCACGCCTCCGGCGCGATCTCCAGGCGGTATTCGTGCAGCAGCCTCCAGGCCTCCGCCGCTTCCGCGGCCGTAGCCGCCACCGAGAGCGGCGCGCTCCCCTCTCGCTCGCTCCACTCGCGCACCAGCAGCCGCCACAGGTACGCCTCCTGGACGGCATCAAGCAGCGGCGGCGCATCCTCGCGGCTCAGCGCGAATTCGCTCCAAACCTGCTCCAGCCACGCGCTCCACGGCAGAATCTCCGCCCCTGTCCAGGCGCTGCGGCCTTGCTGCCGTTGGGCGTCGTCGTGCCGCGCGCGCAAGATGCGCGCTAAGCGGTTGGAAGCCGTCAATAACATGAACGCGGCATTGTCCGCGGGGCCGCGCTCGTGAGAACCCCGGCGGCGAAGCTCAGTATGTCATGGCGTGGCCAACGGCAGGAACTCGACGCTGACCTGGAATAACGCCGGCGCCGCGCGCCAAACCGCCATCGCCACGCTGCCCTGATACACCTTCTCATAGCCGCTCTCCGACTGCGAAACCGTATGGATCGGCCGCAGCCACCAGCTCCTGGCGCCCGGGGCGCGCAGCACGATGCGCAGGCGCCGCCAGCCATCTTCGAAGGCGAGCGTCTCGCCCGCCACTTCCGTTTCCGCGTCGAGCCTCAGCCGCTCGCTCCCGGCCACGATGGCGCGATCCGAGGCTTGCGGCGCTAACAAGTTGAAAACCATTTCGACGCCCGCGGCCAACCCCGGTTTCGCGCTGGGACATTCGAACGTGCAATCGAGCTTGCCTTCCGCGCTCAGCGCGAACCGCTTGCGCGCCGCGTTGCCCGGGACGGCCAGGACGGCGCTTCCCGCCGCTAGCGATTCCAGCGTGAAGCGCCCGCCGGCGAGGACGGGATCTTCCGCCAGCGCCAGGCGCAAGAAGTCCGCGAAGGTCTTCTCGGCGGGAAACAAGTACAAGCGATGGCATGCGCGCCGGTAACGATCGTATTGCAGCAAAGCGCTGAGCTCGGCGCCGGGCGCCGCCGCGCCGCCCGGCAGCCGCGCGGGATTGGTGGCGATCTGGGCCCGAATCTGCTCGTGATACGCCTCGGGCCGGCGGGCCAGGGAATTGATTACATTGGCGGCGGCGGGCAGCCAATCGAGCTCGCGGACCACGCCGCCATCGGAGGCTTCGATCACCAATCGCGTTTGGCGATTGCGCAAGACCGCGACTTCGCCCCCGTTGCGATCCAAGTCGCCATGCCGCGCTTCGTGCGCCGGCAGCCTCGCCTCGGCGCGCAGCAAGTGCGTGTAAGCGGCATTGCGCAGATGCGGTGCGTAAAGGCCGCCGAAAAGGCCGTGCCAGTAAGCGTCGTTGCATTCGGCGGCGAGAATTTCCTCTTGCGCCTCGCCGTCCTGCGCGGCGGCGGCGCGCTCGCTCAGCTCGAGCGCGTACTGATGAAGAGCGTTGGATTCCGGGTATTTCGAGAAGAAATTGCGCCACGGCGCGCCCGCCAAAAAACGCCGGTATGGTGCCGTGGCCGGATCGGCGCGCGCCGCCGCCAAGCGCGCGCCTGCCGCCGCCGGCAGCGCCCATTGCATCATCTCTTCATAGGAGGCCGTGGGCGGCGATGCCAGGCCCAAGGCGGGCGAGGCGGCGAGCGCTGCGCCGAGCGTGGCCGTGCTCAGCCAGCCGCTGCTCGCATCGAGTCGTTCGAAAAAGCGCTCGAGCCAGCCGCCCGCGATCACGTGCTCATAGGTGTGTGGCCACGTCCCGAACTTCTCCAGGTCGTCCGCCATCACCAGCAAGGCGCCGGGCTGATCCCGCGCCGCTGCGGCCAAGAACTCCAGCGATTCGTGCTCCGCTTGGAAAGGAATCGCGAAGCGCAAAAAGCGGTTGGAGGGAACCAGCTTGATGGCCGCGCCGCCGGACTCGGCGATGAAATAGCCGTAGGTTTGCTCCGGCTCCAGGCCGGTCATCAGCAGATGCGTGTCGTCCACGACCGTGTACTCGAACCCCGCGGCCGCCAGCGTGGCGGGCAAGTCGGGCTCCCAGACGCGTTCCGCCAGCCATGCGCCGCGCGGCTGTCGGCCGAAGGTCGTCGCCACCAACTCGCGCATGCGCTCGAGTTGCAGCCGCCGGTCCCGTTCTGGAATCGCGGCCAAAACCGGCTCGTAATAGCCGCCGCCCAGGATCTCCAGCCGCCCGGCTTGCAGGCCATGGTTCAGGCGGGCGATGTAATCGGGATGCCGCGCGCGCAGCCAGGCCAGCAGCCAGCCGCTGAAATGCAGCGTCAGCCGCAGTCCCGGATGGCGCTCCGCGGCCGCGAGAAAGGGTTCATAAGAGGTTCGGTAGGCTTCTTCGATGACGGAATCGAAGTTGTCCACCGGCTGATGGGCGTGCAAGACCAGCGCCAGCGTGAGGCTCACGTCGAGAATGTTAAACTGCACGCGGGACGATGAGCGCGCGGAAAATCGACGGCGCGGCGATTGCCGCCGAAATTCGCGGCGAATTGAAAGACCGCGTGGCCGCGCTCGCCGCCGCCGGCCGCGCACCCTGCCTCGCCGTGGTGCTGGTCGGCGATAATCCCGCTTCCGCCCTCTACGTGCGCAGCAAGGTGAGGGCGGGCGCGGAACTGGGCATTCGTTCCATCGAGGTGATTCGCCCCGTCGCGGCGACCACCGAGGATGTCCTCGAAATCGTCTGCGGCCTCAACGCCGATCCCGCCGTGGACGGCATCTTGGTGCAGTTGCCGCTGCCGCCGCAGGTGGACGCGCAACGCGTGCTGGTCGCCGTCGATCCCGGCAAGGACGTGGATGGCTTTCATCCCATCAACGTCGGCAACCTCGTCGCCGGCCGCCCCGGCTTTCTCCCTTGCACGCCGGCGGGCATCATGGCCATGCTCCAGCGCTCCGGCATCCCCGTTGCCGGCCAAAACGCCGTCGTCGTCGGCCGCAGCGACATCGTGGGCAAACCCATGGCGTTGCTGCTGCTCCGCCACGATGCCACCGTGACCATCGCCCATTCCCGCACTCGCGACCTCGCCGCCGTCTGCCGCCGCGCCGATCTGCTCGTTGCCGCCGTCGGCCGGCCGGGGCTCCTGGGCCGCGAACATATCAAGCCCGGCGCCGTGGTCGTGGATGTGGGCAGCAACAAGCTCACCGAGCGCGCCGAGGTCGAACGCTTCTTCGCCGCCGATCCCAGGCGCTTGGCCGAGTTCGAGCGCCGGGGTTCGACTTGGATCGGCGACGTGGATCCCGTCGCCGTGCGCGAGCTCGCCTCCGCCTTCACCCCCGTCCCCGGCGGCGTCGGCCCCCTCACCATCGCCATGCTCATGGCCAATACCGTCGCCGCCGCCGAGCTGCGGCGCCGGTGATCCGGGAGGTTTCCTCGTGTGGCGGGTGCTGCTGACCGGCGGGCTTTGCAGCGGCAAAAGCACGGTCGCCGGCTGGCTGGGGGCGATGGGCGTTCCGGTCTTGGATGCCGATGCCATCGGCCACGAATTCCTGGCCGCGGGCACGCCGACCGCGGCGGCGCTTGTGAACGCGTTCGGGCCGGCGATCCTCGAATCCGATGGCGCGGTGAACCGCGCCGCCCTGGCAAGGCTCGCCTTCGCCGATCCTGCCGCAACCCGCGTGCTCAACGCCGTCTTGCATCCGCCGATTCAGGCGGAGATCGATCGCCGGCTCGCGGAACTGGAGAAAGCCGGCCAGCCGCTGGCGGTCGTCGAAGCCGCGGTGGCGCTCGAGGCCGGCTCGGCGCGGCGCTACGATCGCGTCGTGGTCGTGACTTGCGATCGCGAGCAGAAAATCCAACGCTTCTTGGCGCGCGGCCGCGGCACGCGCGCCGAAGCCGAGGCGCGACTGGCCGCGCAATGGCCCGACAAGCAGAAGGCGCGCCACGCCGACTTTATCATCGACAACTCCGGCCCGCTTGAGGCCACTCGCCACCAGGTTCGGGATCTGTTTTCCGAATTGCGTAGCTTGGCTGTCGGCCACTAACCCTTACCGGATGCCAGGTCGCCGTGGCTGTTCGCCGCGGCCGCCAGCCGTGGATGGACCTCCGTCTCGCCTCCGCCTCCGCAGCCTCCGTAGCCTCCGCTGCCTCCTGCCATCGCTTTACCCCGGCCAACTCTGCCGGTCCAATCTGAATCCTACTTATGAGGCCCCCCAGGGGTAGCCTCCGCGGGACGCGGCAGTCGGCGCGCTCCGCCCGCTGTTTGACAATTTGAAGACTCGACCTCGCTTCGCCATTTCCGGCAAAGAGGGAATCGCCCGCGCTCCGATTCCCTCCATTTTGTGTACCCAAATTTGGGTGGCCGAGCTTGGGTGCCCCCCGTTGGGAAGCTCAACACTGCGAGTCGTTCCGTCGCGGCGAAATCCTAACCGTAAGTTGAGTCCCGCTAATGAGTTATGAGTTCGGCGCCCGCCGCTTCCGCATCGCCCCCGTTGACCTGTACTTCCGACCAGGAGACCATTTTTTCGGCCGCTGCTAAGGCGTGTGGTCAACATTTAAGTCATTGCGAACCAGCAACTTATCTCATGGATCCGGCGCTCGGGCCGCACGCGTGCTGGTCTCCCCCCTTCTGGGGGCTTCCTATCGCGTAAAGGATGTCTCGAAACGCCAGGGCGCTGGCGTTGAGCGCTCGCGTTCGCGGCACTGCTCGGGCCCCTCACGCCCCCACAGGAGGGCAGGAGCAACGGCGGCTTCCTTCAGAACTGATTCAACGAGCTTAAGGTCCGCAGGTTCATGGATTCTTGATGTGCCCCGCGGTGGTGTACTACCCGTGCCTTCGACCCGGATCCCATCTCTCACCGTGGTTGCAGCTTGCAATTTTTCGGATGAATGCCTTCGGTTCCCCGGCCCGGCGGTTTCTTTCCGGTCATCGCCCGCCGCCTCATTGAACCAACGGCTACGGTCCGCGAACCGGACGAACGCGTCGCGTGTCGCGGGCTGGGACCCTGCATCCGCGACGAGTCGCTGTACCGCCGCGACCACGCCTTGTACTCTATTGCCATGAGCCGGCTAGCTCGCCCGTTGGCCCTCGCCCTGATCCTGGCGGGTGCTTTTGCCCTCTACACCTCGCTGCGCCACGAGTCGCCGCGCTTGGTCCGCGCCGATGTCCCTTTGATCGAATCGGCGCCGCAGACGCATTTCGAAGCTAACGAGTTGCGCAACATCGCAATCTATAAGCGAGTGCGGCCGTCGGTGGTGAACATTACCACCCAAATCATCGCGTTCGATCTCCTGTTTGGCCCAGTGCCGGAATCCGGCCAGGGTTCCGGCTTCATTATCAATCCCGGCGGCTATATCCTCACCAACTACCACGTCATCCGCGACGCGCAGCGCCTGCGCGTCGCCTGGACGCCGCGTAGAAACGAAACCCACCGCTATTCGGCTCAGGTCGTGGGTACCGCGCCGGATCTCGATCTGGCGGTGATCAAGATCCCTGCCGCGCATTTGCCGGCCGTCACCCTGGGCGATTCCAGCAATTTGCAGGTGGGGCAAGACGTGCTGGCGATCGGCAATCCCTATGGCTTGCCCGGCACGATGACGCAAGGCATTATCAGCTCGATTCGCACCGTGCGCGATCCCTCTGGCGGAGTCAATATCGACAACGCCATTCAGACCGCCGCCCCGATCAATCCCGGCAACAGTGGTGGGCCGCTCCTGAACAGCGAGGGCCAGGTCATCGGCATCGATAGCGCCATCTATTCGCAGACCGGTTCGAATATCGGAATCGGTTTTGCCATTCCCATCAATTTGGCCAAGGCGGTCTTGCACGACTTGATCACCACCGGCCACGTGAATCGCCCCACGCTGGGAATCACCGGCTACCCGATATCTTCGGACATGGCCGAACAACTGAACTTGCCGGTGGACCATGGCGTCCTGGTCTTGAGCGCGCCCCCCGGCTCGCCGGCCGCGCGGGCCGGCCTGCGCGGCGGCACGGAACCCGGCTATATCGGCAACACGCCGGTGAAATTCGGCGGAGACATCATCGTCGCTCTCGATGGCGAGCCGGTGGAATCTCCCGACGATATCGCGCGCCTGCTCGTGACCAAGCATGCGGGCGAACAAGTGACGCTCACGATCTTTCGCGGCGGCCGCCAGATGACCCTGCGCGTGACGTTGGGCCGCGCCGAATCCATGAACTTGTGAGCGCGGCCGCAACATAAAAGGCCGCCGCGCGCGAGCGCGGCGGCCCTGATCATCGCGCGTACTCGATTCCAGCTAGGCGGGTTGCCGCTTGCGAGCGACGAAGCCGGCCAGCAAAAGGCCGATCGCCAGCAACGCCGCCGTCGCCGGTTCGGGTGTCTCCACGCCGCCGGAATTCGTCCAAACGGTCGAATTCCCGTTGTCGGTGAGCGCCGCGAAAATGCTCCCATTGAGCTCGCCCTCCGGAATCGAGAAATCGATCAAAGGATGGTTCGAGCCCGAGAGCTCTCCGGTGGTAATCGTCCACGTATAAACGCCGAAGGACATCGGCGTCACGCCGGCCGAATGATCGAACGTGTCGAAATTCGTGGCATTGAGCGAATCGCTGAAATTGGCAAGCGCCCCGCCGAGCCCGCTGAGCTTCGTCCCTGAGGTGCTGCTCAGCGTTCCCTGGAATGTCAGGCTGCCGATCGCGCACGCCGGGCACGGTGTCGAACCGCCGGGAAAGCTCCCGTAAAGGGTCAGGCTCGCTGGACTGTTCACTCCCGTCCCAGCGGTGACGTTCGGCACAATCAGCGCCAGCAAAAACGTGTTCGTGATCGCCGCGCTGCCTTGCAGGTAAACGCTTATGTCACTCCCATTGCCGACGAGAACCGGCGACAAAGGCTGATTCAAGCCGGTCGGATTGGAACCGGTGGCGCCGTTGCCGATGTTGATGGTGCCCGCGAAGGCGGCGCCAAGGCTCACGCTCGTGAGCAAGACCAGCACTGCCAGGCATCGTTTCATTCCTAACCCCGTTTCCCAACTCGCTCCGCCCCTTCTCGGTGTAAGGAGCGCGATTCCAATCGCTCTGGCGGCATCGCCGCTGTCCCCGCGAGTATATATCAGAATTGGAATACAATGTCTTGCACCTCCCCGCGGGGATGTTGTCCCTTCGCGCTGAGCGCAAGCGCGCCCCTCCCGCCGTGCTTGTCTCGCGGCGTCCCCTGGTGACGCCGTTTGGCGAGTCCGCGGCGGCCGATCTACCCCCGCCCTTGCGCCAGCCTTCTGCGCCGCCATCCCACGCCGCCCAGCAGCGCCACGCCCAGCGCCAAAAAGCTCAAGCTCTTAGGCTCCGCCGCCGGCGTGCCGTCGTCGAATTCGTCCTGCGCCTGGTTCCAGATGCCCGCGGCGCGAGCCCCGTGCCGGGCGCCGGCCAGGGAACCAAGCGGCGCGCCCGCATGTGTGGTCAGCCCAAGCGGCCGCTCGAGGCGCCGGCTCGCCTCTGTCTCCAGCGGCCATCCCTGGCGCCAGAATGCTGATGGCCGGGCGGCCAGCGCTCCCCGCTCGCCGCGCTGCCGCGGAGCGAGCCCGACCGGCCTGGCGCTGCCCGCCGCCGCGCACAGCCCGCCGGGGGCGCTCCCGAGCTCGCCCGGCGCCGCCGCCCAGGCGAGCCCGCTGCAGCCGTCCCATGGAATCGTCCCTCCCAAGGCGGCCTGGAATGCGCCGAGCGCAATCGTGAGCGCCGCCGCTGTGATGACTCTCCGCATTTAGACCTCCCGAGCGCGAGCCACGCGCTGCCCGGGATCTTGCACGGCTCGCGCCAAAACACCGGCGTTGACCGCAAAGCGTTTGCGCTGCCGCGCCGCCTTTCGGCTTTGCACGCGGGTGCCGACAATGTGGACGGAAATGCGAAGGCGCGGGCGTTCGCGGCGATTACATCACGCCATGATCAAACTTAAGCCGCGCATGCCGAAGGCGGGCCTAGGCGTCCTGGCCCCGCACCTTTTTCACGTCGATCCCGTGGCGCTTGATCTTTTGGTTGAGGGTGGAAAGCGGAATTTGGAAGCGCTCGGCGGCTTCCGTCTGCCGCCCGTGGGTTTGCTCGAGCATATCGAGGATGATGCGTTTCTCGAACTCATCCACGATCTCGAAGAGCGAGGCGGGTGCTTGCTGCGCGCGCGCGCGCGGCGCCCAGCCCGCCCACGAAGGCGGGCGGCCGACGATCGGATCGGGCAACAGCTCCGGCCCGATGAGCGTGTCGGTCGAGAGGACCACGGCGCGCTCCACCACGTTTTCGAGCTCGCGCACGTTGCCGGGCCAGTTGTACTCGAGCAGATAGCGCAGCGCCTCGGGACTGATCCGGCGCGGCGCCAGCCCGTTTTCCCGCGCGTACTTCACCAGGAAAAAGTCCACCAGCAGCGGAATATCCTCCCGCCGCTCGCGCAGCGCCGGCAGCTTGACGGTGATGACGTTCAGCCGGTAGTAGAGGTCCTCGCGAAACTTGCCCTCGCTCACCAGCCGCTGCAAATCGGCGTTCGTGGCGGTGATCACCCGCACGTCCACCTGCTGTTCCTCGACCCCGCCCAGCCGCATGAAACGCCGGTCCTGCAGGACGCGCAAGATCTTGGCCTGCGTCTCCAGCGACATGTTGCCGATTTCATCCAAAAAGATCGTGCCGCGGTCGGCGACTTCGAAAAGTCCCTTCTTGGGCGCGATGGCGCCGGTGAAGGCCCCGCGCACGTGCCCGAACAGCGTGCTCTCGAGCAGATCGGTGGGCATGCCGCCGCTGTTGACCGGCACGAAGGCGTGGTCGGCGCGCGGCGAATGGGCGTGGATCGCCTTCGCGATCAGCTCCTTGCCCGTGCCGCTTTCGCCCTGCAGCAAGACCGTCGAGCGGCTGGGCGCCACCTGCGCCACCAGATCGAAGACGCGCAGCATCGCCTCGCTCTTGCCCACCAGGTTTTCGAAACTGTAGCGCTGCTTGAGCGCGCGCTTGAGGTGCAGATTCTCCTGCTCGACGCGCGAGGCGCTCATCGCCGCGGCGATGTCGGCCAGCAGCTTCTCGTTGTTCCAAGGCTTCTGCAGGAAGTTGCGCGCGCCCTTCTGAATCGCCGCGACCGCCAGCTCGACGGTCGCGTAGGCGGAGATCATGATCACCGGCGTGGCGGCGATCGTCTGCAGCCGCTCCAGCACTTCCAATCCGCCCGCGCCCGGCAGCGCCACGTCGTGCAGCACCAGATCGAAGTAGGCGCGCTGGAACAGCTCGCAGCCCTCTTCGCCGCTCGCCGCCGATTCCACTTCGAAGCCCTCGAAGCGCAGCAGCTCTTCCAGGCTCTCGCGAATCGCCAGTTCGTCGTCGATGATCAGAATCCGCCCGCGGCCCGGTTCGGCGCCCGCGGCCGAGGGGCGAGGCGCGGCGGCGGCGGAGGAAGCAAGGTCAGGCATGGACAGCTCGCCTCACGGCGGGAAATTCCACGTAGAAGCAGGTGCCTTGTCCCGGCTCGCTCGCGACCTGGATGGTGCCGCCGTGTTCTTGAATGATCCCATAGGTCACCGATAACCCCAAGCCCGTGCCCGAAGCCAGCCCGTCCTGGCGGGAACGATCCGGCACTTTGGTCGTGAAAAAGGGATCGAAGATGCGGTCGCGTGCGTCCTCGGGAATGCCCACGCCGCTGTCGGCCACCGCCGCCCGCACGCGCTCGCCGTCGCATTGCGTCTGCAAGCGCAGCGTGCCGCCGTGCGGCATGGCGTCGCGGGCGTTCAGGATCAGGTTCAAGAACACTTGCTGCAGCCGCCCGCTGTCGCCGGCCACCGCCGGCAGCCCGTCCGCCAACTCGCTCACCACGCGGATGCCCGCGGTGCGCAGCGGATGCTCG
This sequence comes from Terriglobia bacterium, assembly GCA_021323595.1. Classification (GTDB taxonomy): domain Bacteria; phylum Acidobacteriota; class Terriglobia; order Terriglobales; family SCQP01; genus JAJPKR01. The sequence goes on along the minus strand of JAJPKR010000014.1, from coordinate 50,484 downwards.
ACCAGCGCCAGCGTTTCCGTGATCACCTGGTTCAGATCCAGTTCCACGCGGCGGCCGCTGCCGCCCCGGGAGAAGTTCAGCAGGCTGCCGACGATCTCCGAGGCGCGGAAGGTCTGCCGCGTGATGCGCTCGACCAGGGCCGCGCGCGGATCGTCCGCCGGCAGTTGCTTCGCCAAAAGCTGCGTGTAGTTCGAGATCACCGCCAGCGGCGTGTTGACCTCGTGAGCGACGCCCGCCGCCAGCAGGCCGACCGAGCTCAGGCGCTCGGCCTGCGCCAGCCGCCGCTCGAGTTCGACGCGCGCGGTGATGTCGTCGAGCAGCAGAATCCGCCCCACCACCTGGAATTGCCGCGTCACCAGCGGCGCCAGCGCCAGATTCACCACCCGCCGCTCGCCGCCCAGCGTCATCTCCAGCTTATATAGGTTGGCCACGCCCGGCTCCGCGCGCAGCCGGTAATATTCGCGCGCGAAAGCGACGCCGAAGATCTCCCCCACCGTCCGCCCCAGCGCCGCCGCGCGCGGCACGCCCGCCAGCGTTTCCATGCGCGCGTTCCAGCTCTCGATGCGGTCGTCCTCGCTCACCGCCGCCACGCCGGCCGCGACGCTTTCGACGATATTCTCGTTGAATTCCTTGAGGCGCTCGTATTCGCGCGCCTGGCTGCGCAGCGTCTCGTAGAGACGCGCGTTGTCGATGGCGATGGCGAGAGGATTCGCCAGGGTTTCGAGCAGTTGCAGGTCGTCGCTGGTGAGCAAACCGGGATTGCCGGCGCGGGCGAAGCCCAGCCAGGCGACCGTGCGTCCCTGCGATTCGCAGGCGAGATAGTAATTCAGGTCGAGCTCGGGGCAGGGCCCGTGCGCGGGATTCTCGAAGTAGCGCCAGGGACTGGCGCCCGGCTCCGGCGGCGGCAATGCCGCCGCGTTCCAGCACGGCGCCGCCGGCGCCAGGCCGCGGCTGCGCGCCAGCGTGAATTGCCCCCCCTCGCCGCGCACGAAGACCGCCACCCGCGGCAGCGATAGCGTCGCCGCCAGCCGCTCCACCACCCGGGCCAGCAGCGGCTCCAGCTCCGGCTCCGCGCTCATCTGCCGCCCGAACTCGAGCAGCGTGCGGCGGTAGTCGTACCGGTCGCGATAAAAAGCGCGGTCCAGGCGTTCTTGCAGCCAGTTTTTCATCGGCTCGAACAGCAGCGCCGTCACCACGATCGCCAAAATCCAGCCCGCGGCCCCGAGATTGGGCACGCGCAGATGGATCAGCGCCGCCGCCAGCCCGATCGCCGCGAAATAGATCGCCACCACCGCCATCGTCGCCAGGCTGTACACGATCCCGCGGCGGAAGACCGCGTCCACATCCATCAAGCGATAGCGCACCACCGCATAACCGATGGAGAGGGGCACCAGCGCCATCGCCGCCAGCGCCAACGTGCTCAGCGGCGGCGTTTCCACGCCGCGCAAATAGGGAACCACGTAGAGCGCCAGGAACGGGATCAGCGCCAGCGTCACGCCGCCGGCGATCCATTGCATTTGCTGCCGCTGCAGATTCGAGCTCGCATGGCGCAAGGTGTGGAAGAACGCCACCGCCGCCAAGACGAAGGCCGCCGCGAACAAGGCGTAGGGCACGCGATCGAGCGCCCGCTGCACCGCGGCCGCCGGCGCCGGCGACTGCAAGGCGCCGGTCGCGAAGGCGGCCTGCAGCAGCAGGAACGCGCCCGCCGGCGCGTACAGCAACGCCGCCAAGCCGGGCAGGCGCTTCAAGATCCCTTTCGCGCGCGGAAACACCAGCGCGAAATGCAGCAAAAGCGGTGGCGCCAGCAGCAGCGCGATTTCATTGCACCAGAAAACCGTCCAATCGAAGGAGTTGAGCTTGCCGGTGAAATGGAAGGCGTAGAGCACGAACGAAGCCAGGCAGAAAAGATAGAAATGCACCGCCAGCCGGGCCGAACGGCGACGCAGGATGACGAAGATGCCGATCGCCAGATAAAGCAGGCCGACCAAATCCGCGATCAGAAAGCGCCGCCACCGGCTGGTGGCCCGCGCCACCCGTACCCGCGCCACCACGATGTGGCCCGCGCGCAGCAGCGCGTATGGCAGCGTCCGGCCGGCTCCGGCTCCGAAAATCGCCCGCTGGAGCTGCTCTGCGCTGGTGACGGGCTGCCCGGCCACGCCGATCAGCAAATCCCCGGGCCGAATTCCTGCCCGCCAGCCCGCTCCCGGCCGGCTCACTTGTTCCGCCCGCAGCCCCTGTCCCGTCGCCACCCAAAATACGTTGTCGCTCGGCGGCTGATAAATGCGTTGCTGGCGGAAGCTAAGCGCCCCGAAAGTGGCCAGCGTCACGGTCAGTAGGACTAGGCCGAGGTCCAGAAACCGATTTGGGGCGTGAGTCGTCACAAGTGACTTTCGCTAGATGCAATCGGGATGCCAGTCGCATTCTTGCGCCGTTTCCATCTCCGGAACGCGAACTGCGCAAAAATTATGAAATTCCGTAATTTCCTTCCGTCCTGCCATAGGCCAAAAGGTCCTCTTTACGCGGCGGAGACTTGGATCATGGCCGCGTCCGGCGCTTTAAAAATTGAAGCTAAGCCCTCCTCGGAACGACCGCGCAGCTTGGATCAAGTAAAGTAGATGCCCATCGGCGCTCATCACGGGAAGATAGCCTTGTGCCAGCAGGTTGTGGAATTCGGCCAAGGCTTCGACGCGATTCGTGCCAAAAGCGAATCGGGGCAAGGGCTGGCGGATGGTGATGTTGGCGTACGAATCGCTCTGATCCGGCGAATCGTCGTAAGGATCGACCGCAGTCACGCTGGTTCCGTTGAGCCAGCGGTAGCTGCACGCCACGCGCGTATGGGTCACCGGCAGTTCGCCGGCTAATTTGACTGTCAGTGCCTGGCGCCGCACGGCCGCTAGGTCGGGGCCAAGGAGCGCGCTTTGCACCCGCGCCCCGCGCGGCGCCAGCACCGGGCCTTCGGCCCAGCCCAGGGATGCGCTGAGGTTGCCGCTCACGCGATGGTCGAACACCAGCCGCGCCCCCCAGCCGCCGTAATTGCCGCCGTCGGCGCTGAAGGTGTTCGTCAGCGGATCGGGCAAGAGATTTCCGCTCGCCAGATCGGCGGCTTGCGCGCCGGTCCCGGCCACGACCGCATGCGTGAAGTGATCGACGAAGGCCGCCGCTTCCAGCAAATCGTTGGCGGTGAGCTGGTCCTCGTAGCCCAGTTCCTGATGATGCGCCCGCTCCATCTGCGCCGCGAAATCGTCGAGCGCTAGCCGCGGAGTGGCGGCGGCTTCGGCATAGGTGGGGCCGAAGTGGACCGGGGGAACTGCGGTCGCAAAGCGGTATTCCCAATGCGCATGGGCTCCGGCCTGCCATTGCAGGCGCAGGTAGGGGTCAAGCGTATGGAACGAATTGACCAGGCTGACGGTATCGAACATCGCGCCGTATTGCACGCTCAATCTGCCTGCCGTCAGGCCGTCGGCGTAATTGAAGCTGACGGCTTGCACGCTCGGTACATGGGCCAAGGGCGGCAGCGGAATCTGCTGCAGGGTGATCACCAGGCGCGCCGGGCTTTGCTCCCCGTGCGGCTCGAAGATCGCGCTCAACTGGGAGGCCGTGCCGGCCACGCCCGCCGGCGAGGTTCCCACCGAACCCGCAAAGGCCAATTCAGAATCGCCCCAGGCCTGGCGCTGCAATTGAAAAGTCGTGGCAATCGCGCCGGGATCAGATTGCGGCGCCGCGCTCCCGCCGGCCATGACGCTGACGTAGCCGCTGAGGTGCGCCGGGGCCTCGTTGGCTTCCTGCCACCGCAGCAGCGGGCGCACCGCATTGTTGGCGCGCAGCAACCAGCCGAAATCTTCCGCCGAGCCGCTCTCCGGCGCGCTCACCCGCAGCGAGCCTAGGGCGTACAGCAGCGGCAACGCCAGGTAGGCCGTGTGGGCCGCCGTGATTTGAACTTTTTGCCGGCCCGAGACGCGCTGCCCGCGCCCGGCCTCGACATAGTACGTCCCGGCCGTCAGATGGGCGAAGGCAAAGGATCCGTTCAGCGCGGTGCGTTGTAGCTCGGCCCGCGGGTGCAGCCCTGCCGGCAGGAGCCGCACGATCGCGTCTGCCAGGGGCGTGCCGGTCGGGTCGGTGACAATCCCCAACACGCGGCCCTGAGAAGGGGCTTGCGCCAGCGCGGTTATGCTCAGCACCACTATTATGGTCCAGAGCAGGCGCCGGCCTCTGAGATGAATCCAGACGCCGCCTAGGCCAGGACGGGGGCACCGGGGGGAGGGTGATGCCCAATTCATATATTCAGTGGCGCTCCAGGCCGCGCCGCCCGGACGACGTGGCTACTGCACAATGAACGTGGATTCCGGCGCCACCGTCCGGCCCGCCAGATGATCCGTGATCTTCACCGTCAGCCGGTAGGCTCCGGGGGCCAAACTGGCTAGCGGCAGGGTCTTCTCCAACGTCAGTTGTTCGGACGCGTCCTTGATCGCGTTGGAGCTTTCTTCGGTGTTCAGCAAAAGCTTGTGATTGGCCAGGTCTTCCACTTGCCAATCGATCGTCGCATCCGGTTTGTGGGTCTTCTGATCCAGTTTCAGATTATAGACCTGCATCCAGATGCCCATCCGCTGCTTGCGGGAAAAGCGCGATCCCACCACCGGCCGCACTTTGGTGTCCCCGACGATGAATTCCCCCGCGCCCACATCCTTGGCCGGCACGGGTTGGATCTCATCCGCCAGCATGATGCTCGAGGTCGATAGATTCGTGTCGCCATAGTTGGGCACCGTGATGGCGGTTTCGAGCGTGCCCAGCTTATCGGGGCTGTTGACGTCCTTCAGCACCAGGCTGACCTTATAGCGGCCCGGCTTCAGCAGCGCCCCGTGCCAATAGCGGCTGGTCTTGCCCGTGAACTGCGGCATCAGCTCGGCGGGAATGTTGAGCGCCACGGTGTTCTCGAACGTGTCCACGACGCGGCCGCTGAGGGAGCTGATTTGGCCGAAAACATTGATCTTTCCCTGCTGCACGCCGTTCGACTCCTGGAAGGTCATCGCCGAATCCGGAATCTGGATCGTAAAGGGCACCAGATCGGTGTCGTCGGTGATCTTGACGTAATCGGTGCGCAGCACGAAGGGCAGCAGATTGTAGTTGATGTGGTGGGAAACCACCGCCTCGAGGTCCTTGAACTCGATCTTCGGCGGCCGCATCTCCTCGGTATAGCGCTCCAGCCGCTCGAATTCGTCCATGCTCTCGGGCCGGAAGGGCGAATAGGGCAGGTGCGTTCCGTCGGCGTTCTCGAAACGCGCTTGTTTGCTCGACATCCCCATGGATTCGTACAGCGTCAGCCCGGCGCCGGGAACTTCAAGCAACGCGTCCTTTTCCGACGGGTCCATCGTGAGATGGTAGTCGCCGCACATGCAGGTGTCGACGAACTCCATAATCACTTCCTGGCCGATGCCCGGAATATAGCGATAGCGCCAGTCTTCGAAGGGATAGGTGGAGGTCTCCCCCCCGCCTTCCGACATCGGGCGCTCGTAGGTGCCGCCGCTCGGATGCGAATCGATTTCGTCGGGCGGACCGAAGGTAATGTAAATGCGGCCCCGGTCGGTGCGCCAGCCGGGCACGCCCGCGGCGAAATGCGCGTTGGCGTAAGCGATGCGCCGGTAATGTTCTTCCTTGTAGGAATTGTAGGGAGAGCCGGGATCCGGATTGCGCCGCGCCCAGAACGCCTCGATGAATTGATCGCGCTCTTCGTCGGTCTTCAGTTGCAGGAAAGCTTCCCGCTCCTCGGGCGTGATGATGTAGACGACGTCTTCATTCAGCCACTTCTTGTAGTAGCCGCCCAATTCCTTGGCCAGCGCCTTTTCTTGCTGGCGCCGTTGTTTCGCCGTCAATTTCGGAGGAACGGCGGGCGCGGTGGCGGTGGGCGTGGGATTTTGCGCCCCCGCCGCCAGCGTCGCGATGGCGACGAAGGCCAAAAGGGATGCCAGGATGCCGCCCGGGCCGCGGCGCCGGCCAGCGGCAGCTATCGGTTTCAGATTTGCCGCTCGCAACGTGAACACCTTCGCGCCCCTTTGGCGTAATTCTATGTTCAATGGGGGGCGGAAGCAAGCCGAACCGAGGGTTGGCGGGAGCGGCTCGTTTGAGTGTTCGCGCACAATTTTGCGTATCCGGCGCCGGGGGCCGGCTGCGCCGCGGGCGGAGGCCGCGCCGCGAATGCCGCCCTCGATCCTCCGGCGGCGGGCGCAGGTACAATTGATGATAGCCAGCACCCTGCGGAATGGCGCTGGCGCGCGAAACATTCCCGCCCTTGGGCCCGTACTATCTCGTTGAGCTAAGCCGCCGATGAAGCCCTGGAAGAAAGTCTTTATTTTGATTGTCGTCGTGGCCGTGCTGGGCGCGGTGATCGCGATCTCGGTCGCCCGCAGCCAGGCCGGCATCGTGAAGGTGCAGACCGCCATGGCGGTGCGCCGCAATATCGAGGCGCAAGTCACCGCTTCCGGTCAGATCCAGCCGAAGAATCACGCCGATATCGCCGCCAACTCCATCGGCCAGGTGCGGCAATTGCTGGTGAAGGAAGGCGACCACGTCCGCAAAGGCGAGTTGGTGGCGATCATTGACAACGTCCAGCAGCAGGCTGATGTCGCCTCCTTCCAAGCGGCCGTGCGCACCGCGCAAGCGCAGTATCAGGCGCAAAAGGCGGCGCTGGCCACCAACCAAGCCGATTTGCAAAACGCCACCGCGCAGCTGGAGCAGGCGCGCGAGGATTGGCGCCGCGCCGAGAGCCTGTATGGCGCGCAATTGCTCTCGAAGGCCGATTACCAGACGAAGTTGACCGCCTATCGCGCGGCCGAGGCGCAGCATGATCTCTCCGCCGCCAAGGTGGCGCAGGCGCGCGCCGATCTGCTCAGCGCCCAAGCCGGCATCCGCCAGGCGACGGCCAATCTCAAGCGCGTGCAAGACGTTTACGCCAAGACCCAGTTGCGCAGCCCCTTGGACGGGCTGGTGACCTATCTGCCGGTGCACGTCGGCGACACCGTCGTCATGGGCATCCAGAACCAGCCCGGCAGCCTGGTCATGCGCGTGGCCGACATGTCGGTGGTCACGGCGGAACTGCAGGTGGATGAGACCGATATCGTGAACGTGAAGCTGGGGCAACCGGCCCAGATCAAGATCGACGCCTACGGCGATCAGAGCTTTCCCGCCGTGGTGACCGAGGTCGGCGATACCGCCATTTTGCGTTCCACCGGCCAAGCCGCGAGCGACACCACTACCGGCTCGACCGGCGATCAAGCCAAGGATTTCAAGGTCGTGCTGACCCTGACGAATCCCCCGCCGAACATCCGCCCGGGCCTCTCCTGCACCGCCAAGATCACCACCGCCACCGCCAAGGACGCCGTGGCCGTGCCCCTGCAAGCGGTGATCGAGCGCGACAAGGCGGAACTTGAGGCGCCCAAGCCCGGCACCGCCCTGGCCGCCGCGCCCACCGCCACCGCCGCGCCCGCGCCCCAGCCGGTGCAAGGCGTGTTCGTGCTGCGGCAAGGCCGGGCGGTCTTCGTTCCCGTCACCACCGGCGTGACCGGCGTCGACCACATTCAGGTGTTGAACGGCATCAAACCCGGCGAGGAAGTGATCATCGGCCCTTACCGCGCCTTGCGCACCATGCGCAATCGGACCCCGGTAAAGGTGGATAATTCCGTACAGCAGCTCACCCCGCAGAACGTTTCCTGACCGCGAGCCCTCGATGTCCACTCCCGCCGCGCCGCAACCCACTGTCACCCTCCCTCGCGCCGGAGGCGAGCGCGAAGTGGTCATCCGCACGGCCGACCTCTGGAAGATTTACCAGATGGGCTCGGAACAGGTGGCCGCCTTGCGCGGGATCTCGATCGAGATTCGCCGCAACGAATACGTCGCCATCATGGGCCCGTCCGGCTCCGGCAAGAGCACGCTGATGAACCTGATCGGCTGCCTGGATTCCCCCACCCGCGGCCAATATTGGCTGGGCGGGCAGTTGGTCAGCGAGATGGATGACGACGAGTTGGCGCGCATCCGCAACCAAGAGATCGGCTTCGTCTTCCAGACCTTCAACCTGCTGCCGCGCGCGACCGCGTTGCACAACGTGGAGCTGCCGCTGATCTACGCCGGCGTGCCGCCGCAAGAGCGCTCCGCCCGCGCCCTGGAGGCCTTGCGGCAAGTGGACTTGGGCGAGCGCGTCAACCATAAGCCCAATGAGCTCTCCGGCGGCCAGCGCCAGCGGGTGGCCATCGCCCGCGCCCTGGTGAACCGGCCGTCGATCATCCTCGCCGACGAGCCCACCGGCAATCTCGACAGCACCACCAGCAACGAAATCATGCGCTTGCTTGAGGTGCTCTGGGAACGCGGCAATACCATCGTGCTCGTGACGCACGAGCACGACATCGCCGAATATGCTCATCGCGTGATCCATATCCGGGACGGCAAGGTGGCCGGCGATGCTCAAACCGCGCGCGGCAAGGCGCGCGAGGCCGGCGCCGCCCGCGGTTAGACCGCGCGGGCCGGAGCCGGCGTTTTCCGCCCCCGGCGGCGGTGATTATGCATCTGGCCGAAGCCATCGGGATCGCCCTGGAAACCCTGCGCAGCCATAAGCTGCGCAGCTTTCTCACCCTCTTGGGCGTCATCATCTCGGTCTGCACCCTGGTCGCGGTGGTTTCGCTGGTCGAGGGCGTCAACGGCTACGTCGGGGAGAAGATCGCGGGCTTGGGTTCGAATACCTTCAGCGTCAATCGCTATTCGCTGGACGAGATGACCGATGCCAGCAAGTTCATGGAAGCGCAGAAGCGCAACAAGCCCATCCGCCTGGAGGAGTACCGGTTCCTGCTCGACACCGCGCATTTGCCGCAGGCCATCGCCGCCTCGGTCGGCCGCAACAGCGCCACCGTCAAAGTCGGCGCGCGCTCGTTGGAAGACGTTCATCTGAGCGGCCAAACCGCCAATAGCATCGGCATGGCCGCATACAAGATCGCGCAAGGGCGATTCTTGCTGCCCAGCGACGAGCAGCATCGCACCGACGCCGTCTTCATCGGCAATGATCTGCTGCAGCATCTTTTCGGCGACGGCCCCGCGCTCGGGCAGACGGTCTACATCGACGGGCGCCCCTTCCAGGTCGTGGGCGTAGCCTCGGCGCTGGGCAACGTCTTCGGCCAATCGCAAGACAACTTCGCCATCATTCCCCTCGGCACCTACCAAAAAATCTACGGCGATCAAGATTCGCTCGACCTGCAGGTGCAGGCGCGCTCGGCGGCACTGCTGCCCGCCACCATGGACGAGATCGAGATGCTCATGCGCACCGAGCGTCATCTCGGGTATGCCGACAAGGACAATTTCGGCCTGATCGGCTCCGACGCCCTCATGAACCTCTGGCACGCTCTGACCGGCGCCATTGCGGCGGTGATGGTCGGCGTCAGCTTCGTCTTCTTGGTGGTGGGCGGGATCGTGATCATGAACATCATGCTGGCCGCGGTCACCGAACGGACGCGCGAGATCGGCACCCGCAAGGCCTTGGGCGCGCGCCGCAGCGACATCCTGCGCCAGTTCCTGATCGAATCGGCGGTGATCTCGACGGTGGGCGGGCTGGCGGGAGTGCTCGTCGCCTGGCTCTTCACCTTGGCCGCCGGCGCGCTCACCCCCATTCCCTTCTCGCTGCCGATCACGGCGGTGATCGCGGCGGTGGCGATCTCGAGCTTGGTGGGCCTGTTTTTCGGCATCTACCCCGCGAGCAAGGCGGCCAAACTGGAGCCGATCGTGGCGCTGCGGGCGGAGGTCTAGCATGGCCGCGCACTTCAAGGAGAATCTGCAGCTCGCCTACGATACTGTTCGCGCCCACAAGCTGCGCTCGGGCCTGACGATTCTCGGGGTGTTTGTCGGCACCGTCACGCTGATGGCCATCGGCAGCATCCTGACGGGGATGAACAAGACCATCGTGAACGAGATGCGCGGTTTCGGCACCGACACCATCTTCGTCTATAAGTTTTCCCCCGGCATTCACGTCGGCGGGCTGACCCGCGAAGAGCGCATGCGCAAGCCCATCAGCGAGCGCGATATCGAGGCGGTGCGGCAAGAATGCACCGCCTGCGCCGCGATCAGCCCGGAGATTTTCAACGGCTTCAACAACTTCGGCACCGGCGGCGACGCCCACTACCGCAACCACGACGTAACCCCCATCAATTTCGACGGCGCCACGCCCGCGTACCCGCTCGTGCTCAATCAGGACATCAGCGAGGGCCGCTACTTCGACGAATTCGAAAACGAGCACCGGGAGAAGGTTGTCGTCATCGGCGACTCCGTTGCCACCGCCCTTTTCCCCGGCCATGAAGATCCCATCGGCAAGACGATCGAGATCAACGGCATGGATTTTCGCGTCGTCGGCGTCTTCGCCAAACGCAAGATGGTCGGCGGTGACCAGCAGAATCTGACGGTGCAGGTGCCCTACGACACCTACCGCAAGATCTATCCCGGCGCCCGCGAGCACTTCTTCGCCGTCGCCGCCCGGCCCGGCATGCTCGACGAAGCCATGGACCAGATTCGCGCCGCCTTGCGCCGCTCCCGCCGCGACGCCTGGAACGCGCCCGATAGCTTCGGCATGGCCACCGCCGACAGCATCATCAGCCAGTTCCACGACATCACCGGCAAGGTGGCGCTGGCGATCGTCATCATCGCCTCCATCGGCATGCTCATCGGCGGCGTGGGCGTAATGAACATCATGCTGGTCTCCGTCACCGAGCGCACGCGCGAGATCGGCGTGCGCAAGGCCATCGGCGCCCGCCGCCGCGATATCATCGCCCAATTCCTCTCCGAGGCGGTCTTCCTCACCGGCGCCGGCGGCATCATCGGCATCTTCGGCGGATGGCTGTTCAGTTTCCTGATCAAGTTCGCCTTGCCCAATTTGCCTTCCTCGGTGCCGATGTGGGCGGTGATCGCCGGGTTCTCGATCTCAGTCGGCGTCGGGGTCTTCTTCGGCATCGTGCCCGCCGTCAAGGCCGCCAAGCTCGATCCGGTGGACGCCTTGCGTTACGAGTAGCCCGCCGTGCCGGGGCCTTTTGCGCGACCGGCGTAACCATACCGACCATGCTCCAGCTCTCGGCATTTTGTGGCACAAGCCTCGACGGGTTCCTGGCGCGGCCCGACCACGCGCTCGATTTCTTGGACGCGGGCGCGCAGGAGCCGCATGGCTTCGAGGAGTTCTGCGCGGGCATCGATGTCGTGGTGATCGGCCGCAAAACCTTCGAAGTGGTGCTGACGTTCGGGGGCTGGGCTTACGGTCAAAAGCCGGTGGTCGTGTTGAGCAGCCGCTCGCTCGACCTTTCGCGGGTGGCGGGCCGCCCGGTAGAACAGATGTCGGGAGACCCGCCCGCCATCGTGCAGCGGCTGGAGGCGCGCGGCTTCCAGCATGCGTACGTGGATGGCGGCATCACGATCCAACGCTTCTTGGCGGCGGGATGCCTGGATCGCTTGGTCATCACGCGCGTGCCGGTCTTGATCGGCGCCGGCATCCCGCTCTTCGGCCCCATGCCGCGCGACCTCGTGCTGCGCCACGTGGCTACGCGCACCGATTCCGGCGGGCTGGTGCAGAGCGAATACGAGATTCCCAGGCCGGCTCCGCCCCTCCGCTCCGTTACCATGAACCATGGCCGCTGGAGAAAAGCTGATCGCCGAAAACCGCCAAGCGCGCCACAACTACGAGATTTTGGATCGCTTCGAAGCCGGCTTGGCGCTGCTCGGCAGCGAGGTCAAGTCGCTGCGCGCCGGCCACGCGCAACTCAAGGATAGTTACGGCTTGATTCGCGACGGCGAAGCCTTCCTGCTCAACTGCCACATCAGCCGCTACGAGAACGCCGGCTACGATGCGCCGGATCCCGACCGCACCCGCAAGCTGCTGTTGCACCGCGCCGAGATCGCCCGGCTCGAAGGCAAGACGCGCGAACGCGGCCTGACGCTGATTCCGCTGCGGCTGTATTTCAAGAACGGCCGCGTCAAATGCGAGCTCGGCCTGGCCAAAGGCAAGCAGCTCTATGACAAGCGCGAGACGGAGCGCCGCCGCCAGGCCGAGCGCGAGGCTCGCGCCGCCCTCAAATCGCGGTCGCGCTAGCTGCTCCGCAGAGGGCCCCCTGCGACCCTGCGGAAACACCGTCCTGGGCTACACCTTTTGGCCAGGCGAAAAAATTGCCCCCGATTGAACCCGGGCGGCAAGTCCCGCAGCGGCATACGCCTCGGGGCCTTGAGTCTGGGTGCTTTAGCCCGCTTTGCCCTTTGGCGAGGCATTTGCTGTATTGTTAGCTGGTTCGGTTCGGGCATGCTCGGAGGTGCAGATGATGGCACGACCTTCGCAACCTTGGTTTGAGCAAGCCTGTCTGTCTGGCGCGCTCCTCGCGGCCAGTGTATTATTCGTCACACCAAGCTTCGCCCAGCGCCCCCAGCTAAATCATTCGCCGAAAGCGGCTTCGGCGCAGCCTGCGGGACGCGGGTGGTTCGAGCAAGACTTACGCGCGCGCGCCCGGCGGCGCTGGGAACGCCATGAAGCCAAGGTGCAACGGAATCTCGAAAAGCAGCGTTTGAACGCCGCCAAGCGCGAAAACAAGAAAGCCAAACCAGGCCATCCGCCGGCGAAACCACGTTAATCGCTGCGCCGGACAGCCCCTTCGCCGGCCTATGGGAAGGGGCGATGGCCCCGGTCCTACTTGCGTTCTGGCTGCACGGCGCCGGCAGTAAGCGGCCGGCGGGGGATGCGATACCAAACGGCGTCGCAGGCAGCGCGATCGTCGTCGCTTAGCGCCAGTTCGGCGGCGGGCAGCGTTTGCTCGAGCTGAGCTGCACGGCTGGCGCCGACGATCGCCGAGGTAACGCCGCTTTGCTCCAGCACCCACGCGATCGCCAATTGTCCCAGCGTCCGGCCGGCGGCGAGGCAATGCGCGCGCAAAGGCTCGATCGCGTCGAAGTACGCCGCTTGCCAATAGCGCTCGCGATAAATGGCGCCGGTTTGGCCGCCCAGCGTGAAGCGCGTGCCGGCGGGCGGCGAGGCGTCCTTTTGGTATTTGCCGGTCAAGAATCCGCCTGCCAGCGGGTTGTAGGCGATCACGCCCACGCCTTGCTCGCGGCAAAGAGGCAGCAACTCGGCTTCGATGTCCCGATGCAGCAGGTTGTAGCGCGGCTGATGGCAATCGAGCCTGGCCCATCCGTGCTTGGCGCTGGCTCCTAGCGCTAACGCCAACTGCCAGGCGGGAAAATTCGAGCAGCCCACGTAGCGGATCTTGCCCGCGCGCACCAAGTCGTCGAACGCGGCTAGGGTCTCTTCGATCGGTGTGTCGGGATCGGGCGCATGCGCCTGGTAAAGGTCGAGCCAATCGGTCTTCAGCCGCCGCAGGCTGGCTTCGCAGGCTTCGATCACGTGCCGTCGCGATAGGCCGCCATGGTTCGGGCCCTTGCCCATCGGGAAGCGGCACTTGGTCGCGAGGACCAAGTCTTGGCGCCGGCCAGGATTGCGTTCCAGCCAGCGGCCGAGGATCGCTTCGGTACGGCCCACTGTCTCCGGCAGCGGCGGCACGGGATAAGCATCAGCGGTGTCGAAGAAGAACACGCCGCCGTCCCAGGCCCGATCCATGATCGAGAAGCTTTCGGCCTCATCCGCCTGGTTGCCGAAGGTCATGGTGCCGAGGCAGATGGCCGAGACTTTGAGCCCGGTGCGTCCTAGCTTGCGTATTTGCATATCAAGAGGGTACAGGCTCGCCGCGCGGCAGAGCGCGAGAGAATCCCGGCGCCGCCGTCGCGCGCAAAAAAGGGAGCTGGGGCGCCGAAAAGGCGCGCGGGCACTCCGGCGCCGGCCCCTGCGGGAAGACGCCGCGCTCGGGCGCCCCGCTCTTGATCTTACGAACAGCCGCTAGTTTCGCCGCAGTTGACGCATTTATAGCAGCTGCCGTTGGGCACCATGATGCTGCCGCAATTATGGCAAGCGGGCGCATCGGTCGCCGTGGCCACCATGCGGCGCGCGCTCGGCGGCGTCGCGCCCGGCGCGGACTTGGCCGCCGTGCCCGCGGTCTCTTGCCCGGCGATCAACGGCAATTGCCCGGCGTCCTCGAGTTCTTCCTTGGCCTCGCCGCGCGGGCCATGGCCGTCCTCGACCCCGCGCGGCGGCGGCGGCTGCTGGCCCAAGAACTTCAAGCCCATCCAGCGAAACAGATAATCCATGATCGACTTGGCGTAGCCGATCTCGGCATTGCCCGACCAGCCGCTCGGCTCGAAGCGGGTGTGCGAGAACTTGTCCACCAGCAGCTTGAGCGGCACGCCGTGTTGCAGGGCGAGCGAGATGGCGGTGGCGAAGCTGTCCATGAGGCCGCTGATGGTCGAGCCCTCTTTCGCCATGGTCACGAAGATCTCGCCGGGCTGGCCGTCTTCATACATGCCCACCGTGATATAGCCTTCGTGGCCGCCGATCTTGAATTTGTGCGTCAGCGATTGCCGCTCGTCGGGCAGGCGGCGGCGGTAGGGATGGGCGCTCGGCACCTGCGACGGCACGGAGACCGCCGGCGCCGCTGCCGCGGCCTTGGCCGGCTCTTCTTTCGCCGCCGACAACGGCTGCACCTTCTTGCTGCCGTCGCGATAAATGGCGATCGCCTTCAGCCCCAGCTTCCAGCCATCGATATAGACCTGCATCACGTCCTCGACCGTCGCCGCCTCAGGCAGATTCACGGTCTTCGAAATGGCTCCGGAGAGGAACGGCTGGCAGGCGGCCATCATCTTGACGTGCCCGGAATAGTGAATACTGCGCGTGCCGTTGGCCGGCTTGAACGAGCAATCGAACACCGGCAGGTGCTCTTCCTTGAGGTGGGGCGCGCCCTCGATCGTGCCGGTGGCATCCACGTACGCCACGATATCGGTGGTTTGTTGCGGGGTGTAGCCGAGCTTGAGCAAGGCCTTGTCCACGCTCTGGTTGACGATCTTGATCACGCCGCCGCCGACCAGCTTCTTGTACTTGACCAGCGCCAGATCCGGCTCGATGCCGGTCGTGTCGCAGTCCATCATGAAGCCGATCGTGCCGGTGGGCGCCAGCACGGTGACTTGGGCATTGCGGTAGCCGTGCCGGGCGCCGGCCTCCAGCGCTTGATCCCAGCTATCGCGGGCGGCCGCCAGCAGCGGCTCGGCGACAGCGCGGGCGGCGATTTGATTGACGGCGGCGCGGTGCATGCGGATCACGTCCAGCATCGGCTCCCGGTTGACGGCGAAGCCGGGAAACGCACCGTCGCGCTCGGGCGTTGCCAGCGCCTCGGCGATGCGCGCCGATTGCGCATAGGCCTCGCCGCACATGATCGCCGTTAGGCACGCGGCATAGGCGCGGCCGGCCTCGCTGTCGTAAGGCAGGCCGCTCGCCATCAGCAGCGCGCCGAGGTTGGCGTAGCCCAAGCCCAGCGGCCGGAAATCGTGCGAGTTGCGCGCCACCGCCTCGGTGGGATAGCTGGCGTTATCCACCAGAATCTCTTGCGCCGTGATCATGATGTCCACCGCATGGCGGTAGGCGGCGATGTCGAAACCCGCCGCCGAGCCGGCGAACTTCATCAGGTTCAACGATGCCAGGTTGCAGGCCGAGTCGTCGAGGAACATGTACTCGGAGCAAGGGTTGGAGGCGTTGATGCGACCGCTGTGTTTGCTGGTGTGCCAGCGGTTGACGGTGGTGTCGTATTGTATGCCGGGATCGCCGCACTGCCAGGCCGCTTCCGCGATGGCGCGCAACAGCTCGCGCGCCCGCACCGTCTTCACTGGCTTGCGGTCGCCAGACACGCGCCGCAGTTCCCAGGCTTCGTCCTGCTCCGCCGCCCGCATGAATTCGTCGGTCACGCGCACGCTGTTGTTGGCGTTTTGGAAAAAGATCGACGAATACGCCTCGCCATCGAGGGAAGGATCGTAGCCCGCCTGCACCAGCGTCCAGGCTTTCTTCTCCTCTCTGGCCTTGCACCAAATGAAGTCTTCGATATCGGGATGGTCCACGTTGAGGATGACCATCTTGGCGGCGCGCCGCGTCTTGCCGCCGGACTTGATGACGCCGGCGAAAGCGTCGAAGCCCTTCATGAAGCTCAGCGGCCCGCTGGCGATCCCGCCTCCCGAAAGCGTCTCGCGCGAGCTGCGCAGCGGGGAAAGGTTCGTGCCCGTGCCCGAGCCCCACTTGAAGAGCATGCCTTCGGTCTTGGCCAGGTTCAGGATGCTGTCGAGCGAATCCGAGACCGAATTGATGAAGCAGGCCGAGCACTGCGGCTTGCGATAACCGATTTTGCCGAATGCCGGCTGCTGCCGCTCCTCGTCCCAATACCAATTGGCCGCATCGGCTTCCGGCTCCAGCCGGTCCACGCCGCAGTTGAACCAAACCGGAGAGTTGAAGGCTGCCTTCTGGGTCAGCAGCAGATGCGCGAGCTCGTCATGAAAAACGCGGCCGTCTTCTTCGCTCCGAAAATACCCGCCCCGCAATCCCCAATCGCGGATCGTCTCGGCGACGCGCCCCACCAGTTGCCGCACGCTGTTCTCCCGCGCGCTGGCGCCTTGGCGCCCGTGCAGATACTTCGAAGCGACGATATTGGTCGCCGTTTGCGACCAATCGATCGGCACTTCGACGTCCCGCTGTTCGAAAATCGTCTCGCCCTTTTCGTTTTGGATCAGCGCCGTCCGCCGCTCCCATTGCACTTCCTCGTAGGGCGAGAGGTGAGGGCTGGTGAAGCGCCGTTGGAAGCTGAGCCCGCGCCCGCGGCGCGGGCTCGCGCCCGGCTCGGCCGAAGGCGTTGTCATCGTGCTTCCCAACGACGGTTCCATCACTTCACCAACACGATTTTCATTTCCCATGTCCATGGTGCGTTCCTGCTTGGCGTGAAGTCTTGTGGGCTTGTACTGCGAAGCGGCGAAAAAAACAGTACGCCTACAAATTGGGGCAAGTCAAGATCAAACCACTATTAATTGTATTTTATCGCGTCCCGGGTCGGAACGCTCACGCAAGCGCTTGAAAAGACGCAGCTTTGCTCCGGGCCCGTATCCCCTCAGTCACTCCACCGCAAAATGAACCTTCGGGGGCTCATCAGGCTTCTGCCGCCGCCTGGTTGCGGGCGGCCCGTTCCGCGGCGATGCGCGGTCCTTCCGCCATCAATTCGGCGCCGAGCAAAAGCAGCAAGGCGCTGACGTAGGCCCATAGGACCAGCGAGACCGAAATCGCAAACGGACCATAAATCTCGCGAAAATTCAGCCAGGGCAACAACGCTATATAGACGTACTTCGAAATCTCCCACGCCAGGCCGGCGGCGATCGCGGCCGGCATGACTTGCCGCGCCGCCAGGCGGCGATTGGGCAGCTTCCAATAGATCAGGAAGAACACGGCGATGGTCAGCGGGATCGCCCCGGCGCGCACGAGAATGATGGAAACGTTGCGCACCAGCTCGTGCAATGCGCCCAAATGCAACGGCGAATTCTTCCACAGAAAACGCGCCAGCCGCGTCGAATAGCTCTCGGAAAGCGCCGTGAACGAGGCCGACAGCATCCCTAAGACACCGCAGGCCACCGCCAGGCCGAAAGCCACCGCCCAATTGCTGGCATAGCTGCGATTCTTGGCGACGTTCCAAACGCGATTCAGCGCGACCTCCAGCGGCAAGAAGATCCCGGTGCAAGTAGCCAGCAAGATGACCAGCGACAAGACCTGCGCCCGCTGGTGATGCTCCACGATGGCCGAAAGATTATCCAGAATGAAGCTGCGAGTGCGATCGAGGGCCGAGTCGCTCACGGGCAAATATGCGCCCACCAGCGTCAGCATGCCGCGGTAGAGCCGCGGCGCGTGGAACACATTGCGCGTCAGCGAGAGCAAGAACACGACGAAGGGAAAAAACGACAGCATCGCTTGGCCCGCGATGGAGAAGGCATACGTATGGGTCTCCGCGGCGGTCAAATATCGCGCCGTGCGCCGCCACAACAACGCGCGTTCGGTCGGCGCGGCGGGCGCCAGCGGGGGGCCCGGAGGGCTCGAGGCCATCATCGCGGGCGCGGGCTTCGGAGTGATGAGACCCATAAAGCAATGGGCTTCTCCATTGTGCAACGCTGGCCGTTTCGGGAAAAACGAAAAGGGCACGGGGAGGTCGGTCCGCGCCCTGTGGGGATTCTACTGCCCGAATTGCTAAATATATTAAATCCAAATTGGGATCGTTCGCAAGTTCAAAAACCGACCGCGTCACCCGGGCAGGCGGAGCCCGATGGCCGCAATCATGCGCCCCGCTTGCGCGCCATCACGGCGATAGGAGTAGAACCACTCCGGGGAGCAGGACGTGCAGTACGCCAATACGTCGATAGCCCCCTCGGGCAGCCCGACGGCGCGCAATTGACGCCGGTTTGCTTCCGCTAAGTCCAAGCAAACGCTCGGATTGTAGTTCCAGCGCGGGTCTCGCGGATGCCCGGGAGGCGCACCGGTCATGAAGAGCATCGGATAGCGCTCCCGCACCGGGTCGGCGGGCGCAGGCGTCCAGAGCGCCTCGGCATAGTCGAATTGCGCGGCAAAGGCCTCGACGACTTCCGCGCCGACCTGGTAGCAGCAGCGGCGGATGCTCGGGCCCAGCGCCGCCCGCAAATCGGCGGGGTCGCTGCCGAATTGCGCCCGCAGTTCCCCGACAGCCTTTTCCACGATTCGCGCCACCGTACCCCGCCAACCGGCATGGACGGCGGCGATGACTCCTCGCCGAACGTCGGCCAGCAGAATGGGCACGCAATCGGCCACCCGAATGCCGAGCAGCACCCCGCTGGCGTCGGTCATCATGCCGTCGCCAGCGGTTTCCGGCGCCGGATCGCGCCAGACGAGCGACGAGTGTACCTGTCTGACGCTCATCCAGCGCCATTCGCCGCTCCTGCCGCTCACCTCGGCCGCAAACCGCCGCAGCGACGCATCTTGGCCGCCTGCGCCGGCCGCCATATCGCCGCTGGATCGCGTGCTGAACCCGTGCACCAGGCCGGGCACCTCCGCCAAGAGCGCGGAACGCAAGATCGGGGGCGGTTCGGTCGCAGCCATCGAACGCATCCATTGTGCGGCAAGATAAGCTCAGGCATTGGCGCCATGGTCGTTGCAATCGGCACGGATATCGCGGAAGTCGCCCGGATCGCGGCCTCGATCGAGCGCTTCGGGGAGGCGTTTCTGGGCCGCATCTTCACCCCTGCCGAGCGCGCTTACTGCCATGCAGCCGCGAATTGGGCCGAACGCTATGCCGCCCGCTTTGCCGCCAAAGAGGCGGCGATGAAGGAGCTCGGCACCGGCTGGAGCCAGGGCGTACGCTGGCGCGACCTGGAGGTCGCCCGCCTGCCCAGCGGCCAGCCGACGCTGGCCCTGAGCGGCGCGGCGCGCGCCCATGCGGACCGTTTGGGCGTGCGCCACATCCAGCTCTCGCTGACGCATACGCGCGCGCTGGCGCTGGCGCATGTGCTTTTCGAAAGCTGAGGGGGCGCTCGGAGCGCCGTTCCAGCGGGCCGCCTGCGCCGCTTGGCTCCATGCTGCCGGGCGGGTACGTCCCACGGGATTTGACCGTCGCGCCGGGCTCGCCTATCATGAGGATATGAGTTTGGCTCATCTGCGGCGCATGTGTTGTTGTCCTGCCATGCAACGCCGCAGGTGTGGCTAGACGCGCCGATTTCCGCGCAAGAGTTCTTTCAGCCCACCCGCGATTCGCTGGTGGGCTTTTTCATTTAACGTTCACGAAAATGGAGACAATCGCATGAGTCTTGACAATGGCAACGCTCCCACGCGCCTGCCGCGCATCAATGAGCCGGCTCCCGACTTCGAGGCCAAGTCCACGCACGGCGTGATCCGCCTGAGCGATTACAAGGGCAAGTGGGTGATGCTGTTCTCCCATCCCGCTGATTTCACGCCGGTGTGCAGCACCGAGTTCATCCAATTCGCGCGCCGCGCCCCCGACTTCCAGAAGCTGAACGTGCAGCCGATCGGGGTCAGCGTGGACAGCGTGTACTCGCACATCGCCTGGGTGCGCACGCTCGAGGAAAAGGCCGGCGTCAAGGTGACGTTTCCCGTCGTCGCCGACCTCGATACCCGCGTGGCCCAGGCCTACGGCATGATCCATCCGGGCGCCAGCGACACGGCGCCGGTGCGGGCGGTGTTTTTCATCGATCCCAAGCAAGTGGTGCGGGCGATCCTTTACTACCCGCAGTCCACGGGCCGCAATGTCGATGAAATCTTGCGCGTTTTCGAAGCGCTGCAAACCACCGACACCTTCGGCTTCTCGACGCCGGCGGATTGGAAGAAAGGCGGCTCGCTGGTGCTGCCGCCGCCGCAGACGCAGGCCGACGCCGAAAAGCGCGCCGCGGACCGCTCGGTCAAGCTGACCGACTGGTTCCTGGCGGAAAAGGAACTGGAGACCGTCGCCAAAACGTAAGGCGTCGCGTCCGGCGCCGTGCTCACCTGAGCCCGGCGCCCGGCTCGCGAGGTTGGGCTCGGCGGCGGCGTGGGCGAGCGCGCCGCCCGCCCGGCCACGACCGCGGGGTGATCCGCATGGCGGCTTCACGCCCGCTTGGTGAAATCCACGGAAATGGCCAGGCGCTCGCCCTGGGCATCGAGAACGTTGCAGAACGTGCGCTGGTCGCGCCGGCTGAACTCGAGGCTGACCAGCGATTGCCCGATGTGCAGGTTCCGGACGCGCAGCCAATCGAGCCATTGCGGCAGCTTGGGATTGACGATGCGCAACTCCTTCTTGGCGGCGTTCGGGCGAATGCCCAGCATGGCCGTCAACAGCAGGAAGAGGGCGCCCGAGGCCCAAGCCTGCGGCGAGCATGAAACGGGATAGTGCACCGGCTGGTCGAATTCCCGCCGCTGCACGCCCACGAAGAGCTCCGGCAACCGCAAGTCGCGAAAGTAGAGCAAGGCTTGGAACAGTCCGGTGAAGATTTGCTCCAGCGCCGGCTTGAGGTCGTAGAGCGCCAGCCCCAAGCCGATCAGCGAATTGTCGTGCGGCCAGACGGAGCCGCGGTGGTAGCTCAGGGGATTGAACGTCGGCTCGTCGGCGGAAAGGGTGCGAATGCCCCAGCCGGAGAATAGCTCCGTGCGCACCAAGCGCTGCGCGACTTGCCGCGCCCGCTCTTGCCCGACGATGCGGCTCCAAAGCAGGTGGCCGGCGTTGGAGGCCAGAACCTCGAGCGGCTGCTTGTGGCCGTCCAGGGCCATGGCGTAGAAGTTGCGTTGCGGCATCCAGAATCTGCGCTCGAAGCGCCGGGCCAATTCGGTAGCCTCGTGGCGCAGCCGCTCGGCTTCGTGGCTGTCACCGGCGATCCGCAGCAATTGCGCGAGGCGATAGCGGGCATCGAAGCAATAGCCTTGCACCTCGCAGAGCGCGATGGGGGGCGGCGCCGGGCGGCCGTCGCGGTGCAGATTGGCGTCGGTCGAATCCTTCCAGCCCTGGTTATCGAGGCCGCGGGGCGACCGGCGCTGGAACTCGACGAAGCCGTCGCCGTCGAGATCGCCGTAGCGCTCGATCCATCCCATGGCGGCGCGCGCCGCCGGCAGCAACTCGTCGAGCAATTCGCGGTCCCCGGTCCAGTTGAACGTCTCGCCGAGGGTGATCAGAAACAGCGGCGTGCTGTCGACCGATCCGTAATAGGGCGAGTGCGGCATCTCGCCCGCCAGCGTCATTTCCCCTTCGCGAAACTCGTGCAGGATCTTGCCCGGCTGTTCGTCGCGCCAGTCGTTTTCCTCGCGCCCTTGCCATCGCGCCAAGAAGCGCAGCGTCTCGCGCGCCAAGCGCGGCTGCAGCAGCAGCGACTGATAGGCGGCGATCAGCGAGTCGCGGCCGAAGATGGTCGCGAACCAGGGAATGCCCGCGGCGATGATCTCGCCGGCTTGATTCTGTGGAAACGCCTCTTCCTGGGTGCGCGCGCCGCGCGGATTGACCGCGATCCGCAAGGCGAAGAAGTCGCTGGCCGCCGTCTCCAGGCAAGCATCGAAGACGCCGTTGGAACTCTCGAAACTGGTCGTCTCCCGCTGCCAAGCATGCAGCGCCCGGCGCCGTGTTTCGAGCGCGGTGGCGAAGCCTGCCACCGGCGGCGGCGCGTCGCCCTCGGTTTCCGGCCAGATGCTCACCGCGATTTGCGTCTTCTCGTGCGGGCGCAGCGCGATCTCGTAACGCGCCCGCCCGGCCTCGAGTTGGTCGGGCGCGGGCTCGAACCGAAGCCGGGTGCGGCGGCCGACGCCGTCGCGGCCCCGGTAGCGGTACTCGACGGTTTGCTCGTCCACCTGCGGCGGCAGCGCGTCGCCATGTTCGGAGCGCTGCAGGCCGCGGACGGCGAAGACATCGGCGAAATCGGCGGCGAAGAGCCACTCCAGCCGCACCTTGGCCGGGGCCAGATTGAAGTTTTCGATCGTCAAGCGTTCGAAGAACTGCCCGGCCAGCATCTGTTCCCGCCGCAAGTGCAGCGTGTTCTCCGGCGCCTCCTGTTCCTCTCGGATCAGCGGCGTATGCGTGGTCAGCTCGATCTGGGCATAGAGATTGGCTTGCGTCCCCGCCGATAGCACCACCGTGCGCTGGCCGTTGATGCGCAGCTCGAAGTGGCTCAAGAAGCGGGTGTCGCGATGAAAGATGCCGACGTCCATGGCGCCGGCGGGGGCGATATCGCCCGCCAGGGTGGTGGCGGAGAAGGTCTTGCCGTCGAGCAGGCTCAGATTGTTGGTGCGGCGGGGCGGGCCGCTCAAGGCGCTGTCCCAGGGCACGGATGCGGCCGGAACTGCGACGGTCCCCATGTGCATTCAGGATGCGCTTGGCGCCGTCCCGCGCCGCCCTTCAGGCGGCGCTCAATCGTCCGCCTTGGCTCCGCTCCCGCGCTGCCCGTGCGGGCGGCTGGGACCGTCGCTTGGCCAGGGCGCGGTACACCGCCGCGTACGCGCGCGCCATGGCGGCGGAGCTAAAATGCTCGGCCACATATGCGCGGCACGCGGCGGCGCCGATGCCCGGTGCGCGCGCTCGCGCCGCCATGGCCGCGGCGTCCGCGCACAGCCAGCCGCTCACGCCATTTCGCACCACTTCCGGCGCCGAGCCGCGCGCGAACGCCAGCACGGGTGTGCCGCACGCCATGGCTTCCAGCATCACCAGTCCAAACGGCTCCTCCCACTCGATGGGAAACAAGAACGCGATCGCCCCGCCCAATAGATCGTTCTTGACGCCGAGATCGGCTTCACCGACGTATTCGATGAAGCGCCCATCCACCTGCGGCCGGATCGCGTGCTCCCAATAGTCGCGATAGACGGGCTGGATTTCGCCCGCGATCTTCAGCGGCAAACCGCTCGCCCGCGCCACCGCGATCGCGTGGTGAATGCCTTTCATCGGAGCGATCCGGCCGATCGTGCAAAGGTACTCGCGCCGGCCGGCGCCTAACCGGTATGCGCTCAAATCCAGCCCATGGTGGATCACTTGCATCCCGGCGATCAGTTCCCGCGCCGCTTGCCCTCGCGAGATCGCCACGAACTGAACGTCGGGGAAGTGCTGGTAAAACTCGCTTAGGGACGGGTCGTGCGGGTGGTGCAGCGTGTACGCCACCGGCCTGGGGATCAACCGCGAGAGCGCCAGGCCGGGCGCATTGTTCAAATGCACGATATCGCAATCTTCCAGGGCGTCGCGGCAGGCCCAGCTCGAGTGCGCCAGATCCTTGAGGCTGCCGTGCAGGTCGCAGGTGATTGGCCACTCTTGCTTGGGAAACAACCAGCGCGTTTCACAGCGCAGCGTGGATTCGCCGTTGGTATAGACCACCGGCTCGTGCCCCAGTTCCAGCAATCCCTCCGCCAGATTGGCGATGAACAGTTCCGTCCCCCCGTAGCGCGGCGGCGGCACCGAAATGAAGGGAGGGGCGATGAGCGCAACTCTCATTGAGCCTTTTGGTGGCGGCCGAAATTAGGTTAGAGACCGCCGGTGGGCCGAGGGCTGCCTGCACTCTGTTTGCACCGGCGCCAGACCGCGGCGTGGCCGGCGTGCCCTGAGCTTAGGAGAGAGTAGGGGAGACCCTGGCGTGGCGGCGGCGCGCGCGGTCGCGCGGGCCGCCGGCCCTTACCAGGTGTTGTAGGGTGTGCCTTCCAGCGACATGGCGTCGCTGCCGCTGTGGACGTCCACGATGCCCGGCTCCTGCTGGTCGGCGCTCATCAGTGAATCGTCCATTACGGGTTGCCAGGTGCTGGAAGAATGCGTCATCGGATCCACCGGCAAGGCGCGCAAATAGCCCGCGGAGACCAAATCGTCGAGCGATTGCGGCGCCTGCTGCTTGTCCAGCGTGTACTGGTCGATGAGCTGGCGCATCTGGAAGAGATCGTCCTTGAGCACCGTTTCGCGCGCGTGGGTTACGGTGCGCTGATAGATCGGCAGGGAAATGGCAAGCAAGATCGAGATAATGGCCATCACCACCATCAGCTCGATCAGCGTAAAGCCTTGCCTGGCGTGCTTGCGCATGAGGCTACCAATCCTTGTACTTTGTGCCATCGAGGGCCGTTCCGTCGGTTTTCGTATAGACATCGAAAACGTTTTGCCCACCCCAGGAATCCGAATCAGGGTCGTCTTCGGTGGAGCGCAGCCCCCAATCGGTGGTGCCGGTCATGGGATCGACGGGGATCCGCCGCAAAAAGCGATAAGTCTTGCCGTTCGACTCGACCCCTTTGACGAGCGTCTGCAAATCCGGCGGATACCCGTCGCTGCCCAACTCCACCTGAAAGGCGCCGCGATCGGCGGCGTCTTTGTAACGGTCAATGGCCGCGCGCATCGTGCGCAGGTCATAGCGCAGTTCCTGCTCTTTTTGCCGCTGCACCGCGATGCGCGCCAGCGGCAGCGCCATCGTGGTCAGCACCAGCAACAACGTGATGGCCACGATCAACTCCACCAGCGAGAAGCCGGCGGCGCCTCGCTCCTGCCGTGCCGCCTTGCGTACCGCGTACCGCATTGTCAACGAATCCGGATCGTCGCCGACGCCGTGCCCACCTGGATCGGCTCGCCCGAGGGATTGCGCGCCACCACGCGGCTCACCGAGATCGTGGTCACCCCCGCGGCTTTGGCGCGGAAGGTAATCACCAGAACGGCGCCGGAGCCGGAAATGCCGCCGGCATTGGCGCCGCGGCTGGCGTTGATCTGCGTCGTGCCGGTGGTGGGATCGTTCAGGTGCGCCACCGCCACTACTTGGCCGTCGTTCGACAAAAAGCCGCCGTTCACGACGTTTTGCACCTCGACCATCCGCGGGTCGTAGTTGAGCTGCAGCGCCAGCGCGTAGGCGGCGGTGACGTTATTCAGATCCAGCGCGACGGTAAAGGGCGCACCCACTTGCGCGGAAACTTGCGCCGGCGCGAATTGCAAACTGGGCGGTCCCGCCGGCAAGGGAATCGCCTGCGCGGGCGCTTGCGCGCTCGGCGCCGGGCTCGCCAGCGTCGCCGGCGGCAGTTCCCGCAGTTCCATGTTGTTCTGCGTGCCCGTGTCGAGCGCCTCGCGATTGAACGGCGTCACGTCCAAATGGCGCAGGATATGCGGCGTCAGCACGATCAGATCCTCTTCTTCCCGATGGTCGGTGGACGTGTCGGAGAAGAGCCATTTCAGGCCGGGGATCGCGCTGAGGAACGGAATTCCGCTCACGTTCTTGGTCGTCTGGTCCGAGAACATCCCGCCCAAGATGTTGCTCTCGCCTTCCCGCAGGCGGATCACGTGATTGACCACCCGCTGCCCGATCACCGGCTGTTGTATGCCGCCGATGGTTTGGAAGCTGTCAACACTCGAGATCTCGACCTTCGCCTTCAGGGTCACGTCGTCGCCGTTGACCCACGGGGTCAAATCCACGTTCACGCCCACCGGAATGTACTGAAACTGAGTGTTCACCAGCGGATTGATGCCGATGCCGCCGATGCCGGGCTGGAAGCTGCCGGTGGCGATAGGGATGCGCTGGCCGATCTGCAAGGTCGCATCTTGGCCTTGCACGGCCCGCAGTTGCGGCGTCTGAATCGCCTTCGTCTGGCTGTTGGTGAGCAGGGCGTCGAGCGTGGCCTGGGAGATGGTCACGCTCCAATCCTTGCTGTTGAGATGGCGCAGATCGTTGAGCGTCGGCTGGGTCGTGGTCGTGGTCGTGCCGCCGCTGGAGTTCGTGGAGGTCGAAGAGGGGGTGACCAGGCCGATGCTCAGCTCCGTTGGCGGCAAGATCCCCAGCTTGCGGGCCACGTCGCGGCTGACTTGCAAGACTTGAATGTCCACCAGGACTTCGGGCGGCGCCTTGTCCAAATCGTCGATGATCTTCTGCGTCACGGCGAGCTTATCCGGCGTATCGCGCATGACGATGGCCATTTGCGAAGCCACGGCCTGCATGTGCAAGGGCGGCGGCAACAGTCCCCGGATCGCCCCTTGGATCTGCGTCAGGTCTTGCGCGTCAGTGGCGTTTTTCAGATAAAACGTCTTGATGACCTGCTGCTCCAGTTCATTGCGCTTGGCCTGGGTATCGTTGGCGACGAAGATGGTATTGGGCGTAACGACGGTGTAGAAGCTCGTCGATTCCAGATTGAGAATGCGCAGCGCCTCGCGCAGCGTCACGCCTTGCAGGTTCAAGACCACCCGCGAGCCCCGGTAGTCGGGATCGTAAACGACGTTCAGTCCCGCGAGCTTGCCCACGGTGTCGTAGGCGACCCGCGAATCGTTGGTCAACTCGAGCGTGATCGGGGTGGTCGAAATCGGCCCCAATTCCACCGGTCCCGCCGCCCGCGCCAGGCGCTGCTGCAGCGTTTGCGCGGCGGCCGGGGTAACGGGCTGCCCGGGCGCAACCGCAGGCGCCTCCTCGCGTTTGATCTTTTCGATCTCCTGCTCGGCCACGAAATCGGTGGGATCGATCAGGCGCGCCTTTTCGAACTCCGCCAGCGCCTCCGCGTTGCGATGGTCGGCTGCGAGCTTCCGCCCCTTTTCGATGTGCGCCACCGCGGCTTCGAAGCGCACCCGCCGCTCCTCCAGGATCACGGCGGGGTCCTGCGGCCGCAGCTTGAGCGCTTGATCGTACCAATAGAGGGCATTGTCGAATTGCTTGTGCGCTTCATAGTATTGGCCCGACCGGATCGCCACTTTGAACCGGTCGGCGCGCAGCGGCACGAGCAGCAGCAACGGCAAAAACAATGCAGGCAGGATTTTTCGAGCAGTGGGCAAAATAGTACCTCTCTCGCGCGGGGGGGTGCCGAGACGGTGGTTTGGGGTTGAGTCTACCACACTGGCCGGAGTTGCTTCTTGCCTCTCGCCGTTACAAAAAGAGGACGGTCGGGGTTCCCGTTCGGCCTCCGCGGCGCGGCCCCCCGAGGGGACAGGCCGGGCGCTTCCCCGCTGCCGCTGTGGGTTTCCGTGCGGGGCTGGCGTATTCTCGATTTCGTGAACGAGGCGCCCTCCCTGCCGGCCATTCCCGATCTCGGCCACGCGCCGCGGAATTGGCGCCGGCATGGCCGCGAGCTTTGGCGGCTGACACGCGTTAGCGCCAAGCTGCTCGGCCCCAGCACCAAGTTTCTCGGCAGCACCGAAGCGCACACCTACGCCTATTCGGTTTCCGCCAACATGCTGCTGGCGTTTTTGCCCTTCGTGCTGATGCTGGTTTGGGTTTCCCGCCACTTGCAGCCGCTGGGCTTCGTGCTGGACGTGGTCACGCAGTTCATCCAAAGCTATCTGCCCACCGGCGCCACGCTGCTGGTCCGTGACGTCAATAGCCTCTCGACACATGCCTCCGCCCAGGTTTTCTCCGTGGTCATGCTGGCGGTGAGCAGCACGGGCGTGTTCATGCCCCTCGAAGTCGCGCTCAACGGGATTTGGGAGTTCCAGAAGAACCGCGGCTATCTTGCCAACCAAGCCGTCTCGCTCGGGCTGGTCGCAATTTGCGGCGCCATCGGGTTTTGCTTTTTGCAGTTCACGGTCATGGGCCAGCGCATCGTGGACGTGGTGGCGCCGGGGGAAACCTGGTTCTCCCACTTGCTTGACTTTATCGTGCTGCAAACCTTCGCCTTTCCCGCGGCGATCCTGGGCTTCTTCGTGATCTATTGGCTCTTGCCCAACGGCAAGGTGTCGCCGGCGCGGGTGTTTCCCGCCGCCCTCTACACCGGCATCCTGGCGGAAATCTTCAAGACCGTATTCCGCTGGGTCCTGCCTTTGCTCGATTTCCGCGCGGTGTATGGGGCGTCGCTCGCCTTACCGGTCACCTTGCTGGTCTGGGGCTACTGCGGCGCCCTGCTGCTGCTTTTCGGAGCGAGCCTGTCGGCGCGCGGCGTCGCCAAGATGCCGCACATTCACGTGCATCTGCGCCGCCACGCCGAGCACCACGCGAAGCGGGGCCATTAGGTGACCCTTGACCGGCCAAGAGCTTGACTTGTGGGTGTCCTAGTGCGGCGGCTGGGGCGCAGGCGGGCGCCCTTTAGCGGGCCGGCGCGAGCGACGCCGCGACCCAGGCAAGATAATCGGCGCTGCCGCCGACGATCGGCACCGCAATCAGCTCCGGGACTTCATAGGAGTGCAGGCGGCGCACCTCGGCCTCGATGGCCGGCAGGTGTTCGCGGTGACTCTTGAGCACGAGAGGATATTCGGTGGTCTCCTGTTTCTCCCCCTTCCAGGTGTAATAGGAGCGGACATGGCTGCCAAGTGTGGCGCAGGCGATCAGGCGCAGTTCCAGCAGGCGGCGCGCGATCGCTTCGCCCTCGCCCAAGCTGGCGCACGTGAGGAAAAGCAGGACGGGCTCTGGCACGTCATTATTTTGATGCCAAATCGCTTGGCCGCCCTTGACCGGCGGCGCCGGCTCGGCGGAAAGTAAAACAAGTGCGGGGTCGCGGGACCACATCTTTCTGGCGCACCAGTTTGGGGCGGCGCATCATGCTGGCGCTGGCGGCGCTGCTGCTGGCGCTCTTGGCGCGGGTCGAAATTTTCGGCCACAACGGCTATTTGGCTTTGCGGCAAAAACGCGCGGCCTACCGGCAAGAAATGGCGCGGCTGGCGCGGATGCAGCAAGAGAATCGGGATTTGCACCGCGACATTCAACGGCTGCGCAGCGATCCCGAGGCCATCGAGCGCATCGCCCGCGAGCAGATGCACCTCACCAAACCCGGCGAGGTCGTGTTCACGTATGATCCCGCGCGACTCCATCCCGCGCCCGCCACCGGCGCCCGCCCGGGCGGGAAATGAGCCCGGAGGAATTTCGCCGCTTCGGCCACCAGTTGGTGGACTGGATCGCCGATTACCGCGCCCGCGTCCCCGAATTCCCGGTGATGGCGCCGCCGCCGCCGGGACGCGTGCACGCACAGTTGCCGGCAGCGCCGCCGCGTGAGGGCGAGAGTTGGAGCGCGATCTGGTCCGACGTCGAGCAAATCGTCTTGCCCGGGCTCACCCATTGGCAGCATCCCAGATTTTTCGCGTTCTTTCCCGCCAACAGCGAGTTGGCCAGCGTGCTCGGCGATTATCTGAGCACCGGCTTGGGGGTGCTGGGAATCTCCTGGCAAGCGTGCCCGGCGCTGACGGAACTCGAGGAAGTTGTCACCGACTGGATGCGCCAAATGATCGGCTTGCCGGCGTCGTTTCGCGGCGTCATCCAAGACACCGCCTCCACCTCCACCCTGATCGCCCTGCTCTGCGCGCGCGAGCGCGCCACGGCATTCAGCATGGCGGGGCCAGGGGTGCAGGGGCAGGGGCAGCCGCTCGTGATCTATGCGTCGGAGCAGGCGCATAGCTCGGTGCGCAAAGCGGCGCTGTTGGCCGGCTTTGGCGCCCAGAACTTGTGCTGGATCGAAACCGATGGCGAGTTCGCGCTGCGGCCCGATCGCCTCGCGGCCAGCATCGAACAAGATCTCGCCGCCGGCCTGCGCCCCTGCGCGGTGGTGGCCACCGCGGGCACGACCGCTGCGACTGCCTTCGATCCCATCGGCGCCATCGCCGCCCTTGCCGTGCGCCATCGCCTGTGGCTGCACGTGGACGCCGCCATGGCCGGCTCGGCGATGATCCTGCCCGAGTGCCGTCCTCTCTGGCAGGGCGTGGAATTGGCCGATTCCGTGGTGGTGAATCCGCACAAGTGGCTGGGCGCGGCCTTCGATTGCTCGCTCTACTATGTCCGCGATCCGGAACACTTGATCCGCGTCATGTCCACCAATCCCAGCTATCTCCGCTCGGCCGCCGACGGCGAGGCGGTCAACTATCGCGACTGGGGTTTGGCGCTGGGCCGCCGCTTTCGCGCGCTCAAACTCTGGTTCTTGCTGCGCGAACAAGGCACGGCGCGGCTCGAGGCCCGGTTGCGCCGCGACCTCGCCAACGCCCAATGGCTGGCGGCCGAGGCGCGGCAATCGCCGCCGTGGCGAGTCGTCGCGCCCGTCCCGCTCCAGACCGTTTGTTTGCGGCATGAGCCCGACGGCCTTGCCGGCGAAGCGCTGGACCGGCATACGCTGGGTTGGGTCGAGCGCCTCAATCGCTCAGGCTTCGCCTACCTCACGCCCGCCGTCTTGGGCGGGCGCTGGATGGCCCGTTTCTCCATCGGCGCGCTGGCTACGGAGCGCGAAGACGTCGCCGCCGCCTGGGAGGCCGCGCGCGCCGCCGCCCAGGCTCAATTGCAAAGCACGGCGCAGCGGCCGAGCTCATAGCCGGTCACGCCGCCAAAGAACAAATCGCCGGGAAAATGGCGTTTGCCGGTGAAGCGCAGCGCGCTCACCGCCGCGGCGAGCGGATAGGCCACGAACGCCACCCAGTGCCGGCGGGGATCGCGGTGCGCCAAGAACGCAGCCAGCGCGAACGAGACTGCCGCGTGGCCGGAGGGAAACGACGTGCCGTAGCCGTCCCAAAATTCCCCCGCATCCGCCTGATAGGGACGGCGGCGCTCGGCCGCCAGTTTTAAGGCTTCGGTCGCGGCCGCCGCATATGCCGCGGTCGTGCCCGCCGCAGCCAGGTCGCGCCATGCCGAAGAACAGAGGAGGCACCCCGCGCCCACGGCGGAGACGATCACCGCCTCGACCGGCTCGGCGATCAGCAAACCGCCGTTCGAGAGATTGCTGCTGTCGTGTTCGAGCTGGAAATTGTGAATCGCGCCCGAGGCGGGCCGGTCCACGGCGGTGATCAGCGCCGCCGTCGCCAGGGCCGCCGGCAGCGTGAACTTCCAGTTGCGAACGATGGTCTGCGGCGCCGCCCGCGTCGCGCGCCACAACCGCTCCGCGGTCGCCTCCGGCGCACCGGCGGATCCCGGCGGCGCTTGCGCCGCCATCGGCGCGCACAACAGCGCGGCCAGAGCGAACGCAGCATGCCAGCGCGGCATTTTTCGCGGCATCTTTTGCATCCGCGCACCCCGGCGGCGGGCGAGCGGGTCTAGACCGGGATCAATACGCGCGGGCAAAGTACGCGCGTTCGCGGGAGGCGCCGCCGCACAAGATGCAGCGGCCTTCGCCGCCCTCTTGCTCCATCGGGATGCAGCGCAGCGTGGCCTTGGTTTCAGCCTTGATCTTTTCCTCGCACGCGGCATTGCCGCACCAGAAGACGTAGGCCAAGCCTTGCTCGACGGCGCTCTTGAACTCGCCATATGCGCTGACCGCGAAGGTCTTGCGCCGGCGCTCGGCTAAGGCGCGGTCGAAAAGCGCTTGCTGGATTTCGTCCAAAGTCCGGGCCACGGCCGCCGCCAAGCCAGCTTGCACGACGGCGGTCTTGCCCTCCTTCCCCGGCCGGTCGCGGCGGGCCAGCACCACCGAATTCTTGGCGACGTCCTTGGGGCCGAGCTCGATGCGCAGCGGCACGCCGCGCATCTCCCAATCGTTGAATTTGAACCCAGGGCTGGCGTTGTCGCGCTCGTCCAGCTTCACGCGCACGCCGGCGGCGGCGAGTTCCTGGCGCAGGCGCCGGGCGGCCTCCGTCACTTGCTGCCGCTCCGCGTCGGTCTTGAAAATCGGCACCAGCACCGCTTGGAAGGGCGCCAGGCGCGGGGGCAGGATCAAGCCTTGATCGTCGCCGTGCACCATGATGATGGCGCCGATGAAGCGCGTCGAGAGGCCCCAGGAGGTCGTCCAGCAGTATTGCAGCGCGCCGGCCTGGTCGAGATAGCGAATCTCGAAGGCTTTGGCGAAGTTTTGGCCGAGATTGTGCGAGGTGCCCGCTTGCAGGGCTTTGCCGTCGCCCATCAGCGCCTCGATCGAATACGTCTCGTTGGCGCCGGCGAAGCGCTCCGCCGCCGATTTGCGCCCGGGAATGACGGGAATGGCCGCTTCGCGCACGGCGAAATCGGTATAGACGTCGAGCATCTGCAAGGTTTCCGCCTGCGCTTCCGCCGCGGTCGCGTGCGCGGTGTGCCCCTCCTGCCAGTAAAACTCCAGCGTGCGCAGGAAGAGCTTGGTGCGCAGCTCCCAGCGCACCACGCTGTTCCACTGATTGATGAGCACGGGCAGATCGCGATAGGACTGGATCCACTTGGCGTAGGAGTGGCCGATGATCGTCTCCGAGGTGGGCCGGATCACCAGCGGCTCCTCCAGCTTCTCCCCGCCGCCGTGCGTCACCACCGCCAGCTCCGGCGAGAAGCCGGCGACGTGCGACTGC
Organism: Terriglobia bacterium; assembly: GCA_021323595.1. GTDB lineage: Bacteria > Acidobacteriota > Terriglobia > Terriglobales > SCQP01 > JAJPKR01. The sequence goes on along the minus strand of JAJPKR010000014.1, from coordinate 17,962 downwards.
TCTTTGGCGATGAAGCTTTGGGGAATGAGCAGCGGGAAGGCGGCGTTGACGTGCCCCGTCGCCTTGAAACGCTGGTCGAGCGCGGCGGTGATGTTCTCCCACAGCGCCCAGCCGTAGGGCCGCACGATCATGCAGCCGCGAACCGGCGCGTAATCGGCCAGTTCGGCGCGCAGCACGAGCTGGTTATACCATTCGGAAAAATCCTCGGCGCGAGTCGGCAGTTTTGGGTCGGACACGGGTAAGCTTTCACCCTACCACGCGCGGCGGCGGGCTTACGCGGGCTCGGGGCGGCCCAGTTGGGCGGCGGCGAGCGCGGCTTCGAGGCTGGCGGCGTCTTCGACGTTGGCCGCGCGCAGCTTGCGGTCGATGCGCCGCAGCAGGCCGCTGAGAACGCGCCCGGGGCCGGTTTCGATGAACAGATCCACGCCCTTCCCGGCTAGGAATCGTATGGACCGCTCCCATTGCACCGGCGCGACCACCTGGCGGATGAGCGCGTCGCGCGCCTCCTCGGCGCCCTCGATCGGCTCGGCATCCACATTGGTCACGAGCGGGAAATTGAGCTCGCAAAACAACGTGTTCCACAGGTCGCCCTCGAGCGTCTCTTGCGCCGGCCGCATCAGCGCGCAATGGAAAGGGGCGCTGACCGGCAAGGGAACGGCGCGGCCGCCGCGCTGCTCGGCCAAGGCGGAGGCGCGCGCCACGGCCGCGGCATGGCCGGCGACCACCGTCTGTTCGGGCGCGTTGAAGTTGGCGGGCGAACACACTTGCCCTTGGGCGGCGGCGGCGCAGAGCTCGCCGACGGCGGCGGCATCGAGGCCGAGGATGGCGGCCATCGCGCCTTCGCCCTCGGGCACGGCGCTCTGCATCAATTCGCCGCGCCGCCGCACGGTGCGCACCGCGTCTTTGAAATCCATGCCGCCGGCCACGACCAGCGCGGCATATTCGCCCAGGCTATGGCCGGCGACAAAATCGGGCTGCACCCCGTGCTCCATCAGCACGCGGGCCGCCGCCACGCCGGCGGTCAGCACCGCCGGCTGCGTGTTGCTGGTGCGCTTGAGCTCGGCTTCCGGCCCTTCGAAGCAGAGCCGCGACAGTTCAAAGCCGAGCGCGCGGTCGGCATCGCGAAAGGTTTCGGCGGCAACCGGGAACTTCTCCGCCAACTCGCGGCCCATGCCGGCGTACTGCGAGCCTTGTCCGGGGAAGAGGAAAGCGATCATGCTTCGGGCTGGGAGACTTCGGTTTCGAGGTTGGCGCGGCGCGTGATCTCGGCTTCGATCTGCTGGTTGATGCGGCGCTCGTGAAACTCGCGCGCCACGCGCAGCGCGTTCTTGATGGCGTTGGCGTTGGAGCGCCCGTGGGAGATGATGACCACCCCGCGCACGCCCAGCAGCGGCGCGCCCCCGTATTCGCTGTAGTCCAGGCGCTTCTTGAAGCGGGCGTAGGCCTGGCGCGACAGCACGTAGCCGATCTTGCTGGCCAGCGTGCTTTCCAGCGACTGCTTGAGCAGGCTGCGCACCGTCTCCACCAAGCCTTCGCTGATCTTGAGCGCGACATTGCCCACGAAGCCGTCGCAGACGATCACGTCCACGTTGCCGTTGTACACGTCGCGGCCTTCGACGTTGCCGATGAATTCGATGGGCAGTTGCCGCAGCAGCGCGTAGGCCTCGCGGGTGAGGTCGTTGCCCTTGATCTCTTCTTCGCCGATCGAGAGCAAGCCGACGCGCGGGCGCTCGGAGGCCAGAATCACCCGGTGGTAGATCTCGCCCATGATGGCGAACTGCTCGAGATGCTCCGGACGGCAATCGACATTGGCGCCGACGTCGAGCATCACCGCGGCGCTGCCGGCGGCCGTGGGAAAGACGGCGGCCAGCGCCGGCCGTTGCACCACCGGCAGGCTGCCCAGCATCATCTTCCCCGTCGCCATGACTGCGCCGGTGTTGCCGGCGCTGACCATGCCCGCGGCCTCGCCGTCCCGCACCAGCCGGCAGGCGACATGGATCGAGGAGTGCCGCTTGGTGCGCGCCGCCCGGATCGCCTTCTCATCCATGCGGATGACTTCCTCGGCGGGCACGATTTCCACCCGGCCGGGATGCGCCCGTCCGGCGCCGCCGTGGCGCGCCAGCTCCGCCCGCACCACCGGCTCCTGCCCGACCAGCAGGACGCGGATGCCATATTGGCGGGCGGCTAGCAGCGCTCCGCCCACTTCCGGCAGCGGGGCGCTGTCGCTGCCCATGGCGTCGAGTGCGAGAGTGAGTTGGGGGCCTTTGCTCATGCGCCCTGCGCGCCGCGCAATCGCTTACCGTTCCTTTACTTCGAAGATTTCCCGATCGCGATAATAGCCGCAATGCGGGCAGGCGCGGTGCGGCAGCTTGCGCTCATGGCAGTTGGGGCATTCGGCGAGCGAGGGCGTTTGCAGGTGATGATGAGCGCGGCGCGTCTGCGTGCGCTGGTGAGAATGGCGTCGTTTGGGATTCGGCATAAGAATTCGTCCGTCAATGGCGTGCGCGGTATTCGGCCAGGGGTTGCCAGCGGGCGTCCCGGCCGCGGTCCGGACAGGCGCAGGGCCCGTCGTTCAGGTTCTGGCCGCAGCGCGGGCACAACCCCGGGCACCCTTCGCGGCACAGCGCGCGCATCGGCAAAGCCAGCAAAACCCGTTCGCGCAATAGTTCCTCCATCTCGATGCCGCGCGCAAAAAAGCCCACCTCGCTGTCGGCGGCGTGAATCTCCATCTCCTGCACCGGCGCCAGTTCGCTGGCTGGATGATAAACAAGGTTTGCGTCCTCGGCCATGGGTTGCACCACCAGCGCCAAACAGCGGGCGCAGATCAATTCGACCTGCCCTGAGAACCGCAAGTGAATGCGCACCTCGGGTCCCGCCAGCCGCGCCTCGGCATGCGCCTCGATCGGACCGATCGCTTCCAGCCCGGGGTCGCGTGCTTCGAGCTCACCGCGCGCGTAAACACGATCGAGCCGAACCGGCCCGCGCGCCAGATCTTCGACCGTAATCAACGTACTTGCGGCCATTCCGCGGGGACCGTGGTGGGCGCCATAGGATTCGAACCTATGACCTCTGCCGTGTGAAGACAGCGCTCTAACCAACTGAGCTAGGCGCCCGAAAACCGAATTCTAGTGTAGCAAGAAGCAGCCACCCCCCCCCGGCGCGGCGCGGTGCGGCGCGCGGATGCGCGCGATCGCAGGCGCATGCTACCTTAAGAGTTCCTCGCGGGAGACGGGGTGACCACCGAGACGGCGTCATTGCGCAGGACCGCGCTGTATGCCAAGCACCGGCAGATGGGCGGCCGCATGGTCGGCTTTGGCGGCTGGGAAATGCCGGTCGAATATGCCGGCATCATCCCCGAGCACCAGGCGGTGCGGCGTGCCGCAGGGCTGTTCGACGTCAGCCATATGGGCGAGATTGAGGTGCGCGGTTCCGGCGCGCTCGAGCTGGTGCAGCACGTCTGCTGCAATGACGCCAGCCGGCTCGCGGTGGGCCAGGCCCAATATACCGGCCTGATGACCGAGCGCGGCACCTTCGTCGACGATCTCCTGGTCCATAAGCTCGCCGAGGCGCATTATTTTCTCGTCGTCAACGCCGCCAATCGGGAGAAGGATTTCGCGCACATTCGCCTCCACAACCGCTTTGCGGCGCAAGTCGAGGATCGCAGCGACGCCTATGCGCAATTGGCGGTGCAGGGCCCGCGCGCTTTGGCCATCCTGCAACAACTGACTCCGGTCGCGCTCGCGCCGATCCGTTATTACTGGTTCACCTCGGGCCCGGTGCTGGGCGTGCCGGCCTTGATTGCGCGAACCGGCTACACCGGCGAAGATGGTTTCGAGATCTATTTCGATCCTGCCCAAGCCGTCCGCCTCTGGGAGGCGCTGCTCGAAGCCGGCCGTGCCGCCGGCCTCGTGCCGTGCGGCCTCGGTGCGCGGAATACCCTGCGGCTGGAAGCGGGCATGGCGCTGTATGGCCACGAAATTGACGATCAGACCACGCCCTTCGAAGCCAATCTCGGTTGGATCGTCAAATTGGGCAAAGGAGAGTTTTTGGGAAGGGCCGCGCTGGAAGCGCAAAAGCGAACTGGCGTGCCGCGGCAACTCGTCGGCTTCGAAATGGTGGAGGCTGGGATCGGCCGTGACGGCTACGCAGTGCTGCGGAACGGGGCGGTCATCGGCCGCGTGACCAGCGGGTCGCCCTGTCCAACCAGCGGCAAGAATATCGGCATGGCGAGCGTGCCGGCCGGGCCCGGCTTCGAGCCCGGCGCGGAACTCGATATCCAGATCCGCCAGCGCACGGCGCGCGCGCGCATCGTGCCGCTGCCCTTTTACAAGCGGCCCCGATAGCACCAGGACTTTCTATGGCATATCCCAACGAGTATCGTTATACCAAGGAGCATGAGTGGATCTTCCGCGAGGGCCAGACCGGCACCATCGGCATCACGGACTATGCGCAGCGCCAGCTGGGTGATGTGGTCTATGTCGAGCTGCCCAAGGTCGGCAACGCCGTGAAGAAGGGGGAGGCATTCGGCACGGTCGAGTCGGTGAAGGCGGTGAGCGAGATCTTCGCGCCCGCCGACGGCACTGTGAAGGAGATCAATGAAAAACTGGCCGGCGCTCCCGAGCTCATCAACCAAGATCCGCACCAGCGGGCGTGGCTGATCAAGATCGAGCTCGCGCAGCCGGCGGAGCTCGACGCGCTCCTCACGGCCGCGGAATATGAGCAGTTCATCGCCGAAACCGCCGAGCATTAAAGCTTTCCGATGCGTTACTTACCGACTTCCGACGAGATTCGGCGCCAGATGCTGGAGGCGATCGGCGCCGCTTCGATCGACGATCTGTTCCGGCACATTCCCGAATATTGCCGCTTGACCCGGCCCTTGAATATCCCGCGCGGGCAATCGGAGCCGGAGATCCTCGACTTCTTCCAAGGCGCCGCCGCCGAGTGCGCGCCCGGTTGGGCGTCGTTTCTGGGCGCCGGCGCTTATCGCCATTTCCGGCCCAGTCCCATCGACGCGCTCATCTCCCGCGGCGAGTGGTTCACCGCCTATACGCCCTATCAAGCCGAGATCAGCCAGGGCACGCTGCAGGCGATCTTCGAGTTCCAGACGATGATCTGCCAGTTGACCGGCATGGACGTGGCCAACGCCTCCATGTATGACGGCTCGACCGCCATGGCCGAAGCGGTGCTCATGGCGCTGCGCATCAGCGGTCGCGAAGGCATTGTCGTCGCGCGCTCGGCGCACCCGCAGTATCGCGAGGTGCTCAACACCTACGTCACGCAGCGCGGCCTGGCGGCGCGGGAGATCGGCTATCTGCCCGACGGCACGGTCGACCTGGCCGCCCTCGAGGCCGCCCTGGGACCCGACACCGCGGCCGTCGTCGTGCAAAGTCCGAATTTCTTCGGCGCCATCGAGAACTGGGAGGCCGCCGCGGCCGCCGCTCACCGCCATGGAGCGCTCCTGATCGCGGTCATCGCCGAGCCGATTTCGTTGGGAATCTTGGCGCCGCCGGCCGCGGCCGACATCGTGGCGCTGGAGGCGCAAGGGCTGGGGATTCCGGTCGGCTTCGGCGGCCCCTATGCCGGCGTGATCGCCACCCAGGAGAAATACTTGCGGGCTTTGCCCGGCCGTTTGGCGGGCGAGGCGCGCGATCACGAAGGGCGGCGCGGCTACGTGCTCACCCTGGCCACGCGCGAGCAGCATATCCGCCGCGAGAAGGCGACCTCCAACATCTGCACCAACCAAGCGCTCTGCGCCCTGATGGCCGCCATCTTCATGAGCCTTTACGGCAAGGACGGGTTGCGGGAATTGGCGGAGCAGAACCTCGCCAAGACCGCCTTTGCCGCGCAGGCGTTCGCCGCCGCCGGCCTGCAGGTGTTGTTCCCCTCGCCGCGGTTCAATGAGCTCGTGGTGCAGCTCGGGCCGGGCCGGGCCGAAGCGGCGCTGCCCGCCTTGAGCCGCGAACGCATCGTCGGCGGCTTCCCGCTGCGCCGCTACTACCCGGAGTTGGACGGCGCGGTCCTCGTCTGCGTCACCGAGACCGTGCCCCGCGCCGCGATCGAGCGGCTGGTGGCGGCTTACGCGCCCGCTCCCGCCACCGCCGATCCTCGGGAATTGGTCAGCGCTCACTGACGCGATGGGAGAGACGAGAGAAACGATCATGGCGATCACCCGCGCCTCGCGGCACCTGGTTCAGAACGAACCCTTGATCTTCGAACGCTCCGCCGCCGGCAAACGCGGCTATCAGTTGCCGCCGTTGGATGTACCCGCCGCCGATCTGACCGGCCTGGGCCGGTTGCGGCGCGACCAGATCGCCGACTTTCCGGAAGTCAGCGAGCTCGAGGTGATCCGGCATTTCACCCGCCTGAGCACTTGGAACTACGGCGTCGATACCGGCCTGTACCCGCTGGGCTCCTGCACGATGAAGTACAACCCGCGCGTGAACGAACAAGTGGCGCGGCTCGAGGGTTTGGCGCAAGGACATCCGTTGCAGCCCGAGGAACTGTCCCAAGGCGCCCTGCGCATCATGCACCTGCTTTCCCGCTACTTGCTGGAAATCACCGGCATGGACGCGATCACTTTGCAGCCGGCCGCCGGCGCGCATGGCGAGATGACGGGCATTCTGATGATTCACGCCCTGCTTTCCGCGCGCGGCGAAGCCCGCCACAAGGTGCTCATTCCCGATTCCGCCCACGGCACCAATCCCGCCACGGCCGCCATCGCCGGCTACCAGGTGCAGAACCTGCGCTCGAACGCGCGCGGCACCGTGGACCTGGCCGATCTCGATCGGGTCATGACCGACGACGTGGCCGCATTGATGCTGACCAACCCCAATACCTTGGGGCTCTTTGAGGAAGACATCCATCGCATCGCTGACCTAATCCACGAGCGCGGCGGCTTGCTCTACATGGACGGCGCCAACATGAATGCCCTGGTTGGCCGCGCGCGCCCCGGCGATTTCGGCGTGGACGTGATGCACCTCAACCTGCACAAGACCTTTTCCACCCCCCATGGCGGCGGCGGACCCGGCGCCGGGCCGGTGGCGGTAAAAAGCGAGTTGGAGCCCTTTCTGCCGATCCCGGTGATCACGGCCGGCGCCGACGGCCGCTTGCGCGCCGATTACGACCGGCCGCGCACCATCGGCCGCATGCGCTCGTTCTACGGCAACTTCGGGATGTTCGTGCGCGCTCTCGCCTACATCATGGCGAATGGGTGCGACGGCCTCAAGCAAACCACCGAGGACGCCGTGCTCAACGCCAACTATATCCGCCGCGGACTCGAAGGCGCCTACGCGCTCCCCTATGACCGCCCTTGCATGCACGAGTGCGTCTTCAGCGATCAAAAGCAGCAAGCCCATGGCGTCAGCACCGGGGATATCGCCAAGCGGCTGATTGACTACGGTTTCCATCCCTATACCGTCTCGTTCCCGCTGGTCGTCCGCGGGGCGATGATGATCGAGCCGACCGAAAGCGCCGGCCGCGACGAACTCGACGAATTCATCGCCGCCCTCCGCGCCATCGCCGCCGAAGCGGAAACTGAGCCGGAGCGGGTCAAGAGCGCTCCCCATACCACCCGGCTTTCGCGCCTGGATGAAGTATCCGCCGCCCGCCAGCCGATCCTGCGCTGGCGGCGCTGAGCGCGACTGCTCGAAACGGCGGCCGTCCCCAAGCGCGAGGGTTCCTTTCCGGTGCCGATTAGAGGAATTTAACTAGCCTCCCTTCCTCCGCAGGCGAAGAATGAGCGGAAAGGCGCGTCCGATGCGCTTGACGCTTCCAGATCGCTCGCGTGTGGTGGTCGAGCTCGCCGTCGTCTTGCTCATCGGCGCCGGCGTGCTGGCGTATCGCAGCGCCTATTCGCTCCTCGCCCTCGGCCAGAACCTGAGTCATACCAGCGAGGTCGTGCTGGCCTGGCAGCGAGCGGTCACTCATTTCGGCAACCTGGATAGCCTGACCGAGAACTACATCCTCCTCGGCGATCCCGCCGACTATGCCGCCTTCGGACGAGAATCTGCCCGCTATCACCAAACCCTCAAACGGCTCGCCGCCTTGACCCGCGACAACGCGCAGGAGGCCCAAGCGCTGGCGCGCGTCAGCCGCCTACTAGCCGCAGGCGAGGCGGAAATGGGCGCGGCCATCGCGATGCGTTCCGGGCAAGGCGCCAAGGCCGCCCGGGCCGCGTATGACCGGGGCCGGAGCTTGCGCGATCAGGCTTACGCGGCCATGGCCTCGATCCAGCGCGAGGAAAGCGCGGCGCTGCTGGCCATGCCCAAGCGCCTGCGTCAAGAAGGCGCGCGCATGCTGCCGGCCACGGTCGTCGCGATGCTGCTGGCGTGCTTTTTGTTGTTGCAAGCGCATCGCGCCGCCTGGCGTCAATTGCGCGAGCGCCAGCGCTCGGAGAAGCGCTATCGCCGCCTGTTCGAATATAACCAAGCCGGCGTGTACCGCCGCACCCTCGACGGCGTGCTGCTCGACGCCAATCCCGCCGCCGCCGCCATTCTCGGATTCGACACCGTCGAGGAGCTGCTGGCGGCGCCGGTTGCGCAGCTCTACGTTCACGAAGAGGATTTCACCGCCGCCAACCGCGCGCTGAGCGAAACCGGCCTGCTGGCCAGCGAGCGGCAGCTGCGGCGCCACGACGGCACGTCGGTTTGGGTGCTGGTCTCCGCCGCCTTGGTGCGCGAGCCGGGCATGCCGGCGGTGGTCGAGGGGACGCTGCTGGACATCACCGAGCGCAAACAACTGGAGGAGCGCCTGTTCCAAGCGCAGAAATTGGAAGCCATCGGCACGCTCGCCGGCGGCATCGCCCACGACTTCAACAACCTGCTTACGGTCGTTTCCGGCCATACCGAGCTGCTCCTGCTGGACGGCAACCGCTCGCAGTTGGACCGAGACCGCCTGAACATGATCAAGACCGCCGCCGATGGCGCGACGCAGTTGACCCGCCAGCTGCTGGCGTTCTCCCGGCGCCAGATCTTGCAAGCGCGCGCCGTGGATTTGAGCCAGCTGGTCGAACAGCACGCGGGCTTGCTGCGGCCGCTCATCGGCGAGAATATCCGCCTGGATCTGGCAGTCACCGCCGAGCCATGCTGGGCCATGGTCGATCCGGTGCAGGTGGGCCATGCGCTCGTCAACTTGATCGTGAACGCTCGCGACGCCATGCCCGAGGGAGGGACGCTCAGCCTGGCCACCCGCGTCGTGCGGCAGACCAAGGCCACGCCCCGCCTGCCCGCCGGGGTGTTTTCGGTCGTGCGCGTGGCCGATTCGGGCGTCGGCATGGACGCGGCCACGCAAGCCAAGATTTTCGAGCCGTTTTTCACCACCAAGAAAATGGGCACCGGGCTAGGCTTGGCGAGCGTGCATGGCATCGTCGAGCAGAGCGGCGGCCACGTCTTCGTCGCCAGCCAAAAGAATCAAGGCACGGTCTTCGAGATTTTCTTCCCCTGGATCCCAGAGCCGGTTGCGGAGAAGACCGCAACGCTGGCCGCCGACGGCGGCGCCGCGAGCTAGAGCGCGGCGACGCCGGCGCGATGGAGTTAGAATGGACCTTGGGGATGGGGTTCCCCCGACGGCTGGCTGCGTAGACCGCGAACCGTCCTGGATCATCGGACTGATGACCCCTGCGAATCACCGCCCGCCCGCGCGGGCGCCTAGGGGGTCATCATGGAAGTCGTTTATCTCGCTCTGGCGGGGGCGGCGGGAGCGCTGGCGCGGTGGGGCTTTTCCGGTGGCATGGCGCGGTTCTTCGGGCCCGCCTTTCCTCTCGGAACACTGGGCGAAAACCTCATCGGCTGCTTCCTCATCGGCCTGCTGATGCAGCTCGCCGAATCCACGGCGCTCTTTTCCGCCGAGCTGCGCACCGTGATCGCGGTAGGGTTCATCGGCACCTTTACCACCTTCTCGACGTTCGAATATGAAACCCTGCGGCTGGCCCGCCATGGCGAGTTGTGGAACGCGGGGCTGAATCTGTTCCTCAACATCGCGCTGGGGCTGGCTCTGGTTTGGACGGGGATGGCGCTGGCCGCTGCTGCCGTGCGCCGCCATCGCGAATGGGCCGCCGGGCGGGAAAGCGCCGTCGCCCACACCGTCTGGGTGCAGCCGCTCGACGAGCCTGAAGTCGAAGGCCTCAGCCGCCGCGGCTGACGATGCGCAGCGCACCGCGCTTGGCGCCGCCGCGCGCCTAGAGCAGGACCACAGTTTGAACGCCGCTGATCTCGAACGTTTTGCGGCAGCGCGGGTTGACGCAGGCGACCTTGTCATCGCGGCGCACCATATAGGATTGCAGTTTGGCGAAGCGGGCTCGGTCCACGCTGTCGGCGCGGGGCGGCAGGCTGTTCTTTTTCGTCCGCACCACCCAGGCCAATTGGTATTCGTTTTCGGTGCGGCAAAAGCTGCAAGTCAGCCGGGCCGGCTTGCTGATCTGCTTCTCGGTGAAAAAATCGCGTTCTTCCACGTCCCTCCCCGCGCTCAGGGGCGAATCTGAATGACGTCTTGCTCGGCGCCGGCCGTCGCCGCCCGCAGGCCGACCTCGGCGGCCAGCCGCCGCGCCAGCGCGTAATAGGGATGCGCCGCGGCATTGCCGGCGCCGGCGACGGTTACCGGCTGGCCGCGATCCCCGCCGTCCCGCACCTCCGGCAGCAACGGCAGCGTGCCCAAAAACGGCACGCTGAATTGGTCGGCGATGCGCCGTCCCCCGCCCTGGCTGAAGATATCGACGGGGTGATGGCAGTGCGGGCACTCGAAGGAGCTCATGTTCTCGACCACGCCCAGCACTTCGATCTTGAGCCGCTGGAACATTCCCAGCGCCTTGCGCGCGTCCTCGAGCGAAACGTCGGAAGGCGTCGTCACGATCACGCCGCCGGTCATCGGCACGCTTTGCGCGAGCGTCAGCGCCACGTCGCCGGTGCCCGGCGGCATGTCGATGATGAGGTAGTCGAGTTCGCCCCACTCCACGTTGCGCAGGAATTGCTGCACGGCGCTGTGCAGCATCGGCCCGCGCCAGATCACCGGTTGGTCGCCCGGGCTGATCAGGCCCATCGAAATGACTTTGACGCCGTAATTGCGCAGCGGCTCGATGCGGTTTTGCTCGAGGACGCGGGGCGCTTCATGGATCGCCATCATCCGCGGCACGTTGGGCCCGTACACATCCGCATCCATCAGCCCCACCACGCCCCCCAGCTCGGCGAGCGCGATGGCCACGTTCACCGCCACCGTGGTCTTGCCGACGCCGCCCTTGCCGGAGCCGATGGCGATGATGTTTTTGACCCCGGGCAGCGCCTGCTGGCCGTGCGCGAGACCGGCGGCGGGGACGTTGAGATCGAGCTTGATGTGCGCCTGCGCGATGCCGGGCAACGCCAGCAGCCGCTCCCGCGCCTCGCGCTCGATCCGCTCGCGCGTCTCTTGCGCGGTGCTCGGCAGCCGCAACGTCAGCCACACTTCGCCGTTGCGCGCCGCCAGATCGTGCACCATCGCCAGCGCGACGATGTCGCGCCCGAGATCGGGATCGCGCACCAAGCGCAGGGCGTCCAGCAGGACTTCGGTGGTGGGCGTGCCCATGTCTTCAGTATAGGTCGCCGCTTCCGCCGCCCGCGGGCGGGCGCGCGCCGCTCCCGGCCGCATTCCGGACTTTCGAGCCGCCGCCCGCGCGCGGGGCGAGTGGCAAAATGAATGCTGGACCCGCGCTCGGCGGCCCCAATGATCTGCGCCGTCTCTCTCAATCCCGCCGTGGACAAATATTTGCGGCTGCCGCAATTGGACCGCGGCCGTCATCAGCAGGCCGCCGAAGTCGTCACTTCGGCGGGCGGCAAGGCGATCAACGCCGCCGGCGTGATGCGCGTGCTCGGCGAGGCGGTGCTGGTGGTGGGCTTCTTCGGCGGCTACACCGGCGACTACTTGCTGGCGGAACTGGCGCGCGAGGATATTCGCGTGGCGCCGGTGCGAGTGACCGCCGACACCCGCACCGCATTCGTGCTGGTCGAAGACGACGGCACGGAGACCGAAATTGTCGAACCCGGCGCTCCCGTGGGCGGCGAAGCGCTGGCGGCGCTGCGCGCCGCCTTGCGCCGCCTCACGGACGAGGTCCAGGTGGTGGTGCTCTCCGGCAGCGTGCCGCCGGGCTGCCCCGATGCGATCTACAACGACCTGATCGCCGATGTCGCCCGCCCCGGCCGCGCCATCCTCCTCGACACCAGCCGGCAATGGCTGCGCGCCGCCCTGGCGCGCAACGGCGCCGGCCCGCGCTTGCGCGCCATCAAGCCCAATCGCGCCGAAGCCGAGGAGTTGCTGCACGCGCGCCTGGAGGCGCCCGGCGACTTCGCCGCAGCCTTGGCGCGGTTGCGCGATTGCGGCGTCGAGCTGCCCTTGATCTCGAATGGCGCCGGCGGCCTCTATGCCCTGGGCGGCGACGGCGCCGTGCGGGCCTTCGCTCCGCAGGTTCCGCGCGTGAACTCCGTCGGCTCCGGCGATGCCGCCCTGGGCGGGTTTGCCGTCGGCCTGGCGCGCAATTTGCCCTTCGCCGATTGCCTGCGCCTGGCCGCCGCCTGCGGCACCGCCAACGTGCTGACCAAGGAGTGCGCGCAAGTGCGTCCCGACGACGTCGCCCGCTTGCTGCCGCGCATCGAAATCGAGCGCGTCTAGGCGCGTCGCAGGCGATGGTTCGTTGGCCTGCGGTCCCGAGGGTGCCTTCGCGTCGCGCCGGTGCAGCTTTCGAGCGCGGCCCCGGGGCGCCGCGTTTTGGGTGCGCTCGGCCGGCGTGCTCGTCCCGCCGCCCCTTGGGCGGCCGCACCGCGCGCCATAAGGCGGGTTTCTACCAGGAGGGCCTAAACATGCCGGATCGAACCTCGCCGAATCTGCTCGCGCCGCTGGCGGCGCTGCTGGCGCTCGCGGCGCTGGCGCCGCTGCCGGCGCCGGCACGGCAACGCCCTGCGGCTCCGGCGCGGGCGGGGTGGCAACTCGGACCGTTCGTACGCACGCCCCGCAATCCCATCTTGGCGCCCGATCCCGCGGCCCTATTCGCCGCGCCCGGGCAGCCGGCCGTGCGCTGGGAAGCGCTGCACGTCTTCAATCCCGCCGCGATCGTCCGCGGCGGCAAGGTCGTGCTCTTGTACCGCGCCGAGGATGACACCGGCGCCGCCGCCATCGGCGGCCACGTTTCGCGCATCGGCTGGGCGGAAAGCGCCGACGGCGTGCATTTCCGCCGCCGGCCGCAGCCGGTGCTGTTTCCCGCCGCCGATGCGCAATCGGCCGACGAGCGCGGGGGCGGATGCGAGGATCCGCGGGTGGTGGCCGCGCCCGGCGGTCTGTTCGTGATGACCTATACGCAGTGGAATCGCCGCCAGGCGCGCCTCGCCATCGCCACCTCGCGCGATCTGATTCACTGGCTCAAGCGCGGCCCGGCCTTTGCCGAACTGGGCGGCGCGTGGGCGCGGCGCTGGACGAAATCGGGAGCCATCGTCACCGCGCTCGAGAACGGCCGCCTGCGCGCCGTCAAGATCGGCGGCCGCTACTGGATGTATTGGGGCGATCAGGGCGTGCGCATCGCCACTTCAACCAATTTGATCGATTGGCAGCCGGGCCCCGTGGTGCTGCCGCCGCGGCCCGGCCGCTTCGACAGCGCGCTCACCGAGCCCGGTGCGCCCGCGCTCTTGACCCAGAAGGGCATCGTGCTGCTCTACAACGCGATGAATGCCCGCACCAGCGGCGATCCGTCGTTGCCGGCCGGCCGCTACGCCGCCGGGCAAGCGCTCTTTTCCGCCGCCGCTCCCGCCCGCCTCCTCGCCCGCACCGCGCGGCCGTTCTTTGCTCCCGCCGCCGGGTACGAAACCAACGGCCAGTACGGCGCCGGCACGACGTTCCTCGAAGGCCTCGTCCACTTCCACCGCGCGTGGTTTCTCTATTACGGCGCCGCCGACTCCCGCGTCGCCGTCTGGCGCCCGCCCCAGCCGTAAACCATTCCCGCTCAGGGTGTTACCGGAGCCCGTCGAATCCCGCTAAATTTTTGCTTGACATATTCCCATATAGGAATGTATTGTCGGTTTGTATGGCGCGGGCCGCGACCACCTCGGATCCCTTCAACGCCGTGGCCGAACCGCGGCGCCGGGACATCTTGGCGTTCCTGGCCGGCCGGGAGCGCTCGGTCAGCGAGATCGTGGCGGCTCTCGGACTCGAGCAGCCCTCGATTTCGAAGCACTTGCGGGTGCTGCGGGAGGTGGATCTGGTGCGGGTGCGCCGGGAAGGCAGGCAGAAGCTCTACCGGACCAATGCGGTGGCGCTCCGCCCGCTGCATGAGTGGACGGGCGAGTTCGAGCGGTTCTGGCGCGACACGCTGAACCGCGTCAAGGAGCGCGCCGAGCGCTCCACGGCCGGCGCGAGCGAGCCCGAGTCGGAAGGATAGGCGGGGCGCGGCGCCGCGCCGAGGTTTTCGAGGCAGCAAATATCACATCGCCGCTCGCCAAGAGCGGCAAAAGGAGAAACGATGACCACCGAAACGAAAGAACTCAGGGCCGAGGATTTGACTCTGAGCATCGAGCAAGAAATCTTTGTCAACGCCGCGCCGGAAGCCACGTTCGCGGCGCTGCTTGAGGAGTTGGGGCCGGCGTTCACGGACATGGAGGAGAAGCCCTTGCACGCCAAGATCGAGCCGTGGCCTGGCGGGCGCTGGTACCGGGACCTGGGCGATAACAACGGCCATTTTTGGGCGCACGTGCAGGCGATCAAGCGGCCGTCGCTGCTCGAGTTTCACGGCCCGCTGATGATGTCGTTCGCGACCGTCTCGAACGTGCAGTACCGCCTGAGCGAGCAGCGCGGCGGCACGCTCATTCGCTTCCATCATTACGCGATCGGCGCGATCCCCGAAGAGCGGCGCCGGAGCATGGAAGGCGGTTGGAAGCTCATTCACGAGCGGGCGAAGCGGCGCGCCGAGCAAGGCCGCCGCTGACGTTGCCGTTGCCGGCGCCCCCGATGCGGCCCGCGCATCGCTGGCGTCGGCCGCCCGCGGAGTTGAGGGGCTCCGCTTAGCCGAGCTCATATACCGCATTTGTAGCGTAGCGAGCGGCAAGCGTGCGGCAGTTTCCGCCGGCAACGCCGCCTTTCGCCGTGCTCCGGGCTTGTGACGCGCCTGCCCGAAGGCCGCTTTCGCAGCGGGCATCAGCAGACTCGGCGCGCATGCCGCCCGGCACACGGATCGTTTTCGGCTGGAGAGCGACAGCATGCCTCGGCGGGACGAGACAGCTGGGCGCGTTAGGTAATGACTGCCAGCATCGGAACCTCAACGCACCCGTGAGGCGTTCGCCGACGCATGGCCGCACAGACTCAGAACGGTTTGGCTCTTGTACGCTCCTTGAGGAACCGAGCGGAGGCAATATCGTTCCAAGTCGGCGGGCGCAAACACTGGGCGGGGAAACATCTTCTTGACCGCGGCGACGTAAGCTGCCGGATCCGCGGGGTCGTAGTGGTAGAGCACCAGCGACTTCACCCCCGCCTTGGCAGCCATAATGCCGGCTTCTTCTTCGCTAAGGTGCTCGCGTCGCATGTGCGCCATTAGCGCAGCCGTCCGTTCCGCCGTCCAGTGATTCCTTTCGGCCATTCGGTTCACGAATTCTGAAATCTGGTTGAGGTCCTCGACCTCCGTCACGAGCACATCCGCTCCCTGCGCCAAGCGCAGAACCGCGTCGCTCGGGCCGGTATCGCCGGTGAAAACAACCACCCCATGCGGCGTCTCGATGCGGTAGGAATATGACTTCATCCGCGTGCGCGCTTGCGCCGGCATCAGCGCGTAATGAGTGTTCTCGGCGGCGGTGACACGAATTTTGTCGTCCTGAAAAATCACGCCGCCGTTCTCGACCTCATGGGCGTTGAACGGGCTAAGGAGCTTCCCGTTGGCACCCTTGGTGTATGCCGACGGCGGCTCCGCGGCAAAAACGCCGAACGCAATCGCGATGTACTCGAATGCGGCGTCGACGAGCTGTTGAGTCCGGGGTGGGCCGTAGATCGCGATGGTCTGTGCGGAATTGCCGCCCCTCAACTGGAAAAAGTCATTCTCCATCACATCGGCGAGGCCGAGAGCGTGGTCTGGATGCAGGTGTGTGAGAAAGATTGTCGCGATCTCGTCGGAGTGAACGCCGGCCTCCAGCATGCGGCGCATGGTGCCGACGCCGCAGTCGATGAGATATTCGCGGCCGTCGACGATCAGCAACGTGGAGGGTTCGGAGCGGTCCGGGCGCAGGGGCGGTCCGCCGGCAGTGCCGAGGAAAAGGAGTTCCGTGCGGTTCGCCGCCCCGGCAGGGGAGCCAATCGGGCCTGCCGCCGATCCAGCCAGAGCGAACGCTACGATCAAACCTAATGGGAAAAGCTTGCGTGCGGTAGCGGCGAGTTCCGGCGCTGGCTTCGGCATTCGAGCAACCCTCCTAGGTGATCCCGAACAAGCTCCCTCGATATTCGTCCATCCGGCTGCGCCTGCTGCCGCCCCGGGGGAAACCGGTTCACCCACTAAAATTGCGGCCGCTGGAATCTCGCTCCCATTCCGCTGAGCGAAGCCGTTGCGGCCGCCGGGGCCCCGAGAATGATGCTGCGGTTTTCGTTCCGCGTCAATTCAGCCGGCTCTTGCCATTAGTGGCCGCGCTTGTCGGTGGATTCGATTGCGTCATTCCAAGGCACCGTCCTGACGATGGGGATCCCTGTCGAGATTCCGGCCGGCAGGCGTACGAGCGGTTCTACACCAAGGCACAGGAGGCAGCCCGTGAAACCGGCGTATCGGGGCCGCAGAGCGTCTTTTCATCACTGCGGGTCTGGTGCCCGCCCGCCGCGCTGCGTCCCGCCGCCGCGCCGGCAGGCCGATTTCGCTGGGGCGGCGGCAGCCCCTATAATCGTAGGCAGCACGCACGCCGGGAGAGGTGGCCGAGTGGCTGAAGGCGGCGGTTTGCTAAACCGTTGTACGGGACTAAAGCCTGTACCGGGGGTTCGAATCCCCCCCTCTCCGCCATACCTGTCTTTACCTGCATATTGCTGCATTCTTGACTCCGTGCCACCGTTTTTCATCATTCTTTTTGGGATGGGTGTCCAGCATGGCCAGCGTCTTGAAGGAAGAGGAAGTCTGGACGGCGGAGTATCGGAGCTTGGAAGAAGCACGGGGCAGCATCGCTCGCTGGATCGAGGAGTGCAATCACGACCGGCCTCATCGCGGAGTGAAGAATCGCACCCCGCACGAGGCCCTCTTGGCGTTCAAAGCTGTACTAAATTCCGAGGCCGTGACTGTCTAGTTTTGAGGGGAGCACTACAAATGCGCCGGCCCTGTTGCTGGCCAGGCTAACCGGTTCTAACTCTGGCATGTACGAGCCTACGCAAGAGCAGCAGGCGATCCTTGGTCACCGTGCTAACCAGCACGCGCTAGTTCTGGCAGGACCCGGCACGGGAAAAAGCGCCACTGTTGTAGCACTCTTGGAACGCCTCTTGGCCAGCCAAACTGCGCCGCGTGTCAAGTTGTTGACTTTTACGCGCGCTGCCACTGCTGAGCTGGCGAAGAAGATTTCAGCTCATCCGGCAGCAGCAGCAGTTCGTCCAAGCACCATTCATTCGTTTTCAATTTCCGTCCTCCTACGCAACCCTGGAACCGGTGACTTTCCTCAGCCGCTGCGCATTGCCGATAAGTGGGAAGAGCAAAAAATTATTCACCACACACTCGCGCGTCGCATCGACGTGAGGGTCGACCACCTGGACAGGTTGATTCGCGAGATGGCAGCGAATTGGGAATTCCTACAAGCGCGCGAGCACCCGCGCGTCGATCCTGGCGAGCGCGCGCGGTTCGTAGGGGGCTGGAACGAACATCGACGAATTTATGGGTACACACTGCTCGCTGAACTGCCGTTTGATTTCGTCAATCTGGAGTGGCCCCACTGCGATGGCCTGATTTGGCCCCACCTTGGGGATGGTTGCGGTTGGCCTGGGATGCGCTGGAGCGGAGGGGCGCCGTAGG
>JAJPKR010000027.1 GCA_021323595.1 Terriglobia bacterium | reverse complement strand
TGGTGACAGTCCATTCGATCCTCTTCCTTGAAGCCTTCGGTTTGGTCACCATCAGCTTCTCCGATCCGGGTCGAGTGGACAACCTATTGAAACTTCACAGCTAGCGGTTGGCGGCCAATTGTTTCTGTAACTCCGCCAGCAAATTCATGGCCTCGAGCGGGGTTAGGTGGTCGAGATCCAGGGCGGCGATCCGCTCGACGATCCGCTGGGTGAGCGGGGTGAAGAGCGTCAGCTGCAGCGACGCCGGCGCGGCGCCGCCGAGCTCGCCCGAGGCGCGCTGCTCGGCGCGTTCGTGGCTGGCGAGCACGGCGCGCGCGCGCGCGAGCACGGCGGGCGGCAATCCGGCCAGCTTGGCCACTTCAATGCCGTAGCTGCGGTCGGCGGCGCCGGGCTCGACTTTGCGCAGAAAGACGATGCCGGCCGGGGTGTCCTTGGCGGCGACGTGCAGATTGCGCACGCCCGGCAGTTGCTCGGCGAGCGCGGTCAGCTCGTGGAAGTGGGTGGCGACGAGCGTCTTGGCTCCGTTGACGCCGTGCAGATGTTCGACGACCGCCCAGGCCAGCGCCAAGCCGTCGTAGGTAGCGGTGCCGCGGCCGATTTCATCGAGCACCACCAGGCTGCGCGGCGTGGCGGCGTTGAGAATGACGGCGGTTTCGATCATCTCCACCATGAAGGTCGAGCGCCCGCGCGCCAGATTATCCCCGGCGCCGATGCGCGTGAAGATGCGGTCGAAGAGACAGAGCCGCGCCCGCTCGGCGGGCACGAACGAGCCCATCTGCGCCATGATCGCGATCAGCGCCACCTGGCGCAGATAGGTGCTCTTGCCGCCCATGTTGGGTCCGGTGACGATCGCCACCCGCTCGTGCGCGTCCAAATAGGTGTCGTTGGGGACGAAGCGGTCGGCGGCGGTCATCCGCTCGACCACCGGGTGGCGGCCGCCGCGAATTTCCAGCGTGTCGTCGTCCGCCCATTGCGGCCGCGTGTAGCCGCGCGTGGCGGCGAGCTCGGCGAAGTTGGCGAGCACATCGAGTTCGGCGAGGGCGGCGGCGGTCTGCCGCACCGGCGCCGCCGCGGCGACGACCTCCGCGCGCAGCTCGGCGAAGAGGCGGGCTTCCAGTTCGCGGGCTTTCTCGTCGGCGCTCAAGATCTTGACCTCGAGCTCTTTCAACTCGGCGGTGGTGAAGCGTTCGGCGTTGACCAGCGTTTGCTTGCGCTCGTAGTCGGGCGGCACGAGCGGCAGATTGGGGCGCGAGACCTCGATGAAATAGCCGAACACGCCGTTGAAGCGGACCTTCAGCGAGGCGATGCCGGTGCGCGCGCGCTCGCGCGCCTCGAGCGCCGCCAGCACGCGTTTCGCGTCGTGGCTGAGCCCGCGCAGCTCGTCGAGTTCCGCCGATACCCCGGCGCGAATGTAGCCGCCGTCGGCGGCGGTGGGGGGCGGATTCTCGATCAAGCTCGCGGCCAGGCGCGCGCGCAGCGCCGGCAGATCGTCGAGCGCCGCCGCCAGCACCGGCAGGCGGCCGGCGGCGGGCGCGGCGGCGGCCTCGCTCGCCGCGCGCGCCGCTCCCGGCACCCGGTCGAGGGAGAGGCGCAGCGCCTCGAGGTCGCGCGGCGTCGCCGTGGCCAGCGAGGCGCGGCCCAGCAGCCGCTCCAGATCGAGAATGCCGGCCAGCGCCGCCCGTACCGCGCCCCGCCGCGTCGCCGGCGCCAGCACGCTCACCGCATCCCAGCGCGCCTCGATCTCGGTGCGCTCGATCGCCGGCCGCAGCAGCCAGGCGCGCAGCAGCCGCCGCCCCATCGGCGTGAGCGTGGCGTCGAGCGCGGCGCGCAGCGTGGTCTCGCCCGCCTCGCCCGGCTGCGCCGGCTCCACGAGCTCGAGCGTGCGCACGGTGGCGGCGTCGAGCACTAGCGCGTTCTGGCGCTCGTAAAAGCCGATGCGATGGACATGCGCGATCTGGCTGCGCTGCGTCTCCTTGACGTAATGCACGATCGCGCCCGCCGCCCGCGCCGCCGCTGCGTGCCCCGCCAGCCCGTAGGCCTCGAGCGACAGCACCCCAAAGTGGCTCTCCAGCTCGTGGAGGGCGAAGTCGGCCGAAAAAATCCAGTCCTCGAGCGGCGTCAGCGTCGCGCCCGCCGGGAAGGGCGCGGCGGCCGGCCCCCCGCGTTCTCCGGCGAAGTCCAGCAGCGGCGCCTCGCTCGCGTAGAGAATTTCCTTCGGCTGCCATTGCTCGAGCTCTTCGCGGCAGCGCGCCGCCGCGCCGTCGCCGGCGAACTCCGTGGCATGAAATTCGCCCGTCGCCAAGTCGAGCACCGCCAGCCCGAAGCCGGCCTCTTCGCGTGCGACCGCGGCTAAATAGCGCGGGCCTTGCGCGTCGGCGGCCAGCGCCGCCGTGCCGGGGGTGAGCACGCGCGTGACTTCCCGCCGCACCAGCTTCTTGGCCAGCTTGGGGTCTTCCACTTGGTCGCAGATGGCGACTTTGAAGCCCTTTTGAATCAGCCGCGCAATGTAGTTCTCCGCCGCGTGATAGGGCACGCCGCACATCGGCACCGGCGCGCCTTTCTCTTTGTTGCGCGCCGTGAGAGTGATCTCCAGTTCGCGCGCTGCCGTCACGGCGTCTTCATAGAACAGCTCGTAAAAATCGCCCAGGCGGAACAGCAGCAGCGCCTCGGGATGCTGCCGCTTCACTTCCAAGTACTGCCGCATTAGCGGCGTTTGCGCCGTCTCCAGCATCTCGCTCGGCCCATTGTACGAGGTGCCCGGCGGCCGTCCGCGCGGGCGCGCCGCGGATTGCTCGCGCCGAATTGGCCCCTGCGGCCGGGTGCCGGCGGGAAGACCTAAGCCCGGGCGAGCCACCGCGGGCGCGAGGTAAGGTGGCGCGGGGGCGGCCGCGGGCCGCGCCATCCCACCGTACACTGTTGCAGATGTGGCTCATGGCCCTCGAGACGACTTCCGCGCACGGCAGCTTGGCCCTCCTTGAGGACGGGACCGAGCGCGCCGCCGTGCCGCTGGAAGCCGGCCGCTACTCCACCGAGCTCCTCGGCGCCATGGATGCCTTGGCGGGGCGCGCCGGCCTGAAGCTCGAGCAAATGGATGCCTGGGCGGTCGCCAGCGGCCCTGGTTCGTTCACCGGCGTTCGCATCGGGCTCACCGCGGTCAAAGGCTTCGTGGAAGTCTGGCATCGCCCGGCGGTGGCGGTCTCAACCCTCGCCGCCGTGGCCGAGGCAGCGGCGGAGAACGGCGAGCCGCTGCTGGCCGCGCTGGATGCCGCGCGCGGGGAAATTTACTTTGGCCTGTACCCGCCCGGCGAGGAAGGACTCGAGAGTGCCGCCGCTTTCGCGGCGCGCGCCCGGGGAAGCGGGCGGCGGGTGGCGACCCCGCATGAGACGGTCGCGGCCCTCTGCGCCGGGGCGCGCGTGCGCTTGGTGCCGCGGCAATTGGCGCCGGCCGTGGGCCGGCTGGCTTGGGAGCGGTTGCGGAACGGGGGCGGCAGCGATGCGCTCCGCCTCGACGCGAACTACGTGCGGCGCTCCGATGCCGAGATCTTTCACCGGAGCTGATGTGTCGGCGGCGGATGGCATGCGGCGCGCCGACAAGAGCGACTGGCCGGAGATCGTCAAGATCAGCCTGGAAGCGTTCGGAGCCTCCAGTTGGCCCTGGGAGCGCTGGCGCCCCGTCCTCGCGCCGGTCGCCGAAGCCCCCTCGCCCACCTGGGCGCTGGTGGCCGAGGCCCCGCGGGGGACGGAGACCGGCGCCGCGCCGCCGTTGGCGGGCTTTCTGGTTTTGCAAATCGTGCCGGGAGAGCTCGAAATCCAGGCGCTGGCGGTGGCGAACGCCTGGCGGCGGCGCGGCTGGGGCACGCGGCTGCTCGAGGCCGCTTGCCAGCGCGGCCGGGCGGCGGGTTGCGAGTCCGCCCTGCTCGAGGTGCGCCGGAGCAATTTGGCGGCGCAGGAGTTTTACCGGCATCGCGGCTTCGAGATCTATGCTCTGCGGCCGGGGTACTATCACTCGCCGGTCGAAGATGCGCTGCTGATGCGCAAACCGCTCTAACCTCGTGCTACGCTGCTCAGCGTGAATCCGCGCCCATTCTCCTCGCTGCTGGCCCTCTCCGCGTTGTTACTCGCGCCGCTGGCCTGGGCGGCGCCGGCCCCGCCGCCCCGAGCCGCCCGCGTTTCGCTGCTGCGCGCCGCCGCCTTGCTCCCCGCTCCCTCCGGTGCGGAACACCCCCGGCTCCAGCGCATCGCCGCCGCCATCGGCGCGGCCGCGCCCGCCGCCCCGGCGCCGCTCTATGACTCGCTCGGCAACCTCGTGTATCGCTTCGGCGCCGGCCGACCGGCGATGCTGGTGGTGACCGAGGTGGATGAGCCGGGCTACGTCGTCTCGGCGATCACTCCGGACGGCTATCTCCGCTTGCAGGAAGAGCGCGACCGCTTGCCCCTGCCCGCCGATCCCACCTTGTTGTTTGCCCATGCGCTGACGATCGAGACCGCTCGCGGCGACGTCACCGGCGTCGGCGCCGGCCTCTCCGTGCACTTGCAGCCCTCGCGCCAGCCCGGCACCGCGCCCGCCTACCATCTCGACAACCTCTACGTCGATCTCGGCGCCCGGGCGGCGGCCGAGGTCGCGGCGGCGGGGGTGGACGTGCTCGATCCGGTCACGCTCGAGCATGGAATCTTCAGCGCTCCCGGCGATCCGGTTTGGGTCGGCACGGCGCTGAGTTCGGTCGCTTCCGTGCCGGCGGTGGCGGAGATGGTGGCGCGGCTGTCGCGCCTGGCCTCCCCGCCTTCAATCGTGGTCGCCTTCGCCACCGAGGGCTACTTCGATCATGACGGGCTGCAGCGGCTGGAGACCGAATATGCACCCGCCGCCACGCTCTTGCTCGCCCCCGGTCCCGGCCCCGGCTGGGCGGCTGCGGCGACCCAGCCGGCGCTGGCGGCGGGCTGGCAGGCCGCGGCCGCGCCGATGGCGGCGGCGGCGGCGCTCCCACCGCCGCTGGCGCGCATGCTGGGAGCGTCGGCGCTCGTCGTCGAGATGCCGGTGCTGCACTTGCATAGCGACGCCGAGATCCTCTCTCGCAAGGACGTGGCGCTCCTGGCGCGCTACCTGCCGGATTATCTTGCCGCCGCGCTTCACCAGCCCGGGCTCGCGGCCGGCGGTGCGCCGCCGCCCTCCCTGCCGGCTCCGCCGCGCGTGCGCGCCGCCGCGCTCACCGGCGGCGTCATCGCGGACCTGCGCCGTCTGGTCGAGACCACCGGCGTCAGCGGCCACGAGGCGCCCGTGCGGGAGCTGATCCAGCGCATGATCGCGCGGGAGCTGCCGCCGGGCGCCGCAGTGCGCACCGACCCGGCCGGGAACCTGATCGTCGCCTGGGGACCCGCGCACGCGGCGAAAAGCGTGCTCTTCATCGCGCACATGGATGAGGTCGGCTGGCAGGTCGAAGGCTTCTTGCCGGATGGGCAGTTGGCGCTCAAGGCGCAGGGCTTCGGCTATGACGCGTTCTACGGCAATCATGTGGTTTTGGTGCATGCCGCCGGCGGCGCCGCCGTGCCGGGCGCGCTCACGTTCGTCGCGGGGGCGGGGGCGCGCGGCACGCCGCGGTTGGACCTCGGCATGAGCGAGGCCGAGGCGCGCGCCCTGGGCGTCGCGCCCGGCGATCCCGTTGCGATCCCCAAGAAATACCGGCCGCTGCTCAATGGCCGCGCCAGCGCCCGCTCCTTTGACGACCGCGTCGGCTGCGCCTCGCTGGTGGCGGCGCTGGGCGCCTTGCGCGGCTACCAGCCCACCGATCGCCGCGTGATCTTCGTCTGGTCCACGGGGGAAGAGCTGGGGTTAGTGGGCGCGACGGAATTGGCCCAGACTTTGCACCCCACGGCGGTGTTCGCCATTGATACCTTCGTTTCCTCCGATTCGCCGCTCGAGACGCATCGCTTTGCCGACGCGCCCCTCGGTCGCGGCTTCGTCCTCCGCGCCCTCGATAACGGCCTGATCGTGCCCCGCGCTTGGGTGGCGCGCGTGCGCGCCATCGCCGCGCGCCAAGATATTCCCGTGCAATATGGCGCGACCGGCGGCAGCACCGACGGCGTGCCGTTCTTGCGCTGGGGCAGCCAAGTGGTCGCGCTCGGCTGGCCGCTGCGCTATTCGCACTCGCCCGGCGAAGTGATCGACACGCGGGACGTCCAGGCCTTGGCGGCGATCATCCCGGCGCTCGCGCGAGAATGGTAGGCGGGGAGCCTTGGTGGCCGATTCCGAGCAGTGCGCGGTGACGTTGGCGATCACCGGCGCGAGCGGCGCCGCGCTGGGTCGCTGCGCGCTCGCCATGCTGGCCGCCGATGCGCGGGTGCGGCGCGTGGATCTGGTCGTCTCGGCGCACGCCCGCCGGGTCGCGCGCGAAGAGCTGGGCCTGGGCGAAGACGTGGCCGGGCCGGATTTCCCCCTGCGCTTGCTCGGCGCCGGCGCCGCCGGCGCCGCCAAAATTGTGAGTCACGATCCGGCCAACATCGGCGCCAGTATCGCCTCCGGCTCTTATCCCACCGCCGGCATGGTGGTGGCGCCCTGCAGCATGGGGACGCTGGCGGCCATCGCCCACGGCCTTTCCGACAACCTCATCGAGCGCGCCGCTGACGTGTGCTTGAAGGAACGGCGGCCGCTGCTGCTCGCGGCCCGCGAAACGCCGCTCAGCCTCGTGCATCTCCGCAACATGGTGGCGGCGACGGAGGCGGGAGCGCGCATCTTCCCCGTGATCCCCGCCTTCTATGACCGCGCCGCCGACTTGCAAGCCAGCCTGCGCCAGTTCGTCGCCCGCATGCTGGCGCATCTCGGTCTGCCGCAGGAGGGCGCCTTTCACTGGCAGGGCTAGCTGGCGGGGGAGAGCAGCCGGGATTGGGACGCCAGCCCTACAAGGTAAGGACGATCTTGCCGAAGCTCTGCCTGCTTTCAAGAAAGCGATGGGCCTCGGCGGCTTCCGCCAGGGTAAAGTGCTTGCCGACCATCACCCGCAGCTTCTTGCGGCGCACGTACTCGCGCAAGTCGTCCATCGCCATTTTCATTAGGTCGGCGTCGGCCACCAGCCCGCCCAGATACAGCCCGTGCAGCCCGAGGCTATTGGTCAGCAGCACGGCCGGGTCGATCATGCGGCCTTCTCCGCTGACCCGGCCATAAAGCACCATGCGGCCGAGATTGCGCAGCAGTTCCAGGCTGCGCTCGAAGACCTCGCCGCCGATCATTTCGAGCACGATGTCTACGCCCTCGTCGTGGGTCAAGCGCCGCACTTCGGCGGCGAAATCCGACTGCGCGTAGTTGATGCCGTGTTCGGCGCCGAGCGCCTTGATCCGCTTCAACTTCTCCTCGCTGCTGGAGGTCGCGAAGATCTCCGCGCCCATCTCGTGTGCGAGCTGCACGGCGGCGGTGCCCACCCCGCCCGCGGCGGCGTGAATCAGCACGCGTTCGTCGGGCTTCAGGTCGGCCATCCACAGGGCAAAATAGGCGGTGAGATTGGCGACCAGAAAGCCGGCGGCTTCCGCGCTGCTCATGCCTTCCGGTATCGGCCAGACCGCGTTCTCGTTGGCCAGCGCATATTCGGCATAGCCGCCGGCCCAGGTCAGCGCCATCACCCGTTCGCCCTGCCGCGGGCCCTCGGCGACGGTGCCGGCTACTTCCAAGCCCGGCACGAACGGTGGTTGCGGGCCGCCTGGATACACGCCCGCGCGCATCATTACGTCGGCGTAGTTGAGCGCCGCTGCTTCTACTTTGATGAGCACCATGCCGGGTGCCGGCTGCGGTGTTTCGACTTCGGTGAGCTGCAGAACTTCCGGCCCGCCCAATGCTTCTGCCGCGATTGCTTTCATGCTCGACCTTTCCAGAGACACTCGCCTTACGGACGGCCTTCCGCCGCCCGGAGGCACGGATGCCGCCGTCAGAACGGGGCGTTCACGATGCTACGGTGGAAAAAGCCTGAGGCGGTCCGCCCCGAGGCGCAACCCCATGCGATTGTAGTCTTTCCCTCCTAAGCCGCGCAAATCAGCCTCTGCCCGCGCGGGTTGACCGGAGCCAGAAGTGGGATCTGCCGCAATTTCCGGCAGCCCGCACGTTTGCCGCCTGAGCTAGCGCAGCGGAGCGCAGCGCCAGCCACGCGCTCGATCGAGCCCGAGCGGCCGCGGCCGGGACGCGCGCCGTGGGCGCTAGCGTGGCGCCGCCGGGCCATCCCTCCGCCCACATTGATACACTGGCGCTTCCGCATTCATGACCGCAGTGACGCCAGCCGAAAATTCCACGCGGAGAAAGATCAACGTGACCGTCTTGGCCTTGATTTTGGTCGCGGTGTGTCTCGAAGTCGCCGGGCAGATGCTGTACAAAGCCGGCCTCGATCGCGCCGCTCCTGTCCCCGGAAGCCTGCTGGAGATCCCCAACTTGCTGGCGTTCGCCGGCCACGCCTTGAGCAATTGGCGGGTGCTCGCCGGCTTGGGCGTCTATGCCGGCGAGGTTCTGCTTTGGTGGGTTGTGCTCTCGAAGGCCGAAGTCAGCTATGCCTTCCCCCTGACCAGCCTGAGTTATGTCTTGCTCCTGGCGGTGGCGGGATTCATCCTGCACGAGCACGTGAACTGGGAGCGCTGGCTGGGCGCGATCACGATCGTGATCGGCGTCTTCCTGATCACCCGTTCCGTTCCGCATTGAAAGGCAGTCAGATGAGTTATCTTCTCGATCTTGAATGCGTGCGCTGCGGCGCGCGTTTTCCCGCCGATCGGCCGCAAACGGTCTGTCCCCAGGATGGGGGCTGCCTCTTCGCGCGCTACGACCTCGCCGCAGTGAAGCGGCAGGTGGGTCCGGAGGTCCTCGCCCGCGATGCGACCCGGCCGCGTTCCATGTGGCGTTACCGCGAGCTCATGCCCAGCGACCAGCCCGTCAGCCTGGGCGAAGGGCTCACGCCGCTGCTGCCGGCCCGGCGGCTCGGCCGCGCGTTAGGAGGCGAAAACCTCTGGTTGAAGGACGAAGGCCTGAATCCCACCGCCAGCTTCAAGGCGCGCGGCCTGAGCTGCGCCGTGACGATGTTGCGCCAATTCGGCGTGCGCGCGGTCGCCATCCCCACCGCCGGCAACGCCGGTAGCGCCCTCGCCGCCTACGCCGCCGCCGCCGGCCTCGAGGCCCACATCTACGCGCCCGCCGACGTGCCCAAGAGCAATCTCGCCGAATATCGCTATTACGGCGCGCACGTGACGCTGGTGAACGGGCTGATCAGCGACTGCGGGCGGCAGGTGCAGCAAGCCGTCAAGGAAAAGGGCTGGTTCGACGTCAGCACCATGAAGGAGCCCTTTCGCGTCGAGGGCAAAAAGACGATGGGGTTGGAGGTGGTCGAGCAGTTAGGCTGGCGCGTGCCCGACGTCATCTTTTATCCCACGGGCGGCGGCGTAGGCTTGATCGGCATGTGGAAGGCCTTCGAGGAAATGGAGCAACTGGGATGGATCGGCACGGAGCGCCCGCGCATGGTGGCGGTGCAGGCGGCCGGTTGCGCGCCGGTCGTGCGCGCCTTCGCCGCCGGTGCCAGCCGCGCTACCGCCTGGGAGAACGCCGCGACCGTCGCGGCCGGCCTCCGCGTGCCCAAGCCGTACGCCGACGATCTCATTCTTGAAATCTTGCGCAAGAGCAACGGCACCGCCGTGGCCGTGAGCGAAGACGAAGTTCGGCAAGCGGTGCGGGATTTGGCGCGAACCGAAGGCGTGTTTG
Source organism: Terriglobia bacterium (assembly GCA_021323595.1). Lineage (GTDB taxonomy): Bacteria > Acidobacteriota > Terriglobia > Terriglobales > SCQP01 > JAJPKR01. Next base: position 186,424 of record JAJPKR010000027.1, on the reverse strand, counting down.
CCGCGCCGGAAGCGGCGGCGGCGGTCGCCGGTGCGCGCCAGCTTTACGCCGGCGGCTGGCTGAGGCCCAAGGAGACGGTCGTTCTCTACCTGACCGGCGGCGGCTTGAAGTATCTGGAGGAGCTCGGACTGCCGGCCTGAGCCGCCTTAGCCGTTCGTGCCCGGCGGCGCGGGGGGCGCGGCGGTCACCGGCGGAAACTGCTCTTCCGGGATCAAGATCCAGCCCACGACGTAGGCAATCAGCCCGCCGGCTCCGAGAAAAATGGTGAGCACCGCCAAAATGCGCACCAGGGTGACATCCAGGTCGAGATACTGCGCAATGCCCAGGCAGACGCCCGCGATCTTGCGTCCTTGTCGCGGCCGCTCCAGCACGCGTCGTACGCGCCGGGAGGCGCCGACGGGCCGCCCGCATTGATGGCAAACATTGGCGTCTTCGGGAAGCCGGGTACCGCAGGCGTTGCAATACATGGCAGTTTCGATTCCGTGTAGATTAATACGTTGCTTGCGCCCGCAAGTTCCGGCAAATGCTCCGTGCCGGCCGGGGATGGTGAACCGATCTCAAATGCACGGTCGCGCCGCCCGGCTTTGCGCTACGGTAGAAGAAAGGCCTGATCATGGTTTGGCCACTGAGCAGCGGAACGGCGTCCCGGCTGCGCATCGGGATCGTCGCGCTCGCGCTGTGCGGCGTCTTCGCCGCCCAGCAAACGACGCCTGCCAAGCCGCCGCCGAACGCGCCCCAGGCGGCAGCGCCCGGCGGCGCGGCGCCGCTGTCCGCCTCGCCTGCGCAGGCGGCGTCCCCGCAAGCGCAGCCGCCGCCGCCGCTGGCTCGGATTGTCAGCGGGGTCACCGTGGTGGACGTGCCCATTATGGTGTTCGATCACCAGGGCCAGCCCATCCAGAACCTCACGCTCGACGATTTCACCCTGCACGATGACTACAAGAAGCAGACGCTGATCGCTCTCGACAGCCGCCCGCGCCCGGTTTCGCTGGCCATCGTCGTGGATACCAGCGACCGCGCGTCGTTGCTGCAAGCGCAGCGCGCGGCGCAAGTGATCGTGGATATGGTCATGGGCGCTACCGGCGAAGGCGCGGTGTTCATTCCCGGTCCGGAGCCGAAAGAGGTCGAGGACTTCACCACCAACGGCGACGCTATCGTCTCCGCGCTGCGCCACCTTAAGCTCACCCCTTCCGGCAGCGACATCACCGCGCCGCTGGAGTTGGCGGCCATGCGGCTGCGGCACCGTCCCCGGAGTCGCGCGCGCGCGATCTTGGTGATCACGCGGCAAAACACGAAGGAAGGCACGTTCCAGAGCGCCCTGCTGGAAGGCGCAATGAACGAGGCGATGCCGGTCTTTCGCGTGTACCCTTCGGCGCCGGCGACGCCGCCGCCGCCCGATCCGCTCTCGCCCACGGCCAATGGCACCGGCGTCGGTTCCAGCCGCGAACAGCCTTCCGTGCAACCGATGAACGCGCATGGCCAAATGCCCGAGCAGCCGGCGCAACTGCTGGACCTCGGCGCGATCGCCCAAGGCCTGCATACGATGCTGCGCTCCAAGCAATTCAGCTACGTGTACACGACCGGCGGCAAGGATTTTCATCCCGGCAATAGCGGCGATTTCGATCGCGATATATCCGAGGTCGGCAATCTGCTGCGCAGCACCTATCATCTCTACTATCATCCCGACGATCTGACCGCGGGCCCCGCCGTGCATGTCATCACCGTGCGCGTGGCCAAGAACACAGGCGTGGCCAACACCAGCTATCGGCATACCTACGTCGGCATGCGCCAGCCCTGATCGCGCGCGGGCCGCGCGCGACGGCCATGAGCCGCGACTGCGGCCAGCCACCGGCGAGCCGGCCCGGCATGCGATGATCTCGCCGCAGCGCCTGGGCGCGCGGCCCGATGCGCGGCCGGGCAGGCCCGCACCTGGCCGGTCGGCCTGTCGGACATACGCTGACAACACCCGCGCGCGAACGCCCCTTGATTACCGCAGCAAAAACCGGTTACCTTTCAGGCACGCGGATTTCCCGAGAGGCAGCATCCGGTGAGCATCAAGATCCTCCTGGCCGACGACAGCCCGCACGCGCAGCGCGACGGCAGCCGCATTCTTTCCGAGCTCGGCTACGAGGTTGCGACCGCCAGTAACGGCTCGGCGGCGTTGAAGCGGTTCGAAGAGGACCTTCCCGATCTGCTGATCGCCGACACCTCCATGCCGGGTCTAAGCGGCCTCGAGGTCTGCGAGCGCATCAAGAGCCAGCCGCAGTGGGCGCGGACGCCGGTGTTGCTGGCGCTGGCCGCATTCGAACTTTACGATGTCGAACAGGGCCGCCGGGCCGGTGCCGACGGGGTCATTCAAAAGCCCTTCATTCCCTCGGCGCTCGAAAAAGCGGTGGCGGACCTGTTGTTGAAAGCGGGCAAGACGTTGCCGAATCCGCCGCGCGAGGTCGCGGCGCCACCGGCCGGCCTGGAACCGTCGGCGCCGCCGGAGGTGGCGCTCACCGCCGCCGCGAGTTCCGGAGATGCCGCCCCCGATGCTGCTCCCGCCGAGGTGGTCTCGCAGCAGCCCTTCGAGCCCGCCAAGCCGCGCTGGCAGATCGAGGAAGTTGCTATCTCTTCGGTCCCCGAGTCGGCCGAGCCGGCCGCCGCTGACCAGCCTCCGGCTGCAGAAGCGGAGCCGGCGTGGCAGCCGTCCTCGCCTGCGCCCGCTGCGCCCTCCACCTTTAGCCCGCCGGCGCCGGCGGAGTCGCAGTCCGAGCTTCCGGCCTGGCACTGGCCCTCGGCCGGTTGGGGCGAGCCGCCGCCCGTGAGCCCGTCGGTATCGCCGTCGGCCTTCGAGCCTCAGCCGCCCGCGCCAGAGGCGCCACCGCCGCCGGCGCCGGAGACTGCGGCGCCGCCCGCCGCGATTGCCGAATCCGCTGCCGCCTCCTCGGTCGCAACTCCCGAGCCGCCGCCGGCCCCGCCCGCGCCCGCGCTCACCGCGCCCACTGAACCGGCGGGTGACGATCTTCTGCTGGATGCGCTGCGCGAAGCGGTGACGCCGCCGGCCGCCCCGCCCGAGCCCCCGCGCGTGAATTTGGCCGCGGCGCTGGCCGTAATCAGCGAAGTGCTGAACGAGTACTTGGCGCCGATGCTGGCCGACGAGGTCAAAGAGAATCTCGAGCGCCGTCTCACCGCTCTGCTCTGACCCCAATTCAACCGAAGTTTGGGCGCGTCGGTGGCGACCTGCGCTGGCGGGCCGCAATCCTCGATCTGCCGCTCGCGTCGCTGCGCTACGCCAGGCTTGTGCCGGCCCGGATCGCGTTCGCGTCCTCCGGCGTTCGCCCGCCAACCGTTAGAATCATAGTTTGCGCGGCGCCGTCCGCGCGCCGCCTTCATGTTTCCGCCACTGGAAAAGGTCTATAACCCCGGCGAGATTGAGCCCCGTTGGGCGCAAATCTGGGCTGAGAGCGATTGGTTTCACGCCGTCGCCCCCAGCGCGCGGCCGGCCTGGTCGCTGGTCATCCCGCCGCCGAACGTTACCGGCTCGCTGCATCTCGGCCACATGCTTGAGCATGCGGAAATTGACGCCATCGTCCGCTGGCGGCGCATGAGCGGCGACAACACCCTGTGGCTGCCCGGCACCGATCACGCCGGCATCGCCACCCAGTTGGTGGTCGAGCGGGAATTGGCGAAACAAGGGCTCGACCGCCGTCGCTTGGGCCGCGAGGCCTTCGTGGAAAAAGTCTGGGAGTGGAAGCGGCAAAGCGGCGGGACCATCCGGCGGCAGATGGTCCGCCTCGGCGTTTCCTGCGACTGGTCGCGCGAGCGCTTCACCTTGGATGCCGGCCTTTCCCGCGCCGTTCGCGAAGTCTTCGTATCGCTCTACGAAGAGGGCCTGATCTACCGCGGCCGCTACATGGTCAATTGGTGCCCGCGCTGCCAGACGGCGCTGAGCGATCTCGAGGTCGTTCACGAAGAGACCGTCGGCCGGCTGTTTACCATTCGCTACCCCTTTGCCGACGATCCCGCGCGGGGCCTCGATGTCGCGACCACTCGTCCGGAGACGATGCTCGGTGACGTGGCCGTCGCCGTGAACCCGGGCGACGAGCGCTACCGCGCCGCCGTCGGCCGCGGCCTGCGGCTGCCGCTGGCCGGTCGCGTGATTCCCGTCATCGCCGATGAGCTCGCGCAGCCCGAGTTCGGCACCGGCGCCGTCAAGGTCACGCCCGCGCACGATGCCAACGACTTCGCTGCCGGCCAGCGCCATGGCCTGCCGGCGATCGAGGTCATCGACGAAACCGGGCACATGACCGCGGCCGCCGGCGCCTATGCCGCCCTGGACCGCTTCGCGGCCCGCGAACGCGTGCTCGCCGACCTCGAGGCGGCGGGCGCGTTGCGCGCCACCGCCGAACATCCGCTGGCCCTCGGCCGCTGCCAGCGCTGCCAGACCATCGTCGAGCCGCGGCTCTCCGAACAGTGGTTCGTAAAAATCGCGCCGCTCGCCGCCGACGCCGTGCGCGCGGTCGAAGAGGGCCACATCAGCTTCGTGCCCGACCATTACCGGCGTATTTACCTCGAGTGGATGGCCAACATCCACGACTGGTGCATTTCCCGCCAGTTGTGGTGGGGCCACCGCATTCCCGCTTGGTATTGCCGCAGCTGCGGCGCGACGCTGGTGCTGCGCGAAGATCCCGCCGCTTGTCCCCGCTGCCAGGGCCCGCTCGAGCAAGATCCGGATGTGCTCGACACCTGGTTCAGTTCGGCCCTGTGGCCTTTTTCCACCCTGGGGTGGCCGGAGCGGACGCAGGACTTGGCGACGTTTTATCCCACGAGCCTGTTGATCACCGGCTTCGACATCCTGTTTTTCTGGGTGGCGCGGATGATCATGATGGGCGTGCACTTCCGCCGCCGCGATGGCTTTTCTCTCGCCGACAGCGTGCCCTTTCGCCAGGTGCACATCCACGGGCTCGTGCGCGACGCCGAACGGCAAAAGATGTCGAAGACCAAGGGCAACGTCATCGATCCCATGAACGTCGCCGAGCGCTTCGGCACCGACGCCGTCCGCTTCACCCTGGTGGCCATGGCCGTGCCCGGCGGCGATATCGCATTATCGGAAGGCCGCATGGAGGGCTACCAGGCCTTTGCCAACAAAATCTGGAACGCGGCCCGTTTCCTCTTTCTGACCCTCGATCGCGCCGCCGCTGCCGGTCAGTGGACGCCCCATGCCCTCCCCGCGGTGCCGCCGATGCGCCCGCAGGGCAACGATCCCGTGGATCGCTGGCTGTTTTCCCGTCTCAATGCCGTCGCTCGGCGCGTCGCCGCCGGCCTCGCCGAGTTTCGCTTCCACGACGTCGCCGACGCCCTCTATCACTTCATCTGGCACGAGTTCTGCGACTGGTACCTGGAACTGATCAAGTTGCGCCTCGCGCCCGGCGCGAGCGGCGCGCAGGCGGGCGAGGCTGCGGAGAACCTCTTCGCCGCCTTCGACGTCGTGTTGCGCCTCCTGCATCCCTTCATGCCCTTCATCACCGAGGAACTGTGGCGCACGCTGGCCGCCGGCGCCGGCGCCGCGCCGCCCGCGCCCACCCTGGCCTTGGCCGCCTGGCCGGTGGACGCCGGTTTCGCCGATGCCGCCGCCGAGTGCCAGCTCGAGCTCGTGCAAGAGGCCGTGAGCGCGGTCCGCGCCCGCCGCGCCGCGCGGCAGATCTCGCCGCGGGAGCGCCTTTCACTCCGCCTCGAAGCCCGGCGGCCGGAGGAACATGCGCCGTTGGCGGCGAATCTCGAACTGATCGAGCGCCTGGCCAACGTGAAAACGAGTCTCGCGGCCGTCGCTGATTCGGCCGACCCGCGCCTCATCTCCACCGAGCGCCTCAACTTGGTGCTGGATCTGGGACAGACCTTCGATCCGTCAGCCGAGCGCGTCCGCCTCGCCAAGCAGCGCGAGGAGGCGCGTGCGCGGCTCGCCGCTATCGTCGCCCGCCTGGCCGATCCCCGCTTCACCGAGCGGGCGCCCGCGCACGTGCGCGCCGAACAGGAACGCAAGCGCGACGAATACACCGCGCAAATCGAACAGCTCGACCATGTCCTGGCCGCGCTCGATTCCTCCGCCGCCAATTAGCCTTGCCGCCGGCCGGCGGTAAATCGTCGGGGGCAGCCTCCCGGCAGCCGGGGCAGGCGGCCGCGCAGCCGCGCCGGTCCGTCCTGCCCGCCTGCTTCAGCCAACCCAGCCGGCCCGAGCTGAATCCTACTTTGGATGGCCTCCCAAGGCCGCCGCCAGCCCGGCGCGTGGTCGCGGCCTGGGAGACTGATTGTCAGCCTGAAGCCGGTCATGACCCGTTCTCATCCAGCGCGACAGGAAGCAGGGAATCGCTGTGGCACGCGTTTGCCTTCTCCGCAGGTGAGGCGCGTTGGCGTTGCAGGCGTCGGGAATCGCAACCACGCGCCGCACCCGAATTCCACCCACAAGCGAAAGCGCTGCAATCGGTTAGGCGCCCTTCCCGAACGCCCCCGCGTCTCACCTGTACCTTCGACCAGGAGACCATTTTTAAGCTCCGCTCACACCCCTGTCGGCTCCCGCAAGTCTCTGAATCTTCGGCGCTTATCGTCATCGCCTCGGCGATCTCACGCGTCCCGGTGGTCTCCTCCCCTGGCGGACTTGAATGCCGGCACTAGGCACTATAACCATCAGAGGCTCGCTCCCGTATCGGCCCGCCGGCCTTCGATCGGAACTTGCAAGCTATGCGCGCGAGTCTGAGTCCGCGCACCTTCCATCCGCTATGTCGTGGAGAGATCGTGAACGGGCGCGCGGCCGCTTTCCGGTATCCTGTTCCCATGTCTGAGCCGGCGCCCGCCCGCTCCCGGCTGGTCGCCCCCGAGGCGGGAGATGACGAGGTCAATTTTGAGTTGCGGCTGCGTCCGCAGCGCTTAAGTGATTTCGTCGGCCAGGTCAAGGTGAAGGAGCAGTTGGCGCTGGCCATCGCCGCCGCGCGCAGCCGCCAGGAAGCGCTCGACCATGTTCTGTTGTACGGCCCGCCGGGGCTGGGGAAGACCACGCTGGCTGCGATCATCGCCGGGGAATTGGGCGTGCCCTTCCAGCAAACGGCCGGCCCGCTGCTGGCGATCAAGGGCGACCTCACCGCCATCCTCACCAATCTGCAGGCCCGGCAAGTGCTCTTCTTCGACGAAGTGCATCGCTTGCAGCCGCAGCTCGAAGAGATTCTTTACTCCGCGCTCGAGGACTACAAGCTCGACATCTTGATCGGGCAAGGACCCTCCGCCCGCACCCACACCCTGGAGTTGAAACCGTTCACCTTCGTCGCCGCCACCACCCGCCCCGGCCTGCTCAGCGCGCCGCTGCGCTCGCGCTTCGGGCTGTTGCTGCGGCTGCAATTTTACGAGCCGGCTGAGCTGGGCATCATCATTCAGCGCTCCGCGGGCATTTTAGGCGTGGCGATCGATGACGAGGGCATCGACACGCTTGCGCGGCGTTGCCGCGGCACCCCGCGCATCGCCAATCGCCTCTTGCGCCGCGTTCGCGACTTCGCCCAGGTGCGCGCGCAGGGCTGCATCACCGGCGCGGTCGCGCGCGACGCGCTCGCCTTGCTCGAGGTCGATGAATACGGCTTCGACGAGGGCGATCGCCGCCTGATGCTCACCCTGATCGACAACTACGATGGCGGCCCGGCCGGCGTCAATGCGCTCGCCGCCGCGCTCTCGGAGGATCCCGATGCCATCGAAGAGATCTACGAGCCCTTCTTGATTCAAATCGGCTTCTTGAATCGCACGCCCCGCGGCCGCATCGCCACGCCGCTCGCCTATCGCCATTTCAAGCGCGAGCCCCGCGCCCCGGCGTCTTCCGCCCAGCCGCACTTGTTCTGAATCGGCGGCCGCCGCGCGCTGAGCCGGGCGCGCCGCGGCGGGGTATCCTTGTGGGAGGAGACGACGATGGCATACGTGATTGCGGAACCCTGCATCGGTGTCAAGGACGCCGCCTGCGTGGACGCCTGTCCGGTCGACTGCATCCATCCCAAGAAGGATGAGCCGGACTTTGCCAAGGCCGACCAACTCTACATCGATCCGGTCGAGTGTATCGACTGCGGCGCCTGCGTTCCGGTGTGTCCCGTCGCTGCGATCTTCGCCCTCGACGATCTGCCCGAAAAGTGGCAGAGCTTTGCCGCCGTGAACGCCAAATACTTCGGTCGCTGAGCACCGCCATGCGCCGCCCTTTTCGTCTCATTCCCTGGCTCTTGCTGAGCGTGGCGGTGGCGGCTCTCGCCGCGCAACGCAGCGTGCCTCCGGTCAAGCTCCATGCCAAGCGCGAATCCGGCACGGCGGTGGACAAGGGCTTCGTCCAAGTCTTCAGCCACGCCGCCATCACCCTGCGCGACGCGCACAACCGCAACGCGCTGCGGACCTACACGCTTTCTCCCGAACTCCGCCAGAAGCTGACGTATCTCCACCTCGACTACGGGGAGCCGATCAAGATCACCTATCGAGTGAAGGACCACATCGCGCTGCGCGTCGACGCGAAGTGGAAGAAGGGAAGCTAGGCCGGCCCGGTCCCTAGGCTCCGGCGTCCGTCTTTTCCTCGCGCCGGCCCAAGAAGATCTCCGCCAACTCGAGGTCGGCGCTGGTGGTGATCTTCCAGTTGCGCGGCGAGCCTGAAATCACGTACACCTCGTGGCCGGCGTGTTCGAGCAAGCCGGATTCATCGCTGGCGTGGAAGCCCTCGCGTTCGGCCCGCGCCATGGCCTCGCGCAGCCAATCGTGGCGGAACGCCTGCGGCGTCTGCACCATCACCAGCTTTTCCCGCGGCAGCGTGGCCACCACCCGCGTCTGGTCGCCGCCCACGCGCTCGACCTGCTTGATCGTATCCACCGCGGGTACGGCGGCGATGGCCGCGCCGTGTTGCTCCGCCGCCGCCAGCACTCGCGCCGCGATCTCGACGTCCAGAAACGGGCGGACCGCGTCATGAATCAGCACGAACGGCACCGCTTCGGGAACCTGGCGCAGCGCCCGTGCCACCGAGTCTTGGCGGGTCTCGCCGCCTTCCACGACTTCGATCGGCAGCATCATCGGCTCCGCCGCCAGGCGCGCCGCGAGTCCGGCGCGGTCTTCCGGGCGCGCCGCCACCAGAATCTTCTCGATGCCCGGGCACCGCTGGAGCGTGCGCAGGGTGTGGATCACCACCGGCGCGCCCTGGAAAATCATCATCTGCTTGCGGCCGCCGCCGCTCGTGGTCGAGCCGGTGCGGGTGCTGAGCCCGGCCGCGGGGACAATGGCGTAAACGGACATGGGGATTTTTCCCGATCAGGCCGGACGCGCGGCTAGTTGGCCGCGCTCGACGACGCCGGTCGCGGCCCGCGGCTGGGCATGGCTTCGGCCTCCCCGTCCTTGCCCTCCGCCGCCCGCTCGTCGCAGCGGCCGAAAATCATCTTGCCGGCCGCCGTTTGCAGCACCGAGGTCACCACGACGTTGACCGTCTTGGAGATGTGCTTGCGGGCATGGTCGACGACCACCATCGTGCCGTCGTCCAGATAGGCGACGCCCTGGTTGAATTCCTTGCCTTCCTTGAGAATGAAGACGCGCATGCTCTCGCCCGGCAAGACCGCCGGCTTGAGCGCATTCGCCAAGTCGTTGACGTTCAGCACCTCGAGGCGCTGCACTTGCGCCAGCTTGTTGAGATTGAAGTCGTTGGTGACGATCTTGCATTCGTAGCGCTTGGCGATCTCGATGATCTTCTGATCCACTTCCCGCAGTTGCGGAATGTCGTCATCGATGATGATCAGGTCCGCCCGCGGCAGTTTTTGCAGCCGTTGCACCACATCCAGCCCGCGCCGGCCGCGGTTGCGCTTGCTCGAATCCGACGAATCCGCGATCAGCTGCAGCTCCCGCAGCACGAATTGCGGAATCAACAACGAGCCCTCGAGAAAGCCCGCCTCCACCACATCGGCGACGCGCGCATCAATGATGGCGCTCGTGTCGAGCAGCTTCGCGCTGCGCCGGGTCCGCTCGCCCCCGAATAAGCCCCCGAGCGCGGCCAGATTGAGCAAGTCGCCCTTTTCCGCCCCCACCACCAAGCCGACGTAAAACATGACCAGCAGCGTCGCGACGCTCAGGAACGCTCCGGTGCGCGGATTGAACCCCGTGCCGCGAATGATCAGCGAGATCAGGTACGCCCCCAGGATGCCCAGAATTGAGCCTATGGCCGCGCCGATCAGCCGCTTCAAGCTCGCCCGGCTCAGCCGCAGCTCGAAGAGGATGATGGCCCCGGCCACGCCGACCCCCAGCAATGCGGAGAGTTCCGTCGAAAGGCCGAATGGGCGCAGGTAGGCGGTGACAGCGGCCACCACCGCGACCAGAATGGAGCGGATCAGAAAAATATCGGCCACGATCCCTTTCCAGGCGCGTGGCGCGCCGGCCGAGCCTTGCCCGGTGCTCTCAGTATAGTCGCACGCCGGAAACCAGCGTGGCGGCCCGAAAACTGCGCCGGGGCGGCCGCCGCGCCGCCACCCCGTGGTTGCCAGCTATGTACCGCTGCGTTAAGATTGAAGAGATGTTTGGCGCAACGTGAAGTGGGCGCAAGCCCACTTTTTTGTTGGGCGGGAATTGGCGCTCTCGTCGGAGGCGTGGGAAATGAGTGTGGCCAGAATCGGCGGCCCCAAGAGTGGCGGCGCAGATTCTGCCGTGCGGGAGCGCATCCGTGGCTTGGCCGAGCAAATTGCGGCGGCTGCGGGCATGGATGTGGTGGACGTGGATTTCGTCGGCAGCGGGCGGCAGCGACTGCTGCGCGTCTTCCTGGACAAGCCGGCCGGCATCACCCACGGCGACTGCGAGAGCGTGAGCCGGCAATTGAGCGCCGTGTTGGATGCGGAGGAGGTCATCCCCGAAGACATCTCCTATGTCTTGGAGGTTTCCTCTCCGGGTTTAGAGCGGCGCTTGGTCAAGCGCGAGGACTTCCAGCGCTTTGCCGGGCAACGGGTGCGCCTGCAGTTGCGCTCCGCTCCGGGACGGCCGCGCCGCCGCGTGACCGGGGTGCTGGAGGGCTGGTTCGATGATCGCGTTCGCATCCGCCAGCCGGAGAGCGGTGAGGTTTGGGACTTCGCGCCGGACGAGGTCGAGCGCGCCAATTTGGCGCCCACTTGGTAGGCGCAAGCCCCGGAAGCGTTTGCAGGATTGAGGATTTATGGCGAGCCAACTGTACCAGCAGATCGAGCAACTCAGCCGCGACAAGGGGATCGACCCTCAGGTCGTGGTGAGCGCGGTCGAAGACGCCATGTCGGTGGCCACACGCAAGTACTACAAGACCCACGAGGAGCTCCAGGCCGAACTGGACAAAGACACGGGCGAGATCAACGTCTATGCCTTGCGTCTCGTGGTGGACGAGGTTGCCAACCCATTGCGGGAGATTTCCCTCGCCGAGGCTCGCCGTATCGATCCCAAGGTTGTTCCGGGCGCGGAATTGAAGATCAAGAAGGCCACCGAAGGTCTGGGCCGGATCGCGGTGCAAACCGCCAAGCAGATCATCTTCCAGAAGGTCCGCGAAGCCGAGCGGGACACCGTCTACGGCGAATATATCAACCGCGTCGGTGAAGTCGTGAACGTGATCGTCAAGCGCGCCGAGGGCTCGGACGTGATCGTGGACTTGGGCCGCGCGGAAGCGCGCTTGCCGCGGCGCGAGCAGTCGCGCTTGGAAGTATTTGCGCCGGGCGAGCGCGTGCGCGTCGTCATCAAGGCCGTGGAAAAGGCGCTGAAAGGCCCGCTGGTGGTGGTTTCGCGCGCCGATCCCGCGCTGGTGCAGAAACTCTTCGAAGCCGAGGTTCCGGAAATTTACGACGGAACCGTGGTGATCAAGGCGGTGGCGCGCGAGCCGGGCGAGCGCACCAAGATCGCCGTGTATTCCCGCGACAAAGACGTGGATTGCGTCGGCGCGTGCGTGGGCATGAAGGGCATGCGCGTGCAAAGCATCATTCGCGAATTGCGCGGGGAAAAGATCGACATCATCGAATACAGCGAGGACCCGGTGCAGTTCGCCGCCAACGCCCTCAGCCCGGCCAAGATCAGTCGCGTCGCCGTGCTCGACCCCGAAGGCCGCCAGCTCGAGGTGGTGGTGGATGACAGTCAGCTTTCCCTGGCCATCGGCAAGAAGGGCCAAAACGTGCGGCTGGCGGCCAAGCTGCTCGGCTGGAAGATCGACATCAAGAGCGAAGAGGAGAAGCGCCGCGAAGTCGAGCAGCAAATGGCCGCGTTGGTCGGTGAGAGCGGCGGCGGCGAGACGCCTTTGGCCAGCCTCACCGGCTTGGATGACAGCGTGCGCGAGGCGCTGGCCAACGCCGGCGTCGGCACTGTCGAGCAGTTGGGCGGGATGACGCCGGAGCAGTTACAGGAAATTCCGGGCATCGGTCCGGAGAGCGTCGAGCAGATTTTCGTCGCCGTCAACCGCTTCTTTGGAGCTTCCATCGAGGAGGCGGTGGCGGGCGTAGCCGCGCCGCAAGCCGATGGCGGGGATGCCAGTTCGCTGGCCCAGCGCAATAGCAGTGAAGAGCTCGGCGAGCCGCCCCTGGCGCCGGCTCCCGACGACGAGCTGACGCGCACCGCCCAGGATCTGGAAGCGGAAGAGCAGCGCGGCGTGGAAGAGGCCGCCCCCGCCGATCAGGGCGATATCGACGCGCATATGGCGCCGCGCCCGCCGCTGAACCCGGAAGGGGGCGGCACGCTGTAAGGCAAGAGTCTTTTGGCATGTCGAAGATTCGCATCAACGATTTGGCGCGTGAGCTCGAGGTCAAGTCGCGCGTGATTTTGGAGGCGCTTCCGGCCGTCGGATGCACCGAACACAAGACTCACTCCAGTGCCGTCGAGCCGGAGATCGCCGAGCGTGTGCGCAGGTATTTGCGCGGCGAGGGCGGCGCGGTGGCGGTGGAGGCTCCGCCCGCGGCCGAGCCGGAGAGCCCGGCGCCCGCGGTTCCTGAACCCCCCGAGCCTCCGGCCGTCGCCGCCGAAACGCCCGCCGCTCCGGTCGAGGCCCCCAAGACCGCGCCGCCGCCCGAGCGCCCCCGTCCCTCCTTGCGGACGGCGCCCGCGCCGCCTCCGGCGGCGCCGCTCAAGCCGCGGCTGCCCGCCGTCGGCCCTCGTCCCGTCTATGCCGCGCCTATGGCGCCCGTAGCGCCGCGTCCGGCGGCGCCGACAGCGGCGCGCCCCGCGGTCACGCCGCCGTCCGGCGCCGGCGCACCGCCAACGCCGGCTGCGCATCCGCACGCGCCTGCTCCGGCCTCGGCGGCGCCGACGCCCGCCGCCCTGGCGCCTCCACGGCCCGCGCCGCGCGTGCCCACGCTCAACGTTTCCGCCTCGCAGGCCCCCGCGGCCTCCGCTCCGCCTCCCGCCGTGCCCGGCCGTCGCGTGATCGTTCCCGTCGCTCCGCAACGTCCGGTGTACCAAGCTCCCCCGCCTGGCGCCGCTCCCGTCACCCGCGGCCCCATCGGCCGCCCTGCGCCGGGCAAGCCCATTTACCAGCGCCCCACCGTGCCTCGCCCGGGCACGGCACCCGTGGGCCGCGCCGCCACGCCCGAGGGCCGGCGTCCCATGCATCCCACCCGTCCGGCGGCCGGCCGCCCTGCCGGCCGCGCCGCTGCGCATCATGTGCGGCGGGAGCCGCGCGTCAAGGAAGGCATGCAGCGCATCGCCGCCCCGGCGCTGACCGCGCCCACCGGCCCGCTGCCGATCACGCGCGAAATCACGATCAATGAGGGCATCACCGTCAAGGATCTCTCCGAGCGCTTGCAGGCGCGCGCCCGCGACGTGATCCGCAAGCTCTTCGATCGCGGTCTCATGGTCACCGTCAACCAGGCGCTGGATGCCGAAATCGCCACCCAGATCGCACGCGAGTTCGGCGCCGATGCCAAGACCGTTTCCTTCGAGGAAGCCGCCCTGCAAGCGGTCGAGGGCGAAGCCGAAGTCCAGGCCGCCGGCCTCGTCCCCCGCGCGCCGGTGGTCACGATCATGGGCCACGTCGATCACGGCAAGACCTCGCTGCTCGACGCCATCCGCGAGACCAATATCGCCGCAGGCGAAGCGGGCGGCATCACCCAGCACATCGGCGCCTATCAGGTCGAGATTCAGGACAAGGCCTCGCCGGCCTACGGGCGCCGCATCGTCTTCATCGATACCCCCGGCCATGAGGCCTTCACGCGCATGCGCGCCCGCGGCGCGCGCGTCACCGACGTGGTGGTGCTCGTCGTCGCCGCCGACGACGGCGTCATGCCGCAAACTTTGGAGGCGATCGATCACGCCCGCGCCGCCAATGTGCCGATCATCGTGGCCATCAACAAGATCGACAAACCCGATGCCCAGCCCGACCGGGTCAAAAAGCAATTGGCCGATCGGGGCCTGCTGGCCGAGGATTGGGGCGGCACGACGGTGATGGTCAACGTCTCCGCCCGCGCGCACACCAACCTGAACCAGCTTCTGGAAATGATCCTGCTCGTGACCGACTTGCAGGAATTGAAGGCCAACCCCGAGGCGCCGGCGCAGGGTACGGTGCTTGAGGCCGAACTGGACCGCGGGCGCGGCCCGGTGGCGCGCGTTCTCGTGCAAGACGGCACGCTGCGCCTCGGCGACAACATCATCCTCGGCTCGGTGCTGGGCCGCGTTCGGGCTCTCTTCGACGACCGTGGCCGGCCGGTGGAAGAAGCTGGACCCTCTACGCCCGTGGAAGTTCTGGGTCTCGAGGGTTTGCCGGAGGCGGGCGATCGCTGGGCTGCCGTGACCGACCGCAACAAGGCGCGCCAGATCGCGCTGTATCGCGAAGAAAAAGCGCGCGAATCCGCCCTGGCCCGCGCCAGCCGCATGAATCTTGAAACGCTCAGCCAGCAAATGGCCGTCGCCGGCGGCGAGGTGAAGGAACTGCCGCTCATCATCAAAGCCGACGTCCAAGGCTCGGCCGAAGTGCTCGTGGACTCGCTCGCCAAGCTCTCTACGGACAAGGTCAAGGTACGCGTCATCCATTCCGGCGTCGGCGCCATCAACGAAAACGACGTCTTGCTGGCCTCGGCCTCCAACGCCGTGGTCATCGGCTTCAACGTTCGGCCCGACCGCAAGGCCGCCGAAATCGCCGAACGCGAAAAAGTCGAGATTCGGCTGCACTCGATCATCTACGAGCTGCTGGACGAGATGAAGAAGGCGATGTCCGGTTTGCTGGCGCCGATCGTCCAGGAGACCTCGCTGGGCCGCGCGGAAGTGCGTCAGACCTTCCGCATTCCCAAGATCGGGATGGTCGCCGGGTGCTACGTCCGCGACGGCAAGCTGACCCGCGACGCGCAAGTCCGGGTCGTGCGCGACGGCAAGGTCGTCTATACCAGCAAGATCAGTTCGCTGCGCCGCTTCAAGGAAGACGTGGCGGAGGTTCGGAATGGGCTGGAGTGCGGCATCGGCGTCGCCAATTTCAGCGACGTCAAGCCGGGCGACGTTCTCGAAGCCTTCCAAATCGAAAAGATCGCTCCGACGCTGGGCGCGTGAGGCCGTGCCTGTCGGCCGCTTCCAGATCGAAATCCACCTGCCCGGCGCGCAGTCGTTGAAAGATAAGCGCGCCGTGCTGCGCGCCCTGAAAGACCGCCTTCGCCACGATTTCAATATCTCGATCGCGGAGATCGATCATCTCGACAAGTGGCAGCGCGCCGCCATTGGGGTGGCCGCCATCGGTCCCGATTCGGTCTATTTGACCGGCTTGCTCGAGCGTGCCGCAGCCGAGGCCGAGCGGGTGCTCGCTGCCGAGGTGGCGGTGATCGGCGAGATCGAGATCATTGCGTGACACCATGACCAGCCATCGTCCTGAACGGCTCTCCGAGATGATCCGGGAGGAAATTGGGGAAATCATCGCCGGCGAATTGCGCGACCCTCGCGTCGGTTTGGTGCAGGTCACCGAAGTCAAGATGGCGCCGGAGATGCGAGTCGCTCACATCTTTGTCTCGGTCATGGGTGGCGCCGAAGCGCAGCGCGCAAGCCTCGAAGGCCTGTTGGCCGCGCGCGGGTATCTGCGCGCGGAATTGGCGCATCGCCTGAGCGTTCGCCAGATCCCCGAATTGCGCTTTGAGATCGACCGTTCTGCCGAGCTGGGCTCACGCTTGGACCGGCTGCTGCGCCGGGCCGCGAAGCGCTCCTCGCAGCCGTAAGCCCTGAGATCAGGGGCAGCCGCGCGGGTGCTTCAGCCCACGCAACAACGCCGGTTCTTATAATGGTGGGTTTGCGGCTGAGTTGAATGTCCGTAGCGGAGGCCGAAGCCGGACGCGCCCGTCTCTAGATGCGCGCGATGCGCCGGGGCTTCTTGTTGCGTTTGGTTTCTCCCCGGCGCTGGGGGTGCCCGCGAATATCTTGCGACGATGCTGACTCCACCTGCAGCGATCTTGGAGGCCTTGCGCGCGTGCTCGCGCCTGCTCCTGGTCACCCACGCCCGGCCCGATGGGGACGCGCTCGGGTCTATGCTGGGCTTGCGCTTGGCGCTTCTGGCCATGCACAAGCGCGTAGACGTTTTCTTGCGCGATTCTCTGCCGCATCCCTACGGTTTTTTGCCCGGAGCCGGAGAAATTCAAACCGCCGCATGCGCTCCCGCCGATTATGAGAGCGTCGTGATTTTGGAGTGCTCGAGCCTGGCTCGGTCCCATCTTGCCGGGCTGGAGCGGTTGCCCTCGATCAACATCGACCACCACGCCAGCGGCCGTTCCTTCGCCACGCTGAACTGGATCGAACCGACCGCCTGCGCGACCGCGGAGATGGTGTACTGGCTCATCCGCGCCCTGCCCGTGGCGCTGTCGCCGGAGATCGCAACCTGCCTTTACGCCGGCGTTTTGGCGGATACCGGCGGCTTCATCTACTCGAACACCTCCGCCCGTACGCTTTCCCTGGGCGCGGAATTGGCGCGGCTGGGCGCGGACCCGCACGGCATCGCGGCGACCATGTTCATGTCCTATCGGCAAACCAAAATGCGCGTCCTCGCCTGCGCCTTAAGCCACTTGCGCATCGAGCCGCCGCTGGCGTGGATGTGGGTGACCGCCGAAGAAATGCAGCGCCTGGGTGCGAGCTGGGAAGACGCCGAAGGCTTGGTCAATTACGCCCTCGGCATGGAAGGAATCGCCGTCGCGGCCTTTTTCCGCCCGGCCGGTCCCGGCCGCCAGCGCGCCAGCCTGCGGTCGAAGGGCTTGCTCGATGTTGCGGCCATCGCCGAAAGCTTCGGGGGCGGCGGGCATGCGCAGGCCAGCGGCTTCAGCCACGCCGGGGAGCTCGACGCCGTTCGCGAAGTCGTGCTGGGCCGGCTTCGCCGCGAAATTGCCGCCCAGGCTGGCGGCCGCGGCGCTGCGGCAGTTTCGCCGTAGCCGCGAACGTGGCGCGCCGGCGCGTCCACGCTCCGTCGACGAAAATTGCCCGGCCTCGTGCCCTAGTTTTCACCCGCCGACGCGCGCCGGGTCTTAGGACCGTCGGCCGGCGCCAAGAGCTCTGCTGCTTTCATTCGGAAGTAGAACGTGCTGCCGCGCCCGAGTTCGCTTTCCGCCCAAACCTCGCCGCTGTAGTGCTGGGCGATTTCGCGGCAAATGGAGAGCCCCAAGCCGGTGCCGCGCGGTTTGCCCAGCAGCGCGTCGCCCCCCTGGCGAAATTTCTCGAAAATCACTTCGAGATCGTCGGGAGGAATGCCCGGCCCCGTGTCCGCCACGAAGAACAGGACATCGCGGTTGTGCCGGCGGGCGCCCGCGCGCACCGTGCCGGCATCGGTAAATTTCAGTGCGTTGCCGATGAGATTCGTCAGCACTTGCACGAGCCGGTCCAGGTCGCCCAAGACGTGCGGCAGATTTTCCTCCACATCTTGGATCAGCTCGAGCCCCTTCGCTTCGGCCCAGCCGCGCAGAGGCTCGGCCGCGGCGCGTACGACTTCCGCCGGCGCCAGCAGCCGGTCGCGCCAGGGCATGCGCCCGGCCTCGATCTTGGCGAGATCGAGCACGTCGCCGACCAGCCGCGTCAGCCGGTCGCTTTCGTTTTTGATGATCTCCAGAAATTCCGTCCGAGTCTGCGGCTCTTCATCGGGATAACTCAGCAGCAGCTCGGAGAAGGAGCGGATCGAGGTCAGCGGCGTCCGGAGTTCGTGGGAGACGTTCGAGAGGAAATGCGACTTGGCCTCGTTCAAGCGCTGCAATTCCGCGTTGGCGCGCCGCAGTTCGTCGCTGGTTTCCGCCAGGTCGCGGGTCCGCTGCCGCACCAATTCCTCGAGGGTATCCTGATGCCGGCGTAGTTCCTGGCTCGTCGCCTTCAATTCGCGATTGGCCGCCGCCAACGCTGCGGAGCGCGCCGAAAGCATCCGCGCAAACTGGCTGCTCGAGTAGCCGACCACCGCGAAGGCCGCCGCCGCACCCGCCAGCTCCGCCGCCAAATCGGGCCAACCGCCCGCGGGCTGCCATCCCGCCAGCATCAGGAGCGCGAAGCAGCTCCAAGCCAACGCCGTGATCCACCCGCCATGAGGCAACGCCAGATTGGCGTAGACGATCGTGCAGCAATAGAACAAAACGGCCAGCCAGCCGGCCGCGCCCAGCGTCCAGGCGAGGCCGCTCAACAGCAGCAGCTCTACCAGGAAATAGGCGAACTCGAGGCGATGCAGCGACTCGGCCCGCCGCAGCCGCGCGCTGGCGCGCACGAACCCCACCGAGCACACCCACCAGGCCGCCAGCAGCGCCGGCACGAGTAGCGGCACCGCCGCCGGCCACACCAAACGGGCGATGACCGCCACGGCCAGCGCCGCCGCCAGCGCCACTTCCCGGTGCTGGTTGATATAGGCTAGCCGCGCTCGCGCGTCGTCCAGCTCCACGGCGGTCGGTGAAAGATTCATGAGCGCCCCGGCGCACCGGTTATCACACGGTTCCCGGCGGAGCCGAACCCGTGGCCGCAGGCGGCGGCCCCGCCGCGCGACTGGGATCCCGGAAGCGGTAACCGATGCCGCGAATCGTCTCGATGCAGTCGAAGCCGTGATCGCGGAACAAGCGCCGCAAACGCGAGAGGTGACTGTCGATGGAGCGATTGTAGCCGTCGTAGGCGTGGCCCCAAATCCGCGTGAGCAGCGCGTCGCGCGTGAAGACGCGACCGGGATGGCGCAGCAGCAGTTCCAGCACCTCGAAATCCCGGCGGGCCAGCGGCGTCAGCTCGCCGTCCACCCAAAGCTCGCGGCGCTCGCAATCCATCACCACCGGTCCCGCGCGCAGCACGGCGTCCGTGTCTTCACTGGCGGCGACGCGCCTCCGCACGGCACGGATGCGAGCCTCCAGTTCCGTCGGGCTGAACGGCTTCGCCAGATAATCATCGGCTCCGAATTCCAGTCCCGCCACACGGTCCATCTCCGAACCGCGGGCCGAGGTGATGATGATCGGCAACTTCGGATAAGCCGCGCGCACCCGCTTGCAGACCGTCAAACCATCCAGCCGGGGCAACATGATATCCAGGATGATTACTTGATAGATCCCGCGCAGCGCGCGCTGCAAGCCCTCTTCGCCGTCCGAGCAGCAGGTGACGTGATAACCCTGGCGCGAAAGCTGAAAGCTGATGCTGCGCTGGATATAACGGTCGTCTTCGACCAGCAATACCGGCACTTCTCCCTGAGAAGAGACCCCCGGAGCATTCCTCTCTTGAGCAATCATGATCGTCATCGGCCGCTTAGGCGCAGGCGGCAGTGTGGGTGGATTGTAGCAGATTGCGGCGGGCCGGAGAGCCCGCCCCGCGACGGCTCCCGGCGAGGCGACGCCAGCGCCGCTCTCTAAGCCCGGCGATGCAGTGTGAAAACCGTGACCTCCGGAGGGCAATGCAGGCGCCAGGGCAGAATCACCTTGCCCAAGCCACGGCTGATGTACATCCGCGTCTCACCCCGCTGCAAGAATCCCACGGGCCAATAGCGGTCGTACAATGCGCCTGCGAAGCGCAGATGAATTTGCCCGCCGTGAGTATGGCCCGAAAGCACCAAGTCCACCTTCGCCGCCGCCGCATCCTCCAGCGCCGCCGGGCTGTGCGCCAGCAGCAGCGTAAACGGCTGCTCTTGGCTCGGCCCGAGCGCCGCGGCCAGGTTCGGTCGCTGGCGCGAATCGTCGATGCCGGCGATCTTCACGTGGCCGCCGGGCAGGCGCAGCACACGGTGGCTGTTGCGCAACACGTGGATGCGCTGCCGCCGCAGGCCCCGCGCCACCCGCTCCGCGCCCACGCGAAAGTCATGATTGCCCAGCACCGCGTAAACGCCCAGCGGCGCCCGCAGCCGCCCCAGCAACTCGCTCACCGGCTCGATGAACTGCCGCGACGAGGTCACGAAATCGCCGGTTAACGCGATGAGATGAGGCTGCCAGCGGTTGATCATGTCCACCGCTCTTTCCGCCAAGCCGCCCGGCATGTATAGGCTGTAATGGATGTCGGAAAGCTGCGCGATCCGCAACCCCGACAGGCCGCGCGGCCAGCGCGACAAATGCAGCACGTGATGGGTGAACTGCGGGTCGCGCACCGCCCGCCGCGGCGGATGGATGATGCTGTGGACGTGCCGCAGATAGCGGCGGCGCAGCGGAATGGTGGAGGCCGACATGGCTACTTCATCGCGCGCGGCCGTACCAGATCCGGCCGGTGCTGCCGGTATTCTTCCGCCGACGGCAATTGCGGATTGCGCCCCGCGAAAATCTCCTCAAACAATTCTTGCAGTTCTTCGTGCACCAACCCGTTGCTGGCGAGCACTTCGGGACTGGCGAGATCATACTCGCCGCCGACCATATCGCTGACTCGGCCGCCGGCCTCGCGCGCGATCAACGTGCCCGCTGCCGTGTCCCACGGCTTCAAATTGAATTCCCAAAACGCTTCGAATCGGCCGCAGGCGGTGTAGCAAAGGTCGAGCGCCGCCGCCCCAAGCCGCCGCACGCCGTGGCTGCGCAGGGTAATGGCGTGATAGAAGTGGATGTTCGGGTTCTTGTGGCGCTTGTGCGTGGGGAACCCGGTCGCCACTAACGCTTCCCGCAAGCTCTGCACGCCGGAGACCTGAATCCGCTTGCCGTTCAAGCTCGCGCCCTGGCCCGCCTGCGCGGCAAACAGTTCGTCCAGCACCGGCTCGTACACGACTCCTGCCACCAGCCGCCCCTGCCGCTCGAGCGCAATGGACACGGCGAACAGAGGCAGGCCGTGCGCGAAGTTCGTCGTGCCGTCCAGCGGATCGACGTACCAGCGATATTCGGCGCCGCTTTCGTTGCCGCCGCCCTCTTCCGCCACGATGTCGTGCCGCGGATAGCGTGTCCGCAGCCGCTCCACGATCAGGGCTTCCGAAGCGCGATCGGCCGCGGTCACCAAATCCACGCCGCCTTTGTACTCGATGCGTACGCGGCCGAAGTGCTTGAGCAACAAGGCTCCGGCTTCGCGCGCCAGGCCGCCGATGAAAGGTAAATAGTCTTCGTGTGCGCCCAATCGCGTCTCCGCCGCAAATCGGACCCAGGAGTCCCGCCCATTTTGCGGCTGCTTTCTTTCAGTGTAACGGCAAACGCCGGCGGCCGGGCGGGCGCGGCGAGCTACGCATCGCGGCCTGTGCCTCGCAGCGGACTCGAGGGCGAAATCCCCGGCTCGGGCCGCTTAACGCTTGGCGGCGGGCGACGACTCGGCCTGTGCTGCGCCGGCCCCTGTTTCGGTGTCGGCTGCCGTCGGAAACTCCCCCTCCGTCCAACTGGCGCCATCCGGCGACCATTCCTTTTTCCAAATCGGCACCGACCTCTTGATAGCACTAATAGCGAAGGCTGCGGCTTCAAAGGCGGGCGCGCGGTGTGCCGCTCCGATCGCGACCAGAACGCTGGTCTCCCCGACTTGCAGTCGTCCCAAACGATGCACCAGGGCCACTGCACCGATCGGCCACTGCCGCAGCACTTGCGCCGCGATGGCTTCCAGTCGCTTGCGCGCCATGGGTTCGTAGGCCTCGTAGTCGAGCGCTTCGACCTTGCGTCCTTGATGGTGATTGCGCACGACGCCTTCGAACACCACGACCGCTCCGTGTTCGGGATGCGCGACCCGATCGCGCCATTCCGCCGCATCGATACGCGCGCGCGTCAGCGCAACGGCGAGGCTGGCCGGCGCCCCGCCGCTCATCGGCGGCAACAGCGCGATTTCGTCGCCCTCGCGCAAGACTCGCTCCGGCCCGGAAAATTCCTCGTTCACGGCCAGCAGCAGGTCCCGGCCCAGTTGGCCCAATCCTTCCCGCTCTGTCTGGTAGTGCGCGTAAACGTCGCCTGCCTGGGGTGCGCCGGGAAGCTCCAACACTTCCTCGCGCCGGCCGAGCAGTTCCGCCAGCGGCCCAAAAAATAGCACGCGCAAGCGCATGGCTTCATTGTACGGCCGCGCTTTTCAGGCCAAATTGCAGACGCTGACGCCAGACAGAGGGCGCCGGTATTGGGAAACCGGCGGGGCGGGGAAGAGCGTCGCGACAGCGGCTCCGGATCCAGCCGGAAGGCCGTGCTCGTCTTTGGCGCGGCACGCGCACAGGAGAGAACCTTCGCGCGGGCGAACTCGCAGCGTGAGCGGGCCGCCGCCGCTATTGATGCAGTTCTTCGCCGCTGGTCTCGATGTTGGGCGCGGCGACGGTTTCATTCGCCGCCAAGCCCACCAGCGGCCGCTCCAGCGCCACCTCGAGCACCTCGTCCATGGTTTCCACGAGGCGGAGGTCAAGCAGCGAGCGGATATTTTCCGGAATTTCCGCCAGATCCTTCTCGTTGTCCTTGGGCAGGATGATCTTGACAATACCCATCCGGTGCGCGGCCATCAGCTTTTCCTTGACGCCGCCGATCGGCAGCACCTTGCCCCGCAGCGTGATCTCCCCGGTCATGGCGACATCGCGCCGCACGGGAATGCGCGTCAAGCAACTTGCCAGCGATGTGGCGATGGTGATGCCGGCCGAAGGCCCGTCTTTGGGAATTGCGCCCTCGGGCACATGGACGTGCAGATCCACGTTGCGATAGAACTCTTTCGGCAAACCCAGCAGATGGGCGCGCGAGCGGATGTAACTCATCGCGGCCTGCGCCGATTCTTGCATGACATCGCCGAGCTTGCCCGTCAGAGTCAGCTTGCCCTTGCCGTCCATCAGGGTCGCTTCGGTCGCCAAGATCTGCCCGCCCATTTCGGTCCAAGCCAGGCCCGTGGCCAGCCCAATCTCGTTCCGTTCTTCGCTGCGCAGGTCGCGGAACTTGATGACCCCGAGAAAATCGCCCACGTTGCCGGCCTCGATCTTCACCTTGACCTGCTCGGCTCCCTTTTGCACGACTTGCCGCGCCACTTTGCGGCAGACGTTGCCGATTTCACGCTCGAGATTGCGCACGCCCGCCTCGCGCGTGTAGCTCTCGATGATCGCCGCCACGCCGGCGTCGGAGAATTCCAGGTTCGCGTCGCTCACTCCGGTCGCTTTGCGCTGCTTGGGAATCAAGAATCGCTTGGCGATCTCCATCTTTTCCTGCTGCGTGTATCCGCTCAGCCGGATCACCTCCATGCGGTCCTGCAACGGTTGCGGGATCGTGTGCAGCACATTGGCGGTGGTGATGAACATCACCTGCGAGAGGTCGTACTCGACATCCAGGTAATGGTCCATGAACGTCGTGTTTTGCTCGGGATCGAGCACCTCGAGCAAAGCGGCGGAGGGATCGCCGCGAAAATCCACGCTCATCTTGTCGACTTCGTCCAGCAGGAACACAGGATTGACCGTGCCCGCCTTCTTCATCATTTGCAGAATCTGTCCCGGCAGCGCTCCGATATACGTGCGCCGGTGCCCGCGGATCTCGGCCTCATCGCGCACGCCGCCCAGCGACAAGCGCACGAACTTGCGGCCGGTCGCGCGCGCGATGGACATGCCCAGCGAAGTCTTGCCCACCCCCGGCGGCCCGACAAAACAGAGGATCGAGCCCTTGGGATTTTTCACCAATTGCCGTACGGCCAGGAACTCGACGATGCGCTCCTTGATCTTTTCCAGCCCGTAATGGTCCTCGTTCAGGATCGTCTCGGCGCGGTTGATATCGCGAATCTCCTTCGAGCGCTTTTTCCACGGCACCGCCAGCATCCAATCCAAGTAATTCCGCGAGACCGTGGATTCAGCCGACATCGGCGGCATGAGCTCCAGCCGCTTCAGTTCCTGGAGCGCCTTTTCCTTCACCGCCTTCGGCATTCCCGCGGCGTCGATCTTCTTCTTCAGCTCGTCGATCTCGCTCTTTTCGCCGCGGCCCAGCTCTTTCTGGATGGCCTTGATCTTCTCGTTAAGGTAATACTCCTTTTGCGCGCGTTCCATCTGCCGCTTGACTCGGCCCTGGATGGTGCGGTCCACGTTCAGCTTCTCGATCTCGATCTCCAGCACTTCGATCAAGCGCGCCAAACGATCGAGCGGCGCGAAGATCTCCAGCAGCTCCTGCTTATCCTCCACCGGCAGGCTCATGTTCGCGGCGATCGTATCCGCCAGCCGCCCCGGCTCCTCCATGCGCACGGTATTGAGCATGGTTTCGTAGTTCAGCGCCTGGCTGAGCTTGACGTACTGTTCGAAGAGTCCGGTGACCTTGCGCATCAGCTCTTCGGTTTGCGGCGTCACCGCTTCCGTGCGGTTGGGCGCCACGCGCACGGTTGCCCGGAAAAAGCCTTCTTCATCGTTCACCTGGATGGCCTTGGCCCGCTCCAGGCCCTCCACCAGCACGCGGATGTTGCCGTCCGGCAGGCGCACGCTTTGCACGATGTTCACGATCGTTCCCACCGAATAGATTTCCTCGGCCTTGGGCTCATCCACGGCGGCGTCGTGCTGGGTGGCCAAAAAGATCTTCTTGTCCTGCGCCAGCGCTTCCTCCAGCGCTCGCACCGAGGACTGCCGTCCCACAACGAAGGGGGTCATCATGTGCGGGAAGATCACTACATCCCGAATGGGCATCATCGCCACACGGCGGATCTCGGCTTTTTCGCGGCTCGGCATAGCAGTCCTCATCTCATGGTAAACGATGGCGTTCGCCCCCGCGCCGGGCAGAGCAGCCACTCCGTCAATGTTCGGATGAGCAGGTCGGATCGGGCGGGAACGGTCGAGAGCCCCCTCCCGGGCTCGGTCCGGGCGGCAAGCGCGGAATCCTGCCGGCCAGGCAATGCGCTGTCTTGCCTGGTCCTGGGCTGCTGGCGCTGTTTCTACCCGGCTTTTTCGAGAGTGCTCAGAGCCAGGTCGCGCTTCTTGACCATTTCCTTGGTCACGACGAATTCGCGAACCCGCTTCTGCGCCGGCAGGTGGTACATCAGATCGAGCATCAGCTCCTCGAGAATCATGCGCAGCCCGCGCGCGCCCACTTTGCGCGCCAGCGCCTCATCGGCGATGGCTTCCAGCGCGTCGTCTTGGAACCGCAGCTTCACGTTCTCGAACTCGAACAGCTTCTGGTACTGCCGCACCAGCGAATTACGCGGGCGCGTCAAGATCTGGATCAGCGCCGCCCGATCGAGGTCGTCGAGCACGCCGATCACCGGCAAGCGCCCCACGAACTCCGGAATCAGCCCGAACTTGATCAGATCGCCCGGCTGCACCTGCGACAGCAGTTCGGTGTCGCGCAGCCCGTGCGTGGCGACCTGGCCCTCCGCCGTCGCCTTGTCTTCCTCGGAGCGAAAGCCCAGCGAGCGCCGCCCCACGCGGCGCGCGATCGTCTTTTCCAACCCCACGAAGGCGCCGCCGCAAATAAATAGGATATTCGTGGTATCGACCGGCGTGAACTCTTGGTGCGGATGTTTGCGGCCGCCCTGCGGGGGCACGTGCGCCACCGTCCCCTCGAGGATCTTCAGCAGCGCTTGCTGCACGCCCTCACCGCTGACGTCGCGGGTGATCGAGGGGTTCTCGTCGCGCTTCGAGATCTTGTCGATCTCATCGATATAAATGATCCCCTGCTGCGCTCGCGCCACGTCGCCGTCGGCGGCTTGCAGCAGCTTAAGGATGATGTTCTCCACGTCCTCGCCGACGTATCCGGCCTCGGTGAGCGTCGTGGCGTCGGCAATGGCGAACGGCACATCGAGCATCTTCGCCAGCGTTTGCGCCAGCAGCGTCTTGCCCGTTCCCGTCGGGCCGATCAGCAGGATGTTGGCCTTTTGCAGCTCCACCTCGCTGCTCGCGCGAGTGCGGTTCATGTGCAGCCGCTTGTAGTGGTTGTACACCGCTACCGCCAGCTTCTTCTTGGTGTGCTCTTGGCCGATGACGTAGTCGTCCAGGAAGGCCTTGACCTCGTGCGGCTTCGGCAACTGTTGCAGCCCTTGGCGCGCGGGTTCCGCGCGGTCGTCTTCGAGAATCGAGTTGCAGACGGCCACGCACTCGTCGCAGATGTATGCGCGCGGGTATTCGCTCGGGCTGGAGATAAGTTTGGTAACGGCGTCCTGCGTCTTGTGGCAGAACGAACAGCGCAAAACTTCGTCGGGACCAGTTTTAGGTCGCACGGTGGATGATTTCTCCCCCTCTTGCCAACCCTTTGCGAGCCGCGGCCGAAATCCCCCAGCCGCCGTTCCGGCGCGCGCTCCGGTCGGCGCGCCTCAGGTCTGCAAGAGGCCTCATTCCGTCCTTGTGGTTCTGCTCCCGTTCATTCTGGCATGGGCATCGTGGCGCCCTGGAAAGAAAATAGCAGCAACCAGCTTGCAAAATCTTTCGCGAGACGTTCGTTGTTCCCGTCTTCGTTTTCGAACCGAATAGCGGGATTCTAGCACTCCTCAAGGCTTTCGCCAATGGCCCTGCGGCCATCATTTGTGCTTGTAGATAATATCGTCAACGATGCCGTACTCCTTAGCCTGCTGCGCATTCATAATGAAGTCGCGTTCCACGTCCTTCTCGATGCGCTTCAGCTCTTGCCCTGTGTGCTTGGCCAGCATCTCGTTGGTAATCTCGCGCATCCGCAGGATCTCCCGCGCGTGAATGTCGATGTCCGTCGCTTGGCCGGAGAGGCCGCCCATCGAGGGCTGGTGGATCAAGATCCGCGAGTTGGGCAGCGCGAAGCGCTTGTTCGGCGCTCCCGCCGCCAGCAGCAGCGCCGCCATGCTGGCGGCCTGACCGATGCAGATCGTGGTCACGTCCGGCTTGATGAACTGCATGGTGTCGTAAATGGCCAAACCGGCGGTGATCGAGCCGCCGGGACTGTTGATGTAGAGCGAGACGTCCTTTTCCGGGTCCTCGGCCGCTAAAAACAAGAGCTGCGCGGTGACCAGGTTGGCGACGGCGTCGTCAATCGGCGTGCCGATGAAGATGATGTTGTCGCGCAACAGACGCGAGTAGATGTCGTAGGCGCGCTCGCCGCGGCTGGTCTGCTCCACCACCATCGGCACCAGCGCCCCGGTGGAGCGCGGTGCGTCGTCAGAATCGAAATGTCTCATGAGCATCAGATTATGCCGGAGGCGCTTGGGATTCAGGCGCTTCGGCGCCCAGCGCCCCGCTCTGCCGCAGCAGAAAATCCATGGTCTTCTCATTCCGCAGCCGCGTCTTGGTGCGGTCGCGAAAGCCGGTCTCCGCCATCCGCCGCAGAAACGCCTCCGTCGGCTGCTTCAGCCGCTCGGCGAGCCCGGCCAGTTCCCTGCGCACTTCCTCGTCGTCGACGCTGATGCCTTCCGCAGCCGCGATGCGCTCGAGGATCAGCGCCAGCTTGACGTCCTGGGCCGCCCGCTCCTCGTGCCGCGCTTGCCAGGCTTTCCAATCCACGTTGAGTTCCTTCGGCTGGATGCCCTGATCCGCCAACGAACGGGCCTCGCGTTCCATGCGGCTCCGCGCCTGTTCCGCGATCAGCGCCTCCGGCACCGGAAAATCGTGCATCGCCAGCAGACGCTCGGCGATCGCGTGCTCCGCCTCGCTGCGCGAGCGCTCGCGCCGCCGCGCCGCGATCGATTTTAAGATTTCGTCCTTCAACGCCTCGACGCTTTCGGCCCCGTGCTGCTTGGCGAAGGCTTCGTCCAGCTCCGGCAGCACCTTGCGCTTGACCCCCTGCACGGTAAGCGTGAAATGCACCGTCTTGCCCGCGACCTCGGGATGCCCAAAGTCTTCCGGGTAGTGCACGTCGAACTCGCGCGTTTCGCCCGCTGCCGCGCCCTCCAGGGCGCGGGAAAACTCCGGCAGCGTCTCGCTGGCGCCCACGTCGATGAGCCGTTTCTCCACGCGCTGGCTGGTGCTTTCGCCCTCGCTCCGCCGTTCGTAGGAGGCTTCCACGGTCAACCCTTCCGCCGCCCGCGCGTCCGGCCCGAGATCTTCGTACACGGCGGCTTGCTCGCGCAGATGCTGCAGCGTTTCCTCCAGCTCCGTCTCCGCGCTCTTCTCCGGCGGCGCCGGCGTGGGGACGCTCAGGCTCTTGTAGTCGCCTAGCTGGATCTCCGGCATCACTTCAAAGCTGGCCTTGAAGCGGATTGGTTCCCCCGCCTTGAAATGCAGGTTCTCGATGGCCGGCCGGGAAATCGGCTCCAAGTTTTCCCGCTCGAAGGCGGTGCGCAAGTACGCCGGCACCATGCTTTCCAGCACCTGCTCGCGGATATTGGCTTCATACCGCTGCCGCACCAGCGACAAGGGGGCCTTGCCGGGGCGAAAGCCCGGCACGCGCGCCCGGCGCTGCAAGTCGCGGGCAATGCGGCTGGCTTCACGTTCCACTTCTTCGGCCGGGATTTCCACGTCCACGGCCCGTTTGCAATCGAGCGCTGCCACTTGCGTTACGCTTTCATTTGGATTCGGCCCAAGAGCCGCGAATCGGGTGCCGGATGTTCTCGCCCCAACTCCTAGCTTACTTCGAACGCGCCGCCTGCGCCGGAACCGTGCCGGCCCCGGCCGCCCGCATCGAGCGGGAGAATCCGGTCTGCGGCGATCATCTGGTCTTGAGCGCCCGGCTGGACGCGGCCGGCGGGGTGGCCGAATTGCGGTATCTCTGTCGTGGTTGCGTGGCGGCGATGGGTTGCGCCGCTGCGTTTACGGAACTGCTCGCCGGCCAGCCGCTGGCGCGTCTGGCGGCGTTTTCCGAGCGCGATCTGCTAACGGCCGTGGGTTCGTTACCACCGGCTTCCCGCCACGCCGCCGCCTTGGTGCTCGATGCCCGGGACGCGCTTCTGGCCGCCCTCCGGCCACGCTCGCGCCCGGACGCGCAGCTCGCCGGCCCGTCCGATTCATCCAGGCCGCCGGTGGGATGCGCCGGTCGCAACTGCGGCGCTTGAGCTCCCACACCCGCCGCTTGTTGCGTCCTCCCGGCAACGCCGATCCGCCCGCCACGCGCGCCAGCACGGCTATGGGATCATAGAAATTTATCCCGCCGCAATGAGCGAAAACGAATATCGGCCGCAAGAATTCGAGCCGCGCTGGGCCCGGCGCTGGGCGGAGCAGTGGCCGTTCGCGGCGCTGCCCGCCGGCCGCGCCAAGTACTACGTGCTGGAGATGTTGCCCTACCCGAGCGGCACCCTGCACATGGGGCACGTGCGCAACTACGCCATCGGCGACGCCCTGGCGCGCTTCATGTGGATGCGCGGCTATGACGTGCTGCACCCGATGGGCTGGGATTCCTTCGGCCTGCCCGCGGAAAACGCCGCCATCAAGAACAACACCCATCCCCGCACGTGGACCCTCGCCAATATCGCCCACATGAAGCAGCAGGACCTGCGCTTCGGCTTCGCCTACGATTGGCGGCGCGAGGTGACCACCTGCCTGCCGGAGTTTTACCGCTGGAACCAGTGGTTTTTCTTGCGCTTTCTCGAGCGCGACCTGGCCTATCGCAAGAAGGGATGGGTGAACTGGTGCCCCAAGTGCGCCACCGTTTTGGCCAATGAGCAAGTGGCCGGGGGCGTCTGCTGGCGCCATGAGGACACGCCGGTCGAACGGCGCGAACTCGAACAGTGGTACCTGCGCATCACCGCCTACGCCGACCAACTGCTCCGCGACCTCGACCGGCTGCCGGAATGGCCCGAGCGTGTGCGCACGATGCAGCGCAACTGGATTGGGCGCAGCGAAGGCGCGGAGGTGGACTTCGCCGTGCTCGACGCCGCCGGCCGGCCCGGCGGCGAAGCGCTGCGCGTCTTTACGACGCGCATCGACACCATCTTCGGCGCCAGCGCGCTGCTCTTGGCGCCCGAGCATCCCTGGCTTGCCGCCCATCTCGCCCCCGAGCAACAAGCGGCGGCGCGCGCCCTCGCCGCCGATCGCAACGGCGGCTTTGATTCCGCCGCCGAGCCCGAAAAACACGGCTTCTTCACCGGCCATTGGGCGCGCAACCCTTTCAGCGGCGAGAAGCTGCCGATCTGGATTGCCAATTTCGTCTTGATGGGGTATGGCACCGGTGCGGTGATGGCGGTTCCGGGCCACGACGAGCGCGACTTCGAGTTTTGCCGCAAGTACGGCTTGCCGATCCGGCAAGTGGTCGTGCCGGAGCAAGGCGCGGCTCCGGCCGCCGCCCTGGACGCGGCCTTCACCGGCGACGGTTGGCTCATCGATTCGGGTGAGTTCAGCGGGCTGCCCAATCGCGACGCGATCGTGCGCATGACCGCGGAGGCGGAGCGCCGCGGCTTCGGCCAGGCCAAGGTCAGCTACCGCCTGCAAGACTGGGGCATTTCCCGCCAGCGTTATTGGGGCACGCCCATCCCCGTCGTTTACTGCGAACGCTGCGGCATCGTGCCCGTGCCCGACGCGCAGTTGCCGGTGCTGCTGCCCGACGATGTGCGGATCACCGGCACCGGGCAATCGCCGCTGGCCGAGGCAACGTCCTTTCTCCGCGCCGCCTGCCCGCGCTGCGGCGGCCCCGCGCGCCGCGAAACCGACACGATGGATACCTTCGTGGATTCGTCCTGGTACTTCTTCCGCTACACCAGTCCACGCGAAGAGAGCGCTCCCTTCGATCGCGCTGCCGTGGCGCGCTGGCTGCCGGTGGATCAGTACATCGGCGGCATCGAGCACGCCATCCTCCACCTCATCTACATGCGCTTCTTCACCAAGGTGATGCGCGACATGGGCATGGTGGCATTCGACGAGCCCGTGACCCGCCTCTTCACCCAAGGGATGATCACGCGCAGCGGGGCGAAGATGTCGAAATCGAAGGGCAACGTTGTGGATCCGGCGGAGATGATCGAGCGCTACGGCGCCGACGCCACGCGCATGTACGTCCTCTTCGCCGCCCCGCCGGAGAAGGATTTCGACTGGAACGATCAGGGCGTCGAGGGCCTGCATCGCTTTCTGAGCCGGGTTTTCCGCTTCGCCACCCGGCACGCCGAGCGCCTGCGCGGGCGGCTTGCGGCGCCGGAGCGCCCGCGGCCGCGCACCGCGGCGGAGACCGCCCTGCTGCGCGCCACCCATCAGCTGCTCGCCCGCGTCACGCGCGATTTCGAGGAACGGTGGCATTTCAATACCTCCATCGCGGGCGCGATGGATTTGGTGAACCGCTGGTATCTGCTCGACGGCGCGATCGCTTCGGGCGAAGTCGGCGCGGCGGTGCTCGGCGAAGTGGCCGGCATTTTCCTGCGCTTGCTGGCCCCCTTCGCCCCCTTTTTGGCGCAAGAGTTGTGGAGTGAACTGGGCGGCGCGGGCGAGATCGCGCTGGAACGCTGGCCGGAGTTCGATCCCGAACTGGCCAGGGAGGAGGAGATCGAGATTCCCGTGCAGCTCAACGGCAAACTGCGGGCGCGTTTGGTCGTGCCCCCTGCGCTCGATTCCGGCGAACTGCGCCGGCGCGCGCTGGAGGATCCGAAGATCGCCGCCGCGCTCAACGGCCGCACGCCGCGGCAAGTGATCGTGGTCGCCGGCAAACTCGTCAACGTAGTCGTCTAAATGGTCTCGATCAGCCAACCCAGGCGCCAGCGGCCACCGGTTGACTGCCCATTTCGGAAATGCCCTCCATCGTCATTCTCGACTTCGGCGGCCAATACACGCAGCTAATCGCGCGCCGTGTTCGCGAGCTGCATGTCTTCAGCGCCATCTTGCCCGGCGATGCTCCTTGGAGCGATGTTGCGGCGCTCGAACCCGGGGGCATCATTCTCTCCGGCGGTCCCGGTTCCGTCTATGACGAAGCCGCCCCGCGTCCCGACGCGGCCCTCTACTCCGCCGGGTTGCCGGTCCTCGGCATCTGCTACGGCCTGCAATTGCTCGTGCATCAGTTGGGGGGCCGGGTGCGCAACGCGCCGCGCCGCGAATTTGGCCGCGCCGAGGCGCGGCTCGATCCGGCATCGCCGTTGCTGCGCGGCTTGGGCGAGCGCGAAGCGGTCTGGATGAGTCATGGCGACGAGGCACTATCGTTGCCCGCCGGGTTTCGCGCCGCCGGCTGGAGCGGCGAAATCATCGCCGCCATCGAGGATCGCGAGCGCCGCTTTTACGGCGTGCAATTTCATCCCGAGGTGCGCCATACCGAGCACGGCCGCGAACTGCTCGCCAATTTTCTCTTCGACGTCTGCCGGCTCGAGCCGAACTGGACGCCGCGCGCCTTCATCGAGCAACAGATCGAGGCCATTCGCCGTCAGGTGGGCCCGCACGGCCGCGCCCTTTGCGCGCTCAGCGGCGGCGTGGATTCGGCGGTGGCGGCGACGCTCGTCCATCGCGCCATCGGCGACCGCCTTACCTGCGTTTTCGTCAACAACGGGCTGCTGCGCAAGAACGAGTTCGAGAGGGTGCAGCACGTGCTGCGCGACCGGCTCGGCCTGCATCTGCTGGCGCTCGACGAGAGCCGCCGCTTTTTGGAGGCGTTGCGCGGCGTCGCCGATCCCGAGCAGAAGCGCAAGATCATCGGGCGTCTGTTTATCGAAGTTTTCGAGGAGCAAGCGGCGAAGCTGGGATCGGTCGAATTCTTGGTGCAGGGCACGCTGTATCCCGACGTCATCGAATCGGTGTCGGTCCAAGGTCCCTCCGCCACGATCAAGAGCCACCACAATGTCGGCGGCTTGCCCGAGAAGATGCGTTTGAAGCTGGTCGAACCGTTGCGCGACTTGTTCAAGGATGAAGTCCGCCATGTCGGCCGCGATCTCGGCTTGGGCGACGACCTTTTGCTGCGCCAGCCCTTTCCCGGCCCGGGCTTGGCGGTGCGCATCTTGGGCGAGATCACGCCCGAGCGCATTCGGCTCTTGCAAGACGCCGACGATATTGCCGTCGAGGAGATCAAACGCGCCGGCCTTTACCATGCACTCTGGCAATCGTTCATCGTGCTGCTGCCGGTGCGCACCGTGGGCGTCATGGGCGACCAGCGCACCTATGGCCAGGCTTGCGCGTTGCGAGCTGTCGAGAGCGAAGACGGCATGACCGCCGACTGGGCCCGCCTGCCCTCCGACCTGCTGGCGACGATCTCGAACCGCATCGTAAATGAGGTTCCCGGCATCAACCGCGTGGTCTTCGACATAACCTCCAAGCCTCCCGGCACCATCGAGTGGGAGTGAGGCCGCCACCTGGCGGATGGTCCGGCGCCGGCACGGGGCGAACTGGACGCCGGACCAGGTAAACTGATGACAGTCAAGGACGAACCCAGCCCAGCCTCCGCGGCTTTCGGAAACCGGCTGGCCGGGCGGTACGTCTGGAGAGGTATGGAAGCGGTGATGCCCGGCCTCAATCTGGGCCTCGAGCGGGGTGGCACCGTGCGAGAAGTCGCACTGACCCCCGACACTCAGGCCCAATTCGAATTGATGCGCCGCTGCCAGCATGGCGAGCCGGGCGCCTTCGAGGAGCTCGTCCAGCGCTTTCAAGCCCGCGTCAGTTCCGTCGTCCACGGCATTTTGCGCAATTCCAACGACGCCGAAGACATCGCCCAGCAGGTCTTCGCCAAAGTCTATTTTTCTTTGGACAAGTTCGACTTCCGCTCCGCCGTCGGCACTTGGATCTACAAGATCACCGTCAACGAGTGCTACGACTACTTGCGCAAGCAAAAAGTGCGCAAAGCGGTGCTGCTCGCCGACTTGTCGGAAGAAGAAGCGGCGCGGGTCGAGAACCTGGACGTGGGCGGGCTGGCCGGCATCGCGGGATTGGCGCGGCGCGAAGAACTCCGCGAGCTGGCGGACAAACTTTTGGCCATGGTTTCGCCCGAGGACCGAATTCTCTTGGTGTTGAAAGAAGTTGAGGGCTATTCAATCGAGGAAGTGGCGAAGATCGTCGGGCTGAATGAAAATACCGTCAAGGTCAAGCTCTTTCGCGCCCGGCAGAAACTCATCGCCGCGAGCAAGAGGAAACGCTTATGAGTTGTCGGCAATTCCTCCGAGATCTTGAGCTGCATTGGGATCGCCATGCCGGCGAGGTCGCTCCGCGCTTGCCACGCGATCTGGCCGGTCACGCCGAGCGGTGCCGCCGCTGCGCAGGCCGTCTGCGCGAGGCGCAAGCTGCGCGCGCCCTCCTGTTCTGCCTCCGTCCCGCCGCCTCCGCCGCTCCCGGCGAGCCAGTGGCCGCCGGAGACGACACCGGCCGATTCCTTGCCGGCGTGCGGCGCCAGATCGCGCGAGCCGGCGAAAAGAGCGCCTGGATATCCTGGCCGATCAAGCGCCGGGACCTTGCCGTTGCGGGCGGCATCTTCGCGCTGACTTTGGCGTCGTTCGTTTACAACGTGCGCCGCACCGAAACCCCTGATATCAGCGAAGCGGAAGCGCTTGACGTGCCGCACGTGCATTGGCAACATCCATCCGATGATCATCAGGCCGGGGCGACGGACGTCTTCTTGAGCCTCTTGAATCCATGAGCGCCGGGAACCGAACCACTCTCTTCGTCAGCCTGATCTTCGTCAGCGGGCTTTTGGTGGGAGGCACGCTGATGAACGTGGCCGAGCATTTTTGGCTGCACGCTCATCCGCGAGAGGAATACGACATCCGGGATCATCAGCGCATTGCCGCCGAAATGCGCCGGCGCCTCAACCTGAGCGCCGATCAGCAGCGGCAAGTGGATCAGATCTTGCAGCAAACCGTCCGCGACTATCAGGCGGTGCAGAACGAAGTTGAACCGCGTTACGACCAGGTGCGGGCCGCCGGGCGCGCACGCCTGCGCGCGATCCTCGATCCCAAGCAACGCATGGCTTTTGACGCCATCGTGGCGCGCGTGGACCGCGAATACCCTGTGGATCAGCGTCCCGCCAGTATTCCCACCCCCTGTCCTGTCAGCATCGATTCCCATCGATGACGGCCCGGCGCCGGCGCGCCTAACGGTTCATAAAAATCCTTTAAGCATTTTGACCGGCGAGTTGGCGTCGGCGCCTGGCCTCCCCACTCGCCGGCTGCCGTTTGGCATCCGCCGTTTGCGGCGCGTGGAGTGGTTCGGAAGGGTCGGGGGCAGTGAGGCCGCCGAGTGCAGTGCGCGACGCCGCCTTGAAGCGCCACTTGCGGCCTCTTCGTCTGTCCCCCATTCGGGGGCGCGTTCGTTACTTCCCGGTAACCTGTCCCACTAACATTGCAATGTTTTGCGCATTTGGCCCGGAAATTTTCCTGCAATTTTTGTTCATGCTGTCTACCCTTCTCTGGCAGCGTGGAACTTGCAATGCGCCATTTCAGCGAAGAAGACTGGCTCGACTATGTCCGCCAAGTGGGCTCGGCGGAGCGCAATGCGGCGATGACGAACCACCTCGTCACCGGCTGTGTGGCGTGTTCCGGTGAAGCCGGCTTTTGGGAGCGCTTGCGCGGGGTGGCGGCGCGCATGGTGGAGACGCCGCCGCCGGTACAGGCGCCGGCATTGAGCGAAGCGCGCTGGCTGCCGAAACGGCGCGAGCGCCGCCTGCGCTTGGATCTCGTCTTCGACAGCTATTCGCAGCCGCTGGTGGCCATCGGCACGCGGGCCGCCGGGCCCGCCTGGAGCCATCCCCGGCAGATGATGTTTTTCTCCGGCGACTTGCAGCTCGATCTGCGTTTGGAACCGGTGATCGGCGTCGCCGTGCCGGGCCGAGTGGCGCTCGTCGGCCAGGTGCAGCGGCGCTCGAAACCCGAGTCGCCGCCCGCCGGCGCTTCCGTGCGCGTGATGCGCGGGCGCCGCCTCGTCGGCGAGGCGACGACCAACAATCTCGGCGAATTTCAACTGGAGTTCAATGCCGCCAGCGGCCTGACGCTTCTCTTCGGCGGCGAGCAAGGTTTCGAGGTGGCCTTGCCGGACTGACCCGGCTCGGCCATCTTGGCAGGAAATTGGGAGCTTTTTTTATGAAAATCAAAATCGCCCTCGTCACGTTGATTTTGGCCAGCGTGCTGGTTGCCCCCGCCAGCGCGCAGACCCGGCTGATCGTGCGCACGACCGGCGGCACGAACCCCATCAACGCCGTCTGCTGGTTGCTGAACTGCAAAATCCAGAAAGGCCTCGACGGCAGCCTGAACCAGTTGTTCTTGGTTTCCGTGCCTTTGCCCGGCGGCGGTTTGCTTTCGTCGCTTTTGAACCCGGTGACCGTGCTCCTGAACGCACCGGGCATCGTGGATGTCGAGCTCGACCACCCGCTTCAATTTCCTGCCCAGCAGACGGCGCCGCCGCCGGGCAATTATCCCAGCGGCCTCTACAACCGCAAGCCGGTGGACTTCTACGGCGCCACCGTTTGGGAGAGCTACGTCGAGCAGCCGGCGACGCAGATCATCGGCCTCGATACCGCGCGCCAAGACTACGGCCTGACCGGCAGCGGGATCGTCGCGATCATCGACACCGGCGTCGATCCCAACCAGCCGGTGCTGCAATCCGTGCTGCTGCCCGGCTACAACTTCATCAGCAATCAAAGCGGCGCGGACGAAACTCAAGACGTGCCGCAGCAGAGCGACCCGACCTACGATGCGCAGACCGGCCAGGTGGGCCAATCCACGGTGGGCGTACTCAATCAATCCACCGTGGGCGTGCTCAACGGCGGCGGTTACACGGCGTTCGGCCACGGCACCATGACGGCGGGCATCGTGCACTTGGTGGCGCCGACCGCGGAAATTCTGCCCCTGAAAGCGTTCAATGCCCAGGGCGTCGGCAACTTGTCCGACGTGCTGCAGGCGATCTATTACGCGGTGGCGCATCACGCCAACGTGCTGAGCATGAGCTTCGATTTTCCGCAGTATTCGGGTGAAATGGCGCGCGCCATCAATTGGGCGGCCACCAACGGCGTGGTCTCGGTGGCCTCCGTCGGCAACGACGGAATTCAAACCCAGGTGTGGCCGGCGGCGCTGAGCAACGTCATCGGCGTGGGCTCGAGCAACAACCAGAATCAACGTTCGACCTTCTCCAATTACGGCACGATGGTTTGGCTGGGCGCGCCGGGGGAAGGCATCGTGACCACGTATCCGTGGGGCGCCTGGGCCGCCGGGTGGGGGACCTCCTTCGCCGCTCCGTTTGTCGCGGGCACCGCGGACTTGGTCCGTCAGATGGATGGCGTGACGACGCAAACTGTGGCCGCCAACGCCGTTTCCCACGCGCAGGCGAGCGGCGCCAATCTTGGCCACGGCGTGCTGTACGTGCCGGCGGCGTTGAATCCTTGGCAGCTGTTCTAAGCCCCGGACATGATAGCCATGGTCCCTACCGCCCAGACCGGCACGGCGTGCGCGCGCAGAATTCGCCGCGCCGCGTCGACCATCGCGGCGTCGAGAGGTTCGCAACGGAGCGGGCCGGCGTTGCTTGAGGCGTCTTCCAACACGCAGGCGGCCGCGCCGCAGGCCGCCTTGCGCGTGAAGCGGCTCGAAGAGCGCCTAGCGGCGCAGCACACGGCAGTGATCTGCGCCTTCAATCAACTGCTCGACCTGAAAGATCTCGGCACCGGCTTGCACAGCACACGGCTGGCGGAATGGGCGGTGCGCGTCGCCGGTCACCTTGCGCAGCAGGACGAGGCGTTGGAAGAGGAGTGGCGGCGGGACCTGGAGGTCGCCGCCTTGCTGCATGACATCGGCAAGATCGGGGTCCCCGACCACATCCTCAACAAGGATGGCCCGCTCACGCCCGAAGAGCGGGCCATCATCCAAAAGCACTCCGAGTACGGCTGGACCATCTTGCGCAATTTTCCCGGGATGGAGCGCACGAGTCTGTTCGTGCTGCACCATCACGAGAACTACGACGGTACCGGGTATCCCGCGCGTCTCGCGGAGGAGGAGATTCCGCTGGGTGCCCGGATCGTCGCAGTCGTGGATAGCTTCGACGCCATGGTCTCGAACCGTCCCTACCGCGCCGGGTTGCCGGTACAAGAGGCGATGCGGCGGGTGGAGGCGGCGGCCGGCACGCAGTTCGATCCGCGCGTAGCGCAGTGTTTTCTCGCGATCGTGCAGAGCGAACTGGCGGAAGTGCAAGCCGCGACCGCGCCCCTGGACATGAGGTAGAGGCGCTCGGGGCTCCGTTCTCCGGCCCCAGGGCGGTCGCCGCTACCGGTCTGCTCCGATCCCGGCATTCAGGCAACGAGCGCCTCCGCGGCCGGCATCGCTGTTGTGTGTATTCCGCGGTGATGTGGATCGTCTGCGGCGTTTTTTTGGCGCTTTGGGTTGGTCTTTACGCCGTTGAGCGCCGCCCTGGCGGCTTGGTGCACGCCTTCTTGGTCACCGCCATCTGCGTGGCCATCATGAATTGGATCGCACACTATCGCTTTCCCGAGGACGGCGTGTGAAGCCGAACCATCGCCTTGCCTACGCTTTTTTGGCGCTGATTTATTGCAGCTGGGCCTCCGCCACGCTGGTGCGCCATTTCGCCGGCACCCCCGACCTCGGCATGCGCTTCTTGCTCTATAGTCCGATCATCGCCAGCGTCTTTGTCCTCGCCGGATTGTTGATCGAAATCGCTTGGGCGCGGCAACATCGCTTGCCTTGGGCCTATGCGCCCCGCATGATCCCGCTGCCGGTGCGCGCGCTCGAGATCGCCGGCGTCGCCTTTATCCTTTGGCGCAGCTTGTGGATGTGGTTTAGCTGGGATGGCTACTTCTACTTTCCCGCGGCATGCTTCTTGACGTTGGTGTTGTGGCGCGTCAAGCCCAGTCCCGCGCAATGGCTGGAAGCGGAGGCGCGTGGCGTGGACCTTGGCTGGGGCGTGCCGCGCGCCACCCGCTGGACGCAGGAGTATTTGCGCCGCCCTGCGCCGGAGATGCGGCCGCGCGGCCCCGGTTATCGCGAGGAGCCGGAAGCGCGCTGACGCGCCGGCCTGCCACGGCGGCGGTGCGGTGCGCCGCAGATCGCGATCGGGCGGCAAGCGGTAAGAATTCGAGCTTCAAAAACGGATTGGGCGGCGGCCGAAACCAAATCCGGCGGCCAGGGATCGTCAACCGGCGATGGCCGCGAGCCATGAGCCGTCGCGACTCGGTCGTCGGGCACGCCGATGACGCAGCGCTTCCCCACCCCGCCATTAGGCAACCAGCTCCGGCCACGGCTGCATTTAATTAACGGGGCGGACCCTTCATGTTTTTTTCGCTGCGGCATTTGTTCGCGCTGACCGCAGCGGTACTGGGCGTTTTTCTCTGGATCTTTTACTTCCAAGATCTCCCCTATCGCAGCGCCCCCAAACAGCCCATCGCGTTCAGCCATCGGGTGCATTTCGAGCGTGGCATCGCCTGCATCTTCTGCCATGCCGACGTAGCCAAGAGCGATTACGCGGGAATGCCCGCGGTCATGAAGTGCATGGGCTGCCATCGGGTGGTCATTCCTTACTATCCGCAGGTGCAGATTCTGCATCGCTACTGGAGCGAGCAGAAGCCCATTCCCTGGGTGCGGGTGTTTTGGGTGCCGCAGTACGTGCATTTTCCGCATCAGCCGCACATCCTGGCGGGCATTCAATGCGGCACCTGTCACGGTGATGTGGGTCATGAGGAGCGGGTCTCGGAGGTCGTGAACTTCAACATGGGCACCTGTATCACCTGCCACCGTAATCACGGCGCGCGCACCGATTGTTTTCAGGCCTGTCATCACTGAGGCGCGGAGCGATGGCGATGGAACGGCGGGATTTCATGAAAGCGGCGGGCATCGCAGCGGCGGGCGGCGCCGTTGCCGGTTGCCGCACGACCGGCCACATCTTGCCCTTGGTGGTGCCGGATCAGCGGTACATCGAGGGCGTTCCGGAGTACTTCGCGACCGTCTGCCGCGAATGCCCGGCGGGCTGCGGCATGCGTATCCGCGTCAACGAAGGGCGGGCGACCAAGCCCGAAGGCAACCCGCAGCATCCGGTCAACCGCGGCAAGCTCTGCATGCGCGGCCAGTCTTCCGTGCAAGGGCTCTACAGCCCCGACCGCTGGCAAGCGCCCTTGCTGCGCAACCGGCGGGGGCAGCTGGAGGAGGTGAGTTGGAAGACGGCGCTGGGCCGCCTGCAAGACGAACTCGCGCGCGTGGAGGGCGAAGCCCGCGGCGCCGACGCGGTCTGGCTCGGCCGCCTGGAGACGGGCTCGCTCGACCGGCTGATCCGCGACTGGCTCGCCGCTTTCGGCTTTCCGCCACCGCTATATTACGAGCCCTTCGGCTACGAGGCGCTGCGGGAGGCCAGCCGCTGGGCTTATGGCCAGCCGATCGTGCCCGGCTACCGATTCGACCGCGCCCGGATGATCTTGTCATTCGGCGCCGAGTTTCTCGCGGCCTGGGTGTCGAACGTCCAGTTCGCGGTGGACTTCGCGCTCACCCACAGCTATGGCCACACCCATGATCCGGCCTATTTCATCGCCGTGGGCCCGCGCGTGGATTTGACCGGGGCCAATGCCGACGAAAACTGGGGCGCCCGCCCCGGTGCAGAGGCGCTGCTCGCCTTAGCGGTGGCCGAGCGCGTGGCGGCGCGCTTGGGCCGCCCGCTGCGCCTGCCGCCGGGTCTGCCTGCCGGCACCGGCCTGGATGCGGCGCAGCTCGAGCAAGCCACCGCCGTGCCTGCCGACGTCGTGGAGCGCGCGGCAGCGCGCCTGGTGGAGCGCCGGCCGTCGCTGGTGCTCGGGCCGGGGCAGGCCAACGAAAGCTCTGCCGCGCTCACGGCTCACGCGATCTGTCATGCGCTCAACGAACTTCTGGGCAACGTCGGCGTCACCGTCTTGCCGGGCGCGCCGCACGCGCTGAGTTCGGCGGCCCGCCACGAGCAAGTCGCCGCCATGTTCGCGCGCGCCCAGGCGGGTCAAGTGCGGCTGCTGTTTCTGCATCACGCCAATCCCGCCTATGACTTTCCCGGCGCGGCCAACGTCGAGGCGGCCCTGGCGCGCATCCCCTTCATCGTGAGCTTCGGCTGGTGGCCCGATGAAACCAGCAAGCACGCGCATTTGGTCCTGCCCGACCACTATCCGCTGGAGTCCTGGGGCGATTACGAGCCTTGGGCGGGCGTGACCGGCCTCATGCAGCCGGCCATGCGCCCGGTCTTCGACACCCGCCCGGCCGCCGACGTTTTGCTTTGGCTGGCGGCGCAGGCGGGCGCAGCGCGCCAGCGCGCGCTGCTGGCGCCGCTGGCAGTTGCGCCCGCGCCGCCGCTCGATGCCGAAACCGCGCCGCCCGGCAGCAATTGGAGGCAGAGCCCGATGGGGCCGGCGCCGAATCCCGACGACTTCGCGCCGCCCGCCGAGGTGCGCACCTTCGATGCCTATCTCCGCCGCCGCTGGCAATTGCGGCTGGCGCCGGCCGGCTCCGCCGCCGAGCAGGCCGACGCCTGGCGAAATTTGTTGATGCGCGGCGTGCATTTGGAGGCGCCGGCGGCGGAAATGGTCGCCGGCCTCGACATGCCGGAGCGCATGGGTCCGCCGCTCGACACCGAGCGCCGCGCTCCGCCGCCGCCGCCGATGCCGGTGCGGACGCCGGCGGCGTTGCCGTATGTGCTGCCGGCGCCCGCGCCAGCCCCGCCCCCCTCCTGGCCGCTGGTCGCGGAACTCGAAGGGGATGGCGAGTACGTGCTTTGGCCCTATCCCACCGTGCAGTTCTTCGATGGCCGCCAGGCCAATCGTGCCTGGATGCAGGAGATCGCCGATCCACTTTCGAAGCTCGTCTGGGATAACTGGGTGCAGGTCCATCCGGACACCGGCTGGAAGCTGCAAGTCGCCGAGGGCGACATCCTGCGCCTCGATTCGCCTTACGGCCATGCCGAGTTCCCCGTGCATGTCGACCCCTACATCCGCCCGGACACGCTGGCGATTCCGCTCGGCCAGGGTCATCGCGACTTCGGCATGTTCGCGAGCGGCCGCGGCATGGCGGTCGAGATCTTGGCCTCCCCGCGCCTGACCCCGGCTGGCGGGCCGAGGCGCTTGGGCGTGCGCGTGCAAGCGCGGCATGTGGGCAAGCATCGCGACCTCGCGAACTTGCAATTGATCCATTGGCAGCGGGACAAGAAGATCGCGCTGGCCACCACCCTTGCCGAGGCCGATACGCCGGCGGCGCGCGAAAAAGAAGTACGCGCGACCTTTTACGCCTTTCACCCCCACCCCGTGCATCGCTGGGGCATGGCCATCGATCTGTCGAGCTGCATCGGTTGCAACGCCTGCCAAACCGCCTGCTACGCGGAAAACAACATCCCAATCATGGGTCGTTCCAGTTGCCTGAGTCATCGCGAAATGAC
Organism: Terriglobia bacterium; assembly: GCA_021323595.1. Lineage (GTDB taxonomy): Bacteria > Acidobacteriota > Terriglobia > Terriglobales > SCQP01 > JAJPKR01. The sequence continues at coordinate 144,066 of JAJPKR010000027.1, read as the reverse complement.
GTGGCTGCGCATTGAGACCTATGGCGGCGACTCCTGGCATCCTTCCACGGCCATGAACCCCGACATCCGCTTCATGCCGATACCCTGCCAGCAGTGCGGCAACGCCCCCTGCGAATACGTCTGCCCCGTATTCGCCGCCTATCACACCGAGGAGGGATTGAACGCTCAGGTTTACAACCGCTGCGTCGGCACGCGCTACTGCTCGAACAACTGTATTTACAAGGTGCGCCGCTTCAACTGGTACACCCCGCAATGGCCCAAGCCCCTCGACCAGCAGCTCAACCCTGCGGTCACGGTGCGCGCCAAGGGCGTGATGGAGAAGTGCACCTACTGCGTGCAGCGCATCGAAACGGCGGAGTTGGCGGCCAAAGCCGAAAATCGCCCGATCCGCGACGGCGAGATTCAGACCGCGTGCATGCAAACGTGCCCCACCGAGGCCATCATCTTCGGCGACCTCAGAGACCCTGAAAGCCGCGTCTCGAAGCTGCACGATCAGTACCGCGGCTATCGCTGGTTCGCCGAGGAGAATACATTTCCCTCGATCACCTATCTCAAGCGCACCAAGTACGTTCTCAACCAGGTCTGAAATGGCCCAAGCGAGCGAACTGCGCGAAGCCGATTATGACCTCCGTCAGACCTCGGATGACCTGATCCGGCCGGTGGAGACCGGCCCCACCTTACGCTACCTCGTCAGCGTGATCTTCGCCGGCCTGGTGACTCTGATCGGCGTGGTGTGCTGGGGCCGCCAACTCTACGTCGGCATGGGCGTGACTGGGCTGATGTGGCCGGTGATGTGGGCGGTCTACATCACCAACTTCGTCTTCTGGATCGGAATCGCCCACTCGGGCACGTTGATCAGCGCCATCCTCTATCTATTTCGCGCGAAATTTCGCCCGGCATTCTCGCGCTCCTCCGAGGCGATGACGATTTTCGCGGTCGCCACCGCCGGCTTGTTCCCAATCCTGCACCTGGGCCGCGCCTGGCGCTTTTATTGGGTGCTGCCTTATCCCAACGAGCGGCGCATTTGGCCCAATTTCCGGTCGCCGCTAGTTCTCGACGTCTTTGCCATCAGCACCTATTTAACCGTCAGCTTGATCTTTTGGTATCTGGGCATGCTGCCGGATATGGCCGAACTGCGCGACCGCTCGCGCGGATGGAAGCGCACGCTCTACGGCGTCGCCTCGCTCGGCTGGACCGGCTCGCTCCGCCAGCTTTCGCCCTACATGAAGCTGTACATTTTGTTGGCCGGCTTGGCCACGCCCCTGGTGCTCTCCGTGCACACGACGGTGTCGTGGGACTTCTCGCTTTCGCTGCTGCCCGGCTGGCACGAAGAGATTTTCCCGCCCTATTTCGTCGCCGGCGCCATCTTCAGCGGTCTCGCCATGGTCTTGACGCTGGTGATTCCGCTGCGCTCGTGGTTTCGGCTGAAGGCCTACATCACGATTGACCATCTCGAACGCCTGTGCCAGTTGATCTTGCTGACCTCGAGCATTGTCACCTTCTCTTACGCCACCGAATATTTCATCGCCTGGTACAGCGGCAACACGTACGAACATTCCGCCTATTGGATGCGCGCCTTCGGCCATTACTGGAAGCCATTTTGGTTCATGATCGCGTGCAACTGTTTCGTGCCGCTGCTGTTCTTCTCCCGGCGGGTGCGCCGCAACATCAAGGGGATGTTCATCATCTCGATTTTGATCAACGTTGGGATGTGGCTGGAGCGATTCATCATCATCGTCACCACTCTGGCGTATAGCTTCGATCCCGGATCGTGGGGCATCTATCACGTGCAGTGGATCGAAATCGGAATTACGGCCGGCAGTTTCGGATGGTTCATGCTGCAGTTCCTGGGTTTCGTGAAGATCGCGCCCAGCTTGCCGGTGGCGGAGGTGCGCAAAGACATCTTGGAAGCGCGGCGGCAGAAGAAAGCGCTGATCGCCGCCGGCCTGCTCACCGCTGCCGCCGAGCCGCCGGCCGCGCCGCCCGAGGTGCCGGCATGATCCGGCGCTCGCGGCAGGAGATTTTCGGATGACGCCAGCGAATCCGCCGATGCCGCCGCCGGCGTATCGCGGCGTGGTGGGCGGCTTCCAAAACGAGGAGGAACTGCGCGGAGCCAGCGTTCTCGCCGACGCCGCCGGCCTGCGCTACGAGGCGTTCCTGCCGGCCGGCGACGAAGATCTGCTGCGCGCGCTGCGCTTTCGGACCGAGAAATCCGGCGTGCGCTTTTGGACGCTCTTCGGCGGCATCGGCGGCGGCGTCGCCGCCATGGCGCTGACCATTTGGACCATGCGCAATTGGCCGATGGTCGTCGGCGGCAAGCCCATCGTCTCGTGGCCGCCGTTCATTCAAGTGATCTTCGAATGGACGGTCCTGCTCGCCTCGTTTCTGTGCATGGCCGGTTTCTTGATCCTCTCGGGTTTGCCGAACTTGTATCTGCATCCCGCCTATCGGCCGGAATTCAACGTGGACCGCTTCGGCTTGTTCTTTCCTTGCAGCCGCGGGGAAGAAGCGCTGGCACGGGCACTGCTGGCGCGCGCCGGCGCGGAAAAGATCGAAACCGTCTGGGATCGCGGGCTCGGCCGCCTGGCGCCGCCGTCCGTGGAGCCGCCGTCATGATTGGCGCGCCCGCTCCGCCGATCGCGCCGCCAGGGACGCCGCTCATGCTGACGCGCGCTCCCGGTTCGGCCGCGCCTTGGGTGGCGCGCGCGCTCTGGATTCTGCTCGCCATCGGCGTCGGCACCTTCATCTGGCTCTTGATCGCCGACCCCATGCGCCTGTGGACCGGGTATCTGGCCGAGTTCATCTTCTTCACGGGGCTGGCGCAAGACGGGGTGCTCTTCAGCGCCGTCACCCGCGGCTGCAATGGCCGGTGGGCACGCCCGGTGCAGCCGCTCGCGGAGGCGCTCTCGGTGGTGCTGCCGGTGAGCGTATTGCTGTTCATCCCGCTGATGCTGGCACACCGCTATATCTACCCCTGGTGGGATCACATCCCCTATGGCAAGTCTCCGTGGCTCGATCACGGGTTCCTGCTGGGCCGCGATCTCGGCATTTTGATCTTCATGGCGTGGCTGAGCTGCCGGTACTGGTATTGGAACCGCCGCCGCGATATCGGAGTTCTGCTGGAGGCCGCCACGCCTGAGGAGCGGGCGCGCGCGCCCTGGCTCCAGCGTTGGTTGTCGCGGAAATGGCGCGGCGCCCAAGAAGAGCAATTGCGTGCCGAGCGCAGCCTGAAGCGGCTGTGGGTGCTGATCATCTTGGCTTACGCCTATTTTTGGGGCATCCTCGGCCTCGACCTGAACATGTCGCTCGACCCCACCTGGTACGACTACATCTACAACTGGTACTTCTGGATCGCCAACTGGTACGCCGGTCTCGCCCTCGTCGCCGTCCTCGCCACGGCTTGGCGCGACCGCATGAATGTCCGCGACGTCATCAATCGCGACGTGCTGCACGACATCGGCGAAATGCTCTTTGCGTTCTGCATCTTTTGGACCTACCTGTTCTGGGCGCAGTTCATGGTGCTGTGGTTCGCCAATCGCCAAGACGATATTCACTTGCTTTTGCTGATTTCGCGCACGCAGCCGTGGGAAACCATCGCCTGGTTCGTGCTCACCCTTGGCTTCTTTCTGCCCTTCGCGTTCGGCCTCAGCCGCGCCTTCAAGCGCCGCGGCCCGACGCTGGCGGTGATCTCCGGTTTCACGTTGGCCGGCATTTGGCTGGAACGGAATTTGATCGTCAGTGCATCGATCTGGAAGCGCGGTTTTCCGCCGCTGCTGACGTCGGCCGGAATCGGCTGCTTGTTTCTCGGGCTCTACGGCCTGATCTACCTGTGGTTGATGCGGAGAGCACCGTTGTTTCCGGTGCGCGATCCTCTGATGGAGGAGGCATTAGTGGTCAGCCTGCCGCGCCACTAAACGCCGCACTTGCCGTGCCGCGCCGTTATCTCAGCGACCAAGAGCGCAACCTCACGCTCCTGACCCGCGTCGCCTGGTGGGGCATCTTGGCGATGGTCACGTTCGTCTCCTGGTGGCTCTACCAAGGCGTCGGCTTCTTTAAGGACGAGATGTCGTTTCAAGATGTCTATTCCGCGCGCAACGGCCCGCATATTCCGCTGCCGGTCGGCACCGTCCCCAGCAACGGATTCGGCTTCGATCCGGCGGCCGTCGCGGCTCCCGGAACTCTCGTGCCGCCGCCGCCCAAGCCCAACTTAGCGCTGGGCCGCCGGCTTTATCACGACAACTGCTCGTTCTGCCACGCCATGAACGGCCGCGGCGACGCGCCGGTGGGCTTGGAGTACGACCCGCGCCCGCCGGACTTGAACGCGCGCGTACCCGCGCTTGCCGACGCCGCCCTTTTCGATCGCATCAGCAACGGCATCGCCAGCGGCCCCGGCATCGATACCTCGCCGCCGATCGTCAGCGCCTGGCACGCTTTTCGCTATTATCTCGAGCCCGATGAGCGCTGGCAGATCGTGGCCTTCTTGCGCGCGACATTCGGCCATCCATCGGCGGCAACCCCGCCGGCGGCGACGACGATCTTACATCCCGAGTACCACATCGTGGGCAATCCGCCTGCGCCACCTCAGCGACCGCGGCACTGAACGGCCCCGGGTGGAGAACCGAGCGGCCCGGGTACCCACGTAGCGCCGGCGTTGAACTCCGTGTCCCATTTCCGCTTCCTAGACGACAGCCCCGGCAGCACCGCCCGCCGCTTCATCATCTCCGGAGCGATTTGGTTCTTCGTCGCCACCGTCGTCGGTTTGGTGGCCGCCACCGAATTGGTGGCGCCTGATCTGGTCGGCGCGCGCGGCTTGCTCTTTCCCCGCATTCGCCCGGTCCACGTCAACACCAACGTTTTCGGCTTCTTGTCGATGCTGTTGGTGGGTTGCATCCTCTATGCGGTCTGCCGGCTTTCGCGCGCGCCGCTCTATAGCGAAAAGCTCGGCAACCTGGCGATGTGGATTTGGAACTTCGCCACTCTGGCCGGCTTGATCACCATCCCGATGGGCTTCACCCAAAGCCACGAATACGCCGAATACGTCTTCCCCATCGACGTCGCCATCGTGGTGGCGCTGGTGATGCTCACCTACCTTGTGTTTCGCACGCTGGCGCGCCGCACCGAGCATCTGCTCTACGTCACTTCTTGGTACGCCGTCGGCGCCTTCGTCGCCACCCTGATCGTGTACTTTCTCGGCAACGTCATGTGGCACGCCAAAACCGGCGCGCTGACCGGAATGAACGACGCCGAGTGGAGTTGGTTTTACGCCCACAACATCTTCGGCACTTGGATCACGCCGTTGGCGCTCGGCCTTTCGTATTTCTGGATTCCGCGCGAATCCGACAACCCCCTCTACAGCCATGCGTTGAGCCTGCTCGGCTTTTGGCCCTACTTCGCCTTCTACTTGCAAGTCGGCACGCATCACCTCATCGAAGCTCCGGCGCAGCCCTGGCTCAAACTGATCGCCGAGATCAACAGCGTCGGTCTGCTGATTCCCGTCTATGCGTTCTTGACCAACCAATGGCTGACGCTGCGCGGCCGCTGGTGGAAAGTGCCGGATTCGGTGGTGCTGAAGTTCATCTTCGCCGGCACGGTCATGTACTTTTTCACCTCGACCGAAGGTTCGCTCGAGGCGCTGCCGAGTTTTCAGCGCATCGCCCATTTCACGAACGTCACCGTCGGCCACGCGCACCTCGGGCTGCTGGGTTTTTCCGGCTTCATCGCCTGCGGCGCCGGTTATGGCGTGTTGCGCGAGATGTACGGCGAGATTTGGAGCGAGCGTTTGGCGCACCTTCAGTACTGGCTCATGCTGATCGGCATCGGCGGCTTCACGTTCGTGCTCACCGCCGTCGGCCTGCTGCAGGGCAGCGCCTGGCGCAACGGCGAAACCGTTTATCGCGTGCTCCCGGAAATCTTCCCTTTCTATATCGAACGCGCCGCGCTCGGCTGTTTCATCGTCACCGGCGCCGCCATCCAGGTGTACAACTACGTCCGCACCGCGCAGGCGCATCGCCAACGCTCCGAGCGCGCGCTCTACGCCGTTGACGATACGGCCATCGCGCTGCGGCGCGAGGCCGAGGTGGCTGGAGATTAGCCATGGCGATGACCCCGCGCAGCGTCGGGCTGGGGATGGCGATCCTCGCCACTTTCGCCACGTGGACGGTCCTTTTCCTGCCCGGCCTTACCGCGCCCAACACCCCCTCCGACATCGTCCGCCCGCTGACGCCCAAAGAGCGCCTCGGCCGCGTGCTCTACATCAAGAATGGCTGCATCGCCTGCCACAGCCAATACGTGCGCCCGACCGATTGGGACTACAGCGGCCTGCGCGTCTCCCAGCGCGGCGACTACATCTACGACCGCCCGCACCTGCTCGGCTCCGAGCGCACCGGCCCCGACCTGTCGCAAGAGGGCGGCCAGCACACGGACGACTGGCAGATCGCGCATTTCATAAATCCGCGTTATCCGCGGCCGGCGTCGATCATGCCCCGCTTTTCGTTTCTGTCGCCGAACGAAATGGACGCGCTCGTGGCCTATGTGCAATCGCTGGGCGGCAAGATGGCCGACCAGCGCATGGCTCGCCAGCGGCATTGGCACAAGCTGCTCGTCGCCGCCTATCACCGGGGTGCGGACTACAACGCCTCTTATCTGCGCAGCCTCGTTCCACCGCAATGGTCCACGATGCCCAATCCGTATCCGGCGACGCAGGTCGCGGTCGCCCAAGGCCGCTTCGTCTATGAGCAAATGTGCATCAACTGCCACGGACCGCTCGGCGACGGCAACGGCCCAGCCGCTGAATGGCTCGATCCCAAGCCGTTCAACTTCACCCTGCTCAAGCGGCACCGCTGGTCGGGCGGCCTAATTTACTACCAAGTGATGAACGGCATCACCGGCAGCGCCATGCCGTATTTCAAAGAGGATCTTGAATCGGCCAAGATCTGGGACGTCGCCAACTACGTCGCTGTCCATTTCATCGGCAAGAACATCGATTCCGGCAACGATCTCAACGGCATTCCTGTTTCGCGCGAGAGCGCGCCGCCCGCCGAACACGAGCCCTATCCCGGCGCCAAGCCGCATCCCGTCGCGCCCTCGCCCTATCCGCCGCCGCAGCCTCCGCTGCCGCCCCACCCGCCCTAGGAGGACCCGCCATGAGCCCGCGCGCCTGGATCATGCTTTTCATTTTGTCCGTCACCGTCAGCGGCGAGGCGCTAATTTGGGCGCTGGCCAACGGTCAATTTCACAATGTCGAACGGGGCCGCTTTTTGCCGTTGCGTCCTGCCGATTCGCCGCTGAATGCGCGCCGCCGGCATCCTGTGCGCATGGCCATCTACATGCTCGGGCTGGCTGCCGTCGCGTTGGTCTGCCTTTGGGCGGTCGGCGGAGTGCTAATCGAAGCCACCGTGATGCAGCCCTAGCCTTGGACTCTGGATCGCCGCCGCCGATCGCTGTCTGCTGACTTCCGGCTTCCAAACGCGCAGGGACAACGCCCTCGCCCGAGATCGGCATCCGCTTCTCGAGGAGCAGTGTGGCGCCATGGGCATGTGGGATTGGCTGACGAACATTCACCGCCTGGCCCTCTCTGTCTTCCTCGGCTTCGCCGCCGTGGCGTGGGTCGCAATGGCGTTCTTGGCCGGCCGCCAGCGCAATGCATATACGGATGCCGACCACGTTTGGGGGCCGATTGAGGATCACGCCGGCTGGGTGCGCGAAGGGCATGCGCCCATTCCGCTGTTCCTGTGGTACTGGATCATCCTGGTTGCGAGTTGGGCGATTGTCCTCACCGCGATTGTGATCTGGCATGGGTACTACTACTAAGCGCCGCATGCGTGTGCGCCGGATTGACCACCGCCCGTGGCGGAAGCGCTTGCATGACCATTACGTGGTTTGGGGCTTCATCCTGGGACTTTCCGCCGAGCTGATTGTTTGGGCGCTCATCGCCTATGCTTCGATCGGCAACCGGACCATCGAAGAGTTCAAATACTACATCCCAGACCCGACGCCCTCGGTCGTGCCGTACAACGAAGTGAACCATCGTACCGGCCAGCAGAGCCAATAGGAGCCAGTCTCAAATGCCCCCCGAACCGATCCCCGAATCCTATGTGATTCCACCGCGCCAAAGCACGACCGAGCTCTTGCGCGACATGGCCCGCCATGCGGTCGCATACGCCCGCGATTTGGGCAAGCTGGCTGGCGCCGAAGCGCGCGAAAAAGGACGGCATATCGGCACTCTGGTCGTCTCCGTGGCCATCGCCGGCATTTTCGGCGCGCTGGGCTTCTTCTTTCTGACCGTGGCTTTGATCGCGGCCATTGCCTATGGCCTGAATAGCTGGGGCTGGGCGGCGTTCATCGTCGGCATCGGTTATTCGATCATCGCCGCGCTCGTGCTCTTGCCGGCGGTGCATGCAGTGCAGAAAGGCGCGCTCCGCTTCGGTCTCACGGTCCAGCGTGTCAAGCAGGACGCCCAATGGGTCAAGAATAAGCTCGCCGCCTAGGCCGATCCCCATGCGGCCTCGGGTCTTTGAACTGGGATCGATTTCGCGAGAAGCCGCCGGCCATGGACCGCGAATTCCATTCTACCGACAAGCCTTCTGCCCGAACCGGCAAACGTGAACCGCGTGTCGTGGGCGCTCCCGTCCTATCGTTCCCAGCCGCCTCCGCCAACACCGAAGATCGCCGGATTGCCCGCCTGCGTCGCGCGATTACCGTTCTGAGCTTCGCCGGGGTCGCCGACAGCTCGTATTTATTGCTCTATCAGGCCGGCACGATCCGCCATCTTTGGTGCCCATTCTTCGGCCGTGGTTGCGAACGCATCAGCGGCTCGCGTCTTGCGAATCCTGCCGGCATCCCCGACGCACTCGCCGGCGTGCTCGGATACGCCGTGCTCGGCCGGCTGGCGCGCCTGGGGTCGCCCGGGCGGGCCCGCTGGCAGCCCGTCTTGCCGCTGTCGCTTTGCGCTCTCGCCGCCGGCGCCGCCGGGGTGAGCGCGATCTTGACCTGGGTGCAATTGCGCCGCTTCCGCACGTTTTGCTTTTGGTGTCTGATCTCCGCCGTCCTTACCGCTGTGATCTTTCCGCTCACGCTGCCAGAAGCCCGCCGCGCCTGGCGTGCTATGGGCGTGGTGGATTAGGAGTGCGGGCACGGACCCGCGGCCAGAAACCCCCGCTGGTCGATGCTGTAACAGAGGCGGCCGGCCGCGGGGCTGATCGGCACGGCGGAAATGCGATAGGAATCGCGGTTCGCGCGGAAATAGTGGAACACATAGCCGAAGTGACGCAAGCTGTCGTCGTTGACTCGGAGCGGCGCGCCGAGTCCCAGAGACTCATTGCCCGCGCGCAGGTCCGAAAGATGCGGCGCGAAGCCTTGCTGGGGATGCAGATCGGCGAAGGTCATTTGCGCGGCGGTGAGGATGCGTAGCGTGCTGCGGACGCTCAGCGCGATCTCCGACGCGCGAGCCTGGCGCAGTTCCGGCGCGATCCACGCGCCATAGGCGGCGCTTCCCGCCGCCGCCACGCCCAGCGCTCCGGCGAGCGCCGCCGCCATGGCCAGCAGGCGCGCCGGTCGCCGCCCCAGTCGTGCCGTGCCCCGGCCGTTCGCCACGATGTGCAAGCACCACAGCGTTCCTGCCAGGCCCAGCGCCGCTAGCGGCCCGTAAATCGCACCGCCCCCTAGGCCCGACGCTGCCAGCACCAGCGCGGCGATCGCGCCGCGGCGGTGCAAAAACGGCGCCGGCGGGGGCGGTTCCCGCCAGGCTCCGCAGGCCGGGCAGCGCGCGGTTTCCGGCGGCAGCGGCGTGGAGCAGTTGGCGCAGGGCGTTTCGATGCGCAGCGAGATCGCCATCAAACCAGCAGATGGTGCTTTGGTCCGCTCGCGTTGCTCGCTGGTTCTCAGCCTCGGCGTGATGCGTCGGGGCGCGCAACGCAGCGCAGAGCGCCCGCCGGCCAGAGCCGGCCGCGGGTCACTCTTTGAGGGCGCTGCGCAGCAACAAGATCGGCGCGCGCATGAAGTCGCACTTCTCGATCTCCTCCTGCGCGGCGCGCACGCTCGCCGCTGCCGCCGGCTCTGTCGTCACGACCCAGGACAGGCGGCTTTTTTCCATCCCCGGCTCCTGGGCGACGGCGTCAATATTGATGTCTTGCTCGGCCAGGGCGGCGGCTACGCGGGCCACGATGCCGGGGCGGTCGGCGACCGTGAGCCGCATATACCAAGGAGCCTCGGGCGGCTGCGTGCACAGCGCCATCTCGGGCACGGTGCCGAAGCCGGGCGGCGCCTTGGCTGCCAGCCGGCCGGCGGCGCGCGCGGCGGCGATCTCGATCAAGTCGCTGACCACGGCAATGCTGGTGGCGGGGCCGCCGGCGCCGGGACCGGAGAAAAGCTGCGTGCCGGTGCGCGCTCCGGTGAGCAAGACGGCATTGTTGACGCCGGTGACGCGCGCCAGCATCGAGTTGCGCGCCAGCAGCCACGGCCGCACGGAAAGATCCACGCCGCCGGGCCCGCGCTCGGCCGCCGCGATCAGACGAATGCTGCCGCCGAGCGCACGCGCATAGTGCGCGTCCACCGCAGTCACGCCGCGGATGCCTTGACGAGCAATGCGCTCCGGCTCGACGCGCGCGCCGAACGCCAGCCGCGCCAAAATGGCGAGCTTGTCGCGCGCGTCTATGCCCTCGACGTCCAAGGTCGGATCCGCCTCCGCGTAGCCGGCCCGCTGCGCTTCCCCTAGCGCCGTCTCGAACTCCAGCCCGTCTTCCTCCATGCGCGTGAGGATGTAATTGGCCGTGCCGTTGAGGATGCCGCGCAAGGCGATGAGGCGATCGCCCGCCGCGCCTTCGGCGATGGCGCGCACCACCGGCACGCCGCCGGCGACGGCGGCTTCGAAGCCCAGCGGGATATGCCGCGCCTGCGCCAGCGCGAAGAGCTCGTCGCCGCGCGCGGCCAGCAAGTTCTTGTTGGCGGTAACCACCGGCTTTCCGGCTTCAAGCGCGGCGCGGACGATCTCGGCGGCGGCCTGCACTCCGCCCACCGTCTCCACCACCACATCCACGTCCGCTGCCGCCACCACCGCGCGCCAGTCTTGCGTCGCGCACGCCCCGGCCGGAATCGCCGCCGGAGCGAGCGGCGTGCGCCGGCAGACCCACGTTACGGCCAGGCGCTGGCCGGTGCGACGGTGTATATCCTCCGCGTGCTCGGCCAGAGTCTGCGCCGTGCTCTGCCCAACGACCCCGAAGCCGACGATGCCGACGCGCAAGGGAGCGCTCATGATCTTCCTCTCCAGCTATGGCGCGCGCCGCGCGCCGCCAGCCGCGTCTCGATCAACTCGGCGCGTAGTCCCGCCGCGCGCAGCGTCGCGGCCGCCTGCCGCCGCGCCGCCGCCGCACGCCCGCGCGCCGGCACCAACAATACCGCGGGTCCGGCGCCGCTGAGGCTGACGCCGGCGATCGGCTGGCCGCCTGCCAGCGGCTTCAGCGCCGCCAGCAAGGGGCAGCGCTCGCGGCGATAGGGCTCGTGCAGGCAATCGCGCATCCCCGCTTCCAGATACTCGCGCCGGTCCTGCAGGAAGGCCGCTGCCAGCAACATTGCCGCCTGCACGTTGCCGACGGCGTCGGACCGGGCATAGCTGGCCGGCAGCAGCGCGCGCGCCACTTCCGTCGCCAGCGGCTCGCGCGGCACCGCCAGCAGCAGCGGCCAGCTCGGCGCCGCCCCGGCGAAGGTCCAGCGAGGCTCGCCATCCCCCGCCGGCGCCGCCACCGCAAACCCGCCTTGCCAGCAGGCTGCGACGTTGTCGCCATGGCCCTCCCGCCGCGCCGCCTCGGCCACGATTTCTTCCGCCCGCCAGCCCAGACCGCCGAAATGGACGGCCAATAGAATTCCCGCCAGCCGCGCCGCCGCCGACGAGCCGCAGCCCTTGCCGATCGGGATTTCGTTGCGCACGCGCAAAGCGAGCGGCACCTTCGGCGCGTTAACCTCGGCGAGCACGTCGAAATAGGTCTCGAGCAGCAAGTTGTGTTGCGGGCTGGCGCAACGCGCGCGATCGCGTCCGCGGACCAGCAACGAGGGGCGCCGCGCCGCCCGTGCTTCGATCTCCAGCCACAGCTCGAGCGCGCAGGCGGCGGCGTCAAAACCGGCGCCGAGATTCGCCGAAGTTGCCGGCAAGCGCAGCCGCAGAGGCAGCGGCGCGCTCCGCGCCGTCGTCGCATTGCGGTGCTTCCTCATGCGTGCGCGCTCTCTTGCTCCAGCCGCCGCAGGACGGCGTCGGCGTCGGCTGCGAGCGAGATCGGCGCTCGGCGCCGCGCTGCCAGCGCCCCATCCACCTCCGGCGGACGCTCCTGCGCGGCGAAGTCGCCGAGCGGCAGCGTGCCCAGATGGAAGCGCAAGGCGTAATCGGCATCCTTGAGCAGGTGTCCGGTGAGCACGAGCGCGACGCGCTCGCCCTGCTTCACGAATCCTTGCGCCCGAAGCCGTTTCAACCCTGCGAGCGTCGCCGCCGAGGCGGGCTCGCAGCCGAGTCCCTCGGCGCCGATCTCCGCCTTCGCCAGTGCGATCTCGGCCTCGCTCACCGCTAGACAAGTGCCGCGGGTCGCGGCGATGACCGCCGCCGCCTTCTTCCACGACGCCGGCTTGCCGATGCGGATCGCCGTCGCTAGCGACTCCGGCGCCAGGGGCGCCATCGTTGGGGCGCCGTCGCTTCGCCACGCCCGCGCCAGCGGGTCGGCTCCGGCCGCTTGCACCACCGAGATCTTCGGCAGTCGCGATGCCAAGCCCCAGTCCTGCAGCTCCAGCAATCCTTTGCCCAACGCCGAGCCGTTGGCCAAGTTGCCGCCGGGCACGAGCAAATGATCAGGCAAGTCGCCTTGCAACTGCTCCCATAACTCGAGCGCCGCGGTCTTTTGCCCCTCCAGGCGCAAAGGATTGACCGAATTGACGAGATAGACAGGCGCGCGGCCGACGATCTCATCCAGCACGCGTACGCAGCCGTCGAAATCGGCGTGGATTTGAAAGGTCAGGGCGCCATAGTCGAGCGCCTGGGCCAGCTTGCCCCAGGCGATCTGCCCCTCCGGCACCAGCACGAGCGCGCCCAGACCGGCCCGCGCCGCGTAAGCCGCCATGGAAGCGGAGGTATTGCCGGTCGAGGCGCATGCCACCCAGCAGCAGCCTTCCTCGCGCGCTCGGCTCACGGCCACGGTCATGCCGGTGTCCTTGAAAGACCCGGTCGGGTTCATGCCCTGGTGCTTGGCGAGCAGCGATTCTAGGCCCAGCTTCGCCGCTAGCCGCGGCAGCGCGTAAAGAGGCGTATTGCCCTCTTCCAACGTCACCACGCTCGCGGCCGCCACTAAGCCCGGCAGCGCTTCGCGGAATCGCCAGACACCACTGCGGTCGAGTGCGGTGTCCGAGCGCCGCCGTTCTCGCCACAGCGCCGGCAATGTCGCGGCTTGCGCCGGTCGCTGCGTGACCACCTCCAAGAGGTCGCCGCACGAGGCGCAACGAAACCGCCCGGTTGCCGCCCCACTGGCACTGCAGGCAATGCACCGGGTGGCGATGGCTTTGGGCTGGGACACGAGAAAATTCGATTGTACAAGCATGCCCGTTGCGTGCCAGGTACGGGAAGGGCCGGGCTAAGGCGAGAGATCGAATTTCGGATTCCGTCGCGTTCGCGCGGGCATCCGGTGATAGCAGTGGTGGGCGGCCCGCCCTGAGCTTTGGACCCGGACAGCGGAGGCGGCCCAGCGCCCAGGCGGGCGGCCTGAGGCCTGGGACTTGACACCTGACGCCTCCGCCCCCCTGCCGTCGCTATAATGTTCGAGCCGCAAACAACGTAGGCGTTGACCGCTAAGTGCACCAATGTTTGCGGGCAAGGATATTCCGTGCCGTCACTCGAAAAAACAATGAGCCAAACCGAGTCTCAACCGCGGCAGCGCGCCTTGGTCGCCCGCCTTATGGCGGCCTGCGGCGGCAGCTATTCCCCGGAAGTCCGCCGCAAGTTCCGTATCAGCGGTCCGCAATGGGCCGCCGCGTACCCTGGGCAGGCGCTCTTTCACGCGCCCACGCGCGAGCCCGTTCCGCCTGCTCGGGTGATCGAGTGCTTCGCCGCCATCGGTATCGGCTTATGGACGACGCACGACACCGACATCATCGCCACCGAAGACCTGATGACACCGAAGCAGGATGAGATTCTCGACGTCATCGACCGCGCCCTGCGGCAGAACGGCGTGAAATGCTCGATGGTGACCGGCGAAACGTTTCATCATCCGGTTTGGAGCGCCAGTCCCGCCGGCGAGCAGCCTGAGGTGCGCGCCTATGCCCGCCGCCGCCTCGAGAACGTCGTCGCAATCGGCCATCGGCTTGGCGCCGAGTTCGCCGTGTACTGGCCCGGTACGCTCGGTTACCAATTCCAGGGCGTCGTGGACGAGCCGCGCATGCTGCGCCGCTACGCGGAAGCCATCAATGCCGCATGCGACAAGGACCTGGCCCTCGCCCAGACGGAGGGCCGCCCGCCGCTGCGCCACTGCCTGGAAGCCAAACCCTTCGAGCCCCAGGCCGAGTTGCTGCTGCCGACCACCGACGCCATGCTGGCTTTTATCGACTCCGGCTTGCTCTCGCATCCGGAAATGGTCGGCGTCAACCCGGAATACTTGCACGAGCTGATGTGGGGCGGCGCGCCGCGCGCGGCCTTGGCGCGCGCGCTGCTGGCCGGCAAGCTCTGGCATTTTGACGTCAATGACGGCTATCGCCTCAAGCACGACGTCGATTTGGGCGTCGCTCTCGTCAATCCGCTCGATTGGCTGAATGTCTTGATCCTGCTGCGCTCGCATGGTTACGACGGACCCTTCAATCTCGATTACAAGCCGCCCCGCACCACCAGCAACTACGGCGTCTTTGAAGTCAGCTTTCCCTCCGCCGTGGATCGCTTCATCACCTTGTGGGAAATCGCCGGCGAGGCGCTTGCCGATCCCGTGATTGCGGAGGCCACTCGTGCCCTCGAGGCCGGGGCCGGCGAGGTCGACGCGAGTGACGCCGGCGCGATCTTCGAAGCGAATCGAGAGCTCTGGACCTTGCATGAGTTGATCGCCCACCGATTGGTGCAGATCTTGCTGGGCCTGCATCGCGGCCGCGTATTGCTGGACCTAGGCTCGTGAGCGGCGCCATGCGCCGGAGTGCGCAGCCGCCTGACCGCTGATTTACGACTTGAGTCCCCGGTTGACGGCTTACGACAGTGGTCCGATCCCTGATTCTTGGCCCCTATGCGAAACTGTGGCACTTGCACCAACCCGCGCCGGAGTCCGGATCAGCACGTCGTCGCTGATCCATCCGCCCAACCGTGAAAAACATGACCGAACTTTCCAAACTCGAAATATGGTTTGCCGCCGGCAGCCAGCATCTCTATGGCGACAGTGTGCTGAAGACAGTCGACGGGCGGGTCCGCGAGATCGCGCAGGCGCTCGCGCATTCGCCGGAGATTCCGGTCCGCATCGTGCCCAAGCCCGTGCTCGCCTCCGCTGAGGCCATCCGCGAGCTCTGCGCCGATGCCAGCCGCGACGACCGCTGCATCGGCCTGCTGCTCTGGATGCATACCTTCTCGCCGGCGCAGATGTGGATCGCCGGGCTGAATGCCCTGGACAAGCCCTTCGCCCATCTTCATACCCAGTTTCATCGCCGCTTGCCCTGGGCCACGCTGGACATGGATTTCATGAACCTGAACCAGTCCGCGCACGGCGATCGCGAGTTCGGATTTCTGACGGCGCGCATGGGACTGGCGCGCAAGGTGATTGCCGGCTTCTGGCAAGACAGCGACGTGATTGCCGAGATCGCCGCCTGGTCGCGCGCCGCGGCCGGGTGGCGCGAAGCGCGCCGCCTGCGCGTCGCCCGTTTCGGTGACAACATGCGCAACGTCGCCGTGACAGAAGGCGACAAGGTGGAGGCGCGCATGCGCCTCGGCTTTGCCGTCGAGGGCTACGGGGTCGGCGACCTCGCCGCCCGCATCGCCCAAGTCGGCGGTGCCGATGTGGACCGCCTCGTCGCCGAATATGACGACCTATACGAAGTCGCGCCGTCGCTGCGCGCCGGCGGCGAGCGCCGTTCCGCCTTGCGTGAGGCCGCCAAGATCGAATTGGGGCTGCAAGCGTTTCTCGCCGAGGGCGGCTTTCAGGCCTTCACCGATACCTTCGAGGACCTCCATGGACTTGTCCAGCTCCCCGGCGTGGCCGTACAACGCCTGATGGCGAGCGGCTATGGCTTCGGAGCCGAAGGCGACTGGAAAACCGCCGCTCTGGTGAGAATTATGAAGTTGATGAGCGCGGGCCTCTCCGGCGGCGTCAGTTTCATGGAGGACTATACATACGACCTAACCCCTCCCGGCCAAGTTCTCGGGGCGCACATGCTCGAAGTCTGCCCCTCGATTGCCGCGGCCAAGCCGTCGCTGGAAATCCATCCGCTCGCGATCGGCGGCAAGGCCGATCCCGTGCGCCTCGTCTTCACCGCCCGCTCCGGCCCCGCCGTGACCGCGTCCCTAGTGGATCTGGGCCACCGTTTCCGGCTGTTGGTCAACGAAGTGGATGCGACCGCGCCGCCCGAGCCGCTGCCGCGCTTGCCCGTCGCCCGCGCGCTGTGGACGCCCCGGCCCAGCCTCAAAGTCGCCGCCGGAGCATGGATCTACGCCGGCGGCTCGCATCACACCGCCTTCGCCCCCGCCTTGACCGCGCAACACCTTGCCGATTTCGCCGAAATCGCCGGCATTGAGTGCGTGATCATCGACGGCGCCACGCACCTCGCCGGCTTCCAGCAGGCGCTGCGCTGGAACGAGGCATACTACTCTCGGCGCTGCCGTTGAGGCGGCGCTTCGCCGATGTTGCCCGCCGAGACCGAATCCAGCGGCTTGATGACTTTCGCCTCCCGGCACTCGCTCGCGCAAACCGCTGCGTGCCTGGAGGCGCTCCTTGAGCAACACGGCCTGCGCTTGTTCGCCAAGATCGATCACGCCGCCGCCGCCGCGCGGGTCGGCCTAGCCATGCCGCCCACGCTGGCGTTGTACTTCGGCCACCCGGCGGTGGGTACGCCGATGATGCTGGCCGCTCCCAGCTTGGACCTCGATTTACCTTTTCGCGTGCTGTTGCGCCAG
Source organism: Terriglobia bacterium (assembly GCA_021323595.1). GTDB lineage: Bacteria > Acidobacteriota > Terriglobia > Terriglobales > SCQP01 > JAJPKR01. Next base: position 126,965 of record JAJPKR010000027.1, on the reverse strand, counting down.
GATGAGGCCGGCCGCGTTTGGCTGACATATAACGCGCCCGCATATCTCGCCCGGCGTCACGCGCTGCCCCCCGCCGCGGCGGCGAAGCTCGAGGGCCTTGTCGCTCTTCTCCAGCAAGCTGACGCGTAATTTCGCCGCGTTCTTCGTTTACCGGTACGCTCCTGGCCGGGCAATGTGCCGCGCAATCATTTCCGCGGGCGCTTGCCGCTGCCTTCGGTCGCCTGCGTGGGCAACGCGGCGTTCTGCCAAGCCTTGAATCCTCCGCGCAGCACGCGGACGTCTTTGTAGCCACGCTCCGTCAATTCGCGCGCCACCCGGGCGCTCGTCTTTTCGTGGCTTCAGGTGCAATACGTAACCAGGGGGCGTCTGTGCGGCAGTTTCTTGACTGCCGCGTCCAGCGCCTTGATCGGCACATGAATGGCTCCGGGCACCTCGGCAGGATTTCTGGCCAACGCCGTCGCGCTGCGCGCGTCCACGAAAACGATATCCTTCAGATCGCGGCCGAGCTCGTCCAACCCGATCCGCTCCACGCTGACTTTCGGTTGCCGCTTCATATGCTGATCGTACGCCTGGCTGAGCCGGCCTGATTGTCATCCGCCGGCTGCCATCTGTGCCGTCGACCGGCTTGTCGTTTTACACTCCCGTCATGCAACGCCGCATCGCCCTCGCCTTGTTTGGCCTCTGGTTGTGCCTGCCTGCCCTTGGGCAGCAAGCGCCGCATCGGCGCGGCGCACAAGCTTTGGCGCTCAAGCCCCCCATGGGTTGGAACAGTTGGGATTCGTTTGCGACCTCGATCGATGAAGCGCAGGTGCGGGCCGAGGCGCTTTTCATGGCGCGCCACTTACGAGGCTACGGCTGGCGCTACGTGGTGATCGATGAGGGCTGGTATGCCTCCGGTCCGCAAGAGGGCGAAGCGGGTCGCGAACGCCTCCACCTCGATGCCTTGGGACGCTACGTCCCCGACCCGGATCGGTTTCCGTCCGCGGTCGGAGGCGCGGGACTGCGGCCGCTGGCCGCCTACGTTCACTCGCTCGGTTTGCGCTTCGGTATTCACATTCTGCGCGGCATCCCGCGGCAGGCGGTGGCGAATAATCTGCCCATCGCGAATTCGCCCTACCGCGCCGCTCAAGCCGCCGACCCGAACGACACTTGTCCCTGGAACGATTTCAATTACGGCATTAAGGCTGCCAGCGCTGCGGGCCGCGCCTACTACCGCTCGCTCGCGCGCCTTTACGCGCGCTGGGGCGTGGACTTCGTCAAGGCGGATTGCATCGCCAGCCACCCCTATAAAGGCGGCGAGATTCGCATCCTGAGCCAAGCTTTGCGGAACGCGGGCCGGCCCATGGTGCTGAGCCTATCGCCGGGGCCGGCGCCGCTGGCCGAGGCGCACGAGCTAAGCGCCAACGCTGAGATGTGGCGCATCTCCAACGACGTTTGGGATCTATGGCGCACCGGCGCCGGCTTTCCCCAAGGCGTCGCCAATCAATTCGCGCGTGCGGCCGCCTGGGAGCGCTACGCCGGCCCCGGCCATTGGCCCGATGCCGACATGCTGCCGCTCGGCCCCTTGCGGCCGCGGCCGGGCTGGGGTCGCCCCCGCGCCTCACGGCTGAGCGCCGAAGAAGCCCGCACGATGTTCACCGCGTGGTGCATGTTTCGCTCGCCGCTGATGATGGGCGGCAATCTCCTGCTGGCCGATCCCAGCACGCTGGCGCTGTTGACGAACGCCGAAGTTATTGCCGTGGATCAAGATTCGACCGGCAATCGCAATGTGCCCGTGCCCGATGCGGCGGTGACGATCTGGACGGCGCGGCCTGCGCGCGGCGGCGGCCATTACATCGCCGCCTTTAACCTGAGTGATCAGCCGCAGCACGTCGCCTATGCCTGGAGCGCTCTGGGATTGCCCGCGCGCCGCTATCGCGTCCGCGATCTGTGGCAACACCGTTGGGCGGGTGCTTCCGGCCGCTTCGACACGACGCTGGCGCCGCACGCGAGCGTGATTGACCTCGTGCGCTGAGGCCGGCGGCAGATCGCGGCGAACGGACGGCCCTGGCAGACATGGCGACATTCGGCTGCAGGCTGACAAGCGCCCTCTGCCATCCGCCCCGCCTTGCTTCCGGCTCTGGCCCTGGCCTTCGGTCTTATGCAACCGCCAACTGCCAACCGCAAACGTCGCCTTGCTACGCTTGACCGCATGAGCTATGAGCTCCCGAAGGCCGGCATGATCGCCACGCCGGCGCTGGCGATCTACGCCGAGGCGGTGCGGGAAAACATTGCGACGACTTTGCGGCTGCTGGCCGCGCCCGCCGGTTGGGATGTCACGACTGCGCCGCCCCTCGTTGGCGCGGCCGGCTTGCGTGCCGCCGCGGCGCGCTGGCGTCCGCACGTGAAGACCGCGAAGCTCGCCGCCACCGTGCGCGAACTCGTGGCGCAGGGCATCACGCAATGCAAGTGCGCGACCACCCTCGAACTTGCCGTCGCGCTCGAAGCCGGCGCCGCCGACGTGCTCATCGCCTACCCCCTGCGCGGCCCCCATATGGACCGCGTTCGCGCCTTGGCGCGCGCGCATCCGGAAGCGCGCGTCTCGGCGCTGGCCGAAGTTGAAGACGACGTGGCGCCATGGATTGGGTCAGGGGTTGGGCTGTTTTGGGATCTGAATCCCGGCATGGACCGCACCGGCGCGCCGCTCGCATCCGGGGGCGCCTTGCCGGCGCTGGCGCGCATGCGGGAGCACGGCGTCGAGTTTCGCGGTCTGCATTACTACGACGGCCACCTCGGCGCCCTGCCGCTGGCCGAGCGCACCAGCGCGGCGCGCCGGGGGTACGATGCCTTAGTCGAATTTGCCGCCGCGCTCGCCCGAGCCGGCTACCCGCCGCCGGAAGTCGTCACCGCGGGCACGCCGGCGCTGCCCTGCTCGCTCGGCTATGACGGTTTTCTCGACGCGCCCTTCGTTCACCGCGTCTCGCCCGGCACGGTGGTCTATGGCGATACCACCAGCCTGTCGCAACTGCCGGCCGCCTACGGTTATCGTCCCGCCGCGCTGGTGCTGGCGCGGGTGGTGAGCCAGCCCGCGCCGAACATCGTCACCTGCGACGCCGGCCACAAGGCGGTCTCCGCCGATTGCGGCGTGCCCAACTGCGAAGTCTGGGGCCGCTCTGACCTCACCGCGTTGCGGCCGAGCGAGGAGCATCTGCCGTTCGCCGTCGCTGCCGGCGCGCCGCCGCCGGCACGCGGCGAGCTGCTGTACCTGGTGCCGCGGCATGTCTGCCCCACCGTCAACAACTTCGATCACGCGCTTTGGATCGAGCGTGGCGGTGCTTTGCGGATCGAGCCGGTTTCCGCCCGCGGCCACGAGAAGCCGCTGGCTCGCTGAGAACGCCGGCTCTTTTTCCTGTGGCGCGGCGTAGTCCCGCGCGTGGCGTCTGGCGCCTTCCGCCTAAGCTGGTTTAGTCTAGGCGCATGCGCGAAGTTCGCAGCGCCGCCGCTGGCGGCTTCGCCCGGCGCGCCATGATGCTCGTGATCGCACCGCAATTCTCGCAGCCCCCTTGGAACGGCCGCCATCGGCGCGCTTTCCCCGCGCCGCCGCGGCGCTGACCCGCATGGCCTAGCGCGCGGCCAGCGCCGGCGCTTACCCGGCGAGGCGGCTCGCGCCTCCCACCCCGGCCTTCCGACTTGCCCGTGCAGTCGCCGATGCCCTCGGCTGCCGTCGGCTTCCGCTTCGGCCAGTCCCGCTGCGATTCGGAAGGCGGAAAAACTTGCGGCTGTTCCGCTCACGTCAGGAGACTCAAATGATGCTGAGGCTTTGGACCGAATGGTTGCGCTCTCCCGTCTTCATCGTCGCGGCCTTGGCTGTCGCCTGGGTCGCGCATCGTATTGCCTTCGCTGCCGGCGATCGCCTGAAGCGCTCCGGGGCCTCGCCATGGTGGCTGCCGCTGCGGCATTCGCGGCGACCGGCGCTCTGGACCCTGTTGGTGATCGGCGTGATGCTGGCCTTGCCGGCGCTGCGCCTGCCCGCCGCTTTGGCTGGCGGCCTTGCCCACGCCCTGGAGCTGGCGCTGATTGCGGCGCTGGCGTGGTGGATGGTAGCGTTGACTCGCATCGCCGACGACTTTGTTGCCCGGCGCTTCGACGTGCACGCGGCCGATAACTTGGCGGCGCGGCGCGTGCAGACGCAAATGCAATTGCTGCGTCGCGTGTTCTCGGTGGCCGTGGCCGTGGTCGCGCTGGCGATCATGCTTATGACTTTTCCCGCTATCCGCCAAATCGGCACGGGCCTGTTCGCCTCGGCCGGTGTTGCCGGCTTGGTCATCGGCATGGCGGCGCGTCCGACCTTGGCGAGCTTGATCGCAGGTGTGCAGGTGGCGCTGACCGAGCCGATCCGCTTGGACGATGCCGTCGTAGTCGAAGGCGAATGGGGCTGGATCGAGGAGATCGGCACCACCTACGTCGTTGTGCGCATCTGGGACCTGCGGCGGTTGGTTCTGCCTTTGACCTATTTCATCGAGAAGCCGTTCCAGAATTGGACTAGGCATACCGCGAACCTGCTCGGCAGCACCTATCTCTACGTGGACTATTCGACGCCGGTGGAGGAACTGCGGGCGGAGCTCTTGCGCATCCTGCAGTCCACGCCGCTCTGGGACGGCAAGGTGCAGGTGCTCCAAGTCAGCGATGCGACCGAGCACACGCTGCAACTGCGCGCCTTGATGAGCGCCCGCAATTCCGGTCAAGCTTGGGATCTGCGCTGTTTGGTCCGCGAGAAGCTCATCGCCTATTTGCAGCAGCAGCATCCCGAGTGCTTGCCGCGTGTCCGTGGCGAAATCATTCGGGAACGCGCCGCCGCCCGCCCAATCGCCGCTTTCTAGCAACAGCAGCGGGCTCTTCGCGCCCCTCTAAAGCTAAAGCGCGGCGCGCCGATGCCGCGCCGCGGACGGTGCCGGTCCTGGTTTTCTCCATAACGCTGCTATGGGCGGCCCTGCACGTCCAGCGCACGGTGCTTTCGACCGCCGTCCTCTTTTTGCCGGCGGGTTCAATTGCTCGGCTGGGGTGTTTTCGGGGCCGTGCCTTCGGCTCACTCGGAACTGTTGCAGATCACCGCCGAATTAGCACTCATGAGCGTGCTCTTCACCATGCGCACGCAAGGGCTGCGCGCGCGATGGCGCTCCTCATGTCGCGCGTTCTGGCGCCGGGGCTGCCCGCAACCCTCGTGGCGCTGGCCCTGCTGGCGCGCTGGCTGCTCGGCTTGCCTTGGCTGTATGACTTTCTGCCGGGAGCGGTGTTGAGCCCCACCGACCCGGTCTTCATCTCGGCGATTCTCGAGCAGCGCGCTGTCCCCGGCTTGCTGCGCAGCGTGCTCAACTTCGAAAGCGGCATCAACGACGGCCGGGTGCTGCCGGTGGTGCCTTTACCGCCCGGCGATGAATAGGCGTGTTGCGAAAGCCCGCAGGGAAACGCCCGATACATCGTCACGTCGAGGGGGAAGGCAGCGCAACCTAGCAATATTGCTCGTGCGCTCGCGCGCCGGCAGGAACGAAGTCCGGCGATCCTGATCGTCCCGCCCGCCGCCTTTTCCAGTTCATAATGGCTGGCCTATGGCTGCAGTGAGCGAAACCACACGGGTGCCCGGCGCACGGCAGGCGCTGCTGGCCGGCTTTCTCGGTTGGACGCTCGACGCCTTTGACTTCTTCGTACTGACGTTCTTGGTCGGCACCTTGGCCGCGCAATTTCGCGTAAGCAAGGCGGAGGTGATCGGCACAATCGCGGTGACGCTCGCGATGCGGCCGGTCGGCGCGCTCATCTTTGGCCTGCTCGCCGACCGCTACGGACGACGGCTGCCGCTCATCGCCAATATTCTTTTCTACTCCGTCATCGAAGCCGCTTGCGGATTCGCGCCCAGCTTCGCTGTCTTTTTCGTTTTGCGAGCGCTCTACGGCATCGGCATGGGCGGGGAATGGGGCGTCGGCGCCTCGCTGGCCATGGAAGCCGCGCCGCGCCGCCATCGCGGCGTGCTGAGCGGGTTGTTGCAGAGTGGCTATTCGGTTGGCTATTTTCTCGCCGCGCTGGCTGCGGCTTTTGTGCTGCCCCATTGGGGCTGGCGAGCGATGTTTTGGGTGGGCGGGGCGCCGGCGCTGCTAGCGCTCTACGTGCGCGCCCGGGTACCGGAGTCGGAGGCATGGCAGCGCAGCCGCGCCCCCTCGTTCTGGGCCATCCTGCGGGATGTCGGCGCCGATAGTAAGCGTTTCCTCTACCTGGTCGTGATGATGACGCTGCTGATGTTCCTCTCGCACGGCACCCAAGATCTCTACCCCGACTTTCTCCGCAGCGCCCATCACCTCGGCAACGGCGCCGTCACCGGCATCGCCATGCTCTATAACGTTGGGGCAATTTTAGGGGCGGTCGCCTTCGGCTTGGCCTCCGAACACATCGGCCGCCGCCGCGGCATGATCGCGGCGATGCTGCTGGCGCTGGTGGTGATTCCCCTTTGGGTGTTTTCGGCCGCCGCCTTTTGGCTCGCTGCAGGCGCCTTTTTGCTGCAAGCGGGCGTGCAAGGCGCGTGGGGCATCATTCCTGCGCATCTCAACGAAGTCTCGCCTCCCAGCACGCGTGGCCTGCTGCCCGGCCTCGCCTACCAGTTGGGCATCCTGATCGCCGCGCCCACCAATACTTGGGAGTACGCGCTGCGCGGGCGCTTCGGCTATGCCGGCGCCATGGCCCTCTTCGAAACCGCCGTGATCCTGGTCGGCGTCACGGTGATCGCCCTCGGCCCCGAACGCAAGGGCCGCGACTTCATGGCCGGGGTGGCCGCCCGAGCGCCCGGCTCCTGAAGGCCGGCCCGGCGATCGAGGAGCGGGGCCTTGGCGTTGACCTGGCCAAATCGCCCGCCCTATAATCCCCCTGTTCGGCGTATCCCGGCTGCTCAGAGAGACCCATCAGAGCGGTTTTGGGGTCGGTCGTCGGAGCCGGGCCGCTGCCGCGAACAAGAGAAGCGGCGTTCGGAAAAGGGGCGGCCCTGCCGTCACAAAACGATGAAACTTCAACTTGTACTTGGCCTTATTGCCGCCCTGGCTCTCGGCGCATGGGCGCAGAGCGAACAGAAGGTCGCCTACGTTGACATCCGCAAGGCCCTGCAGGAAACGCAAGAGGGCAAAAAGGCCCTCGCGGATCTAGCCACGCAATTCGAACCCAAGAAAACCGAATTGCAGAACGAGCAGAACCAAATCCAAGCGCTTCAGAAGCAGTTGCAGAATGGCGGGGACACCTTGAGTGCCGATGCCAAGGACAACCTCACCCAGACGCTGCAGACGAAGGAGCAGCAGTTCCAGCGGGACATGCAAGACGCGCAGAGCGATTTTCAAACCGCCGAAAACGCCGCTGCTCAAAGCATCTTCCGAAAGATGCTTCCCGTCATTCAAAGCTATGCGCAATCGCACGGCTACGCTCTAGTTTTGAACGCCAGCCCGCCGCAGGATCCGGTGCTGTTCGCCGCCCAAAAGATCGACATCACCGACGACATCGTGAAGCTCTACAACGAGCAGCATCCGGCTGCTACCGCCTCGGCGCCCGCCGCCAAGCCGGCGGCTCCGGGCACGAAGTCCCCACCCGGCCTCTAGCGCAGCTCGCGCGAGGCCGGGCCGCTTACGGAGAGTCTCGTGAACCAAATCTCGTCGCGCGGCGGAGCGCGCATAGCGTCCGCTGCTGCCGTCTGCGCGCTCGCTCTCGTCCTCGCCGCTCGCGCCCAATACGCCGGACCCCAGCCGGCGCCGCTGCCGCCGCCGATCCCGGCGCCGGCGGATATCGCCTATCCCGGCACGATCGCCCTGCACGTGGACCTCACCGACGTGGCGCACCGCGTGATCAGCGTGCACGAGACGATTCCACTGGCCGGCGGCCCGCTGACGCTGCTCTATCCGCAATGGATCCCCGGCAATCACTCGCCCACTGGCCCCATCGACAAGTTCGCCGGCCTGGTGGTCACGGCCGATGGCCGGCGCGTCCCGTGGCTGCGCGACCGCGTCAACGTTTATGCCTTTCACGTCACGCCGCCCGCCGGCGCCAAAACGCTCGACGTCAGCTTCCAATACCTCTCGCCGCTCGAGCGCGACGAAGGCCGCATCTCGTTCACCTCGCGCTTGGTGGACCTCTCGTGGAACACGGTGGTTCTCTATCCCGCCGGTTACTTCTCACGCCGCATCGAGTTCGCGCCTTCGGTGCGCCTGCCGCGCGGTTGGAAGTTCGCGACCGCGCTGACCGCGCAATCGCAAAACGGCGGCGACGTCGTCTTCCAGCCGGTGCCGTTGAATACGCTGGTGGATTCGCCGCTGTATGCCGGCGTGAACTACGCCCGCTACGATCTTTCCACCGGCCCCGGTAATCGCGTCTTCCTCGACGTCTTCGCCGACACGCCCGCCGAGCTCGCGGCGACCCCCGAGGAGCTGCGCCTGCATCGCAATCTCGCCCGCGAGGCTCAGAAGCTCTTCGCCTCGCATCATTACGATCACTACGACTTTCTTTTCGCCCTCAGCGATACCATGGGTGGCGAGGGCCTCGAGCATCACCAATCGAGCGAAGACGCGACCCGCGGCAATTACTTCACGGATTGGACGGCGGGCGTCGCCGGCCGCGACCTGCTGGCGCATGAATACACGCATTCGTGGAACGGCAAGTTCCGCCGGCCCTTCGATCTTTGGACGCCCAACTTCAACGTTCCCATGCAGGACGATCTGCTCTGGGTCTATGAGGGCCTGACGCAGTATTACGGCTACGTGCTGACGGCGCGCTCCGGCCTGCGCACGCCGGATGAGACGCGCGACCTCATCGCCCGCGTCGCCGCCAACTTCGAGGCCAGCCCCGGCCGCCGCTGGCGCCCGCTGCTCGACACCACCAACCAGCCGATCATTTCGCAACGGGCGCCGGTGCCCTGGACGAGCTGGCTGCGCGGCGAGGACTACTACCAGGAAAGCTTGCTGATCTGGCTCGACGCAGACACCTTGCTTCGCCAGCTCAGCGGCGGTCGCCGCTCGCTCGACGACTTCGCCAAGCGCTTCTATGGCATCGACAACGGCAGCTACGTCACCCGCACCTACACCTTCGATGACGTCGTAGCCGCCATGAACGCCGTCCAGCCCTACGATTGGGCCGAATTCTTCCGGCGGCGCGTGGATCAGCTCGCGGTTCAGCCGCCGGAGCACGGCATTGTGCGCGGCGGCTACCGCCTCGTTTATAACGACATCGAATCCGATTGGATGAAGCACGAGAGCGGCCCGCGCGGCATCACCTTCGCCTCCTCGGCGGGCTTCAGCGTTTCGCCCGATGGCGTGCTGCACGAAGTGTTTTGGGGCAGTCCGGCCTTTCGCGCCGGCATGACCCTGGGCATGCAGATCCTGGCCGTCGATGGCGAGGCCTTCACCCTGGATCGTTTGCGGGCCGCCATTCGCCAGGCGGAGCATGAGTCCGGGCCAATCCGCCTGCTCGTCCAGCGCGATGGCGAATACCTGACCGTGGCGCTCGACTACCATGGCGGCTTGCGCTATCCGCATCTGGAGCGCGTCGCGGGCACGCCCGACCTGCTCGGCGCGATTTTGCAGCCGTAGCCGCACGCGCTGGCCGTCCATCGTTGCAATACGGCGGCTTTCGAGTGGCGGCTCCGCGCGGCCATCAGGCCGCGGCAGTAACGGCTCGCCAGGCGGGATCAAACAGCGGAGACGATAAAGGCGGCGCAGAGCACTGCCCGTGCAACCGCCGAGACGCCATGCTGCGTGCGGCTCCCTGGCGCCGAACTTCGGCCTCGCGCGGGGCGGCGAGCCATGGAAATTGCGTCAAAACGCGAGCCAGGTGGGTCCGCCATCCTGGCGAACCGTAAGGGTATGATCGAGGGTCATGAAAGTCGCGAGTACACGAATGGCGTTGCTGGCGCTCGCGTTGGCGGCGGTGGCGCCCGCGCAAGCGCTGCCGCCGCCGGCGCCGATGTTCACGCTGCACCGAGTCGCGCCGTCCGTGTGGGCGGCGATCGCGGGGCCGCGCAGCAAGGCCGGCGCCAACGCCGGTTTCGTCGTCGGCCGGCGCGCGATTCTTGTCGTGGATACGTTCGAGAACGTCCAAGCGGCGCAACAGCTATTGGCCGCCATTCGTGGCATCAGCTCGCTGCCGATTCGCTACGTCGTCAACACGCATTACCACATTGACCACGTCGCCGGGAACGGCCTCTTTGCCGCCGCCGGCGCGACGATCATGGCGCAGACCAACGTTCGACGCTGGGCGCGCACGGATAATTTGAAGTTTTTCGGTCCCAATCCCACAGCCGCCCAGCGCGCCTGGGTCGCGGGAATCACGCTGCCGGACATCACCTACGACCAGGGCGTCAACATCTACCTCGGCGGAATCATGGCCGAGGTGCGCGATCGTCCGGGGCATACCGGCGGCGACTCCGTCGTGACCATTCCCGCCGCCAATGTCGTTTTCACCGGCGACATGCTGTGGAATCACATGCTCCCGAATTTGATTGACGCTTCGACTGCGCCCTTGATTGCCACGCTCGACGGCTTCCTGTGCGATCATCCCCGAGCGGTCTTCATCCCCGGCCATGGCGAAGTGGCCCATGCCGCCGACGTGAAGGCGATGCGCGATTTCCTCGCCGTGCTGCGCGCGGATGTGGGCCGGGCCGAGCGCGCGGGCAAGACCGGGGCCGCGTTGACCGATGCGGTCATGGCCGAGCTGAAGCCGGTCTATGGCGATTGGGGCCTCTGGAGCTACTTCGCGCCGCGTGACATCGCTTGGACCGCCGAGGAGTTGCGCGGCACGAAGCCGCTGCCGCACTGATCCACCGCGATGCCCAGCCCAGGCTTCAGCACGCGCGCCATTCACGCCGGCCAGCCGCCCGACCCGGCGACCGGCGCGGTCAACGTGCCGATCTACGCCAGTTCGACCTACGCGCAACCGGCCCTGGGCGAGAACAAAGGTTATGAATATTCGCGCGCCGCGAACCCCACGCGCACGGCGCTCGAGTCCAATCTCGCCAGCCTCGAGGGCGGCGCCGGCGCCGCCGCCTTCGCCAGCGGCATGGCCGCGATCGCGGGCGTGCTTGGGACGCTGGCTGCCGGCGACCATGTCGTCTGCGGCGCCAACGTCTACGGCGGAACCCGCCGCTTCTTCGACCGCCTGCTGGCGCGCCAGGGCCTGAGCTTCAGCTACGTGGATACCCGCGACGCCGCCGCCGTCGCCCGCGCCTTTCGCAACGAAACGCGCCTGCTCTGGACTGAATCGCCTACCAACCCCCTCATGGAGCTCTGCGATCTGCGCGAGATGGCGCGGCTGGCGCACACGGCAGGCGCGGCGCTGGCCGTGGACAACACGTTCATGAGCCCTTATTTTCAGCGGCCGATCGAATTGGGGGCCGATTTCGTCGTGCACTCGACCACGAAATACCTCAACGGCCACAGCGACGGTTTGGGTGGTGCGGTGGTTGCAGCCCGGCCCGACCAGATCGAGGCGGTGCGCTTCGTACAGAAGGCGGCCGGTGCGATCCTGAGTCCCTTCGAGTGCTTTTTGGTGCTGCGCGGCATCAAGACCCTGGCGGTGCGCATGCGGCAGCATGATGCCTCAGGACGCCGCGTCGCCGCGTTCCTCGCCGCGCATCCCAAGGTGCGCGCCGTGTATTACCCTGGCTTGCCCTCGCATCCCCAGCACGAGCTGGCATGCCGCCAGATGAGCGGCTTCGGCGGCATGGTCGCCTTCGAGACCGGCGGTCTGGCGCAGGCTCGGGCGGTGCTGGCGCGGCTGCGGGTGGCCGCGCTCGGGGAAAGCTTGGGCGGAGTGGAAACGCTGGTGTCGCATCCGGCGACCATGTCGCACGTCGGCATTAGCGCCGCCGAGCGCGCCGCCATGGGCGTGACGGACGGCTTGGTGCGCGTTTCGGTCGGTCTCGAAGATGTCGAGGACATCGAGGCGGACTTGGCGCAAGCGCTCGACGCGATCTGATGCGCCAGGCATCGGCGCGTTCTTTGCCTCGTCAAGGCTGCCCTTGCGATGCAGGGCGCTCCTTGCTGCCCCTCGCCCACAGCCTCCTGAGCCCGACCCAGAGGCGCAGGACGCGAGTTCGCCAAGCTCGCGTCCCGCCGCGGCATCCGCCACGCCCAGATGGCGGACGCGCACGCTCCCAACCCCCATTGGGAGCGGTCACTAAAGTACGATTCAGAAACTCACGCCCGAGTTGCCTGCCAAAGCAAGAGGTGAGCAACGCCTGCATCTCGCACTAGCTTGGCCGGCCGTCGTCTCCTTTCCTCTCCCCCGGTCTCTCGTTTGGGCTGGTACGCTGGAGGGTTGCGGCATTCGACCGCACGGGAACGAGCACGATGCAATTGGGCATGATCGGATTGGGGCGCATGGGCGCCAACATGGTGCGGCGGCTGATGCGCGGCGGCCACGAGTGCGTGGCCTTTGACCGCAACCCCGACAGCGTGCGGGCACTGGCGGCCGAAGGCGCGCATGGCGCCGCCTCCCTTGAGGACTTTGCGCGGCAATTGCGGCCGCCCCGAGCCGTCTGGATGATGGTGCCGGCCGCGGCCGTTGATGAAACCCTGGCCGAACTGGCGCCGCTGCTGGCCGTCGGCGACACGGTCATTGACGGCGGCAACTCGTACTACATCGACGACATTCGCCGCGCCAAGGAGCTCGCGACCCGCAGGCTGCACTACATAGACGCCGGCACGAGCGGCGGCGTCTGGGGCCTCGAGCGCGGCTACTGCCTGATGATCGGCGGCGAAACCGAGCCGGTCGGCCGGCTCGGCCCGATCTTCAAGACGCTGGCGCCAGGCGCCGGCAGCCTGCAGCCCACGCCCGGACGTCGCCCGGGCCAGAGCACCGCCGAGCAGGGCTACCTGCATTGCGGGCCCAGCGGCGCTGGCCATTTCGTCAAGATGGTCCACAACGGAATCGAGTACGGCATCATGGCGGCTTATGCCGAGGGCTTCAATATCCTTAAGCACGCCAACGCCGGTCGTGAGAACCGAGAAGTGGACGCCGAGACGACTCCGCTGCGTGAGCCCGAGCATTATCAGTTCGATTTACCCATTGCCGAAATCGCCGAAGTCTGGCGGCGCGGCAGCGTGATCGCCTCCTGGCTGCTCGATCTTGCGGCCGCCGCCTTGGCCAAGCAGCCGGGTCTCGACAGCTTTTCCGGCCGGGTGTCCGATTCCGGCGAAGGCCGCTGGACGATCAAAGCGGCGGTGGACGAGGGTGCGCCCGCGCCGGTCCTAAGCGCAGCCCTTTACCAGCGCTTCAGTTCTCGCGGCGAAGACGACTTCGCTCAGCGCGTGCTCTCCGCCTTGCGTTTCGAATTCGGGGGCCACGTTGAAAAGAAGGCCTGAACCGAACCCAGCAGCGCGGCGAACGGGCCGCGCCTCACTGGCCGTCGGATTGCCCCGCCTGAGGCGTTTGGAGGCGCTTGGCGCCCCAACCGCCGCGCGTGCGGTTCTGTTAGCCGCTGGCGTACCCTAGAACCATGAGTGCAAGTGAAGCAGTGGTGAGCGAAGCGGGAGCGGCCGCCGACGTCTTTGAGCTGGCAGGCGAACGGCTGGCGTCGCGTTTGATCGTGGGCACGGGCAAGTACGCGAGCATGGAGCAGACGGCGCGCTGCGTTGCGCTCTCCGGCGCCGGCATGGTCACCGTGGCCGTACGCCGTGTCAACATCACCGACCGCAGCCGCGAAAACCTGCTTGACTATCTCGACCTCGGCAAAGTCAAGCTGCTGCCCAACACTGCCGGCTGCTACACCGTTGAGGAGGCGCTGCGCACCGCGCGCTTGGCGCGCGAAGCGCTCGGCAACCGCTGGATCAAGCTGGAGGTCATCGGCGACGCCAAGACGCTGTTTCCCGACACCCACGCGCTGCTTGAAGCCACCCGCATCCTGGTCGACGAGGGGTTTATCGTCCTACCCTATACCAACGACGATCCGATCGTCGCGCGGCGGCTGGTCGACGCCGGCGCGTCGGCGGTGATGCCCTTGGCTGCGCCCATCGGCTCGGGCCTGGGCATCCAAAACGAGGCGACGTTGCGCATCCTGCGCGAGACGGTGACCACGGTGCCGCTGATCGTGGATGCCGGCGTCGGCTGCGCCTCCGACGCTGCCCGCGCCATGGAACTCGGCGCCGACGCCGTGCTCATGAACACCGCCATCGCCGCCGCGCAGAAGCCGGAGTTGATGGCGGAAGCCATGCGCCTGGCCATTGCCGCCGGCCGCAAGTCCTACCTCGCCGGGCGCATGCCGATGCGCCTCTATGCCAGCGCCAGTTCGCCCCTGGAAGGCGTGGTGCGCTAGCGGCTCGCGGGAGAAAGGCGCGCGGCCATGGCCTTGGACTTCACGGCCGATTACCTGCAAGATGCGCTCAGCCTCTCTCGGTATTACAAGAAGCTGATTGACGGCGCGCTGGCGCAGGTCAGCGATCAAGACTTCTTCCGCGCGCCTGCGCCGGAATCGAACTCCCTCGCCATCGTCCTCAAGCACCTCATCGGCAATTTGCGCTCGCGCTGGACCGACTTTCTGACCAGCGACGGTGAAAAGCCCTGGCGCAGCCGCGACGCCGAATTCGAGCGCGACGGCGACGAGACTCGCGCGAGCCTGCTAGCCGGCTGGGAAGCGGCGTGCGAGTTGGCATTCTCCACCCTAGCCGGCCTGGGCGCCGCAGATTTGGCCCGCGAGGTGCGCATCCGCGGCGAAGCACATTCGGTGCAGCAGGCTTGCAACCGCCAACTCGCGCACTTCGCCTATCACGCCGGCCAAATCGTGTTCCTCGCCAAACAATGGCAGGGCGCGAGTTGGCGCTCGCTCTCGATTCCCCGGGGCGCTTCAGCGGAGTTCAACCGCCGCGTCCAGACCCGCGCAGCCAGCGAGCGCTAAGCGCGCGGCGGTGCGCTAGCGCACGGTGAAGCTGGCGCGCAGCGGCACGTCCGCGGATGAGTCGCCGATATAGACCTCGAACCGGCCGGGATCTACTTGCCAGTGATGCAGCGCCGGGTCCCAGTACGCGAGGGAGCGCCGGTGCAAGGCGACCGAAACGCGGCGCGTTTGGCCCGGTTGCAGGTACACGCGCGCGAAGCCCTTCAGTTCCTTCTCCGGCCGCGGCAGCCGCGCCGAAGGATCGCCGACATAGACCTGGGCGATCTCGGCGCCGGCGCGCGTGCCGGTGTTCTGCACGTCGAAGCTCACGGTGTAGGGACCGTCCGGCGACCCGCTCGACGGGGTGACGGCGACATTGCGGAACGCGAACGTCGTGTAGCTGAGGCCGTAGCCGAAGGGGAACAAGGGCTTGACCGAGCCGTGGTCGAAGAAGCGATAGCCGAGCATCAGGCCCTCGCTATAGGTCACATCATGGGTGCCGGGTTCTTCGTAGTAATTGCCGTAGGCGGGATCATCCTGTATGCGGCGCTCCCAACTGATCGGCAGCCGGCCCGAGGGATTGACGCGGCCGAAGAGTACCTCGCCTAACGCGCGCCCGCCTTCCGTGCCGCCATACCAGGTTTCCAGAACCGCTGGGGCGTTGGCGATCCAGTTCGCCGTGGCCACGCTGCCGCCGGAAGTGATCGCGACCACGGTCTTGGGGTTGGCGGCCAACACGGCGTTGATCAGCTCCACCTGGCCGGGCGGCAAGGCGTAGGTGCGGTCGTGCGCCTCGCCCTCGCTCTGCGGATTGAAGCCGACGCATAGCACGACGGCATCGGCATGCCGCGCCATGGCGATGGCCTGCGGATCGACCATGGCCGCCGCCGGCAGCGCGCCGAAGCCCAGCCGCGGATGATCCGTCACCGGCTCGTAGTCGAGCCGCACCGAGGCGGGCTGGCCGGCGGGCAAATCGAGATCCACCGAGTGCGGCACCTGGCCTTCCGCGCTCGGCTGCTGCAGCACCAGCTTGTCATTGACGTAGAGCGAGTAAGCGTCCGGTCCGACTGAGGCGACGAGAAAGCGCTGCGGCCCCGCGGTCTGGGGAGTGTAATAGCCGGTGTAGCGCAGCGAAATGCGGTGCCGCGTCGGCGGCGCCCACTGATTGCCGCTGGCGCTGTCCAGATGCATCACGAAGCTGCGCTGGGGATCGCCGCTGAAATCGGCGCTGTCGTACTGTTCGACCAGGAGGCCGGGATGCTTGCCGGCGGCATCAACGCTGAAGCTGCTGCTCATGTAGCCGCCCGCCGCGAAGATCTCCGCCAGCGGCTTGACGCCGGCATTCCAAACGACCCGCATGTTCCGGCCTCCCAGGTCGCTGATGCCCGTTAAGTCGCTGATCGGGTCGAAGGAATCGATCTGCGCGCTGCCGCCGGCCGAAGGCACGGCGGGATACGCGTTGGGTCCGATGACCGCGAGCGTGTGAATCGCACGGGGGTCGAAGGGCAACAAGTGACCTTGGTTCTTCAGCAGCACGATCGCTTCTTCCGCGGATTGCAGCGAGGTGGCGCGCGAGGCCTGATCGTATAGCGGGATGCCGGGATCGGCCTGCGGCCGGTCCAGCCATCCCATCTCGACCGCCAGCCGCAGGATGCGGCGCACCTTATCGTCGATCGTCTGCTGCGTGACCCGGCCATCACGGATGGCGGGCAGCAGCGTCTCTGCGTTCATGAAGCGCGCGAAGGGCATTTCCAGATCCAAGCCGTTGTTCGCCGCCGCCACGCCGTCGTAGGTGCCACCCCAGTCCGACATGAGGACCCCCTGAAAGCCCCACGCGTCCTTGAGAATCTCGACGTTGAGCAGGTGGTTTTGGCTGGCGTGTGTGCCGTCGATCAGGTTGTACGAATCCATGACCGCGCCCACATGGGCCTCGCGCACCGCCGCCTCGAAGGTGCGGAGATAAATCTCGTGCAGCGTGCGTTCATCCACGATCGAATTCTCGTTATGCCGGTCGTACTCGGAGTTGTTGAGCGCGAAGTGCTTGACCGTGCAGGAGACGCCCTGGCTCTGCACGCCCTCGATATAGCCCACGGCGATGCGCGAGGCGAGATAAGGGTCTTCGCCGAAATACTCGAAGTTGCGGCCATTGAGCGGCAAGCGGTAGATATCCACGCCGGGACCGAGCAAGAAGTTGACGCCCCGGGCGCGCGCGTCCTGCCCGATCGCCACGCCGACGCGACGCGCCAGCGCCGGATCCCAACTGGCCGCCAAGCCGATGCCGGCGGCATAGCCGGTGGTCGGCCCCCACGTGCGCACGCCCAGCGGGCCGTCCGACATTTTCAGCGCGGGCAGGCCGATGCTGGGTTCGGCGCGGATGAACATGTTATTCTCCCCGCCGATCAGCGCGATCTTCTGCTCGAGCGTGAGCTTGCTGAGCATGGCCTCGACTCTTTGGTTGACTTGCTCGGGAGTCAGGCGGCTCTGAGCGGGAGCGATAGCGGCAAGAAAGGCGACGAGACAGGCTAAAATCGCGCTGCGGGCGGAATAGCTCATGACGGGGGCGTTCTCCGGTTTTGGAGTATATCAGCCCCGGCGCTGCTCCGGACTCGTGCTGCGGCGGTGGCCCGCGCTACCGCCCGATCCAGGTGCCGACCAGATCGTAGTCGTGGGCGGCGGTGATTTCGACCGTCCCAAGCGCGCCCGCAGCCGCCCCCGCCGCGCCGGCGAAGTCGTTGATCAAGACTTTGCCGTCGATCTCCGGCGCTTGCGATTCCAGGCGGGCTTGCCACAGCAAATCGCTTTCCGCCGCCGGGCCTTCGAGCAAGGCCGGCAGGCGCCGGCCGATTTGCGCGCGCCGCTTGCGCCGCGAGATTTGGCGTTGCAGCGCCATCAGCCGCCGGCGCCGCGCTGCGATCACCGGCTTCGGCACTTTGCCGTCGAGGCCGAAGGAAGCGCTGGTTTCCTCGTCCGAGTACTCAAAGACGCCCATCCAATCGAACTCGGCTTCCCGCACGAATTCGCACAACATCTCGAAATCGTTTTCCGTCTCGCCGGGGAAGCCGACGATGAATGACGTCCGCAAGCTCACATCCGGTATGGTGCGGCGAATGCGCTCGAGCAGCCGCAGGAATATTTCCCCACCGCCGCCCCGCTTCATGCGTTTGAGCACCGCCGGGCTGGCGTGCTGGAGCGGCATGTCCACGTATTTGCAGAGGCGGGGACGAGCGGCAAGCGCGTCAAGCAGCGGCTGGGTGACCCGGTTGGGATAAAAATACAGAGCGCGGATCCAGGTCAGCTCGTCAATCTCGGCCAGCCGCGCCAGCAGTTGCGCCAAGCCGTGCTGGAGGCCGAGGTCCTCGCCATAGCAGGTCGTATCTTGGCCGATCAGCACGATTTCGCGGACGCCGCCCGCCGCCAGCTTCCGCGCCTCGGCTACCACCGATTCGAGGCGGCGGCTGCGAAATCGGCCGCGAAACTGCGGAATTACGCAAAAGCTGCACGGGTGGTCGCAGCCTTCGGCGATCTTGATATAGGCGGTGTGGCGCGGCGTCGCCAGCAGGCGCGGCGTCAGCTCGTCGTAAAGGTACGGCGCACGCGGCCGAGGATCGAAAAAATCCGGCGGCAGCACCGGCAGCAGCGTCGCGCCCTCGGCTCGCGGCGGCGCCGTGGGCGCCCTTTCCGGCGCTACGGCGGCGAGAATTTGCTCGATCTCGTTGGTGCCGACGAGCGCATCCACTTCGGGAATCTCGGCGCGAATTTGCTCGCGGTAGCGTTCCACCAGGCACCCGGCGACGACCAGCCGCTGCGCCTTGCCGGCCTTCTTGTGCCCGGCCATTTCGAGGATGGTGTCCACCGACTCCTGCCGCGCCGGCTCGATGAAGCTGCACGTGTTGACCACCAACACGTCGGCATCCTCCGCACGCGGCGTAATCTCCAAGCCGTGGCGCGCCAGCTGGCCCATCATGACCTCGGAATCCACGAGGTTCTTCGGGCAGCCCAAGCTCACGAAACCCACCTTGAGCGGCGGCAAAGCCATCAGTTGTCTATTCTAAGGTCTCGGCTCCGGCTTCCGGCCGAACCGGTTCGCGGTACGCGCCTGGCGCTGAGCGGGGAGCCGCCCGCGCCACAGCGGAGCCGGACAAGGCAGGTCCCGGCGCTTCGGCGACGCGGGCCGCCGTGCGGCGATACGATGCAAGAATGGGCGGCCCGATGGATCATCGGCCGCCCCCGCGGGAAAGTTCGGCCTACGCTGTGCGCGCTCCGGCTACCCGGCGCCGGCGCAAGCAGTAGCCACCGATCATTAAGAGGCCAACCGCTAACAGGCCGAAGGCTGCGGGCTCGGGAGTGGGCAGAGGCGCGTCCAGCGCGGAGATCGTCCAGCCCGAGCCGTTCCAGTAGGCGATGCCGCTATCGGCGGCGTCGAAGGTCGCGCCGTCCCACATCTCGACCGCAATCGTGAAGGGTGTGGATTGGGGACTGGAAAAACCGAGGGTGAAATCCTGATTGCCCAGGTCCGCGGGACCGCTCAAGGTGGCGATGCCGCCGTTGTCGCTTAAGCTCCCGCTCCAGCCCGCCTCGGCGCTCGTCGCATTGCTCAGGCTGACGCCGGGGGTCTGCATAATGACCTCGATCTCAGTCAAGGCCATCGCGTTGTTGGAGCTACAGTTCGACGAGCAGAATTCCTGAGTCCAGTCGTTGCCGTTGGTACCGGCAGGTCCAGTGATTGTGCCGGCGGCGGCCACCGTTGTCATCCCTACGGCTAGTAATCCGGCACAAGCAAGATTAACCAACTTCATCGATTTCCGCCTTTCCACCGAGACGCGAGCACAGTAGCGCTGCCCTGTCACGGCGCGTTAAGTACTGCAATTGATCGGCCATATCGGTGATGGTTGATTTTCCATGAGTTGCGCCCCGTTATATCCGGCTATTAGCGCAGGCAATTGCACAAAATGTGCATCATGCCGTGACTTATATGAGTTCATAGCGCCGCTGCGGCTGCCAATTCGAGGCAGGACACCGCCGCAGCCGATTTCAATGTGCCCCGGCCAGGCCGATTTCCAAGTGAGCTGGACGGCTTGCATCGCCTCGGACGGGGGCGGATTGATTGCGTGGCAACGCAAGGGACCCAGTTCGCGCAGGCTCGCGACGGGCGCCCAACGCCCTGGCCGGAGCCCTGCCAATTTGAGCGTTCGGTGCCGGCCAGGAGATGCACCCAAGGCCTGCCAACAAAAAAGGCCGGCACGAGGCCGGCCCTTGGGCGAACCGTTGCGACGAAGCGGCTAAGCTTGACCGATCTGCACCAGCTCGGGCTTCTCCGCCGGCGCAGTCGAACAGCAGCCGGAGCCAGCGGCCAGCGCCGCCTTGGCGGCGTCGCCGGCGACTTGCGTCGTCTGCCCGTTGGCTGGGATCTGCATCATCGAGAGTTGCTTCTCGAAGGGCATCGAGTATTTCTTTTCGATCTTCTCGCGATAGACCGGTCCGGAGTTGTAGGTGCAGAAGGGATAGATCAGGCCGTTTGGCGCGGCGTAGTGAATGATGCAGCGCTTCACGCGCTCCACGTCGTAGTTGTAGCTATCCATGAAATGCATGCCCGCGACCATCAGCGTCTTGTACACGAAGCCCTTCTCGGCATCGTCGCCGCGGCCATAGCTCTTGTCGGTCATGCCCTGCAGCGTTTGCAGGAACTTGGTGAAGGTCAGGCCTTCGGGCGCCCGCTCGGCATGGAAGTGCTTTTGCAGCGAGTTCCAGGTCTTGACCTTGCTGAAGAACTTGAAGCGCGCCTTTTCGGCGCTGCGCGCCAGCATGTCGATGTCTTGGAGCATCGCACCCACGTCCACGAAGCGCGTTACCGGCACCGCTTTGCGCGTGCCCTGCTCCACGAACATGTAGGTGCCCATCGAGCAGTGCGGATGGCAGCTCAGCGAGGTCGTCTCTTCGCCCCGCAGCGCGCTGATCAGCTTCGAGAACGGCGTCACGCAGGCCAGCGGGAACCAGTCGTTATAGGCATCGGCCAGGCCGGTTTGCTCGTTTACGGCGTGCGCCAGGTCGGCCAGGGTGAAGCGCTTGGCTTCGAGCTCCTTGCGCGAAATGCGGCCGGTGAAGGTGACCGGCTGGAAGCTGATGCCGCTAACCACGTCGATGTTGTCGAGCGCCAGCTTGATGATGTCGCCGATCTGGTGATCGTTCAGCCCTTTCACGATCGTCGGCACGAAGACGATCTTCATGATGCCGGCCTTGCGGATGTTTTCGATCGTCTTGAGCTTCTTCTCGAAGAGCGACTCGCCGCGGGTGCGTTTGTAGATGTCGTCGCAGACGCCGTCGAACTGCAAATACAGCGTGTGCAGGCCGGCGTCGCGGGCCTTCTCGCAAAACTCCAAGTCGTTCCACATCACCCCGTTCGTGGCGACTTGGATGTGGCTGAAGCCCATCTCCTTGGCCAGCCGCACGGCATCGTGGAAGCGCGGATAGATCGTCGGCTCGCCGCCTGAAAACTGCACGACCCGGCCGGAAACCGGGCGCTCGTTGCGCAGCGCCTGGAGCATCTTGCGCACCTGATCGAAACTCGGCTCGTAGAGATAACCCGCGGCGTTGGCGTTGGCGAAGCAGACCGGACAGGTCAGGTTGCAGCGGTTGGTCAGATCCACGTTGGCCAGCCCGGTGTGGCTGGTGTGCATCGAGCACAGGCCGCATTGGTCGGGGCAGCGCGTGGCCGAGGGAATGGCCGGATTCGAAAGGCCGCGATTGTCGCCGAAGTACCACTGCTCCATCTTCAAATAGAGCTTGACGTCGCCGTAGATCTTGTCGCGGAAATAGCCGTGCGTCGGGCAAGTCTTTTCCATATAGACGGCGCCGTTTTCTTCGAACTCGCGCGCCTCGATCACGCGCGTGCACTCCGGGCAAAGTGACTGCGTGATCTTAGGCAAGCCCTTATGGATGGCATCGATTCGCGAACCGGAGTGAGTCGTTTCCGGCTGCATGACCTGAAAATCGGCGCGCTTCATCGGGGAGAACGTCTGCGTGCTCATCTATATTCCTCGCTTCCAGCGGCATAATACCCCGCCGCAGGTTAGGCTACGGGCCTCGCCGCGCCAGCCAAACCGGTTTGCGCCGAATGGCACGGATACGCCATCGAGCGGCAGGGAATGGCCCGTGAACGGTGCCGGCCCGAAGGCGCAACTGCTTGAAACGCAAGCACATCGTCGCTCATGCGGCCGGGGATGCGCTACGCTGATAGAGTCGATGGCGCGAACCGAACTCCCTGACCTCACAGCCCGTGCGGCCGAAGCAGGCTCCGATCTCGGGCATATGATGGCCGTGGGATTGACCGGTTTTTTTGCCTTCCTCGACGTTTACATCACCCAGCCCCTGTTACCGCTGCTCGCCCATCAATACCGCGCCAGCGAAGTGGCCGTCAGCATGACGATTAGCGCGGTGACGCTGGCGATTGCCCTAGCCGCGCCGATCATCGGCATGATGGCCGACCGCTTGGGCCGCAAGCGCGTCATCGTCGGCGCCACGCTGGCCCTGGCGCTGCCGACGTTGTGGGCCAGCCGCGCCCCCGACCTCGCCGCGCTCGTGCATTGGCGCTTCCTGCAGGGCCTGTGCGTGCCCGGCATCTTCGTGGTGACCATTGCCTATGTGACCGAGGAATGGCCGGCAAAGCGCGCCGCCTTGGCCATGTCCGTCTATGTGGTGGGGACCGTGCTGGGGGGCGCTTCGGGGCGAGTTTTCGCCGGCTTGATTACCGCGCATTGGGGCTGGCGGGCGGCGTTTGTCACGTTGGGCATGCTGACCATTTTGGGGGCGGCGCTGACTTGGCGGCTGTTGCCGGGCTCACGGCGTTTCGCCCGTCGCGGGGACTGGCGCGCCACCGCCCGCGCCGCCTTTGGCCATCTGCGCAATCCTCGCCTGCTCGCCACCTTTGCGATCGGCTTCAACTTGCTGTTCGTATTGGTCGCCGGATTCACCTATGTGGTCTTCAATTTGGCGGCGCCTCCGTTCCACTTGGGAACGGCCGCGCTCGGGTTGATCTATCTCGCCTATCTGCCCAGCCTTTTCTTCATGCCCGGCGCCGGCCGTTGGACGGGTCGCGTTGGCCACCGCCGCGCGCTTATGGCGGCGCTGGCGGTGACCGCCTTCGGCACCTTGCTTACGCTTTGGCCGCGCCTGGCGCCGATCTTGGCGGGGCTGGCGCTCTGTTCGGGCGGGCTATTCATGGCGCAAGCCGTGGCCACGAGCTATCTCGGCATCGAGGCGCGGCAGGCGCGCTCCTCGGCGGCGGGACTTTACGCCGCTCTGTATTACATCGGCGGCAGCTTGGGCGGGGTCATCCCGGGCTTATTTTGGGACCGTTTCCATTGGGTTGCGTGCGTCGCTCTGATGCTCGTTGCCGATGGCCTTGCCTTGGCTCTGGCTTCCCGCTTTTGGCGCAGCCGCCCCTTGCCCGCGCCGGGGGGTGGCGCCGTTCCCGAAGCCATCTGATCCTTGTCGCTGCCTGGGAACCGCGAAGCAACGCGGAATCCAATCGGAGCTTTTTAGCGCAGACGCGGGCGTTGCCCTAGCCGGGATGGGAATAGAGCACGCGGAGCGTGGCCAAGATCGGAAAACCGGCGGCGCTCTCGAGCGGGGAGAGGCGCAGGGCGGCATAGCGCAGCGCTGCCTCGCGCAGGCTCGTTTCGAGCACCTCGTCGGCGTCTTTCCAACTCCCGGCGAGCAGCGCCGGCGGCCGTGCGATTTCCAGCGAGCGGCGCGCCGCCGGTGCGAAGCCGCCGAGAGCGATCACGCCCAGGCGGTCGAAGTTGAAACGGCGGCGCAGCCGGTCCAGCGCGCGAACCTCGTCTTCATCCACGCGCTGCAAACTGATGGCTAATAGCCAAGTCTGGCCCGCGAACTCGCCGCCCACGACCCCGAGCGGGAACCACTCGTCGGGCGCGCGCCACCACAAGAGCGAGAGCATGCCCAGCCGATTCAAGCGTTCCGTTAGCCACACCAGCGGCCAGGAGTGTTGTTGGGCGGTCGTGATCAGCGGCTGCGCGACTTCCTCGATCGTTTCGTCCCCGAGTCCCAGCCCGCAATCGGGGCACTGCCGCTGCTGCACGGCGGCGTTGCTCTTTTGTTCAGGCGATGTGAGCAGCAAGAGAGGGCGGCCGCTGAGATGACACGAAATCAGCAGATCGCGGCGCACCAAGCCCGCGCGCGCCAAGTTGGCGAGCGCAGCGGATGCGCTTTCGGCCTCGGCGCCGGCGCATAAGGCCGCGACGCGCGCAAATCCTTCGCGTTCCAAGCGCTCGAGCAGTTGCCGTGCGACCGGTTCCATGGCGGCTTCGGCGCGCTCAAACTCCTGCAAGGTGGCGCGTGCCGGCTCCCATTCGGCCGCCTGGCGCAGACTTTCCATGCGCGCTGCCGCCGGCCGGCGCCAGGTCAGTTCCTCTTCGAGCCCGCTGGCCCGCAGGGCCTCGGCTAAATTGGCGCCGAACTCGGCTAAGCGCGTGCTGGTGCTGACCCGCGCCGGCGAAATCAAGCCGATTTCCAGCTCCGGCTTTTCGCTGCCGGCGGCGGGAGGCGCAGTGGCGGGCCGCCAAGCCGTCCGGCCCTTGGGCTTGGTGATGACGTAGAACAGCTCGTCGCCGCGGAACAGCATGTCGCCTAAAGGCTCTGTTTCGCCTGCCGCCAGCAGTGCGGCGGAGGCGAACGGCTGCGCCACCTTGGCTGACTCCAGTACCGCTTGCCGGGCTGCCAGCAAGGCGGCCCGCCACCCCCGCCCGGCTAAGCGCCCTAAGGCGGCATGGAGCGATGTGGCAGGCACCAAGCGGTCGGCGACTAAGAATCGGGTCTCGATCATCGGCAGGCGGCGCACGAGGGCGCTGCTCGTGGCTTAATGCTTGCTTGGACGTTCATGGCCGATTGCTGCTTCTTCGTAAACCGACGTGCCGCTCGTGACAAGTCCCTGATTTGATGGGCGTTTTGGGGCGCATCCGAAGGAGGAGCAAAACGAGTCTGCACTTCTTTGCAACTGACGTGCAGGATCCTCGCCAGCTTGCGTGTGGTTATACTTGCGCCGCCCATCTGGTGGCGGCGATGGCGCCAATCGGCCCAAAGCCTTCATCCTACGACCGCCACAGGGACTGAAAACCCGTCAGATCACCAAAGCCGTGGCACGACTGACGGCAAAACCGGTATGAACCCGGGCGTTCGTACAGCGTTCGGTTGATTACCGGCGGCTAGGAGCGACGATTGTCGGGTTCGGGCCGCCTCTCTACAATGGCTGTAACGGCATGGATTCTAACCAGCCCAAGACTCCGCTGCGCCCGGAGGTCGAGGCTGCCGGTTCCGCTACGCTCGCACCGGCCCTTTCCCTGGCGGCACCCGCGCCCGCATCGTATTCAGCGGGCAACGTGCCGCGCGCTCGCATTCAGCTTGGCGCCGACGAGCCGGGCATCGCGTTTCAAGGCGATCAGGGCGAGACCCGCGCCTGGTTGGGTTTGGCCGCCAACGCCAGCTATTTGACCCTCCTAGATGCCGCGCAGGTCGTGCGCGGCCAGCTCGCGATGAGTGCGGACGGACCGCGGATTACGCTGGCCGACGAGCGGCGGCGCGTGCGCGCGCAGGTGCGGCTGGGCGCGGAAGGCGCCGGCATCGCGCTCCTCGATGAAACCGGCGAGATGCGCGCCTGGCTCGGCTTGGCCGCCGATTCCGGCTATCTCGGTCTCGTGGATGCCAGCGGCAACGTACGGGGGCGGCTGCGCTTGGAGGCGGCGGCGCCGATGTTGAGTCTGCTCGACGAAGCTGGGCAGGAGCGCGCGCAATTTCGCATGGCCGAGGAAGGCCCAGGATTGGCGCTGCTGGGAACGCAAGGCACGATGCGCGGCTGGTTGGGCGTCGGGCGCGATCGCTGTTACCTGCGCTTGCTCGACGGCGCCGGCGAGGCGCAAGCGGAGCTGGCGGTGGGTTCCGGCGGCGCGATTTTATCGCTCTCCTATGGCGCGGGCGGGCCGGAAGCGCGCGTGAGCGACGGCGAACAGGGTCCGGCCATCAGCTTGATTGGCGCCGACGGCACGCTCGGGGCGCAGATTGCCGCTTCCTGCTTGGAGTTGTGGAATGATCGGCGGGCGCTGCGCGGGCATCTCGGGCTGGGCAGCGAAGGCGCGCCGAGCCTGCAGTTTTTCGACGGCCAGGGAGTGTTGCGCGCCGCGCTCGACACCGATCGCGCCGGCGCTTGCTTGCGGCTCAGCGGTGCCGCCGGTCAGGCGCGCGCCGACGTGCGCGTGGGCGCCGACGGGCCGGAATTGAGCTTTGCCGGCGAGGACGGCGTGACGCGAGTGCTGCTGGGACTGGGCGCCGAGGGGCCGAGCATGCGCTGGTTCGACAGCCGCGGCGCGCAGCGCATCGTGTTCACCGGCGGCGGCTCGCGGCGCCGCATCGAATTGTGCGACGTCGCCGGGCACGCGCGCGCGGAATTGCGCCAGGGCGCAGAAGGCGCGGGCATGGCGATGCTGAACCCCGCCGGCGAAGCGGAGGTGTGGCTGGCCGCGCCGGCGGAACATCTGCCGTTCGGCTGGGGCGAAGGCCAGCCCTTGCGGGCGCGTTTGGAATTCCGGGACGAAGGGCCTTCCATCACGCTGGAGGATCAGCCCGGCGTCCGGCTCGCCAGTCTCGATGCCGGCAGCGGCGGCGTGGTGCGGCTCGCGGCCACGGGCGCGGCGCGGCCGTGGCTGCGCGTCGTCGGCGAAATTCCCTGTCTCAGTCTTTTTGACGCAGCCGGGCGCGTGCGCGGCGAGCTGGCGGTGGATGACGACGGCCCGTATGTGACGCTGGCGGATTCGCAGGAACGTCCGGGCGCGCAGTTGCGGCTGCGCGACGACGGCGCGGGCGTGGCGTTATTGGCGCCGTCGGGCGAATCGCGCGCTTGGTTCGGCATCACCGCCGACGGCAGCTCGTATTTGGGCTTGCTGGCCGGCGGCGGCCAACTGAACGGGCAATGGGCGATCGAGGGCGACGAGGTCGCCCTGCACTTGCTGGACGCGGCCGGCGCGCGCCGCGCCGAATTGCGGGTAGATTCCTCCGGGCCGCGTCTCACGCTGGCCGGCGCCAATCGGCGCGCGCGGGCGCAGATTCGCCTCGGCAGTGACGGTCCCGGCATCGCGTTTCTCGACAATCAAGGCGAGACGCGCGGCTGGCTGGGCTTGATCGCGGAGGAAAAGGCGCCCGGCATGAGCGGCCTCCCGCCCATGGGCACCAACTTACAACCGATCGAGGGCGGCGAAAAGCTCGCCGGTTAGACCGCCGCGGCCGCGGCAGCGAGCGGCTGCGCCGCCAGGATGCAAGGGTCTTCACCGGGCGGCTGCTCGCGCGCCGCGGCCAGCGCGCGCAACGCGCGATCGAGCACGTCGGTGGCGATGTCCTCGGCTTGCAAGCCGAATTCGGCCGCGATTTCCGCCGCGCCGGCGGCCAAGATGAGCTGCTCGCCGTTGGGCCACGTTTGATCGTGCAGAATTGCGCGCAGCTTGCGAAAGACGGCGCGGCAGTTGGCGACGATCGTGTCCGGCAGCACGAGCACGAATTGCGTCGCCGAAATTCGGGTCAGCACGTCATGGGGCCGCAAATAGGCGCCCATGCGCTCGGTGACGGTGAGCATCCAGTCCTGCGCCTGCGGGGTCTGGGCGATGTCGCGAGCCGGCTGAATCGTTTCCAAGCACAGGACCGCGACGGTCGAGCCCTGCTGCTGCGCCCGCGCGCATTCGGCCACGAGCACCTCCAACATCGAAGACACCTTGAGCAAACCGGTTCGCTCATCGACGGCCGTGAACTGCTGCAGCAGCGAGCGCAGCCGCGCATGGCCCAGCACGAGCACTAATTGCTCCGCCAGGGCCTCGAGAATCTGCAGGTCGTGGTCCATCCAGGCGCGCTCCTGCAGGCAACTTTGCAGAACCACCGCGCCGATCACGCTGCCCGCCTCGTTGAGGGGTTGCGCCAGCAGTGAAGCAATGCCCAGCTCCGCCAAAAGCGCCAGGGTGGCGGGATCCTCCTTGGGGCGCGGCAAGATAACCGCTTTGGCATCGGGCGGCCGGAATTGCTTCTCGACCATGTTCAGCAGGCGGGTGGTCTCGGCGGCGAAGCTGGAAGGCACCCCCGGGGCGCAATATTCGACCACGTTGACCGGCTCCTGGCCGGATTGAAAGTTGGCGGCCACACAGCGATCCACGTGCCAGACGCGTCCGAAGTGATTGACCGCGCTGAAAAAAATGCGCCGCGGCGTGGTTTCGCGCGAGAGCGCGCGAATCACCGGCGTGATCTGCGAAATGGAAAGCGTCTCGCTGCTCGCCGGCGCGTGGTCGGACTTGCGCGGGGCGGCGGCGGCCGGGCGCGGCGCGCGCGCGCGGCTCACGCGCCGCGCCGCCGGAGCGAACGGAGAGGCGACCGAACCCGGCCGTGCCGGCGTCGAGCGCTCCACCGCGACCTTGAGGCGCTGCCAGCGCTCCGGCGGCAGGCGTCCCTCGAATTCACGCAGCCGCTCCGCCGGCTCCGGGTCGTTGGGATCCGTCGCCAAAATGCGCTCGATCAGATCGGCGGCGCGCGGCAGGTCGCCGGAGCTCAGCGCGGCATCGAGCGCCTGGTGCAGAATCCAGAGCATCGCCGGCTCTTCGCCGGCGCGGTTGAAGGCGTCGGCGAGAAAGTCGAGCATGCCCGGCTCGCTCACTTCGGCGCGCAGCAAATGCAGCTCCCGAACCCATTGCAGGTGACGTTTTTCGAGGCCGGATTTGTCTTCGATCTCGGCCGCGAAAGCGGCGGCCTTGAGGCTGCCGATGCGCGCCAGCACATGCAGGCACCGCAGCCCGCGCTCGAACCAATCGGCGCGCTTCAGGTGCGGCTCGATGAGGGCGGCGGCCTCCTCGGCCCGCTCGCCTGCCAGCAAACTTTCGGTATGCAAGGCGAGCAACTCCAGATCGGAGCAGTTCGCCCAGCCGTCTTTGGGCTGGAGCGCGGCCAGCGCCGCTACCGCGTCGGGTCCGTTGCCGGCGCCCAGCAATGCGCGCACATGGCGAAGCGCCAATCCGCGGTCGCCGGGCAAGAGGCGCCGCGCGCGCGCCAGCAGCGCGACATCCTCGTGGGCCAGGGCGGCGGCTTGGCCGCAGGCCTCGCCCGCCAATCGGGTGTCGCCGGTGGACTCAGCGCGCGCGGCGATCTCCAGGCAAGTGGAGTAATCCTTCGGATTCAGGCGAAAGACGGCGCGCCAGGCCTCCGCCTCCTGCTCGCCGGCTCCATCCCGGCGGAAGCCGGCCGCAGCTTGCCGATAGGCACGCTCGGCCTCCGTGGGCTGGCCGGTGGCCTCCAGGGCCTGCGCGTAGGCCCGCCAGCGCTCCGGCGGCTGCGGCTGCAGCCAGTTGAGCCGATTGAATAACGCGCACGCTTCGCGCGGCCGGCCCGACCTCAGATATTGTTCAAAACGTTCGGCTTGCAGCTCGGCGGCCTCGCCCAAAAGGCCGGCGGTAGCTAGCGTATCCGTGAGCCGTTGCAGTAGCGCGCTATCGTCCGGATAGTGCTCGAGGGCGGCACGAAATTCCCGAAGCGCCGCGCTGATCTCGCCACGCGCAAGCAGGGATTCGCCGGTTTCGACCTCGGCCAGGGAAACGGACACCCCTTAATTTTCGCGGTTCAGCCCGGCTGGCGATACCGACCTATAGGACGGCACCTGCCTTGCAACCGGCCCGGAAACGGTGCTAGCTTGGGCGCGAAGTCGGTTTTCGGAGAGCCGGCGAGGGTTTTGCCGGTTGCCTCCGAGGAGGGTACAGCCATGAATGAAGGGGCAGCCGTCATCCGCCAGGAATTGATGGCTAACAACGAACTCTTCCGCCAACTCGCCCGCCGCCATGCCGAACTCGAAGCTCAACTCCACGATTTTCAGAACCGCCGCCACCTCACTGCCGATGAAGAAGTGCAGGAACTGCGCCTGAAGAAGCTCAAGCTGCAAGTCAAGGATGAGATGGAAAGCCTAATGCGCCAGCGCCAATTTTCGCCCGCTGGCTCCGCCTGAGGACGCGCGCCTACGCCATCCGATTGACTGCAATGCTGAGCTTGGACTTGTAGCGGTCAGCGGCGCGGTGGTGCAAAACACCCTTCTGGATGGCCTTGTCGATCGCCGCCATCGTGGCCGGCAGCAGGGCGTGTGCCCCGGCTTTGTCCCGGCTGGCGACGACAGCCCGCAGTTGCTTGATGGCCGTGCGCACACGATGAGTATTGGCGCGATTGCGCGCCGTGCGGCGGCGGGTTTGCCGCACCCGTTTCAGAGCGGAAGCGTGATTCGCCATAAGGCAATAGTTTACGACAGAGCCGCAGCTTGCATCCGGGGAGGCGTGCTTACCGGGATGCCGGAGGTGCGGTGCCGCCGTTGCTTCCACGCGGGCGGTGCGATAGCCTGCAGTTAATTTCCGCCTGCATGAGGAAGACAATTGAATTTGGCGCTGGGATCGAGTCGCTATTCGGCACCCTCGACGAAAACCTGCGCCTGATTGAAGAGCGGCTGCAGGTTCGCGTGCATCTGCTGCCCAATGCCGTCGAACTGGAAGGCGATTTAGCCGGCGTCACGCGCGCGGAGGAGATTTTCGCCGACTACCAGCGTTTACGCCGCGAGGGTTTTGTCTTTCCAAACGGTGATCTACACGACCTGTTGCGCGTCGCGCTCGACGATCCGCGGGTTGGCTTCCATGCCTTGGCGCAGAGCGGGCGCCAGCGCACGTTTGGCAAAAAGACCGTCCAGCCGAAAAGCCTCAACCAGCGGCGGTACATGGAAGCCATCGCGCGCGACGACATGGTCTTGGGCATTGGACCGGCTGGCACCGGCAAGACCTATTTGGCGGTGGCCATGGCGGTGGCGGCGCTGCTGGCGAAAGACGTCAACCGCATCATCCTCGCCCGGCCTGCGGTGGAGGCAGGCGAGCGCCTCGGCTTTTTGCCGGGCACGCTGCAAGAGAAGATAGATCCCTATCTGCGCCCGCTCTATGACGCCCTCTACGACTTGCTCGAAGCGGAAAAGGTCGAGCGGCTCCTGGAACGCAACACGATCGAGATCGCGCCGCTGGCGTTCATGCGCGGGCGCACGCTCAACGATTCCTTCATCATTCTCGACGAGGCGCAGAACACCACCCCGGAGCAGATGAAGATGTTCGTCACCCGCCTGGGTTTCAATTCCAAGGCGGTGATCACGGGCGACGTGACGCAGATCGACTTGCCGGCGGGGCGAGCCAGCGGTCTCTTGCAGGCGGTCGAAGTGCTGGGGCAGGTCGATGGCATCTCGATCATCTATTTCGACGAGCGCGACGTCGTGCGCCATCACCTCGTGCAGCGCATTATCCGCGCCTATGAACTCCACCGCGGCGAGGCTGCGGGCGACACCCGGCAGCTTTCGCTCCTGCATGAAGGAACCGGGGAGAGCGGCTAGCCGGCGCGCCCGTATCGTGGTGCTGCGGAAATCGCGGCGCTGGCGCGCTTCGCCGCGCCCGCTCGTCCAATTCGCCGCCCGGATCGCCGCCGATCTGCGTCTCTCCGGCGAGATCACGATCGTGTTGGGCACCGACGCCCAGATCCGCGCGCTCAACCGCCGCTTTCGTGGCCTGGATTACGCCACCGATGTCCTGTCGTTTCCCGCCGCCGGTGGCGGCGAGCGGGGAGGCGATATCGTGATCTCGATGCGCGCGGCCGCGGACCAAGCCAGCGAGTTGGGTCACCCGCTCGCGACCGAACTCCGCATTCTGGTCCTGCACGGCCTCTTGCACCTTGCCGGCTACGACCATGAGACCGATCGTGGCCGCATGCGGCGGCGCGAAGAGCAATTGCGGCGCCGCGGGAGGTTGCCCAGCGGCTTGATCCAGCGCGCCCGCGGCGCATAGACAAGACGATTGGGGCTGCTCGTAGGGCGACGCCGCCCCGGAATGGACGAGCGGTCTTCCGCCGCCATGCCGTGCTCCTACGCTCCGGCTTGGTTAACGGCCGCTACTCATACCACGTCGCTCGGCCGAATCGGCCGCAGCGTGCCGGGCGCGAGCCCGCCCAGCTCGAGCTTGCCGATACGCGTGCGCGTCAGCTTCAGCACTTCATACCCCAGCGCTTGAAACATCCGCCGCACCTGACGATTCTTGCCCTCGTGAATTTCCAGCTCGATCCAGCAAAAACGGCCGTTGTCGCGCACGACCTCGGCTTTCGCCGGCCCCGAGCGCTCGCCCCGGCCGATCTCCAGCCCGGCGCGCAGCCGGTCCAGCTGCTCGGCGCTGATCTTTCCATTGATCTTGGCCAGGTAGGCTTTGGCGACCTTGCTGGCCGGATTGGTGATGCGTTCGGCGAAGATGCTGTCATTGGTGAACAAGAGCAGGCCCGAAGTGTCTTGGTCCAGGCGGCCTACCGGGAACAGCCACTTGCGCTGCAGCTCCGGCGGAAGCAAGCCATAGACCGTCTTGCGTCCCCGAGGATCGCCGTGGCTGGTCAGATAGCCTTTGGGTTTGCTGAGCGCGAAGTAAAGCTTGCGTGCCGGCTTCAGGCGCTTTAGGTCGAGAGTCACGTTCGCCGATGCGGGTGCGATCCAGCGCAGGGGATCGCGTACGATTCGGCCGTTGACGTGGACGCGGCCCGCGGCGATCAGCGCCGCGGCCTCACGCCGCGAAGCGACCCCATACCGCGAAAGCAGCCGGTCAAGGGTCATCTCCGGCTTTTGCCGCCGGGCGGGCTTATGGATGCGGGCGGAGTTGGCGGCCGGGCGGTTCATCGGCAGGGCGCCGGCGGAGCGGCTGGCTTCATCCTCGCATGGCGCGGCACGACCCGCCGTCGGCCGTGGCCCGGCGGGCGGCAGAGGCTGACGGCAAAAGCCGCGCTCGTGGATAATTGTAGTGAGAGCCAAGGAGACCGAGGGCGCCATGGACAATCACAAAGAAGGCGAACTGCGCTTGAAGACGGGGTTGGCGGAAATGCTCAAGGGCGGCGTCATCATGGACGTGACCGATGCCGGTCAGGCGCGCATTGCCGAAGAAGCCGGCGCTGCCGCGGTCATGGCGCTTGAGCGCGTTCCTGCCGACATTCGCAAGGAAGGCGGCGTGGCGCGGATGGCCAGCATCCGCAAGATTCGCGAAATCATGAATGCCGTCTCGATCCCGGTCATGGCCAAATGCCGGATCGGCCACTTCGTCGAGGCCCAGATCCTTGAGGAATTGGGCGTCGATTACATCGACGAAAGCGAAGTGCTGACGCCGGCCGACGAGCAGCACCATGTGGACAAGCATGCCTTCCGCATCCCGTTCGTCTGCGGCGCGCGCAACCTCGGCGAGGCGCTGCGGCGCATCGCTGAAGGCGCGGCCATGATCCGTACCAAAGGCGAGGCGGGCACCGGCGACGTGGTGCATGCAGTTCGTCACATTCGCACGATCGTGCGCGAGATTCGCGAGCTGACCTTGCTGCGCGACGACGAGCTTTTCACCCGCGCCAAGGAACTGGCCGCGCCTTATGAGCTGGTGCGTTGGGTGGCCCGGGAAGGGAAGCTGCCGGTCCCGAATTTTTCCGCCGGCGGCATTGCCACGCCCGCCGATGCGGCGCTGGTGATGCAGTTGGGTGCGGAAGCGGTCTTCGTCGGTTCGGGCATATTCAAGTCTGAGGACCCCGCGTCGCGCGCCCGCGCCATCGTGCAAGCCGCGACCCATTATCGCGAGCCCAAGGTGCTGCTCGAGGTCTCCGAGGGCCTGGGCGAGCCCATGCGCGGCCTCGATGCGGCGTCGCTGCGGCCGGAAGAGCAACTGCAAGGCCGCGGCTGGTAGCCTCGCGGGTCGCCGGAGCCCGCTTGCCCCCCTTGTTATGGCGGTGATCGGCATTTTGGCGTTGCAGGGCGACTTCGAGGCCCATGCGCGGGCGCTGCTGCGCCTGGGCGTGCGGCCGCGGCGGCCTGCCGACGAAATCCCGCGCCCTCCCGCGCCGTCCAGCCCCGCCGCGCCCGGCGCCGGCGACGAGTACATGTTCGTGCGCGATGCCGCGGAGCTCGCCCAGGCCGACGCGCTCATTCTGCCCGGCGGGGAAAGCACCACCATGCTCAAATTCCTCGAGGACGGCGGCTTTTGGACGGCGCTCGCCGAATTCGTCCGCCATAAGCCCGCCTTCGGCACCTGCGCCGGCGCCATCTTGCTGGCGCGCGAGGCCGGACCGCCGGCGCAGCGCTCGCTGGGCGTGCTCGACGTCGCGGCGCGCCGCAACGCCTATGGCCGGCAGCGCGAAAGCTCCATCCGGCGCGGCCGGTTGACCGGCAACGGCGTTTGCGAGATCGAGATGGTCTTCATTCGCGCGCCGCAACTCGGCGGCCTCGGTCCCGGCGTCGAGGTCTTGGCGCGCGAGGGCGGCCACCCGGTACTGGTGCGCCAGGGAAAGGTGCTGGCGGCGACCTTTCACCCGGAACTCACCGACGACTTGCGCGTTCACGAGCTCTTTCTCGCCATCGTGCATGGCGCGTCCCGGCCGGCAAGCGCCTGAACCGGCGGCGCGAGCCCGCCCGTTTCAGCGCCGGAGGGAAGCCCGCGAAATGCCGCAGGAGCCGCTGCCGCCGGTTGCACCGGGGCTCGCCCGCCGCCGCCGGCAAGCGCTGAATCCTAAGCTACAATCCGAGCGTGGCGGCGGCGAAGGGCAGACATCGCGTGCTGGCGGTCGTGCTGGCGGGCGGCAAGGGCGAGCGCCTGTTTCCCCTCACGAAATACCGTTCCAAGCCCGCCGTCCCGTTCGGCGGCGCCTATCGCGTCATCGACTTCGTTCTCAGCAATCTCATCAATTCCGGCATCGATGCGATCTATATCCTCGTCCAATACAAGGCGCAGTCGCTGATCAACCACATTCAGCGCGCTTGGTCGTTTGTCAGCCAGGCGCGCGATAGTTTTGCCACGATCGTGCCGGCGCAGATGCAGATCGGCGATATCTGGTATCGCGGCACCGCCGACGCCATCTATCAGAACCTCAACTTGATCGAGCAATACGCCCCGGACGCGGTGGCCATTTTCGGCGCCGACCACGTGTACAAGATGAACATCGGGCAAATGGTGGACTATCATTTCGATCGTGGCGCGGCGGCCACCGTCGCCTGTCTGCCCATCCCCGCTGCCGAGGTGAAATCGTTCGGCGTGGTGGCTGTGGACGGCGCCTATCGTATCAACAGCTTCGTCGAAAAGCCCGAGCCCGAGGCCGCCCCACTCATGCCCGGCCAGCCCGACAAGGCGCTGGTGTCGATGGGCAATTACATCTTCGACACCAACGTGTTGATTGACGTGCTCGTCGATGATGCCGCGCGCGGCGGCGGCCATGACTTCGGCCGCAATGTGTTCCCGGCCATGGTGGAGCGCATGGACGTCTATGCTTACGACTTCCTCAGCAATCGCATCCCCGTGCATCGCGGCCACGAGATCGAGCGGCCGTATTGGCGCGACGTCGGCACCATCCGCAGCTACTACGATTGCAATATGGATCTGCGCAGCGTCACGCCCGAATTGAACCTCTACAACTGGGCCTGGCCGATCATCGGCGCGAACTTCAACACGCCGCCGGCCAAATTCGTCTTCGAGGAACCGGCGCGCACCGGTCGCGCCCTGCAATCC
Source organism: Terriglobia bacterium (assembly GCA_021323595.1). Lineage (GTDB taxonomy): Bacteria > Acidobacteriota > Terriglobia > Terriglobales > SCQP01 > JAJPKR01. The sequence continues at coordinate 91,499 of JAJPKR010000027.1, read as the reverse complement.
ATCGTCGCCGGCGGCTGCATCATCGCCGGCGGGTTCGTGCGCGATTCGGTTCTCTTCCGCAACGTCGCGGTGGACGAAGGGGCGGAGGTGAGCGAGGCGATTCTCATGGACAACGTGGTCATCGGGCGCGGCGCGCGCGTCCATCGCGCCATCCTTGACAAGAACGTCCACATCCCGCCCAGCGCCGCCATCGGTTTCGATCCCGAGGCCGATCGGGCGCGCGGCTACTTCGTGGATGACTCCGGACTCACCGTGATCGCGAAAGTGGCCGAAACCCCTGAGAGCCGTGCTCGCTATCTGTGAGCCCCGCCCGGCGCGCCGCGACCAGGTGCCTCACCCCGCGCCAAACCTGCCGGGTGAGGACTGGCCGCCCAGGTTGCGGCCGGCGCCCGCTGGGAACATCACCGCGCTGTCCGCTCTTCGGCTCGGGCGCCATTGGCGCTGTCGGCGAGCGGAAATTCGATCACGAAGCGGGTGCCCACCGGCGCATTGTCCTCCACGCGAAGGTTGGCGCCATGGTCGGCGACAATCCGGCTGACGATGGCTAGTCCCAGGCCGGTGCCGCGCCGCTTGCTGGAGACATAGGGAAGAAAGATGCGCTCCTTGTCCGCCGCCGAGATGCCGGGGCCCGTATCGGCCACGTATGCTTCGACCACGCCGTCGCCGGCTTCGGTGCCGATGGTGATTTCGCGATAGCTGCCGTGTTGCAGTGCCTCTGCGGCGTTGTCGATCAAATTCACGAACACGCGGTGCATCTCTTCCGGGTCCAAACGCAGGCTGGGCAGCGAGCCCAGGCGGGTGCGCACGCGGATGCCGTCGAGCCGGCCGTCGAAGTTGCGCAGCGCGCGCTCGATGACCGCGTTCAAGTCGCAGGGCACTGGCCGCGAGGCGGGGAAGCGCGCGAAGGCGCTGAATTCGTCCACCAGGGTTTCCAGCGAGCGCACCTCCGTTTCGATGGTCTGGGCGCACTCGGCCACCAGCGCCGCGCTCGGCGCCGGACCCGGCTGACGCTCCAGCCAGCGGCGGATTCGCTGCGCGGAAAGCGCGATCGGCGTGAGCGGATTCTTGATCTCGTGGGCGATGCGCCGCGCCACCTCGCGCCACGCGGCCACGCGCTGCATGCGCAGCACGTCGGTCAAGTCCTCGATCATGACGACGTAGCCGGCGGCGGGAGCGCGCTCCGCCCCGCGCCGGATGGCGGCGACCGTGACGGCGGCGGTGAAGCTGCGGCCCGGACCGCTGCCGGTGATTTCCATCTGGCCGGCGATGACGCCCAAGCGTTCGGACTTGCGAAAGAGATGGCTGAGTTCCTGGCGGCTTTCGCCGTCGAAAAGATCGTCCAGGCGGTGCGCCGACTGCGCCCGCTCCCCGAAAAGCCGGGTCACGGCGGGATTTACGTGGCTCAACGCGCGCTCGCGATCCAGCAGCAAGACCGCGCTGGGAATGCTCTCGAGCAGCGTTTCCATGAAGCGGCGGCGTCCGTCGAGTTCAGCATTCGCGGCTTCCAATTGCCGGCGGCCGATCTCCAAATCGGCGGCCATGCGGTTGAAGCTCTCCACCAAGGCCAGAATCTCGTCCTTCGCCTTGACTTCGATGCGGTGGCCGAGATTGCCGCGCGCGATCTCTTCGGTCGCCTGCGCCAGCGCCTGGATCGGCACCACCACGAGCTTCGAAAGGAACAGCGCGAACCACGTGGCGGCGAAAAGAATCGCGAGCGTCAGCAGCGCCAGGTATTCCGTATAGAGGTTGCGCAGGGCGCGGCGCTCGCGGCCCAACTGTTCGTAGGTGCGATAGTCGGCCGATAAGCGGGCGACGCGCGCCGCCAGCGGCGCCGGGACGGGCATGCCGACGTACACCCGCGATTCCGGCGGCGCGCCGGCCACGCTGGCCCCGGCCAGCAGATACGTGGTGGCGCCGAGCTGCACCTCGCCCCCCAGCATCGGCGGCTCCGGCGGCAGCGCCCGGGCCGGGGCCGCGCTCAGCCCGTAGGATGCCAGCCACCGCCCGGGACCGGTCGCGACCAGCGCGAAGCCGCCGCCGAGTGTGGTGCGGTCCGCCGCCAGCAATTGCGCCGCCCGCACCGCGTCGCCGCGGCGAATCGCCTCCGCCATGCTCGGGTTGGCGGCGATGGCAGCGGCTTCATCGCTGGCATTGGCGCGGATGTAGTTTTCCAGCAGCCCGGTCAGCCGCGCCGTGTCGTCCCGCACCGCCTCGACCGGCCGGCTGAACCACTTGTCGAGCGTGCGGTTGATCAGCCCGTAAGTGAAGGCGAACATGCAAACCACGGGAATCAAGCTCAACCCCAGCGCCCCGATCACCAGCTTGGTCTTGAACTTGGCGCCCAGCACATTCGCCCGCCGCTCGGCGTAAAGCTTCAACAGTTGCCGCAGCAGCACGAACGAGAGGATGACGATCGCCAGGAACACCAGCGCCGACAGCAGGAACAGCAGCCAGGTGTTTTCCAGGTTGGGCGGAACGAAGCGGATGCTGACCGCCTGGGGATAAAACAGCACCGCGATCAGGATCAGCAGCGCGCCGCCGACGAGCAGGATGCGGCGCCGCCGCGCGGAGCCACGAGCCCACCAGCGCGGCCGTTGCGAGCCGGGTGCGGGAGCGGCTGGAAACGCCATCCTGCGTTAGAGCCTATCAGAACCACGCCGGGCGGCGCGGCCGCCGCTGCGGTCCTCCGCCGGCCTGGGCCGCCGGCAACCCGCGCTTCGGTCCCCCCGGACCGCTCCCTAGCTTGATTACCTGCCCCGCCGGCCAGTTGCGGAAAGCGCCCGCGGGGTCCGATTCTGCTCATCTAGATTGCCCGGAGGCGGCGCGGCCGCCCTAGATCCGGACGCTGCCGCCGCGGATTGCGGTGGTGGTTCGGTTTGTGATCGCCGGCACGGGAGGTCCATTTGGCTCGGAGCCCTCGCGTCGCCGGAATCGGCCGGGGCTGTTTGGGGAACAATGTCGCAACGCCTAGGCGATCTCTTAGTTCGGGAGAAGGTCCTCACCCAAGCGCAGTTGGATGAGGCGATTGCCTACCAAAAACGCCATGGCGGGCGGCTGGGCAGTTGCCTGGTCAAACTGCGCTTTTGCAGTGAAGAAGAGGTGGCGCAGTGCCTCTCGCGCCAGTACGGCGTTCCCGCCCTCAACCTCAACGAATTCGAGATCGATCGCAACCTTCTGAAGCTCGTTCCCCAGGAGACGGCCGAGGCCTACCAGATCGTCCCCCTGTCGCGCAACGGCGTGTCGCTGACGCTGGCGATGTCGGACCCCAGCGATCTCAACGTCATTGACAACATCAAGTTCATGACCGGCCTCCACGTCGAGCCGGTGGTGGCGAGCGAGTCGCAAGTGCTGGCGGCCATCGGCCGCGCCTACGGTACCGACGGCGTCGAGGGCGACCAGCTCCAGCAAGTGATGGAGAGCCTCGAGGCGCAGGAGGCGGCCGCGGTCGAGGTCGAGGAGACCGAGGCCGAGCTGGAACTGCACGACTTGGAGCGCGCCGCCGAAGAAGCGCCCGTGGTCAAGCTCGTCAACGTGATCTTGACCGAGGCGGTGCGGCGCGGCGCCAGCGATATTCACGTCGAGCCCTACGAGAAGGAGTTCCGCATCCGCTATCGCGTGGACGGAATCTTGCAGGAAGTCATGAGCCCGCCCGTCAAGCTGCGCGACGCCGTGACCAGCCGCATCAAGATCATGGCCAAGCTCGACATCAGCGAGAAGCGGCTGCCGCAAGACGGCCGCATCATGCTCAAAATGATGCGCGAAGGCCGCAAGAAAGTCCTCGACCTGCGCGTCTCCACGCTGCCCACGCTCTTCGGAGAGAAGATCGTGATGCGCCTCCTGGACAAAGAGAATTTGCGCTTGGATATGACCAAGCTCGGCTTCGAGCCCGAGAGCCTGGCCAAGTTTCAGGAGGCGATCAAGAAGCCCTACGGCATGGTCCTGGTGACCGGCCCCACCGGCAGCGGCAAGACCAACACCCTCTACAGCTCGATCGCGCAGCTGAACACCCCCGACATCAACATCATGACCGCCGAGGATCCGGTCGAGTTCCAGTTGCCGGGCATCAACCAGGTGCAAATGAAGGAGCAGATCGGGCTCAATTTCGCGGCGGCGCTGCGCTCGTTCCTGCGCCAGGATCCGAACATCATCCTGGTCGGCGAAATCCGCGACTTCGAGACCGCCGAGATCGCCGTCAAGGCGGCGCTCACCGGCCACCTCGTCCTCTCGACCCTGCACACCAACGATGCCCCCTCCACCATCAGCCGCTTGATGAACATGGGCATCGAGCCCTTCCTGGTGGCCACGTCGGTGCACATGATCTGCGCGCAGCGCCTGGTGCGGCGCATCTGCAAGGATTGCAGCACGCCGCAGCAGGTGCCGGTGCGGGAGTTGCTGGACGTCGGCTACGCGCCGGAAGAGGCCAAGACCGTCAAGGTGGCCAAGGGCGCCGGCTGCTCGGTTTGCAACAACACCGGCTACAAGGGCCGGGTCGGACTCTATGAAGTCATGGCCGTGGACGAGGCGCTGCGGGAAATGATCTTGGTCGGCGCCTCGGCGGTGGAGCTGAAACGCAAGGCCATCGAGCGCGGCATGATCACGCTCCGCCGCAGCGGCTTGATCAAGGCCGCGCAAGGCCTGACCACCCTGGAGGAAGTGCTGCGCGAGACGGTGCTCTAGCCGGCGCGAGCAAAGGAAACGAACCTATGCCCCTGAATTACGGCTTGAGCGATCTTCTCAAACGCCTGATCGAGATGGAGGGCAGCGACCTGCATCTGGTGACCAATGCGCCGCCGATGGTGCGTGTGCACGGCGAATTGAAGCCGCTGAATTTGCCCGCGCTCAGCCCGGCGGAAACCAAGCAACTGGCCTACAGCGTCCTCACCGACGCGCAGAAGCACCGGCTCGAAGAGACCTTGGAACTCGACTTCAGCTTCGGCATGAAAGGCCTCGCCCGCTTCCGCGGCAACGTCTTCCATCAGCGCGGGGCGGTGGGCGCGGTCTTCCGCATCATCCCCGTCGAGATTCGCAGCTTCGAGCAGCTCGAGCTCCCGGCGGTGGTGGCCAAGCTCTGCGACCGGCCGCGCGGGTTGATCCTGGTCACCGGCCCGACCGGCAGCGGCAAATCCACCACCCTCGCGGCGATGATCGACAAGATCAATTCGAGCGAGCACGGCCACATCCTGACCATCGAGGATCCGATCGAGTTTGTCCATCAGCACAAGAGCTGCATCGTGAATCAGCGCGAAGTCCTGGCCGACACCAAGGGCTTCAGCCCGGCGCTGCGCGCCGCCCTGCGCCAGGACCCCGACGTGGTGCTGATCGGCGAAATGCGCGACTTGGAAACTATCGAAGCCGCGCTGCGCATCGCCGAAACCGGCCACCTCACCTTCGGCACCCTGCACACCAACTCCGCCGCCAGCACCATCAACCGCGTCGTGGACGTCTTCCCCTCGCACCAGCAGGCGCAGATTCGCGCTCAGCTCTCGCTCGTGCTCGAAGGAATCTTGTGCCAGTCGTTGCTGCCTCGCATCGGCGGCGGCCGCTGCATGGCGATGGAAATTCTCGTGCCCAACCCCGCCGTGCGCAACTTGATTCGCGAGGACAAGATTCACCAGATCTACTCCAGCATGCAGACCGGCCAGGAGAAGTTCGGCATGCAGACCTTCAACCAAAGCCTGCTGTCGCTCTATTTGGCCAAGAAAATCACCCAGCAGACGGCGCTCACCGCCTCGTCGCTGCCCGAGGAATTGCAGGAGATGATGAACCGCGCCGAGCAAGGCGCGGGCGGCGCCCGGCCCTCGTTGGCGGGCGCGGCGCGGAGGTAGCCCACCATGCCCACATTTACGTATCAAGGAACCACGCGCAGCGGCCAGCGCGTCACCGGCGAGCGCATCGCGCCCAACAAGCAGGCCCTGCAAATCGTGCTGCGCCGCGAGCAGATTCAGGCCACCCGCATCCAGCAAAAGGGCAAGGAAATCGCGCTGCCCTCGTTCAGCCGCGGCAAGGTGTCGCCGAAGGACTTGGCCGTGTTCTTCCGGCAGTTTTCGGTGATGATCGACGCCGGCTTGCCCTTGGTGCAATGCCTGGAGCTGATTGGCGGCAATCAGGAGAACCCCGCCTTTGCCCGCAGCCTGGGCTCGGTGCGCGGCACCGTCGAAGGGGGCGCTACCTTGGCCAACGCCATGCGCCAGCATCCCAAGGTGTTCGACGAGCTGACGACGAACATGATCGAGGCGGGCGAAACCGGCGGCATTCTCGACACCATTTTGCAGCGCCTCTCCGTCCACATCGAAAAGATCGTGAAGCTGCGCGCCGCCGTCAAGAGCGCGCTGATTTACCCGGTGACCGTCATCGGCTTCACCGTCCTGATCGTCTTCTTCCTGCTCTGGAAGATCGTTCCCATCTTCACCACGCTGTTCGCCAGCTTGAACGCCACCTTGCCGTTGCCCACGGTCATCGTCATCCGCTTGAGCACCTTCATCGGCACGTTCTGGTACTTGCTCCTGGGCTCGCCGATCGTCATATGGCTCGCCATCCGGCAAATGCGCAAGACGCCCAAAGGGCGCTTCGCCTTCGATAACGCGATGCTCAAGATGCCCAAGATCGGGCCGGTCTTGCGCAAGATCGCCATCGCCCGCTTCACCCGCACCCTCGGAACCCTGATCTCGAGCGGCGTCCCGATTCTCGACGGCCTCGCCATCACCGCTCGCACCTCCGGTAATGCCGTCATCGAGCAGGCGCTGATGCGCGTGCGCCGCGCGGTCGAGACCGGACGCACCATCATCGACCCGCTGCGGGATAGCGGCATTTTCCCGAACATGGTCGTGCAGATGATCGGCGCCGGTGAGCAAACCGGCGCCATGGACGCGATGCTGCAAAAGATCGGCGACTTTTACGAAGAGGAAGTGGACAACGCGATCAAAAACCTGCTGGCGATGCTCGAGCCGGTGATGATCATGATCTTGGGCGTCGCCGTCGGCGGCATTGTCATCTCGATGTACTTGCCGCTATTCAGCCTGCTGGCGCAGATGTCGCAGCAGGTCCATTGAAAATCGCCGCGGCCCGCCGCGCTGGATGCGCCGGGCCTCGCCCGCCGGCCGGACGCAAGCCCATCGTCCCGGCCGCCGGCGGCCCCGGGCGCACTCCGGACGCCCCGCATCCCCTCGCCAACCGTGGCGGCCGGAATGCGGGCCCTGCCCGCCGCGCTCCGGCGGCCTGCTCACCGATCCCCGGCCGCCGATCACCGATGGCGTTTCGCCCTCCGCCCTCCGTTTACAATGGCCGCGTGCCTTCGATTGTGGATTTTCACAATCATTACTACCCTCCGGCCTACCTCACCGCTCTCGAGCAGGGCCCTTCCGCGGTCCAAGTCACCGTGGATGACGACGGCAACCCGCGCCTGCACTATCCCGGCGATTACAACATCGCTCCCCCCGGCCAGCGGGATTTGACCGCGCGCGAGCAGGCGCTCGATGAACACGGCATCGAGCACCAAGTGCTGAGCCTCACGACGCCCGGCACCCACGTCGAAGAGCCGGCGACGGCCGTGCGGCTGGCGCGGCTGGTGAACGACGCATTCGCCGAGGCCGTCGCGGCCCGGCCGCGGCGATTTTCGGCGCTCGCCACGCTCCCGCTCAACGATCCCGCCGCCGCCGCGAAGGAGTTGTCGCGCGCCCTGACCGAACTGCGCCTCCCGGGTGCGATGCTCTTCAGCAACGTCAATGGCGTGCCCCTCAACGACCGCCGCTTCTGGCCGCTTTACGAAATCGCCGATGACGCCCAGGCCGTGCTGATGATTCATCCCACCTATCCGGTGGGCGTCGAGGCGATGCAGGAGTTCTGGCTGATGCCGCTGGTCGGCTTCTTGCTGGACACCACCTTGGCCGCGGCGCGTCTGGTCTTCAGCGGCGTGCCCGAGCGTTTTCCGCGCATCCGTTGGGTCTTGGGGCATTTGGGCGGCGCGATCCCCTACATGGCGGAACGGCTGGATCGCGGCTTCCGTGCTTTTTCCGAGTGCCGCACCCAAATCTCGCGTCCGCCGAGCGAGTACCTCCGCCGCTTTTATTACGACACGGTCAACTTCGACCGTCGCGCGCTGGAGCTGGCCGTCCGCTTCGCCGGCGCCGATCACATTCTTGCCGGCAGCGATTACGCGCATCAAATCGGCAGCCTCGCGCTGATGCGGCAAAGCCTGGAGACGCTCGACATCTCCGATGCCGAGCGGGAAGCCATCCTGGGCGGCAACGCGCGGCGGCTGTTGCATCGAAGCTAGGGCTCGGGCGGCGAGCGGCCGCCGTTCGCTCAACGAGGCGGCGAAGAGCCGCGGGCCGGCGCCGCCGGCGCCTGCGGCTTGGGCAGCGGATGGTGCCGGCGGAATTGCGCCAGCCATTGGTCGAATTTCGCCCGCTGCTGGGGATTGAGCATGGCGCGAATCTGGTTGTCGGCCTGTTCCCGATAGGGCTGCAGGTCGGTGCTTTCTTGATCCTGCAATTGCTTGAAGCGCGGCTCGTACTGCGCGTGCACCTGCTGGTAATGCTGGCGTAGGGTGGCGACGATCGCTGCAAATTGCTGCGTTTGGCTATCGCTGAGACCCAAGAGCTTCTGCATCCGCGTCGCCAGGTCGCGATGACGGTGGTCGGGCCGGTGCAGGCGCGGCGCCCAGCCGTACATGGCGCCGCCGCCCGCGATCAACCCCAGTATGAAGACCGCGATCAGGATCAATGTGCCATGGCGGCGCGGCGGCGCGGGCGGCGGGCTCAGCGAAGGCGTGCTCATGGCGTCAGCGCGGTCCGATTCCTAGTAAGTCGCCCGGCGCTTGTTCGGGGATTTCATTGGTGGCCAGGGCGCCATTGGGCGCGAGCAAGGCCTGCTCGGAGGGTGTGGTTTCCACCACGGGCGGCGCCGGCTTGAACGCCAGCGAGCCGGCGATGACGAGAATGCCCGTGATGCCCGCCAAGTACGGCACCAACCGGCGAAAGCTGCGCGCCAGCGCGCTTTCCCACGCGGATTCGGAGTTGCGGCGGATCGCCGCCCACACGGCCGCCATCGGCGGCGGCGCCGCTTGCAGTTCGCCGCTGTGCACCACGGCCGCCGTCCACCGCCGCAGCCCGGCATAGTCGCGGCAGCGCTGGCATTGCGCCAGATGGGCTTCCAGCGCCGCGCTCCCAACCTGCCGCTCGATGTCGGCACGTGCCTCTTTGCATGCATAGCTTGGGTTCATTGCCGCCCCCCTGCCGCCGTCAGCTTTCGATAGCTGGCCATCAGCCGCTTGCGCGCCCGGAACAATCCTACCTTCACCGCGGATAGGCCGAGCCCGGTAATGCTGGCGATTTCCTCGAGCGACATGCCTTGCAGATCTTGCATCACCAGCAACCCGCGATCCCGCGGCCGTAGCATGCGCAATAGCTTATCCGCCAGGTCGTGCGTGACCAAGTCCGCCAAAACGTCGCCGCCGGCGGGATCGGGCAGCTCCCACTCCAGCGTCTGATTGCTCGCCCCCACCGGCGGATCCGCCGCCAGCGGCTGCCGGCGACGCTTGCGCAGGAAGTCCACGCAATGATTGCTCGCCAGCCGATATAGCCAGGGCCGGAAAGGCAAGCCCGGAGTAAACCGCGGCAAGGCGAAATAAGCCTTGGCGAAGATCTCTTGCACCAAATCCGGCACCTGATCCGGATAGCGCACGATGTTCGCCACCATCCGCGTGATCGGGCCGCGATAGCGGGCATACAATTCCTCGAATGCCGCCGCGTCGTGCTGCTGTACGCGTTGCACCAGCGGCCAATCGGCGTCCTCGGCCCCCGCCGAGATGGGAACCCGCATGGTCAGTGCCGTGGCGGCCATCACTCTTGATCAACGCACGGTCTGAAACAAAAGTTACAGGCCCAACCGGGTCGGTATAGACCCGTAACCAAATGGTACTATGGGATTTAGTAGTTGTGCCTGGGCGCTTCGCCGGCGGCTGGCGAACGGAGCCTTGCCGAGCACACCGCTGGCCCGGGGCCGCCGGCAAGAACAAGGCCGTAGCCGGACTCGCGCAACGCGTGGCCAAGCCGGGAGAGGCTGCGCAACCCCGGCCAGCCGAACCGGCCACCCCGGCGCGCGCAGCGTGCGTGCTGGGACGGGAGAACGAAGCGCGGCGACGCGGATCGTCCGCCACCATGGATCTGCCGACGATTTCTCTCGAATTGATCGCCTTTCTGTTTGGCCTGAGCGTCCATGAGGCGGCGCACGCCTGGGTCGCCTGGCGGCGCGGAGATCCGACCGCGCGGCTGTTGGGCCGTATCACCCTCAACCCAATCAAGCATGCTGAGCTGTTCGGGACCTTTGTGTTTCCCTTGCTGATGTTGCTCTCGGGAACCGGCTGGTTCTTCGGCTGGGCCAAGCCGACGCCTGTGGATCCGCGGCACTTCAAGCATCCGCGCTGGGATGACGTTTTGGTGTCGCTGGCAGGCCCCTTGAGCAACGCCCTCCTCGCGGTCGTCTCGCTCCTGGCGATCTGGGGTCTTTGGTGGCTCGCTCCAGTGCAGGCCAATGCCGGGCTGGCGAATCTCGGACGCCCTCAAGCCGGCGAAACCTGGCTCGCGGCGCTGGTCGTGCTCGCTTACTACAGCGTCGTGCTGAACGTCATTCTGGCGCTCTTCAACCTGATTCCGCTGCCGCCGCTCGACGGCAGCCATGTGCTGCGGCATTGCCTTCGCGGCGGCTGGAGCCGCGCCTACCTGCGTCTCTACCATAACGGGTGGATCAGCCTTATGCTGCTGGTGGGCGTGCTCTACATCGGCGTGCCCAACTGGATGTTGGATCCGGTCTTGGGCTGGTTTCAGAAATGCTTGCCGTAAAGCGGACCCGGCCGGCCGGCAATCGTAACGATGGCTGCCTATAGCGTTCAAATCGGCGCCCTTTATGACGGTCCGTTGGACCTGCTGCTGGACCTGATCCGCAAGCAGTCCATCGATATTTACGACATCCCCATTGCCCGCATCACCGCCCAGTACTTGGAAATTCTCAAGAACATGACCGAATTGGATGTGGAAAGCGCGGCCGATTTCCTGCTGATGGCGGCGACCCTCATCCAGATCAAGAGCAAAATGCTCTTGCCGGCGGACCCGACCCTGCCCGGCGAGACCGCCGCCGAAGATCCGCGGCAGGAGTTGGTGCGCCGGCTGCTGGAATACGAAAAATTCAAGCAAGCGGCCGCGCTGCTGCACCAGAAGCAGCAGCTCGAAGAGGCGAGTTGGCCGCAGCCGGGACTGCGCGATTTTCGCGAGGATCAAGCCGCCGAGCCGGAGCTGGCGGTCGGGGTCTACGACGTGGCGCGGGCGTTCCAGGCCGTCTTGCAGCGGCTGCGGGAGCGGCCGCGGCTCGCCATTGATCAGCCCGACGTCACCGTGGCGCAGATGCTGGAGCGGCTGCGGACCTGGCTGGCGCGCGATGCCGCGCCGCTTTCCTTGCAAGCCATCTTCGGCTCGGCTTCCAGCACGCGCGCGCTCGTGGTTACCTTCCTGGCGGTGCTGGAGTTGGTGCGGCTGGGAGAAGTGCGGCTGCGGCAGGAACGCGTATTTGGCGAAATTTTCATCAAACCGGCGCCGCTCCGGGCGCGCCGGCCAGAGGATTCGGAATGAACGAGACCGCTTTTCCCGATGCCGCCCTGCTCGCGGCGGTCGAGGCGGTGGTTTACGCCGCCGACGAGCCGGCCACGATCGAGCAGATCGCCGGCGCGCTCGCCGCCGAGCCGGCCCGCGTCGCGGCCGCCCTGTCCGTCCTCGCCGGCCGGTATCGCGGCGACGAGCATGGGATCGAGATCAAAGCGGTGGCCGGCGGCTATCGCATGGCCACCAAGCCCGAGCACCATGAGGCCGTGCGCCAGTTCATCAAGAGCCTGAAGCCGCCCGTGCGCCTCTCGCTGCCGGCGCTCGAAACCCTGGCGGTGATCGCGTACCGCCAGCCCGTCACCGCGCCCGAGATCAAGGAGATTCGCGGCGTGGATCCGAGCGGCGTGCTCAACACCCTCCTGGAGAAGAAGCTCATCGCCGCCGCCGGCCGCAAGGAAGTGATCGGCAAGCCCATCCTCTATAAGACCACGCGCGAATTTCTCGTGCGGTTCGGCCTGAACGGGCTGGAAGAGCTGCCCACGCTCAAGGAATTCGAGGAGCTGGCGATGGCCGGGCTGGAAGGCTTGGAGCCGGCGGGCGGAGAAGCCGCCGGTGCAGCGCCCGAGACTCCGGCGCCGCCGGCCCCGGCGCCCGGGGCATGACCGAGCGGCTGCAGAAGATTCTGGCGCGCGCCGGCCTCTGTTCGCGCCGCCGCGCCGAGGAGTGGATCCGGCAGGGGCGCGTTGCGGTCGAGGGTCACGTCGTCACCCAGCTCGGAACCCAAGCCGATCCCACCACCCAACGCATCACCGTCGACGGCCGGCCGCTCCGCCCCGCCGAACCGGCGCGCTATTTCGCCTTCCACAAGCCCCGCGGTGTCGTGGCCACGCTTTCCGATCCCGAGGGCCGGCCTTGCCTGGCCGATTATCTGCCGCGCGGCCGCCGCGGCGTCCGCGAGCGGGTGTTTCCCGTGGGCCGCTTGGACTTTCACTCCGAAGGGCTGCTGCTGCTGACCAACGATGGCGCGCTGGCGCAGCGCGTCCTGCATGCCAGCGCGCACGTCCCGAAGACCTATCGGGTGAAGATCAGCGGCCGGCCCAGCCCCGAACAGTTGGAAAGACTGCGCCGCGGCGTGCGGCTGCCGGCGGTGCAGCGGCCGGGTCGCGCCGCGCCCGCCGTCCGCACCGCGCCCGCGCAAATTCGGCTCCTGCCCGGCCGCGCCGGTGAAGCCGAGAACCCCTGGCTCGAGGTGGTGCTGATCGAAGGCCGCCCCAACCAGATTCGCCGCATGTTCGCCTTGATCGGCCATCCCGTCGAGAAACTCAAGCGCGTCGCCATCGGCCCGCTCGCCCTGGGACAACTTCCGCCCGGTCGGCTGCGGCTGCTGAGCCGAGCGGACGTTCAAGCACTAAGCGCTCCACGGCATAGTGCGTAACAGCACAAATCGCAAAGAAATTGACTTGGCTCAACTTGACTGTTGCGCACGCCGTGATGTAAATACCTCAAAGCTTGGTTTGTGTGGTCGCAAGTGCAGCGGTCGGGAGGAGGCCTCATGAAGGTGTGGATGTCGCGTTTGGCAATCGTTATCGTGTCTTTGGCCTGCGCGGTCGGCCTGTTCGCGCAAGCAACCGGTTCCATTACGGGAACGGTCACCGATAAATCCGGCGCGGTCATTCCGGGCGCCACCGTCACCGTCACCAATGCCGCGCAAGGCGTGACACGCACAACGACCACCAACGCCGAAGGCTCTTACCTGGTCGGCGGACTTTCCGCCGGCACGTATGACGTCACCGTCGTCGCCAAGGGCTTCAACAAGAGCGTAACTACGGGCATTCCGCTGCATATTGGCGAGAACCTGCGCGCGGACGCGACCTTGCAAGTAGGCCAGGTGGAAAACGAGGTCACCGTCTCCGGCACCAGCGTCGGCCAGGTCCAGTTGCAGTCGGCCGCTTTGGCCGGCACCATCACCGGCACCGAAGTGCAGCAGCTCGAGTTGAACGGTCGCAACTTTACCCAATTGATCACGTTGACTCCCGGCGTAAGCAACCAAACCGGCCAAGACGAGGGTACCGTCGGCGTGTACGGCAACGTTGCGTACAGCGTTAATGGCGGCCGCACCGAGTACAACAACTGGGAAGTGGATGGCGCCAATGTCATGGATAACGGCAGCAACGCCACCATCAACGTTTACCCCAGCATCGATGCCATCAGCCACGTCCGCGTATTGACCTCCAACTATGGCGCCCAATATGGCCGTGACGCCTCCGGCACCGTCGAGGCCGATACCAAGAGCGGCACCAATCAGTGGCACGGCGACGCCTACGAATATCTGCGCAATGAAGCGCTGAACTCGCGCAGCTTTTTCGACACCGCTCGGCCGCCCTATCGCAAGAATGACTACGGCTACACCGTTGGCGGTCCGATCGTGAAGAACAAGACCTTTTTCTTCTGGTCGGAGGAGTGGCGCAAGGAAAAGAATCCCAGCACCTTCAACATGCTCGTGCCCTCGGTGGCGGAGCGGCAAGGCAACTTCAGCGACGTCTGTCCCGCGGCGGTCGGCGGCACGCAGACGGGCTACAACGAGTTCCGGACCGCCAATCCCGACTGCCCCGTCACCGTCGGGCCCCCTCCCGCCGGCTCTACCGATCCCACCTACACGATGTTCCCGGGCAACACCGTGCCGATCGATCCCAACGGTCAGGCGCTTTTGGCGTTGATCCCGGCGCCGAATGTCGCCGGCAGCGCCAATGCGCTGGAAACCAGTATTTCCGAGCCGACCAACTGGCGCGAAGAAATGTTCCGCGTGGACCAGACCTTCAACTCCAAGTGGTCGGCCTACTTCCGCTTCATCCACGACTCCTGGAATACCGTCGTAGTGCCGACGCTCTGGGGCAGCGGCAACTTGCCCAACGTGCAAACCGCCTTCACCGGCCCCGGCGTGGACATGGTCGCCCATCTCGCCACCACCATTTCTCCCACGCTGCTCAACGAGTTCGTCGCCGATTACACGGCGGATCACATCGGCTTGATCGATTCCGGCCCCATTGCGCTGGCTTCCGGCTTCACCATGCCCGGTCTTTTCGCCAACGGCTTCGGCGGCAAAATGCCCAGTATCAATCTCTGCTGCAATGCCGCCGATAACGGCGGCGGCGGCCTCGCCACCGACACCGGTGATGAGCCCTGGTTCAACTCTAACCCGACCTATTCCTACCGCGACCAAGTCACGCAGGTGATCGGCAATCATAATTTGTTCTATGGTTTCCAGTTCACCGCCGCGCAGAAAAACGAAATGGGCGGCCAGGAGTTGCAGCCTTCGCTCGCTTTCAGCAATACCGCCCCCATCTCCACCGGCAATGCCTTGGCTGACTTGATGATGGGCAACATCGCCAGCATCAGCCAGTCGAATCTTCAGCCCAAGTACTTCGATCGCTACAAGACGGCCGCGCCCTATATTCAGGACGACTGGCATGTCAACCCACGATTGACCCTGAATCTGGGGCTGCGGCTCGACCTGCTCGGCACTTATTACGACGACAATCCCACGCTGGAGTACAATTTCGAGCCTTCAGCGTGGGTGGCGGCGAACGCGCCGACGATCAACGCCGCTGGCAACGTCTCCCAGCCCAGCCAATCGGGCGGAGTCGCCAATTTCTTCAACGGCTTGGTGCAGTGCGATACCAATGGTGCGCCGCGCGGCTGCATCAAGGGCCATCTGATGAACTGGGCGCCGCGGTTCGGCTTCGCCTACGATGTAACCGGCGACGGCAAGACGGCCCTGCGGGGTGGCTATGGCATTTTCTACGACCATACCAACGGCAATGAAGCCATCGATCAACTCCGCAATCCCCCGGCGGCGCTGACCAGCACCATTCCGAATATCACCGGCTATGCCAATGTGCCCTCGGGCGGGGCGGCGCAGTTCGGGCCGCTCGGCGTGGGCGCGATTCCGCTGCAGGAACAGTGGCCCTACGTGCAGCAGTGGAATTTGGACCTGCAACGGCAGGTGATGAATACTGCGGTGACGGTCGCGTATGTGGGCAGCAAGGGCACGCATCTGACCGACAACCGCGACCTCAACCAGCTTCATCCCACGCCCTTGAGCCAAGACCCTTACAGCGCACAGCGCCGGCCAGACCTTGGCGGCCGATTGCAACAGCCTCAATAACGCGGGCGCCTGGTATAACTCCAGCGGTGTCGCCCAGCCTGTAACTTTAGCCAACGGCGCGACCATCTCCCCCGGCTCGGCCTTGGGTAGCGGCACCTGGGCGAACCTTTACGTCGCCTGCGGCAATTCCGTGGCGCCTCTCCGTCCCTTTGTCGGCTTTGGCTCGATCAGCCTGGTGGACCAGGGAGCGAACTCCAACTACAACGCTTTGCAAGTTTCGGCTCGGCGCAGCGCCGGCGCGCTCGATCTGAACCTGGCCTATACCTGGAGCCACTCGCTCGACAACGCCTCCGATCGCTACGACGGCAGCTTCGTCAATTCCTATTGCATGGCCTGCAACTACGCCAGCTCGAATTTCGACCAAACCCAAATGCTCTCGCTGGCTTGGGTCTACCATCTGCCGCTGATGGCGCAAAATCGCTGGCTGGGCGGCTGGGAGTGGTCGGGCATCATGACGCTGGATACCGGCACGCCCTTTTCCGTTACCAATGGCGTTTTCGGCGATAACGCCGGCGTCGCCAACGGGCAGGGTACCGGCTCCCGGGCTGACCTGGTCGGAAATCCCACCGCGGTTTCCGGCAACCCCAACGCCGTTTCTGCAGCCGAAATCGCCGCTGGCGATGTCGGCACCATTACCGGTCCCATGCTGTACAACCCCCAGGCGTTCGCCGAACCCACCGGCCTTACCTTCGGCAATTCCGGTCGCAACCTGCTGCGCAATCCCGGCCGGGCCAACTTCGACATGGGGGTGTTCAAGCAATTCCGGGTTACCGAGCGGCAGTCGGTGCAATTCCGCGCTGAGGCCTTCAACGTCTTCAACCACACCCAATTCAATGGCGTCAATAGCAATTTCGGCGCCTACGGCGCCAGCGAAGTCAATGTGTTTCGACCCGGCGGCGCCCATCTGGGCCGGGTGATCCAGTTCGGGTTGAAGTGGGCCTTCTAGACTGAACTTCGGCGGGGCGGCCCAGCCGCCCCGCCGAAATCGTAATCCGCTTTCCGCCAAGCCGCGTCCCGGCGACGCCGCATTCAGCGCGGCTAACGTGGGCTTTTGCTGATCCGACCTCTAAGCCGGACTCCTTCTGCCCGAGCCCCGCCGCTGATCTGTGCGCAAATCAACTTCGCTGTTGCGCAAATTCACCTTGACATTGCGCAACTCGTGATGTAAATACCTGAAAGCTTCGTCAAAGTGGACGAAAACGCAGCGGTCGGGAGGAGACGCCATGAAGGTGTGGATGATGCGGCTGGCATTCGTCGTCGTGTTTTTGGCCGGCGCGGTCGGTCTTTTCGCGCAAGCGACGGGTTCCATCACCGGAACCGTCACCGACAAATCAGGAGCGGTCATCCCCGGAGCCACGGTGATTGTGACCAACACGGATCAAGGAGTGTCCCACCAAGCGTCAACGAACGCGCAAGGCGCCTACTTGGTCGGCGGGTTGATCCCGGGGACGTATAGCGTCAGCGTTACCGCCAAGGGATTCAATCGCTACCAGGCCACCGGCATCGCCCTGCGCGTCGGCGAGCAAATTCGCTCCGACGCCGTTCTGCAAGTCGGCGAAGTCACCAATGAGGTGACAGTCACCGGCACCGGCATCGGACAAGTGCAAACCGAGACCTCCTCGCTTTCGGGCACCATCACCGGCACCGAGGTGCAGAACCTCGAACTCAACGGCCGCAACTTCACGCAGTTGATCACCCTGGTCCCCGGCGTCAGCAACCAGACCGGCCAGGACGAGGGCACGGTCGGGGTCTACGGAAACGTCAACTACAGCGTGAACGGCGGCCGCCTCGAGGAGAACGACTGGGAGGTGGATGGCGCCAACGTCATGGACAATGGCAGCAATCAGACGATCAATGTCTATCCCAGCGTCGATGCCATCGGTCACGTGCGGGTGATCACCAATAGCTACAGCGCCCTCTACGGGCGCGACGCCGGCGCGACCGTGATCGCCGACACCAAATCGGGCACCAATCAATGGCACGGCGACGCCTACGAATTCTTGCGTAACAATGCTCTGAACGCGCGCAGCTTCTTCGACACCACGCGGCCGGTTTACCGCAAGAACGATTACGGCTTCACCATCGGCGGGCCCATCAAGAAAGACAAGCTCTTCGTCTTCTGGTCGGAAGAGTGGCGCAAAGAGGCGAATCCCGCGACCTTCAACGACCCGGTGCCGCCGATGTCGCACCGCCAAGGCAACTTCAGCGATGTCTGCCCGGCCGCCGGATCGACCCCGCCCGCCGGCGTCGGCGACTTCGAAAAAGCTTACCCAAACTGCCCGATCCAAACCATCACCCCCCCGCCGCCGGGCAGCCCCAGCGGTACCCAAGGCACCTACACGCTCTTTCCGAATAACCAAGTTCCCGTGGATCCGAACGCCGCCGATTTGTTGACCTTTGTGCCCCAGCCGAACCAGGTCACCAGCGCCGGCAGCTTTTTTCACGGCTCCGTCTCCACGAATACGAATTGGCGCGAAGAGCTCTTCCGCGTGGATGACCAGATCAACAGCAAATGGTCGGCCTATTTCCGTTTCATCCACGACTCTTGGAGTACGGTCGTGCCGCAGACCTTGTGGAGCTGGTCGTCTTACCCGACCACGCCGACCAATTTCGTCGGCCCCGGCGCGGATATGGTCGCGCATATCGCCACCACGATTTCGCCGACGCTGCTCAACGAGTTCGTCGCCGACTACACCGTGGACCACATCGCGCTGACCAACACCGCCAATGTGGCGCTGCCCTCGAATTGGTCCATGCCGGGTATTTTCAAGAACGGCTTCGGCGATAAGATGCCGGCCTACATGATGTGCGGCGCGTCGGTGGATGGCGGCTGCTGGTTCGTGGACACCGGCGATGAGCCATGGTATAACTCCAATCCCACCTACGACTATCACGACACGATCACTCAGCAGCATGGCAACCACGCGCTCTACTACGGCGCGCAGTTCACCGCCGCGCAAAAGAACGAAATGGGAAGCCAGGAGGTTCAGCCCACGCTCGAGTTCGGTACCTGGGCGACCTGCACGACGAATAATGCTTTGGCCGACATGCTGACCGGCTGCATCGCGCAGGCGTATCAGAGCAACATCCAGCCGAAATACTTCGACCGCTACAAGGTCTTCTCCCCGTTCATTCAAGACGATTGGCACGCCACCAACCGCTTGACGCTCAACCTGGGCCTGCGGCTCGACATGTTGGGCACCTACCGCGATAAATATCCCGGCCTCACCTACAACTTCGAGCCCTCCCAATGGGTGGCCGCCGATGCGCCGGTGATCGAGAGTGACGGCACCCTCGGCCAGAACGCGGCCGGCACCGCCAATTTCTACAACGGCCTGGTGGAATGCGACGCCAAGGGCGCCCCCGCCGGCTGCATCAAGGGCCACCTGTGGAATTTCGCGCCCCGCTTGGGCTTCGCCTATGACCTCTTCGGCGACGGCAAGACCGCGTTTCGCGGCGGCTACGGCGTCTTCTACGATCACACCAGCGGCAACGAGGCGATTGACCAATTGCGCAATCCCCCGCTCGCCGTCACGCCCAACATCTACAACATCCAAGGCTATGCCAATGTCGGCCTGCCCCCTGGCAGCAGCGGCCTTTCGCCCTTCGGCCTCGGCGCGCTGCCGCTGCAAGAGACGTGGCCGTACGTGCAGCAATGGCACATGGATTTGCAGCACCAATTCTTTGGGAACACCGTCATCACCGCCTCCTACGTGGGCACGAAAGGCACCCACCTCACGGCGGGCCGCAACATCAATCAGCTCCATCCCATTCCCACCGCGCAGAACCCGTTCTCGCCGGGCGAGCCGATCAACAGCAACGACATTAACGGCAATCCCATCTGCAACACCTTCAACAACAGCGGCAGCGTGACGCTGCCGAACGGCAATACGATCGCCAGTAACACCCAGGCCGGCAATCTTCTGAGCGTTGCCTGCGGGAATAGCGCCGACCCCATGC
Organism: Terriglobia bacterium; assembly: GCA_021323595.1. GTDB lineage: Bacteria > Acidobacteriota > Terriglobia > Terriglobales > SCQP01 > JAJPKR01. Next base: position 71,783 of record JAJPKR010000027.1, on the reverse strand, counting down.
GGCCGTACCTTGGTTATTCGAATATCAACTTGGTGGACCAAGGCGCTAACTCCATCTATCACGCGTTTCAGCTTTCCGCGCGCCGGGATTTTGGCGGTTTGGATCTCAACCTCGCTTATACCTACAGCCACGCCATTGACTCGAGCTCCGATTACGGTCAAACCAGCGTGCTCGACTCCTACAACATGTCCCTGAACCGGGCCAGTTCGGACTTCGATCAGCGCCACATGTTGAACTTCGCCTGGGTCTATCGGCTGCCGGTGCTGCCCAACAACGCCTGGCTGGGCGGCTGGCAATGGTCGGGGATCATGACCGCCCAGACCGGAGTTCCGTTCACGATCACCAGCGGCCAGGATGCCGCCGGCGTCGGCTCCGGCAGCAGCTTCCCGCTGGTCGTCGGCAACCCGCGTGCCAACGTCAGCTCGGCGGACCTGAGCCTGGCCAGCGCGCAATACGGTCCGCTCATGTACAACCCCTCCGCCTTCGCCGCGCCTACGGGCCTGACCTTCGGCAACGCCGGACGGAACTTTTTGCGCGAGCCGGGCCGCTTCAACTTCGACATGGGTCTGTTCAAGACCTTCCGCATCAATGAACGGCAGCACATTGAGTTCCGGGCCGAAGGGTTCAACGTCTTCAACCACACCCAATTCACCGGCATTGCCAGCGGCATCAGTTGCTTCGGCACGGATAACACCGCCGGGGGAACGCCCTCGGGAAGCGCGAGTTGCTTGACCTCGTCGAACTTCTTGCACCCGACGGGCTCGCACCTCGGCCGGGTGATCCAGTTCGGGTTGAAGTGGGCCTTCTAAGCTAAACTTGGGCGGGGCCGGCGCGCCCCGCCCAACGCGTGTCCGTTGCCGATCCACCGCAGTCTTCCGATTTCGCCGCAGTCCTGCGTTCGGCGCGGGTCATCGCGGTCGTGGGCTTGTCGGCGAATCCGGATCGCGACAGTCATGGCGTCGCCCGCTACCTTCAGCGGCATGGCTACCGGATCATTCCGGTCAATCCGAATGAGACGGAAATCTTGGGCGAGCGTTGTTACGCGCGCCTCGAAGACATTCCCGAGCGCGTGGACATCGTGGATGTCTTCCGGCGCCCCGACGCCGTGCCGGCAATTGCCGCCGCCGCCGTCCGCATCGGCGCGGCGGCGTTGTGGCTCCAGGAGGGCGTTACCCATGGGGCTGCGGAGGCGGCGGCTCGCGCGGCCGGCCTCTTCGTGGTGAGTGACCGCTGTATCGCCAAGGAACACCACGCGATCGTTGACAAATCCGGTTCTTCATGACATCGTGTTCGATCACAAGGTGGCGTATGAAATCCCACATTCACACGCGAATCATCGGTTGGTTGTCTTGGGTCGGCCTCTGTCTCGGTCTTGCCGCTCTCGCGCAGGCACAAGCCACGACCTCCCTCCATGGCCAGCTCACGGATCCCAGCGGCGCCGCTGTGGCCGGCGCGGTGGTGCGATTGGCGAGTCCCGCCACCGGCTTTGCGCGTGTGACATCGTCGGATGCGACGGGAGTCTATGAATTTCAGCAGCTCGCGCCGGGCACCTACACTCTGACGGTCACCGCCAAAGGCTTCGCGGTCAGCCGCGTCGCCAATCTCACCCTGCTGGTGAATGAACCGGCCACCGTTAACCTGAGTCTCAAGCTCGCCGCCGCCTCGACTGCCGTGGAAGTGCAGGGCGCCACGGCGCCGCTGATCAATACCACCGACGCCACCCTCGGCAATGCCTTCAACACCGTCCAGTTGACGCAATTGCCCATCGCCGACCGCAACGTGGTCGAATTGCTCAGCTTGCAGCCCGGCGTGGTTTATACCGGCGATAAGCAGCTGAAGTCCGACTACGACACCCGCACCGGCGCGGTCAACGGCATTCGCAGCGACCAGTCGAATGTCACCCTCGACGGCGTGGACGTGAACGATCAGAACAACGGCTACGCGTTCACCAGCGTTCTGAATATCCCGCCTGACTCCGTTCAGGAATTCCGCGTCACCACCGCCGACCCCAACGCCGATTCCGGCCATTCCGGCGGCGCCGAAGTGGCCTTCGTCACCAGAAGCGGGACCAATCAATTTCATGGCTCGCTCTACGAGTTCAACCGCAACACCAATCTCAGCGCCAACGACTTCTTCTTGAAAACCGCGGAACTCACTAACGGCCTTCCCAACCAGCGCCCGCAACTGATTCGAAACGTCTACGGGTTCACGCTCGGCGGGCCGATCAAGAAGAACCGTTTGTTCTTCTTCGCCAACTACGAGGGGCGGCAGGACCGGCAGCAAGCGAGCGTCGAACGCACTGTACCCAGCGCCCAACTGCGCCAGGGCTTCATCAGCTACGTGCCCGCGGACCCCTCCACCTGCCCCAGCGGCCACCCCGCCATCGCCGGCATTACCTGCTACATCACGCTCAGTCCGGCGGACATCCAGGCCATGGACGCGGTGAATTCTTCCAGTAACCCGCGTCCCGATGGCGGCGGCCAGGGCATCGGCGTCAGCCCGGACATGTTGAAGTACCTCCAGGCCTATCCCATGCCCAACGACCTCTCGGTGGGCGACGGCCTCAACTTCGTCGGGTACCGCTTCGCCGCGCCGACGCCCGCCGGCTTCGATACCTACATCACGCGTCTGGACTACAACATCACCGCCGATGGCTCGGAGAAGCTGTTTTGGCGCGGCCAGTTGCAGAATTTCAAGCAGAACAGCGCTCCGCAATTCCCCGGCATGCCGCCGGCCACGACCGACCTCGACGATAGCCGCGGGTCGATCCTTGGCATCACCTCGGTGATCTCGCCGACGGCAGTGAACAGCTTCGAGTGGGGGTATATTCGCCAGGGCCTGTCCACGGCCGGCGACCTGCTGACCTCTCGCATCATCATCCGTAACCTGACTTCCCTCTATGCCACCTCGCGCACCCACAGCGGCATCATTCCCGTGCACAACTTGGTGGACAACTTCAGCTGGATCAAAGGCAACCATACCCTGCAATTCGGCGCAAACGTCGAGTGGACGCGCGATAACCGCCTCAGCCTGGAAAATTCGTTTTCCGACGCCGTCACCAACGCCGATTACGGCGATACCGCCGGATTTGCGAATCACGTCAATCCCAGCACCGGCGAGCCCTCGCCGCTCGATCCCGTCACCATCGGCAAGCCGCAAGTGGATCCTTCGTTCCAGAACTCCTATGACTTCCCGCTGGTGGGCTTGATGGGAATCTTGACCGAGGGCGACGGTGTGTACAACTTCAACCGCACCGGCGCCGCCTTGGCCCAGGGCGCCCCGGTCAAGCGCAATTATGCGATCAACGAGTACGAGTTCTACGGTCAAGATGCCTGGCGCGTCACGCCCAATCTGACCTTCACCTATGGCTTGCGCTGGACCCTCGAGCAGCCGCCTTGGGAGATCAATGGCGAGCAGGTCACGCCCTGCGTGACGCAAAGCTATGGCAGCGCCTGCGAAAACCAGAATCTCGCCGACTGGTTTAACAACACCGGCGCGCTGGCCCAGCAGGGCAAGCCGGCGAGCGCCGCCGGGGAGGTCTCCTACCAACTCGGCGGTCCGGTCAATCATGGGCCGGGCTATTGGGGCTGGGATTACAAAGACTTCGCGCCCCGGATTGCCTTGGCCTGGTCGCCGGATTTCGGCGATGGCTTCCTCAGCCGCATCTTCGGCAAGAAGGGCACGGCCTCGATTCGCGGCGGCTATAGCATCATGTACGATCACTTCGGCACCGCCACCGTCAACACCTTTGACGCCACCGGCGCGATCGGGCTTTCGACCGACATCAGCAACGCCGCCGGCGTGATCACCGTCCAGTCGGCGCCGCGGTTCACCGCCTTCGATCAGCTCCCGGCGGCCTGCCCGTCCTTCACCTTGACCGATATGGCCAATGGCTGCATTTTCGGCCCCACGCCCGTCGGCCAATTCCCGGCGCCGGCGCCGCAAGCCTTCGCCATCGCTTGGGGTCTCGACAGCACCTTGAAGACGCCCTACGCGCACATGTTCAATTTTTCGATCGGCCGGCAGTTGACTCCGCGCACATCCCTGCAGCTTTCCTACGTCGGCAGCATCGGCCGGCGCTTGATGATGGAAGACGATCTGGCCATGCCTGCGGACGTCGTCGATCCCGCCAGCAAGATGGACTATTTCACCGCTGCTAAGGCACTCTCCATGCTGGCCGCGGCGAACACCCCGGCTCAGCAGGTTCAGACCATTCCGTATTGGCAGAACTTATTTTCGAACATCGCGCCGAACTTGGCTTCGCCGGGCGTGGATCAAAACGGCAATCCCTTGCCGCCGGCGCTGACGATTGCGGGCTGGAACTACGGTCCCACCAACGCCAATGGCGCGCAGACCTATGTGAACATTCCGACCGTTACGCAGTACATGTATTCGCTGTATGCGAATAATCTGCATAACGAAACCACGGCGCTGGCGATCTTCGATTCCTTCCCCAACCCCGCCAACGCCAACTCCGGTCCGTTTACGTATTTCCATGATCAGTTTTCGTCGCTGTATGCCTGGCGCAGCATCGGTACCTCCGATTACAACGCGCTGCAGGCCAGCTACAACGTACGAGCCGGCGATGTTAACGCGCAGTTCAACTACACCTATTCCAAGTCCTTGGACGAGGCCTCCGATGCCGAACGCGTGGGGGCTTGGGGCGGGCTCGGCGGCAACATCATCAACGCCTGGGATCCCTATGCGCTGCGCGGCCGTTCGGATTTCGACACCCGCAGCCAGATCAGCGCCAATTGGGTTTGGGAGCTGCCCTTCGGCCGTGGCAAATGGCTCGGCTCCGGCGCCGGCAATTGGCTGAACGGAGTGATCGGCGGCTGGCAGCTCTCGGGCGATTACCGTTGGACCACGGGATTTCCGGTCAATGTCGCCAACGGTTATCAGTGGCCGACGGATTGGCAGCTCGGCGGCGAAGCGATGCTGATCGGCGCCGCTCCCAAGACGCAGCACACTGACAATGTCGTCGATTCCAGCGGCCACGGCGAGGGCCCCAATATGTTCCCCGATCCGGCGGCCGCCTTGGCTGCATTCCGGCCCGATTGGCCCGGCGAATCCGGTATGCGCAACGTCATCAACGGCGACGGTATGTTCAATATTGATTCCGCGCTGGCCAAGACGTTTAACGTGAGCGAGGGCAAGGCGCTGCAGATTCGCGTCGCCGCCTTCAACCTCACCAATACTGTGCGCTTTGACGCCCAGCAAAATCCGCCGGAAATCGACCAGTCGTCTTCGTTCGGCAAATATACGGACACGCTGGTGCAGCCGCGCTTCATTCAGTTGGGCTTGCGGTTCACATTCTGATTGCGGCGACATTTAGGGCCGGTCTCGCCGTACTCGGCGAACTTCCCTTGCCGGCACCGCTGGTCCGTGTGCCACCGCCGCGGCCAGCGGGAAGCCGGCCGGCCTCTGCCAAGAGCGGTCCTTTTCTCGCCTTCGCATCCGCTTGTAAACTGAGCGGTGCATCTCCCGCCGACCCGGCGCCAACCTCTATCCGTGGCGCTGACCCCGCTGCGCAGGCCTGCGCTCGTGGCCGTGGTGGCGGCGCTGCTGTGCCTGGCCGGTTGCCGCAGCTCCGCTCCTGCCGCCGGTCCGCAAGGTAGCCCAACCCCGCTCGATCCCGCCCTTACCGGCGGGATCGCAGGCCGCGTCCTCTGGCAAGGGCCGCCCCTGGCGCCGGCGATGATCGACATGCGCGGCGCCGCCGCCTGCGGTGCCGCGAGTCAACCCGACGAGTCCTTGGTTGTCAATTCCGATGGCACGGTGCGCTGGGCGTTCGTTTACATCGCGCGCGGCCTGGAATCGTGGCGCTTTGCCGTGCCGGCCCAGCCGGTCACGCTGGATCAGAGGGGCTGCCGTTTCGAGCCCCACGTCTTCGGCATCATGGCCGGCCAGCCGCTTCGGATCATCTCGAGCGACGCCACCATTCACAACGTCCATGCCGAGGCCAAGTTGAACCGGCCTTGGAATGAATCCATGACTCCGGGCATGGCGCCCCTTCTGGAGCGCTTCACGGTGCCTGAGATCATGGTCCCCATCCGCTGCAACGTGCACGCGTGGATGGAGGCCTTCGCCGGCGTCGTCTCGAACCCCTATTTCGCCGTTACCGGGACCGATGGCGCGTTTGTGCTGAAAAACGTGCCCGCCGGAACTTATACCCTCGCCGTCTGGCAGGAGCGGTTGGGCACCCAAGAGCAGACCGTCACGGTCCTGCCGCGCAAGACAAGCCAAGTTTCATTCTTGGAAACGCCGCGCAGCTGAGCCAGGCTTCGCGCCCTTTCATCTCCGCCGCTGTGGTGGATCCGCCGTGTCGCGTCTCCCACCGCCGAGTTTCCTTGGTCATCTGGCCAACCCCGCTGGCCTAAGCTGAATCCTACTTTCGAGGCCCCCAAGGGGGATTCTCTGCGGGATGCGCCGAGGCGCTCACCGCCGCTGTTTGACAATTTAGAACTGCACCGTGCTTGACTCCAGCGGAAGCGAGGAGGGAACCGTCGCGCTTCCGGTTCCCTCCTTTCGACTACCTCAATATTGGTGCTTTCCGCCGTAGAGAAGCCCACCAGCCCGGGCCCTCGCCGTCCCCGCAGTCCTTTCCTGTAATCTGAAGTACCGCAATGGGTTAAGCGCATTCCCACATTCACCTGTACTATCGACCAGGAGACCATTTTCGCGACACCGATTTCCGTTGGCCGCTGATGCAAGTCATTGATCTGTTGGCACATGGCGGCCGCGTCGCAGCATGACCGCCACGGAGGTGGTCTCATCCGTTCGCGCCATGTTCCCGGCGTTTGCTCCCCTCCGAGCATTACCCCCGAAAAGGGGGCAGAACGCTTTCCAGTGCCAAGCGCTTCATCTCGCCGCCGTTCCCGCCATCGGAACCACGAGCCCCCACCCCGGATTCATGGCGTCAGTGCAAACCCGGCCGGGCTGCTGTATGTTAATGCATGCCCGTCAGGCCGGGCTTTATGCTCGCCATCTATCGCATCGTGCTGTACCTGTGTGCGGCGGCCTTTGCCGTCTTGGTCGCGCATCGGCTGTTGCGCCGCGGCCAGCCGAACCTAGGCTTCGCTCGGCGGCTGAACGAGGCCATCTGGACGTTGATCCCCGCCGTCCTGCTGTTCTTGCTGGTGCTGGCGACCGGCGGCGTCGTCCGGCCATAAAGCCGCGCCGCTCTCTGCCAGCGGTCCCGGCCCGGCACGATCGGCTCGGCTTAGGCCAGCGTGGCACAATGGATGGTTGGCTATGCCGTCCGTCGCAGTTTCCGATTCCGCCCCGCAAGCGCCGGTCCAGGAATTCAATTTCGCGCTCAACCTCTACGCGCGCGTGCTCTCGGTGCTTACGGTCGTCCTGCTGTTCGCGGGCGCCCTGGTGACCAGCGAGCAGGCAGGATTGTCGATTCCCGACTGGCCTCTGGCCTACCATCGCTTGATCCCGCCCTTCGTGGGCAATATTCGCTTCGAATACACGCACCGCGTCATCGCCACCTGCGTCGGCCTGATGACGATCGGAATCTTGATCTGGCTGTGGCGCGCCGAGCCGCGCCGTTGGCTGCGCTGGTTTGGGGTGGTGGCGCTGGGCACGGTGGTGGTGCAAGGCATTTTGGGCGGGCTTACGGTTCTGCACTTCCAGCCGCCGTGGCTCTCGGCCGCCCACGCCTCGATGGCGCAGCTCTTTTTCTTGATTACGGTCAGTTTGGTGGTCTTTACCGATCGTCGCTGGCTGACGCCAGTGGCGGCGGCGCAAGATGGCTCGCCGAGAGTCTTCGCGCTCGGCGTCGCGACCACCGCGGCAATCTATGCGCAGCTGATCGTCGGCGCCGGTTACCGTCACGGCGCGATCGGCGTTGCCCCGCATCTCGTGGGGGCGGGGGTGGTGACGATCTTGGCGGTGACGACGATCGTGCTGACCTTGCGCCGCCATCGCCAGCCGGCGCTGCGCAACGCGGCGAAGCTGCTGGCGGTCCTCTTGGCCGTGCAATTGTCGTTGGGCTGGATGGCGTATGACATCAAGATCGCGACACTGCGCGCGCTGCAGCCGCCCGAGAATCGCGTCCTGGCGACGAGCATCCATCTCGTTTGCGGAGCCCTGCTGCTGGCGACCGCGTTGGTGTTGACGCTGCGAGCGAGGAAGTACTTGACCGCATGAAGCCGGCGACTTCGACGGCGCGCGTGGAACCGGCCCAGCCCGGTCTGGGCGCCAACGCCTTGCGGCCCGTCCTGGCCGGCGGGCGCTGGCAAACGGCGCGGCGCGCGGTCTCCCCCTGTCTCGCGCTGACCAAGCCGCGGGTCACCCTGCTCGTGGCCGTGACCGCGTTGGCCGCCTGCTACGTGGGTTCGCAGCGCCCGCTGGCGCTTTGGTACCTCTTTGAACTGACGGCGGCGACGGCGCTGCTGGCGGGCGGCACCGCCGCGCTCAACCAGCTGTGGGAGTGGCGTAGTGACGCGCTCATGCGCCGCACCAAGATCCGTCCTTTGCCGGCGCATCGCCTGGCGCCGGCGACGGCGCTGATCTTCGGCCTGGCGCTTTCCGCCGCCGGCTTGGGACTGCTCGCTTGGCGCATCAATTGGCTGAGCGCGGCCATGGGGCTGGCCACTGCGGCTTCGTATTTGCTGCTCTATACCCCGATCAAGTACCGTTCGCCCTTGAGCACGGTCATCGGGGCGCTGCCGGGCAGCGGGCCGATCTTGATCGGCTGGGCCGCGGCCCGCGGCGTGCTGGATGCCGGCGCCTGGGCGCTGTTCGGGCTCCAGTTCCTCTGGCAGTTCCCCCATTTCCTCGCGATCGCCGCTCTTTACCGCGAGGATTACGCCAAGGCCGGCATTCGCATGTTGCCGGTGGTGGATGAGAGCGGGGAAGAAACCGGCCGCCAGGTGATTCTCTATTGCCTGGCGTTGCTGCCGGTCAGCCTGCTGCCGGCGGTCTTGGGAATCGCCGGATTCTGGTACTTCGCCGGGGCGCTGGCCTTGGGCGCGGGGCTGCTGGCCGTCGGCGTGCAGACCGCCCGCTCCAAAACGCGTCTGGCGGCGCGGCGGCTGCTGCAAGCTTCGGTGCTGTACCTGCCGCTGATCTTCGCCTTGATGATGATGGATAAGCGCTGATGCCGACGCCTCCCGCGGTCGAAATCGAAGCGATCGGGCACTGCTATGGCGACCTGCGCGCGCTGGATGGCGTCAGCTTCGCGGTCGCGGCCGGTGAGCTCTTCGCCCTCTTGGGTCCGAATGGCGGCGGCAAGAGCACCCTCTTCAAAATTCTTTCCACGCTGATGCGGCCGCAGGAAGGCAATGCCCGGATCTGCGGCCACGATCTGCGCTGCGAGCCTGCTGCGGTGCGGTGCCAAATCGGTGTCGTGTTTCAAGCTTCGAGCCTCGATCCCAAGCTGACCGCCGGAGAAAATCTCGAGCACCAGGGCCGCCTCTACGGCCTGCGCGGCCGCGCGCTGGCGCTGCGGGTGACGGAGATGCTGGAGCGCGTCGGTCTCGCTGACCGGCGGCGCGCCCCGGCGGAAACGCTCTCGGGCGGGCAGCGGCGCCGCATCGAGGTGGCCAAGGGCCTCATGCACCGGCCCAGCCTGCTGTTGCTCGATGAGCCGACTACGGGCCTCGATCCCTTGGCCCGCCGCGAGTTGTGGTCCTACCTGGCGCTGCTGCGCGAGCGCGACGGCTTGGCCGTGCTGACCACCACCCACTTGCTGGAAGAGGCGCAAGATTGCGATCGCATTGCCATCCTCCATCGCGGCCGCTTGGCGGCGCTGGGCACGCCGGCGGCCTTGACCGACGAGATCCAAGGCGAGGTGCTGGTCATGGAAGCGGCCGCGCCCGATCGTCTCCGCCAGCGCATCCAAGAGCGCTTCCAGCAGCCGGCGCAGGTGGTGGGCCGGCAAGTGCGGCTGGAGCGCCCCAACGCCCACGAGTTCGTTCCCGCCTTGATGCAAGCCTTCGCCGCTGACATTCGCTCCATCACCGTCGCCCGCCCCACGCTGGAAGACGTTTTCGTCCATCGAACCGGTCAGCGCTGGAGCGCGGAGAACGCCGAGGCCAATTAGACGATGTCCCTGCAACCGAGCGCGGTGCAAGAATCGGCAGTCTCCCTCGCGGCGCCCCAAGTTTCTCCGCCGCCGCCGGCGACCGGCCTGTGCCTCCCCGCGGCCACGCTCTGGTGGCGTGAATTGGTGCGCTTCTACCGCCAGCGGGCTCGCGTGGTGGGCGTGATCGGTTCTCCGATCGTCTTTTGGTTGATCATCGGCGCCGGCTTCGGATCCTCGTTCGCTACGGGCGCCGCGGCCGGCAAGCAAGGCTATCTCGAATACTTCTTCCCGGGCACGATGGTGCTCATCGTTCTGTTCACCGCCGTCTTCACGATGATGTCGGTGATCGAAGACCGGCAGGAAGGCTTCTTGCAGTCGGTCTTGGTGGCGCCGTGCCCGCGCGCCAGCATCGTGCTCGGCAAATCCCTCGGCGGCGCCACGCTGGCGACCTTGCAAGGAATCGTGTTCTTGGTGCTGGCGCCGACCCTCGGCATCGGCGTCGGATTCTGGCAATTTTGGTCGATCTTCGGAGCGCTGGCGCTCGTGGCTCTGAGCCTGACCGGCGTCGGCTTTGCCGTCGCCTGGCGGCTCGACTCGACCCACGCGTTTCATGCCATCGTCAATCTGTTCTTGATTCCCGCCTGGCTGCTCTCCGGAGCTCTGTTCCCGTTGGCCGGCGCCTCGCCTTGGGTGCGCTACGTGATGCTCGCCAATCCCTTGACCTATGGCACCGAGGCGCTGCGCGCCTTGCTGTTTGGCCGCGCTGCGCTGCCGCTGGGGCTCTCGCTCGGCGTCATCGCCGCCTTCGACCTCGTGATGTTGGGCTGGGGTTTGGCGATGGTCGGCGGGGAAGGCGCGCGCGCCGCCCGCCGATGATCGCGCCTTCCGCGGGGCTCATCGCCGCCTGCAATGCCGCCAGTGCCGGGTTTCTGGTCGCGGGATTCGTCTTCATCCGCCGTGGCCAGGTCGCGCGCCACAAGCTGTGCATGCTCAGCGCCTTTGCCATCTCCGCGGCATTTCTGGCGTTTTATCTTTGGCGGCATTTTGTCGTGGGCCTCGTCTATTTCCACCGCCAGGGCTGGATCCGTGATGCCTATTTCGTCGTGCTCGGCACGCACACGGTCCTCGCCGCCTTGGTTCCGGTCTTGGCGATCGTCACCTTGAGCTTGGCGCTCTTGGGGCGCTTCCCCATCCATCGCCGCTGGGCGCGATGGACGCTGCCGGTCTGGCTCTACGTCTCCATCACCGGCGTTGTTGTGTACTGGATGCTCTATCGGTCCTAGCGGCGCTCCCGCTGCCTTGCCGTCCGGACCCGCGCGCGCCTTACAGAGCGGCGCACTCCGCCGCCAGCACGCCGCTGACGATTTCCGGCGGCGGACCCCAATTCCCGATTCTGGCGCTGAGGATGGGGTAATTCGACGAAATTCCACCGATATGGGGCGTGGCGCGCCCGATGAGAATGCGGCCGATCCGCACCTGGCGCGCCGCGAAGGAACACATCCAGCACGGTTCGGCGGTAGTGACCAAAATACAGTCGGAAAGTTCAAAGCTTCGAAGCGCGCGGCAGGCCTCGCGCAGCGCCAGCAGCTCGGCATGCGCGGCCGGATCCAGCGTGGAGCGCACGGCTTCGATCCCCTCGGCCACCCCGCGGCCCTCGCGGGTTACGAGCGCTCCGACTGGGGTGTCGCCGGCCGCTCTCGCCCTTTGCGCCAGGCGGATCGCCTGCCGCATCCACTGTTCGTCTTCACTCCCGGCTTCGCTCATCCCACGTTGCGTCTAATGGCCGCTGCCGCCGCTTGCCTCGCGCGCCTTCTTCCGGGTGAGGGGCTTTCGTTTGGCCGCGCGCGCTTCGCGCCGCGCGGTCGAAGTGCGGCGTGAAGCGGTGGTCCGCCGCCGCGGCACATGCCTCCGTACATGCGGCGCTCTGCGTCGCGCGACGCGCGTGCGGGGCCGCGGCCGACTGCGCGCGATACGCCGGTGCGCCACGCGCCGGTGCAGCGCCGGCGCCGCCGGCACGTGCGCTCGCGCCGCCGCATAGCCGCTTGCGCCAATCGGCACCGGGCCGATCGCCGGCCGCTCGGCCGCGGGCGCCGCGGTTTCGACCAGGCTTGCTTCCGGCGCCACCGGCGCGGGCAACTGCGCCCAAATGCCGGGATCTTCCAGCCCTAGCCTCCAGACGGAAAAGCCGCGCAGATGATACTCACGGGCTAAGCTTAATTTGGCCGCGAAGCTGCGCGCGTCCTCGATCCACACCACGTGATAGTGCCGCCGGTTGCCGTAAACCCGGTAGGAAGATCTCAGCACCGGGTCCCAGCGCAGGTCGTCGGGATTGGCGGTCGAAGCCGGTTGCGTGCGGCCAAACAGGTGATAGGTCCACCGGAAAAACCGACGCAGCCGCCGCCCGATGCGCCGCCAAATGGAGATGCGCACGCGCCGCTCCGTCCAATCGGTTTGGTAGGTCGGCACGCCCAGAGAGAATTTGTCCGGCGGAATGTACTGCAACTCATGGCGGATCACTTGCTCGACCCAGGGATAGCTCGCCAGCGGGCCCGGGTCGCCGCCGCTGTGTTCCGGATAAGCCATCACGCTCAGAAAATCGGCCGCCCCCGCCAGCCGAGCGTAGTCGTAAACGCCGGAATACGTCTTGAAATTGTCGGTAAGGTCCTCGCTCGTGCGGGCCGCCACCGCCACGCTGAGAATCTTGCCATGGCGATGCAGGCCGGCGGCCAACTCCTCGATAAAGCGGCTGAACGCGTCGCGATCGGTCCAGAGCAGGCCCTCGAAATCGACCTGGAAGCCGGCCAAGTTGTCATCCCGCGCGGTCTCCAGCAGGCTTCCCACGGCGCGATCCCGCGCCAAGGCGTCGTGTAAGAAGTCATGCGCCTCGCGCCGGGAAAAGCCGTTATTGATGACCAGCGGCATTACGCCGACGTGATGCGCGCGGGCGATGGCCATGAGCTCGTCCGGCACCGAGCCATGCAGCACGCCGTGCCGGTCAAGAGCAAAGCACTGCGGCGCGACCAGGCTGATTGCATCCGCGTGAGCGCGAAAACTCTCGATCCCGGAATCCGCGTCGGTCGCATAAAACACCGCGCGCAAGTAGTGCGCCGGCGGCGGCGCGGCCGCCGCTGGAATCAGGCGATCCATCCAACTGGGCGTGGGTTCGGGCGCAGTCAAATTCGGCGCCGGCGGCAGTTGTGCTGCGGCGGCGATTACGAACACCAGGCTCGCCACGACCATTCCCAGGCGCGCGGCCAGCCTGGAAAAAACTCCACTCACATCTTCGAGTATAGCCACCCGGGCCGGGCTGCCATCCAGGCGAAAGCCTTAAAGTAACCGGACTCGCGGACAGTGCCGCGTGATCCGGCGAGGCTGGAGCTGCGTCCGCGCTCAGGAAATTTCCACGGGACGCCTGCGGCCCTTCGGTCGCGAAGTGCGGCTGCCTGCGAGTGGATGGCCAACGCTGACGAGCTAAGCCGATCCTGCGGAGCCTGCGGAATTCCAAAGCGTGGACCGCTGCCGGCCACCCACGCCGATCACTGCGTCATTCCTATTGGATCGGTCGCTCCGCCGGTTCCAGGAGCACGGTGCCCTGCATCTCGCCGCCGCTCACCCGCACGGTTCCATTCTCGAAGAAGAATACGAATGTGGCTTCTGGGTCGTGGCGAAACTCGAAATACTCGAGCGCACCCGCGCGAACCGCTTCGTCTTCGGCGCTTGGCGCCGGTTGAAATGAGACTTCGAACCGCGAAACGCGGTGCCAACTGAGCTCGATCCCGATCAGCGCACCCCGCTCGTGGCCGCGCCGCACTTGCATCTCCGCGGCTGCCGACCAGCCCATTGTCGCCATGCCTTCTTCCGGTCCGTAGGTCAAGCCGATGAATTGCAGGTTTTCTCGCAAGTCGAAGCGAGCTCCTTCGACCTCGAGCTCCACGGACGGTGCATTCGAAGCGGGCGCGGTGACGCCGGCGAATCGCATCGGGAGCCTGAGCTAGAACGGAATGTCGTCGTCGGTGATTTCGGGGCCGCGATTCGGCACCGGCACTGCCTCCGCCGGTTCCTCGCCTCGTGCTCGCGGCAGCGCTTCGCGCTCCGAAACCTGCCCCCGGCCACCCAACAGCACCATGTCGCTGGCGACGATTTCGGTGCGGAAATGCTTCTTGCCGTCCTTGTCGTCCCAACTCGAGGTTTGCAGGCGGCCTTCGATATAAACCTGCGAACCTTTGTTCAGGTACTGGTTGGCGGTCTCCGCCATCTTTGCCCACAGCACGACGTCGTGCCATTCGGTGCGGTCCTGCCATTCGCCGTTCTTATCCTTCCAGCGTTCGGAAGTGGCCAGCCGAAGCTTGGTCACGGCTTGTCCGGAGGCCGTGTACTTCAACTCCGGATCCTTGCCCAGGTGCCCGAGAAGAATGACGCGATTGACGCTGCGTGGCATGACGAAAGGCTCTCCGTTCTGCCCTCCATCATAAGGCGGAACGGCGCTTGCACCATCCCCCCATCAGGGATGATCTTTCACTCGATCGATTGGAGATCCTTGCCCGGCTTGAACCGGATGGCCTTGCCGGGAGCGATGTTGACCTGGGCGCCCGTGCGCGGGTTGCGTCCAATGCCGGTCTTGCGCGGCCGGACATTGAAGACTCCGAAGCCTCGCAACTCGATCCGGTCACCGCGTTCCAGAGCCCGCTTCATGCCCGCGAAGACGCTCTCCACCGCCTCCTCCGCCTTGGCCTTGCTGATGCCCGTGCGATTGACGACTTCGTTAATGATGTCGAGCTTGATCATGATCGCCTCGAACGTCGATGATTTACCGCAACGGCAGTCTATTCAATAGCTTAGGGCGAGGTCAAGGCTTTGGGCCTGCAAATTCAGCCCTTTTTCGTTTCGGTGAGTTCTAAAGACAGCACCGGCTCCGGCTGCTTGCGCCGTCGGCGCAAGGTGATTTGCAAGGGAATCGAGCCCAGGGCGAACGCCATGCCCGCCAAGAAAATCGCGACGGCCACGGCCGATTGGTAGTGATGCAAATCGCGCAGCAGCTTCCAGATCGCAGCTTCCAGCGCCACCCCAAAAAAGACCAGGCAGAACGTCCAGAACGCCGCACCCAAGAAATTGGCCCACACGAAACGCCGCCTTCGGAAATGCAGTATGCCGGAGGCGAAGGGGATCACCAAACGGAATCCCCACATGAAGCGGCCGAAGAAAATCACGCTCAGGGCCGAGCGTCCGTGCAGCCAGCGGCTCGCGCGCGCTTGGTGGTCTGGGGGCAGCCAGCCTAGCTTGCGGCCCCGTCCCCCAAGTTCGTACAGAGCTTCGTAGAGCAAGGCGCTCACGACGATCCCGAGGCCGACCACCCAGCGCAGGCTGAAGTAGTTCTGCTCGGCCAGAATGACCGCCGCGACCAGGGTCGCGTCTCCTTCGACAATCAGGCCTAGAACGAGGAAGGCGTACCCGTAATGGAGGAGGAAGTGCTGCAAGGTTGCGGGTAATCCCCTACCAGAATCAGCAGAACAGCCGGTCTGAATATATAAAAAATTGTAGCTTTCGGCAACTTGCGGTCCGGCCCAACCGTGCTGTCCAATGGGCTTCGCCTTGACGCGAGGGGCGCCGGTGATGTGCGACTGAACCGCTGCCGGCATCCGCAGGACCGGCGCCTCCTCCCGGCCGACCTCGCCCAAACCCCTTTGCCCTCTGCCAACTTTCCCTCGCCGCAGCCCTGCGCCCTGCTACGATCCTGAAATGTCGGCCGCGAGTCCTCCCAGTTCCCGAGCCCCGATCGCGATCGTGGGCACGGGTTTGATCGGCGGTTCCTTCGGTCTCGCCTTGCGGGATTCCGGTTACCAAGGGGAGATCCGGGGGTTCGACCGGCCCGAGATCCTGGCGGCGGCGCAGCGCCGAGGCGCGATCAACCGGCGCTCGCCGAGCCTTGAAGCCGCCTGCCGGGGTGCGGCCGTAGTCCTCTTGGCGTTGCCGATCGGAGCAATTCTCGACCTGCTGCCCCGCATCGCCGCCTCGCTGGACCCCGGAACCGTGGTCACTGACACCGGCAGCACCAAACGCCGCATCTGTGCCGCCGCTCGCAGCCTTTCGTTTCCGCCGGGTGCCGTTTTTCTTGGTGGTCATCCCATGGCCGGCCGGGAGACGGGCGGTATCGAAAACGCCGATCCGCGCCTATTCGCCGGCGCCACTTGGCTGCTGGCCGGCGAGCCGGCGGACTGGCTGCGGCTCCGGCGCCAGGCGCGGCGATTTATCACGCTCGTCGCCCGTGTCGGCGCCAAACCTCTCTGGACCGGCCCCGCCGATCACGATGCCGCGCTGGCGCGCCTTAGCCATTTGCCGCAGCTCGTCTCCACCGCCCTCGCGTGCCATCTCGACAAGGTTTTCCGCGATCCTGACCGACGGCCGCTGCTCGGCGCCGCCGGTCCGGGCGCGCGCGACATGCTCCGCCTCGCCGCCAGTCCCTACTCGCTCTGGCGCGATATCTTGCTGACCAATAGCGACGCCATCGATGCCGCGCTGTCCGAAATGCAGCAGATTCTAGAAGAGATGCGCCTTGCTTTGCGGGGACGGGAAATGCAGAGAATGTTCGCCGCCGCGGCGGGGCTGGCGCTCCGGCTGCCGGCGGTCCGGCCGGCCAAGACCGGCCGGACGCGCTCCCGTGCTTAGGCCCCGCTGTCTTCGGCCGCCGCCACCGCCGTCACTTCAATGCTGCCGTTGTCGGCGTCGAGCTTGCCGGTGACCGTGGCCCGGCCGCCCGCGAACTGCTTCAAGTCGTCGGTCTTGCCGGTGAGCGTGTAGACTTTGTCGCCCACGACCAAGGCCCATTGCGCCCCCTGGTCGATGCACTTGAGCGTGCACGCCTTGGCGTCGCCCTCGTGCTTTGCCCCGCACATCGAGTCGCTCACCGTTCCCGTGTAGGTTTGCGGCGCCTCGCTCGCCTGCTGGTCCTGCGCCGCCAACCATCCGGCGGCGCCGAGAATCACCAGCGCCGCCGCGATCATCGCCAACGTTGCCCTTTTCATGTCAGACCCCTTGTGACCAAAAATGGTCACGTTGAATATATAACGTGAGTGATGAATACACAATCCGGCCGCGCGCGTTGTGTGATATGGATCACGGATGCGCGGTGGAACCGCGGCGCGGCGGCTAGGCCGCGGCCGCGGCGGCGCGCCGGTACTCCGGCGTCAGGCCCAGGGCGCGCACGCGGGCGAGGAGCGACTCGAAGTCCAGGTCGATGACCGCGCCGGCTTTTTGCGTCACCTCGTCCTCGATCGGCAGATCGAAATCGTCGGCGCCCCAGAGCAAGCCTTCGAGCGCGTTTTCGTTCTGCGTTAGCACCGATGTCCGCAAGCGTTCCACGTTGTCGAGGTAAAGGCGGCAGAGTGCCAAGTGGCGCAAATACTCGCGGCGGGAGACCTCCGCGCCCCCAAGCTTCGTGCCGAAGGGCTTATAGGTCCAGCACAGGAAGCTGGCCAAGCCGCCGGTTTCATCCTGGAATTCGCGCACGCGCTCGAGATGCTCGATTCGTTCTTCGAGGCTTTCATCAAAGCCGATGACCATCGTGGCGGTGGTGCGCAGGCCGGCCTTCAGGATGGCTCGCTGCGCGGCGAAAAAGTCCTCCACCGTGTACTTGAACTTGCTATGGCGCCGCCGGAAGTCCTCGGTCAAGATTTCGGCGCCGCCGCCGGTGATCCACCGGACCCCGGCTGTTTTCAAGCGGAGTGCCGTCTGCTCCAAGCTCAGCTTGGCGCGATCGGCCAGATACAGGAACTCCGCGACCGTCAGCGCGTAGAACTCGAGCCGCTCGCCGTAGCGGGCGCGAATCGCGGCGAAGAGATCGCAGTAGTAATCCAGGGTCAGGTGGGGGTGAAACCCGCCGTTGAAGCCCGCCAAATCGCCGCCCAGTTTCAGCAATTCGTCGATCTTGGCGAAGACCTGCTCGCGCTCGAGCACGTAGCCCTCCGGGTTGCCCGGCAAGGCGTAGAACGCGCAATAGTCGCACTGCGCCACGCACACGTTCGTGTAATTGATGATGCGCATGATCAGATACGTGCAGCGGTCGGGCGGATGAAAGCGGGCGCGGGCGGCGGCGGCCCACCGCCGCAGTTGCGCATCGGAGGCCTCGCGCCACAAGCGAGCCGCATCCGCGGCGTTGAGTCGTTCGCCGGCGGCGACTCGTTCTCCGATCGCGGCAATGTCGCTGGAAGCCGTCACGCCTGTAGCCTAGCAGATCGCTCCCATGGGCCGCGGCCGCCGGCAACGGCAGCCGGCGAGGGAACCGCCCGCGAGATGCGCGGCGCGGAAGCCGGCGGCGCACGTAAGCGCGTGCGGGAACGAAGTCACCCGGCGCTGATCGCCCTCGCCGCCATCAGCCCTTGAGAACGCCGACGAGATGGTGCACCCGCGCCGCGTCCACCGGCGACTGCCAGTTCGGTTCCAAGCGGGCGGCGCGGCCGACGTGAAATTCGCGCACTTCGGTGCGCGTGCGCAGCAGCCGCAGGGCCTCGGCGTCAAGGCCGCCGCCGGCCATGACCGTAATCTCGGGCCGGGCCCGCGCGCGCAGCATTTCCAGCCGGCGCGCGCGCTCCGGCCAGTCGCCCGGGCCGCCGTCGGTCAAAATGCGATCGATCTGTTCGCAACTCTTCAGCGCGGCGAGAGCCTCCATCGGATGCGTGGCTTGGTCGAAGGCGCGGTGGAAAGTTGCGTTCAATAAGGGCGCGGCGCTCAGCAGCCGGCAGGCCAGGGCCAGATCCACTTTGCCGTCCTGGATGAACCCCAAGACCAGTCCCGCCACGCCCAAGCGCCCGAGTTCCTGGGCAAAAGAGTAGAGGTGGCGAATTTCGCTTTCATCGGCAGCGGCATAACTTGGGTTGTCGCGCAGCATGACGCGCACCGGGATTCGCACCACCGCCAGGACGGAGCGAATCATCGCCAGGTCCGGCGTCAGGCCGCCCTGCTCGATTCCGGCTACCAATTCTATCCGGCCGGCGCCGCCCTCTTCGGCCGCGACTGCGTCGGCGACCGTGCTGACCACGACTTCCAAAAGTGGCCCGCGGTGGAGTTTCCCGGCCCGTCCGCTTAGACTGGGGCGGCTGCCTACGACAAAAGGCCCCATCGTTTCCCCATTGTCCAGCGGTCGCTCCTGACTCATCGTTCAGCATTATCTCGCCTTTAGGCCAGGCGCGTTCCCGGAACAGTTGATACTTTTGTGCCCGCCATGGTTAGGCCGGCGCCAGCCCATGCCCGGGGCGCCCCATTGAAGTGACGAAAAGCCAAGAGTTTGCGCCTGCCGCGCCACTGGGACGCCGGCGTGCTCAGGGTCGGGTATGTTCGCCGCTCGCTTGCTGGCAGACCTATATCTGACGAGCCTCGCGGCCGCCATCGGCCTGTTGGTGCTCGGGCGCTGGCTGTTTGAACGCCACTGGCAAAAAGCGAGCGCCAGCCTGGACGATGGCGTGCTCGATCTCGAACCCATGGCCCCATCCGCCGATCTCTGGGAAGCGGCAGCCTGGGCGACCGCCGATCCCGGGCGGCCAACCGCCGCCGAGTTGGCGCGAGCCGAGTTGCTAGAACACAACGAGGCACGGCCGCAGCCGCGTCGCCCGCTGGCCCGCACCGCCTGATTTAATACGGCCGCAATCTTCGTGCTTCGTGCTTAGATGCGCGCCGCCGGACGCTCTGCTACGCTTGCCGGGTGTTCAGCGACGAACTCATGCGCTTGGACGCCACCGAGCAGGCGGCCTTGGTGCGCTCCAAGCAAGTGCACGCCCGCGAGCTGGTGGCCGAGGCCATCGCTCGCGTCGAGCGACTCAACCCCCAACTCAACGCCGTCATCACGCCGCTGTTTGAAAGCGCCCTGGCGGCGGCGGAACGGCCGCTCGCGGGCCCGTTCGCGGGCGTGCCGTTTTTCTTGAAAGATATCCTGGCCGCGTTGGGCGGAGTTCGTCAGGCGGCCGGCAGCCGCTTTTTGCGCGACTTCGTTCCCGGCCATGACAGCGAGTTGACGCGGCGCTTCAAACGCGCCGGATTGATCGTGCTCGGCAAGACCAATTGTCCGGAGTTGGGCATTTTGCCGACCACCGAGCCCAAGTGGCAAGGCGCCACACGTAATCCCTGGAGCCTTGACCGGACGCCCGGCGGTTCAAGCGGCGGCTCTGCCGCCGCCGTCGCCGCCGGCATGGTGCCGATGGCGCATGCCAATGACGGCGGCGGCTCGATTCGCATTCCGGCCTCCTGTTGCGGCTTGTTTGGCCTCAAGCCGACGCGCGGACGCGTGCCCTTGGGCGCCGATCTCGGAGACATCGCCGGCGGACTCGTGGTCGAGCATGCCCTCACTCGCTCCGTGCGGGACAGCGCCGCCTTGCTCGACGCCATCGCCGGTCCTATGCCCGGCGATCCCTACTCGGCGCCGCCGCCCGCGCGTCCCTTCGTGGAGGAAGTCGGCCTGCCGCCCGGAAGATTGCGCATTGCCTTCACTACCACGGCTGAAGGGGTTGCTGTGCATGAGGACTGTCGCGCCGCTGCTACAGCGGCGGCGCGGCTGTGTTCGGAACTAGGCCATGAGGTGACCGAAGCCGGCCCATCCTTCGATCGCGACGCCTGGCGCGACAGCTTTTTCGTGATTTGGACTTCGAGCATCGCCTGGGCGCTCGATCAAGCCGTTCGCGCCGTGGGCCGCACGCCTGCTCCCGATGAGATCGAGCCGCTCACGGCAGCGCTCGCCGAGGCCGGACGCCAGCACTCCGCCCCCGCTTATCTCCGCGCTTGGGAAGAATTGCAGCGGCAGAACCGGCGGTTCATGGCGTTTTTCTCCGACCACGATCTCTGGCTGACGCCCACGCTGACCCAGCCGCCGCCGCCGCTTGGGGCTTTCGACGCGCCGGCGGATTTCCCTCTCGCTGCGCTCTTATCCGCGGCCGAATTCGTTGCGTTCACCCCTCTCGCCAATGTCACCGGCCAGCCAGCGATGTCCGTGCCGTTGGCGGTCAATCCGTCGGGCTTGCCCATCGGGGTCCAGTTCCTCGCCCGTGCGGGCGACGAGGCCACGCTCTTCCGCTTGGCCAGCCAACTCGAACAAGCGTGCCCATGGAGCCATCGTTGGCCGGCCCTGACGCTCGAGGCTAGCGGCCGGTCAGCATCGAATCTTTGATCTTCTTCGCCAGTTTTTCCACCCTATTGGCCGTATCGATGACGTCCAGAGAAAGGATGTTCTTGTCACTGCGATCGACGCTGGTCTTGAGCTGTTGCGCCAACGCGAGCAATTGCGCGGCATCCTGGCGGAGTTGCTTCTGCTCTAGCTCCCGTCGTTTGCGCTCTTGCTCGTGAAGGAGCTTGGGATCGATGCTCAATTGCGGCGACGTGAGGACCGGGGGTGCGGCGCCAGGCGGCAGGGAAGGGATTGGGTTCTGCGCCGCCGTCCGGCCCCAAGCGCCCACGCCTGCCAGCACCAGCGCGAGCACCATCGTTCCCGCGAATTCGCGCATAGAGTCCTCCTGGAATTCAGGCTAGCGCAATTGTCGCTGCCCTTTGGCCAGGAAAAGCCACCGTCTCCTTTCCACCACGATCATTCCCGCGCGATCGCGCATCACCCACTCGCCGGCGCCATTCCTTTGGCGGCCCTCACCCGCGCCTGGCCTCGACCGCCGCCCGCCATTCACGTCCCGTGCCCGAACCACCGCGCCGCCGCCTGCCGTGCTCGCCTGCAGCGCTAGGGATCTCTGCCGTATAATGACCGCTAATCTCCTCTGCATGCCTCCGCTGCAACTTTTGTTTGGGACCAGCGACGATCTCTTGCGCTGGCTGCATAACCACGGCTTCAAAATCTTGGCGATTGTTATCGTCGCCCTGATTTTGATCTGGATCGTCCGCCTCATGGCCGCGCACATCGTGCGCATCGCCGCGCATCGTCCCGATAGCGGCCGGGAGCAGCAGTTGCGCACCCTGGCGACGGTGGTCAACAGCAGTTTCACCGGCTTCATCCTGTTGATCGCGGCCTTTGAAATCCTCGTCGCCTCGAACGTGCCCGTGGGGCCGCTGCTGACCGGCGCCGGCGTTGCCGGCTTGGCCATCGGCTTCGGCGCGCAAACGCTGGTAAAGGACCTAATCACCGGCTTTTTCGTGCTGCTCGACGATCAATACCGCGTCGGCGACACGATTCGCGCCGCCGGCGTCCAGGGCACGGTCGAGCGGCTGACCCTGCGCCGCACCGTGTTGCGCGACGGCGACGGCTCAGTGCACTTCATTCCCAACAGCGACTTGCAGGTCGTGACCAACTTGACCCGCGATTGGCGGCTGGCACAACTGCGGGTAGCCGTGCATTACCGCGAGGATCCCGACAAGGTCATCGCCGCCTTGCGCGCCGCCGGGAGGGCGGTGCGCGCCGATGCCAACTTCCGCAATCGCCTGTTGGCTGATGTCGTGGTGCCGGGAATCGACCGCATCAACGGCGACGAAGTCGATTACTTATTGCAGTGCCGCACTCTGCCCTCCGCCCATGACGATCTCCTGCGCGCGTTGCGCGCCGCCGTGCGGAGAGAGCTCGCCGCGGCGGGTATCGCTGCGTGGTATCCGCAAGTCAATTTGCCTCTGCCTGTTACGCAGCCGGGGAATCCCTGATCGGCCCCGATGTTAAAATTGACGGTGGCGGGTCGTGTCCCGCCCTTTTTTCATGTTCGAGACCCTAACCGATAGGCTCCAACGCGTCTTCAAGAGCTTGCGCGGCGAAGCCAGGCTCACCGAGGCCAACATGGCCGAGACGCTGGAGGAGATCCGCCTGGCGCTGCTCGAGGCCGACGTCGCTCAGTCGATTGTCGAGGCGGTGGTGGCCGATATTCGCGTCAAGGCGCTCGGTCAGGAAGTCATGGCAGCCCTCTCTCCGGCCGAGCAGGTGATCAAGATCTTGCGCGACGAGCTGCTGGACGTGCTCGGGGGCGGGGAAGCGGCGCGCGTGAACGTCAAATCATCCGCGCCGCCCGCGGTCGTGCTCATGGCCGGTTTGCAAGGCTCCGGCAAGACCACCACGAGCGCTAAGTTGGCCGCCTGGCTCAAGAAGCGCGGCCATCGCCCCATGCTCGTTTCCGTGGACGTGTACCGCCCCGCGGCCCGCGAGCAACTGGCCCTGCTGGCGGAGCAAGTCCCGGCGCCGCTTTTCGCCGGCGCGGAGCTGGTGGCCCAGGCCGGCGCGGCCCTGGGCACCGCCGTCGTGCTCGATCTGGCCAAAGCCGCCCGCCGCGACGCCGTGCGCTCCGGCTGCGATGTGCTGATCGTGGATACCGCCGGCCGCCTCCACATCGATGAGCCGCTGATGGCGGAAATGCGGCAGCTCAAACAAGCGCTGGCCCCGGGCGAGATCCTGTTCGTCGCCGACGCCATGGTCGGGCAGGACGCGGTCCACTCCGCCGCCGAGTTCCACCGCCAGCTCAGCTTCACCGGCGTGGTCCTCACCAAGCTCGACGGCGACACCCGCGGCGGCGCCGCCCTTTCCATCCGCCGCGTCACCGGCCAGCCGATCAAGTTCATCGGCACCAGCGAGCGCTTGGACGGCCTGGAGGTGTTCCATCCCGACCGCATTGTCGGCCGAATTCTCGGCATGGGCGACATTCTCAGCCTGATTGAAAGGGCCGAAGAAACGATTGATCGCCAGCAAGCGGCGGAGATGGAAAAGAAGCTGCGCAGCGACGCCTTTACTTTGGCCGATTTCCGCGATCAGTTGCGCCAGGTCCGCAAGATGGGGCCGATCGACAATCTGCTAAAGATGATGCCGCGCGTCGGCATGTTTCAAAATCTCCAGCGCGCCGCCGCCCGCGAGGTGGACGAAAAGCAGTTGACGCGCATCGAGGCCATCGTCAACTCCATGACCGAGCAGGAGCGCCGGCATCATCAAGTGATCAACGGCAGCCGCCGCAAGCGCATCGCCCGCGGCAGCGGCACCAGCGTGCAAGAAGTCAACCAAGTTCTCAAGCAGTACGTGCAAATGCGCAAGATGTTCAAATCCGTCGCCGCCTCGCCCTTCATGGCTAAGCGGCTCGCCAACACGAAATTGCCCGGCGCCCAGGGCTGAACGCCTCGGCGCGAAAGGAAGCCATGCTTGTCATTCGCCTCGCCCGCGTCGGCGGGAAGAAGAAACCCAACTATCGCGTGGTGGTGCTGGAAAAGAGCGCCGCCCGCGACGGCCGCGCCGTCGAGATTCTCGGCCATTACAATCCCGTGCCCAACCCCGCCCAGATCGAGCTGAATCGCGAGCGCATCGAGTATTGGCGGAGCAAGGGCGCGCAAATTTCCACGACCGTCGGCCACTTGTTGCGGCGGCAGGACCAGCGCGCCGCCGCCGTGCCCGCCACGGAAAGCTAGGAGCGCGAGGTGCAAGACTTGATCACCGCCTTGGCTCGCTTGCTCGTCTCCGAGCCGGACGCGGTGCGGGTCACGGCGAGCGAGCTCGGTCGCGACACGCTGCTGGAACTGACCGTCGCGCCGGAGGACGTGGGCCGCATCATCGGCCGCCAGGGACGCACGATCCGTTCTTTGCGTACCGTGCTCGCCGCTGCCAGCCGCGACTCCGAGCGCGGTTGCCAGTTGGAAGTCCTCGATCGCGACGAAAGCTGAAGAGGTCTCCGCTTGCCCTCCGCTGCCGCGCCTCCCGGCTTCATCACCGTCGCGCGTGTGGTCAAAACGCAAGGGCGGCGCGGCGAATTGGGGGCGCAACTAGCCACCGATTTCCCCGATCGCTTCGCCGTGCTGGAGCGCATCTATCTCTGGAAGCCGCCGGCGCCGCCCCGCTCCTTTCCCCTGCTGCACCATTGGTTTCACAAGCGGTTGGTCATTCTGCAGCTCGGCGGCCTGGAAGACCTCAGCGCCGCGGAACCCTGGGTCGGAGCCGAAGTGCAAATCCCCGCCGCCGAGCGCGTCGCCATACCGCCCGGTAGCTACTTCACCTCCGACCTAATCGGCTGCGATGTCTATGCCGGGTCGCGGCCAATCGGTCGATTGTGCGGGCTGCAAACGGTTTCCGGCGCTCCCGACCTGCTGGAGATTGCCGCCGCCCAGGGCGGAGAAATTCTTATTCCCTTTGTTGCCGAGTATTTGCAGGAAGTCGATCTGGAGGCCCGTCGTATCCGCCTCCGGCTGCCGGACGGCCTTTTGGAGCTGAACGCGCCCGACCGCCTCCCGGAGCGTTCCTAGATGCGCTTTGATCTCGTCACCATCTTTCCGGATATGCTTCGCGGCCTGTTCGATTATGGCGTGGTCGGCCGCGCCGTGCGTTCAGGTCTGGTCGAGATCGCCGCTCACGATCTGCGCCAATATACGCGCGATCCGCACCGCACGACCGATGACCGTCCCTTCGGCGGCGGCGAGGGCATGGTCATGAAGATCGAGCCGATTTACGACTGCCTAGCCGACTTGTTAGGGCAATCGGAGCGCGCCGCTCGCCAGGCCAGCGGCCAGCAGGAGCAGGTCCGCGTGATTCTGCTCTCGGCCCAAGGTCATGTCTTCAACCAAGCGGTGGCGCGCCGTTTCGCTGGTCTGGCCCGTATCGTCCTGATTTGCGGCCGCTATGAAGGCGTGGATGAGCGCGTTGCCGAGCACTTGGCCGACGAGGAGCTCTCACTGGGCGATTTCGTGCTCAGCGGCGGAGAGTTAGCCGCCGCCTGCGTGCTCGATGCGGTGGCGCGGCTGCTGCCCGGAGTCGTCGGCCACGAGCAATCGATTGTCAACGAGAGTTTCGCGGCGGAGGCCGGCGCGACGATTCTCGATTGCCCGCAATACACTCGTCCCGTGGACTTCCACGGCTGGATCGTCCCCGACGTCTTGCGTGGCGGCGATCATGCCGCTATCGCCGCCTGGCGCCGCGAACAGGCACTCTACAAGACGCGAGCGAATCGCCCGGACCTGCTGGCGGAATCGCGCCGCTAACGCCTAAGCGGCGCGAATGCGCTTCTTAAGCTCTTCTTTCTGCTTATCGCTGAGTTGCAGCCCGTGCGCTTCGCGCCCGTGTTGCTCCACTTGGCGCATCACTTCTTCTTCGGTCTTGCCGCGGGCCTCGAAATCGCATTGCGGCATGCCGGCGTCGGCGCAACGAAATGACTTTTGTGGCTGGTCGGCCATGGAAACCCCCTCTTGCCGTCCAGTATATGGAGAAAGCAGTTCCCGATCGCGGCAACTTGAGGGTTGCCCGAGTGAAACGGGCCTCCGTTGCCGGTCGCCGCGGCCGGCGAGCGCCGCCCCGCTGCGCGATTCCGCGCTACACCCCACCCCCGACGAAGTGGACCACCTCAAAGCGATCCCCGGCCGCCACCGGCGTGTTGTCCCATTCGCGGAGCGGCACCAAAGCCAGATTGCGTTCCACGGCCAATCGCTCCTGCGGCAATCCCAGATGCCGCAACAAACTGGCGACCGTTAGGCCTTCCGGCACGTCGCGCGCTTCGCCGTTGAAGACGATCTGCATATTCGTCGCAAGCGCTCCGCTCGGCGCGGCCTTGGCCGCGCCAACGGCGCCCCTCGTCATTTTGTCTCGGCCGGTCGCGCGTCGCAAATGGGTCTCGCCGGCTTAGGATTGGCGACGGCTGTCGTCGGGCTCATGGCTGAGCCGGATTGATTTTGAGACTTCCCAGCGGCCGGCAACCCGCTGCTTCCAGGCGCGCCAATGCTCCCGCGGGCACAGGCGTTGGCAAGAATGCGATCACCGGATAGGAGGCGCAACTGGGGCGATAATGCGCTGCGATCGCGGCCATCGTGGCGGCGTCGTAGTGCGACAGCCCGCGCCAGACGGTGTTGACCGCGCCCGTGCCATCATCCAGCAGCAGCACGTCGAATCGTTGCGCCGCCAGGCTGCGAGCCAGTTGTCGCGAACTCCAGCGGCCGTTCACTTCCAGCGTATGCAGCAGATAGGGATCTAGATACGCCGGGTCGCGGCCTTGCAGCGCCAGGTAGGGCACGTCCGACAAAACACGCCAGCCGTGGACGGCCTTGGCCAATTTTCCGTGCCCCGCCGGCTGTGCCGTGAAGGCCTCGTGATGCCATGCGACCACGCCCGCGCCCATGCAAACCGCCACCCAGATCACGAGCAGGGCGCGCGCCGCCGCCGGCGTCTGCGCCCATTGCCGGCTCAGCGTCGCCACCGCATAGGCGGCGAATACCGCCGATATGGCCCAGCCCTCGATCAAATAGTTTTCACCGCCGCCGCTGTTGGCGAGCAGCATGCCAATGCCCAGCAGCCACGCCAGCATCGCGTAGAGCGCCAGCAGCCGCGCCGGCCGCCCCGGGCCGCTCGCTCGCCAAGCCGCCGCCAGGCCGACCGCGGCCAGCGCCAGCAGCAAAGTATGCGGCGCGTAATCTTCGAGCGAACGAAGGACGATGCCAATGCCCGTGGCCACGGCGGGCCGCGCGCCGCGCAGCGCCAGCAGGTTGGCTGCGACGCGATCGCCGTGCGCCGCCAGCGCGCCCAGCACCACCGCTGTCGTCCCCAGCGCTGCGCTCGCGATGCGCGCCAGGCGCGCCCACTCGCGCTGCGCGGCGAGCCATATCGCGATTGCCAGAGGCGCGGCGATATACGATTGCTTGCTGAGCACGGCGGCGGCCAGCAACAGGCTCACGCCGATCTCGCGCTTGAGCGCGCCCGCCCCATTGCGCAGCCCGCTTGCGGCCCAGACGGCGGCCAAACTGGCCAGCAGCGCCGTCATGTCGGGGCGCGTGGTCAGATTCCAATGCGCAAACCCGAGATCCGACGCCGCCAGCGCCGCCGCCAGCGCCGCCCATCCTAATCCCGCTTCCAGCCGCCGGCAGCAAGCGCCGGCCAGCGCGATCACGCCCAAAAAGCACAGCAGCGTGAAGAGGCGGGCGGCGATCACAAGGCGCGCGAAATGGGTCCCGGTAATCTCGCTCAGCGCCATCACCGCCCCGTAATAGACGGGTCCGTAGGGCGTCGGCGTGTAGGGCGGAGCGCTCCAAAGCGGATACAAGTGGCCGGTCTGGCGAGCCCGCAGCGCCGCCGCGACCACCACCGAGTCCGGCGTGGTGATATCGGCGGCCAGCGCCATATCGCGGCGCGCTTCCCGCAGCGAGCACAGGCCGCCGATCGCCGCTCCCACCGCCAGCAGTGCAATCAGCGCGCGCCAGCTTGCGCGCGGCGAATGCCATGCGCGCTCGCTCGGCCGCGCCAGCACCGAGGCGGAGGCGCCCGGATCGGGAGAGAAGGGAAGTCGCGCCGATGCCAAGCCAGATCTCTTCCTCGGCCGCTCCGCTCTCGAGGGGAGCGGCCGTGCTCACACGGGAACTTGCAGGTTTGTCGAATGGGAAGGCTGCCGGGCGCTGGAGGTTTACGCTGAGCGGAATTGTCGCGTGGCGTGGCTGCGTTTCCATGCTCCTGCGATGACTCTCAACGCAGCCGCGCTATGTCCGTCGCGGCTAATTCATTGCGCGCCCAGCGCGTTGCGCGCGGCAATGATCTGCCGCGCCACGGCGGTCAGCGCCCCGGCGACGACGCGCTCCTGCTCGAGGGCTTCCGCCCACTGCTTGCCTTCAATCGCTTGCCGCAGGCCGGGCAGGGTCTTGGCGCCGTAGCCGGTATAGGTTCCCGGTGCGTAGATCACGTCTTTGTACCAGCCGCGGCCATCAGGCAAGCCGCCGGGAACCGTCATCTTGCGTTCGGTCTGATATAGCAGTTGATTGAGCTGCGCCAACCGCGGCGCCGGCAGCGCGAAGACCTGACCCGACGTGCTCGCGGCTTTCCACGCGTCGTGGTATTTCGTTATCGCTTGGTTCAACTGCGCCAGCGCTAGATCGAGGGCGCTCCAATCGAAGCTCGGCGCGCCTTGCGCCGGCGTCGTGAGCGCCTTCAGTTGCCGGGCATAGAGCGCGATGGTGTCGCTGAAGTCACCGAACTCGAATGGCAGCACCGGCGCGTCGGCGAGGCGCAGGACCGCCGTTCCCATCGTCTGCGCCAAGGCGCGCTCATGCACGAACGTCGTGTCGCCAAAATGCGTGTACCAGAAAAAGTCGTCGTAAGCCGAGTGGTAGACGCCGCCGCCCCCGTCCGGGTTCGCGAAACGAAGGTCGGCCGAGGCGATGCCCAAGTGATCGAGGAACGCCGTGTAATCGGAGCCCGATCCCAGCGCGCCGATGCGCAGATCGGCGCGGCCGGCGATCTCGGCCCGCCGCTCGGGGGTCGCCCGCTTCAACTCCTCCGCGCGCAGCGTTTGCCACTCCGACTCGCCCGCCGCCACCGGATCCGGAACGTCCCGGGCCACTTGATTGAAAAAATGCTCCAGCGTGTGCGAGCCGGCAATGCGCAAGAAGCCGGTGTCGCTGTTGTCGGTGTTGAGGTAAGCGACTCCTCTTTGTTCCAGCTCTTTCGCATGCACCTCCGCCCATTCCGTCGAACCCAGCGTCATCGGCTCTTCGCCGTCCCAGAACGCCAGCACAATGGTTCGCAGCGGCTGCCAGCCCTGCCGGCGCAATTCGCCGAGCGCCCGCGCCTCCTCCAGCAGCGAAGCCGTGCCGCTGACCGGATCGTCGGCGCCGAAGACCCAAGCATCGTGGTGATTGGCGCGTATCACCCATTGATCGGGAAACTCCGTGCCGGGGATCTCCGCGATCACGTCGTACAGCGGCACGATCTTCCAATCGAACGCAACTCGCAGATGCACCACCGCCGGCCCGGGGCCGATGTGGTACGTGATGGGCAGAGCGCCCCTCCAAGCCTCCGGCGCAACCGGTCCGGCCAGCGACCGCAACAGAGGTTCCGCGTCGCCGTAGGAGATCGGCAGCGTCGGAATCTTGGTGATCGTGGGAATTTCGCCCGGCTTCAGCCGCGGCGGATCGAGGTTGCCGTCGGCCAGAGCCGGCGTGGAAGGATCGCCCTCGCCCAGGCTGATGTCGAGAACGCTGCCGCGCTGCACCCCGTCCGACGGCCGATACGGGCCTTTGGGAAACACGTCGCCGCGGAAGTACCCATCGTCGTGCGGATCGGAATAGATGATGCAACCAATGGCGCCATGTTCCGCCGCAACCTTGGGCTTTACCCCGCGCCACCCCTCCCCGTATTTGGCGATGACGATCTTACCGCGCACGTCCACGCCCATCTTTGCAAGTTGCTCGTAGTCCTCGGGCGTGCCATAGTTGACGAACACTAATTGCGCGATGACGTCCCCGTCAATCGAATAGGCGTTATACGGCGGCAGTTGGCCCGCTTCCGCCGAGGTCGGATCGCCCGGAACGGCGGGTTCCGAGAGCTTGGCTTCATAAGACTCGGGCGCCACCAGCACCAACTGCCGCAGCTTCGGAGTTGGAAACAGTACGTGGAAGGTTTCGATATGCGCGTCCAGCCCATCGGCGTGGAGTTGCTGGAGGATCCATTGCGCATTGTCGGCATCGTAGGGCTGGCCCAGCGCATGCGGCTCGAGCGTCAGCCGGCGCATGTCCTCGCGCAAGCGCCCCGGATCGGGTATACCGCGATAGATCTCTTCCCAATGCTCTTCCGCCGCTGCCGTCGTCGCGGAGAAGCCGCGTATGGAGCTGGGTGCGAGAGCGGTTTTCCGGCCAGCTGCGAGCCAGGCGGCAAGAACCACGACAAAAATTGAAAGGCGGATCCAGGGCCGCATCTGTCTGTCTCCGAGGATGCCCCGCTATTCTACCTGCCTTGGCCCGCCCCGTGCGGTGGAATCGCCGCTTTGTCCGTTTCAGATCCATCTAGTTGCAGAAACCATCCCTTGCCGCCGGTCCCACCCGAAAGAGGGGTATGTGGTGGCAGGCGGAACTGGCAAAATTATGTCAATCGGTCCGGGGGTGTTGCGGGGTTAGGATTGCGCCGATGATCACCCGCGTGCGAGGCTTAACTCCGAGCGAAGAGCGCGCCGTCGAGGAGCTCAAGGCTGGGGGCTCCATCAAGGAGATCTCCGCGCGCCTGGGCATCAGCCCTAACACGCTGAAAGAACGGCTGAAGAATGTCTACGCGAAATTGGAAGTGCACTCGGCTCGCGAACTCTTGCTGAAACTCTACTTGCAGCCGCAGCCGGGCCGTCGCAACGCGCAGGTGCACGCGCTGGCCGCGATCTTGGACGCGCCTTCGCCCAGGTCCATCCTTAGCGCTCTGGCCGAAGCGGCCCAAGCGCAATTGGACGTTCGTGCGGAAGTCATCTTCATCAATGAGCTGCATCCGCCACGAAGCGGAGGATTCCTCGGCATCGCGCTCGCCAAGGGCGAAGTGCGTTCCGACTACGGCATCGCGGAACTCCCCGGTTGGCCGCCGCCCGTGATCGCCATCCGCTTGCTCTGGCCGGCGGGGCGCGCGCTGTTGGTCGTGAGCGATCCCCGGCGTCTATTCCCCGCGGATGCCCGGCGCCAGGTGATCTTGCTGGCCCGCTTTACGGAAGCTGTTTTAGCGCAGCATCGCCTCGCCCGCGTGAGCGGCTGAGCGCTTGATCTTACCCGCCTGCCACGGCCAAGTCGTCGCGGGTGGTGTTCTTGACCTGGTACATCAACTCATCGGCCCGCCGCACGACCTGCGCCGCCTCGCGCGCATCGTCTGGAAACGAAACCATGCCCACGCTGGCGGTGACTTTGATCGAGACGTTGTGGCCGACCGCGTAGCGCCGCGCGCGGATGGTTTCCAGCAGCCGCTGCGCAACGACCCGGGCATTGGCCTTGCCGGTTTGCGGCAACAAAATCGCGAATTCATCTCCGCCATAGCGGAACACCCAGTCAATGCGGCGCACTTGCGATTGCAACAAATCGCCGAACTCGCGCAGCAATTGGCTGCCGACCAGGTGGCCGTGCCGATCGTTAACCCACTTGAAGTGGTCGAGATCGAGGAACAAGAACGAAAAGGCGTAGCCGAAGCGCTCGGAACGCCGAATTTCCGTCTCGAGCACCTGATACAAGTAGCGGCTATTGAACAAGCCGGTAACGTCGTCGCTGATCGAGAGCTGTCGCAGTTCCAGCATCTCCATCGCGTTGGAGAGTCCAATCGAGCCGTAATTGGCCACCGCCCAAAGCTCGTTGCGGTGCGTTTCGAGCGGCCCCGGTGGCGCGGCGAATAGCACTTGCTCGACGCCCAGCAGCCGTCCCTGATGCCGCAACGCCAGCAACAAGACCGATTGCGCGAGCTCGGGCGGATGGCAATCTCGCAGCGGCAGCAAGGATGCCTCCAGCGATTGCGTGAACACCTTGCCGGTGGCCGTGCCGGCCAAGTCCGCCGCTTCGACCAGCACCGCCCCCGACAAGCGCGAAAGCGGCACTTCGCGTTCCGCCAGGTCTTCCCAACCGGCGCCGCTGACCGCCAAGGAACGTAGCACGCCGCGCCGGCCATCCACGAGCATTAGACAGCAACCCAGCGGCTGGCAGTGCTGCTGCGCTTCGGCGTTGATTCGCTCGAGGAGGCCGTCAAGCTGCAGAGTCGACGTCAGGCGTTCGGCGATATCGTGGGTGATGTCCGTGCACGCGACTTGGGCGGCATCCGGCATGGCGGCTCAGGAAAGTGGCCACAGTATAGCCGATGGCCCCGGCCCGCGATTGCCCCTTAAGTGTAGGACCAGGTAACCTTTAGCGCACCCATGCCTGGCATTGCGGCCAGGCGAATCGGCGCTTTTCTCAGAGGGTCACGCAGAGGTCGATTTGCTCGGGAGGCGATCGAGCCGAGCGCGAAGGTCGAGACCTTGCTTTGGGATCGCCCGGTGCGATCCTGGAGAATCGACGCGGAGCGGGCCGTCCTGGCCGACGCTGGGCTTCTCCGTGAACGCTCCGGCGCAGCGTAAAATGAAGCGGGGTGGTGCAACCCCGCCGATGGTTGTTCCGTTCGTCCGCGATTTCTTTCTGGGACTAGCCCCTGCCTCCGAGGGCTGGGAGGCAGTGGTGTCGGCGATCGCGGCGGATCGGCGGGCCGCTCTTTCCGGCTTAGTTTCTCCTGCGCAAGCGCTGGCTTCGGTGCTGTTACATCGGCGTCTGGAGCGCCCGATGCTTCTTGTCGTACCCGACGACCGCGCCGCCGAGCGGCTGCGCGCCGAAGTTGAAACCTTTCAGACCCTGACCCAAAAACATCCTGAGGATCGGCCGCTGGTGCTCCCGGCCTTCGAGGTCGACCCCTACCAGGGCCTCTCGCCCCATGACGAAATCCTCGAGCGCCGCGCCCTCGCGCAATGGAAGGCCACGCAAGGGTTGCCGCTGTTGGTCGTCCCGGCGGTGGCGGCGGCCACCCGGCTGGCGCCGCCGGCCGCTTATCGCACGCTAGCGCGCGTCCTGCGCCGCGGCGACATTCTCGATCTCGATGGTCTCGCCGAGCACTTGACGCAGGTCGGCTATCAGCGCCAGGAGCCGGTCGAGTTGCCCGGCCAGTTTTCCGTGCGCGGCGGCTTATTGGATGTTTACAGCCCCGAGGCCGAGCATCCTGTGCGCATCGAACTGCTGGGCGATGAGATCGAGTCGCTGCGCGCCTTCGATCCCGAATCGCAGCGTTCCCTGGAAGAGCTGTCGCACACCACGGTGCTGCCGCTCACCTCGCTGCCGCCGACGCCCGAGCGCCTCGCCAAGTTGGCCGACGCCCGGCTCGGCGACTTTGCGCCCGACGCTCTGCCGCCCGGCTGGGAGTTTCTCGTGCCCGGCTTGGAAGGCTTTCACCATTCCGTCTTCGATCTCGCGCCGGAAGCGGCGGTGCTGGTGCTCGAGCCCGAGGCGGTGCGCGCCGAAATCGAGGCCTGGTGGCGGCGTCTGCGGCAAAAACATGCCGCCGCCCGCCCGGGCGCGCCGCCGCCGGAGAGCGTTTTCTACACCCCCGACGAGCTTTTCGCCATGCTGAACTCCGTGCCCGGCGCCGAATTTCGCGAACTGCGATTGGAAGGGCCAGCCGCGCAGGCCGCCTGGCCCTCGCGGCCGGCCCCGCGTTTTCATGGCGGCGTCACGCGCTTAATCGAGGAAGTCAAAGCCTGCCTCGAGCGTGGCGAGCGCCTCGCGCTCGTCGCCGCCAATCTCGGCGAAGTCGAGCGTTTGGCCGATCTGTTCGGCGAATACGGCGTTGCCTTTCAATTGGGCGTGCGTCCCGCTCGCCGCGACGATTATTTGGCGGAAAAGTCCTATTACACGACCGAGGTGCCGAGCAATGTCTTGCTCCGCGGCCGCCTGGCGCATGGCTTCGTCTTGCCCGAGCAGGAAGTCACGGTGCTGGGCCACGCCGACCTCTTCCCCGGCGACGAAGCCGTGCTGGCGCGCGAGAGCGAGCCCCGCCGCAGCCGCGCTTCTTCCTTCCTCAGCGACTTTCGCGACCTGGCCGTCGGCGATTATGTGGTTCACGTCGAGCACGGCATTGGCCGCTATCTCGGCCTCAAGACGGTCGAGGGCGAGAGCGACGGTGAGCGCGGCCATCAGGATTTCATGCTGCTCGAGTACGCCGAGGGCGCCAAGCTCTACGTGCCTCTGCAGCGGCTCGATCTCGTGCAGAAGTACCGTTCCGGGGGCGGCGCCGGCGCCGAGGCGGAGGTTCCCCGCGTCGCGCTCGACCGCCTCGGCGGCACGCAATGGCAGCAGCGCAAGGCGCGCGTGCGCACGGCAATGAAGGACATGGCGGATGAGCTGCTTAAGCTCTACGCCGCCCGCCAGGCCGTGCGCCTGGAGCCCTGCCAAGCCGACGACCGCTTCCTTCGCGAATTCGAAGACGCCTTTCCCTATGCCGAGACCGAGGACCAGGCGCGCGCCATCGCCGACGTGCGCCGCGACCTCGCGCAGGCCCGGCCCATGGACCGCCTTTTGGTCGGCGATGTCGGCTACGGCAAGACGGAAGTGGCCATGCGCGCCGCCTTCAAGCTCGTCAGCGAGAATCGGCAAGTGGCCGTGCTGGCGCCGACGACCGTGCTCGCCTTTCAGCATTTCGAGACTTTCAAGCAGCGCTTTGCCGCCTTCCCGGTCACGATTGAAATGCTGAGCCGCTTCCGCGCGCCGGCGCAGCAAAAAGACATCCTCGAGCGCCTGGCGGCCGGCAAGATCGACATCCTCATCGGCACCCATCGGCTCTTGTCCAAGGACGTGCATTTTCAAAATCTCGGCCTGCTGATCGTGGATGAAGAACAGCGCTTCGGCGTCCGCCACAAAGAGCGGCTGAAGCAGCTCAAGCGCGAAGTGCATGTGCTGGCGCTCTCCGCCACCCCGATCCCTCGCACTCTCAATATGTCCCTGGCCGGCTTGCGCGATCTCTCCGTGATCGAAACGCCGCCGAAGGACCGGCTCGCGATCCAAACCGTCGTGGCCGCTTGGGATGAAGGGCTGGTGCAGAGTGCGATCGAGACGGAACTAGCGCGCGACGGCCAGGTGTATTTCGTTCACAACCGGGTGGAAACGATCTGGGAAATCGCGGCCTTGGTACAGCGGCTCGTGCCCAACGCGCGCATCGCCGTCGGCCACGGGCAAATGGAGGAGAACGAACTGGAGCGCGTGATGCTGCGCTTCATCCGCCACGAAGCCGACGTGCTGGTGGCCACGACGATCATTGAAAACGGTCTCGACATTCCGCTCGCCAACACCATGATCGTGAATCGCGCCGACCGCTTGGGGCTGAGCGAACTGTATCAATTACGCGGCCGTGTGGGCCGCTCCAACCGCCGCGCCTACGCCTATTTGCTGGTGCCCGCCGACGTCGAGCTGACGCCGATCGCGCGTAAACGGCTGGCGGCGTTGCGCGAGTTCAGCGATCTGGGCGCCGGCTTCAAGATCGCCGCCCTCGACCTGGAGCTGCGCGGCGCCGGTAATCTGCTCGGCGGCGAGCAAAGCGGCCATATTGAGGCGGTGGGCTTCGACCTCTACGTGCGCATGCTCGAGCAAACCGTTCGTGAACTCAAGGGCGAGGAGACGCGCACCGAATTCGAGCCGCGCATCCAGTTGGGCTTGGACGTGCGCATTCCCGCCGAATACATCCCGGAAGAAAGCCAGCGGCTGCGCATGTACAAGCGCTTGGCCGAGGCCGAAGACGACGCGCGCCGGCAAGACGTGGAACGCGAACTGGCCGACCGCTATGGCCCGCCGCCTCCGCCCGTCCGCCACCTGCTCGAATACGGCGCCCTCAAAGCGGCCTGCCGCCGCGCCGGCGTCAGCCAGCTTGAGCGTAAGCGCGACAGCCTGCAATTTCACTTCACGCCGCAGACTCCCGTCGAGCCGCGCGCGCTGGCCGAACTGGCGGGGTCTACGCGGGGCGCGCATTTTTCGCCATCCGGCGTGCTCCGCCTGCCGCTCTCACCGGCCGCTGCGGTACTTGAACAAACGCGCGCCTGGCTGGCCCGCCTTGAATCTATCGTGCCCGCCCCCGTCGCCTCCTAATCCCGCTTGCCCGGCGAATCCGGCCATCCGCTAACCACCGTCCTCCACCCTCCATCGCCCCCTGCTCCGCCGCCTCCAGCCCCCACCCGTGAACTGCGTGGTGACCGATGAGCCCGGGGACGCGAGCCAGGCGCGACGGCTCTCTAAGGCAGCGTCCGCTGCAGCAAGTTGTAAGTCTCGGCTTGCGAGGCCGCGCGCTGCGGCAAGGTATCCGCGGGCGGAGGGGCGACCCCCGTGTCCAACCGCACCTGCAGTTGGCGCCGGGCCAGCAAGCGGGTGGCCAGCAGCCAAACCGAACACTGCGTTCCTCGCGGCAGCGTTGCCGGCAAGTTCATATCCAGAGTGACGGCATGCTGGCCGGGGACCAGCGGCACGGAGAACCAATACCATTGTCCGCGCCCGCCGTTTTCGAGCGCCGGCGTTACCGCCCGGCCGTTGTCGCTGGCCGACGCGGTCACGCCTTTGGTTTCCACTGGGGGCTGGAGCAGCACGGCGAGGCGCGCCTCCGCGAAATCGGCAGGCACGGTCGCCGCCACGCGCAAGCGCGCGTCGCGGCCGCCGTTCGGAGCGGTCCTGAGCATTAATTGCGGGGCAGTAAAGCGCGGCGCAGATGGCGTCTGCGTCTTGGCGCTGCCGAAATGGAGGGTCAGCGCGCCTGCCATCGTCATCCCGGACGTTTGGCCGCCCACGATTCGGACCGGCCGAGTCGCTCCCTCCGGGGCGTAAAGGTCGAGCGTTACCCCGTTGGGACCGGCGTCGCTCACCTCGTAACGTGTTCCCTCGATGGACAGAGTCCGTCTCCGCAGCGGCCGCAATTCGATCACTTGTTGTTCATACGCGCCCAGATCCACATTCAGTGTGTCCCCCGCGCGCCAAGTGCCGGGCAAGCGCTCGCGATAGGGATATACCACCTCCGCCTCCAGCGGTGTATCGCCGCCAGTGAACCCGTTATCGGCAGTAAGCGCCAACGTCGCCATGCGCGGAACCACGAAAG
Organism: Terriglobia bacterium; assembly: GCA_021323595.1. Classification (GTDB taxonomy): domain Bacteria; phylum Acidobacteriota; class Terriglobia; order Terriglobales; family SCQP01; genus JAJPKR01. Next base: position 34,470 of record JAJPKR010000027.1, on the reverse strand, counting down.
GGTTGCGCAAGGTCACGATGGTGTCGGCGGGCGAGGCGTGGACGAAGCCATAGGGTTCGCGGCGCGCCGGATCGCCCAAGACGAAGGTCGAATTGTCGAGCAAAGGATGCGCGTGCGCCTCCGCCCAGCGAATGCCGCCTGCCAGCGCATCCCACTGCGCTGACGAGAGTTCGTCGGGGCTGATGTAGAGTTCGTACATCATGTTCCCCACGCTGAAGTAGTGCACGACGGCATCATCCCAGTCCTTCGCCGTTTCCTGCGTGCCGCCCAATTCGTTGTAGCGGCCTTTGATGATGCCGTGGGTCATGATTGACGACATCGGGAACTGATAACGCTGGCGCACGAAATCGTCGTAGAGCACCGAATCGCGATAGCTGATCGCGCTCTGCCGCGGGGTGAGCGTGGGCACGGCGGGCAAATAGCCGCTGTCCTCGCCGCCCATCCACACCGTGTCCGCGTACTGCAGCCACCAAGGGCTCAGCCAGATGCTGGTGGTGATGTTGAGAAATACCTTCGGATTTTCCTGCCGCAAGTCGCGCAATAAGCCGATGAGCACGCGCATGTCGGCCTCGCGCGAGTAGATGCCCACCGGGTGGCCATGCGAGGGGTCGTTGCAGCCGAAGGGTGTGCCGTCGATCTTGAAGTAGTTGATGCCGTATTGCTTTTCGTAGCCGGTGACGGCGTCGGTGAAATAGCGGCTGTAGTTGCGGCCTGCCAAGCAGAGGAATTGGCCGTTGGTGGTGATCTCCATGCCGATCCGGCGTCCCGCCGCCAGCCGCAGTTGACGATGGCTGTATCCGCCGATCGGGCCAAACCACAGGCCCAGCCCGCTGCCGGCGCTGCGCAGTGCCGCAGTCAGATCCGAGAAGCCATTCGGGAAGCGCTTCGGATCGATCCGCCAGAGGTTCTGGAAATCGTCCCAAGAATCGTCGAGAACGAACGAATCCAGATGCAAACCATAATGCTCAATCAAGATTCTCTTGAATTCCGCCGCCCGCTCCAGCGTGTTCGCGCCGTTCATGTGGGTGGACTGCAGGTCGTACCAGGTGTTGTAGAGCAGGTAGGGTCGCACCGGCGCCACCCGAATCCGGTCCACGTAGGCCATGAACTGCCGGTGCAACGCCGCGCCGCCCCCCGGCGCCACCCCGATCACCGCGGGCTGGGTCACGAAGCCCTGGGGCGGGATGTTTTCCCCGACGATTCGAGCCAACGAGACAACCTCGCCGTCTTCGGTGTTGAACGACGCCGGGTATTCGAGGCCTAGGAACAAATCACCGGCGAAGAGCGGTTGGCCGAAGCCGCCCAGCGAAACCGGCGCGCCCGCCAGCCGGTCGCGCAGCACCGCCACGGAATCGATGAAATAGGTTCCGGTGCCGCTCACCGCCAACTGGAGCCACTGCCGCGTGAAAAAGTCTTCCGGCCGGATCTCATAGACCAGGTCCACGGTCAGACGCGGCCGCCGCAAGCGGCCCCGCCGCAGCGCCAAATGGTAAGTCACGCGCTGCCCGCCGTCGGGCTCGGCGGTAATCTCGCGCCCTGCCACTTGAAAATCCCGCGCCGTAAGTACCCACGGGTTTTCACTGTCCGGGCCATACCCAACCCGTTCGTAAATCAGGCGCAAGGCGAACTCGGCGCCGGCGAGCGCGTAATCGTGCCCGGTGAGTTGGTTGCGCAGCGAGACGGTGCCGACGATACCATCGCGCACCTCAATCGTGCGTTCGAGGAAGCGGTTCCCCAGCCGCACCTGGGCGCCATCAACGTGGGCGTAGGCCTGAGCTTGCGCCAGCGTGCAACCCATCAGCAGCGCGGCGCCAATCGCGATCGTTCGGTGGTTCACTTTCCGCGCAGGGAGCATGACCTAGGCGGCCGTAAAGTGCAAGCCCCTTCCGCCGAAACGCGCGGCGCGAATCCGGCGAGCGTTCCGGTCCAGCCTGCGCGGGGGCGCGGATTTTTACGCGCTCCCTCGCAGAAATTCCTTGCTGCCGGACCGGAATCGCTGCTGATTCTCGTAGCTATGTTCCTGACTGGCAAGGACATGCCATTCGCGGGAGTTTGGCCCTCCGCGTGTACGAGATGGCGGTGGAGGTCAGAATCCTCCGTTTTGGCCTAGCAGTATTGGGCCGAAACGAGTGCTCCGGAGCCGAAAAGGATCCGCTCCCCCTTTCGGCTCCGACACCACCAAGGCTGAACGCTTGGGCCATAGGGGATCGGGGGAGACTGAAAGAGGGAATCACATGATGCGCACTCAAACATCGTGGCTGGCCATCGGCGGACTCGCGGCGGCGCTGATGGTGCCCTGCGCGGCACAGCAAACCCAGCCGCAACAGGACCAGACCACCGCTCAGGCCGCCGCCCAATCCACCAACTCCACGCAGGCAGCGGAGCAGGAATCCATCGACAAGGCCAACCAAGTCGAAGCTCAACCGCTTAAACCCCAGACGCATGAGGGTTTTTGGGGCCGCATCAATCCTTTTGCGCGCAAGAAGTACGTCAACAAGCAACTCCAGCCGGTTCGCGACCGGCTCAACGAACTGGATGAGCTGACCGCCGACAACGCGAAGCAACTTAGCCGCGTGGATGCGGAAACCCGAGCCGGCATTCAGCAGGCGCAGAGCCGCGCCGATCAGGCCAATCAAGAAGCCTCCAGCGCCGCACAACAGGCACAGGAGACCGCAACCAAGGCGCAGCAGCTGGATCAGCAGGTCAATACCGTCCAGAGCACCGTCGAGAACGTGGACCAATATCACGTGGCGCAGACGGCGCAACTCAACTTCCGCCCCGGCACTGCACGCCTGAATACGGCGGCTCAGCAATCGCTGGATCAATTCTTGGCCGGTCTCGCGAACCAGAAGGGCTACATTGTCGAAGTGCAGGCATTCTCCGCCGGCCGTGGCTTGCGAGCCATGGAGAATAGCCAGCGGCTAGCCGATACGGTGGTCCGCTACCTTGTGCTCCAGCACAACATTCCGCTCTACCGCATCTACACCATGGGCATGGGCAATGCTCCGGTGGCCGCCACCAGCACCGGCACGGGTGAGGCGCGTCTGACCCGGGGCGGCCGGGTGGAGATTCGCATCCTGCACAATGATCTAGCCGGGGCTGCGCCGCAGCCGGCGAGTCAACCGGCGGCGAATTCGCAGCAGCAGCCTCTCCTGTAATCTCCAGTCCATACGGAGTCCCAGAGGCAAGGCGCCCCAGACCATCGGGGCGCCATTTTTTTTCCACGTCGGTCTCTGACTGCCATCCGACGGTCGGAATACGCCACTTGCAGTGCAGCGGCGCTCGCCCTAGGCGCGGCTCAGGGCGCGGGGTATGGTACGCTGTTGGCATCGGAGACGACGCCAATGTCTTTCGTTTTGTTGGTGCTGGCGGCGGTGGGAATGCGCTTCCTGCCGCATGTTCCCAACTTCACTCCCATCGGCGCGATGTTGCTGTTTTGCGGCGCTTGGATGGGCGCCAAACGGCTCTGGATCCCTATGGCCGCCATCATCGGCAGTGACTTCCTTTTGAACGGCTTGGTGCTGCACGCCGCCCCGAACGCTGACCAGTATTTCCAGTGGGCCGGCTGGCTTGTCTATCTCGGGCTCGGCTATCTCCTGCTGCGCCATAGCCTCAAGCCGCTCCGCATCGGCGGCACCACCGTGCTCGGAGCGGCGGCGTTCTTCTTGATCAGCAATTTTGGCGTGTGGGCTGCCGGCGTGCTTTATCCGCGCACCGGCCAAGGTTTGGCGGAGTGCTATGTAGCTGGGCTGCCCTTTGCCTACCGCATGGCCGCCGGTGACCTGATCTATGCGGCGGCGATCTTCGGCGTTTACGCTTGGGCGCGCCAGCGCGCCGCGCGGCGGGCTGCGGCTACGGCTTGAGAGAAGCCCGGGAAGTTCCTAGGAAGCGCGGATGGCGGAGCGGGCTGCTTCGAGAATCGCTTCGGGTTGTGGCTTGCTCAAGTCTTCCAGATTGGAAGCATAAGGCAGCGGCACTTCCTGCCCGCTGACCCGGGTAACGGGCGCCGCCAGATCCCAGAACGCCTCCGCCATCAGCCGTGCGACGATCTCGGCGCCGGGGCCGTAGCTTTGCCACGCGTACTCGACCACGACGGCGCGATTGGTCTTGGCCACGGACGTGAAGGCGCAGCTCATGTCGAGCGGGCGCAAACAGCGCAAATCCACGACCTCGGCCGAGATGCCTTCTGCCTCCAGGTCGCGCGCCGCTTGCAGGCACAGCGCCACGCTCGCGCCGTAACCGATGAGGGAAATGTCGGTGCCTTCGCGCTTGATCTCGCCACGATCGAGCGGCACAAGGTAATCATCCTCGCCAACCTCGCCCTGCTTGTTGTTCAGCGGCCCGGGCTCGAGAAACACGACCGGATCCTCGCTGCGAATCGCCGCCTTCAGCATCCCTTTGGCATCGTATTGGTTCGAAGGCGTGACGACGCGCAGTCCGGGGCAATGGGCGAAAAGCAGCGTCAGTTGCTGGCCATGCTGCGCCGTCAGCCCCGGATTGGGGCCCGGCCCTTCCGGGCCGCGCAGCACCATGGGCACGCTTAGGCGCCCGCCGGACATGTAGCGGATCTTCGCCATGTGGTTGTAGATCTGGTCCATGGCGCGCAAGGAAAAGTCCATGCGCATCATCTCGACCACCGGCCGCAGGCCCATGATGGCCATGCCCACGCCCACGCCCACGAAGCTCTCCTCCGAGATGGGCGTGTCGATCACCCGGTCCTTGCCGAACTCGGCCCACAAGCCGCGCGTGACATAGTGCACGCCGTTGTACTTGCCGATCTCCTCGCCGATCAGCACCACGCGTTCGTCGCGGTGCATCTCTTCGCGCAGCGCCTGGTTTAGCGCCTCGTGCATGGCTAGTTTTTTCATGGCTTCGAATCTCTCGCGTTTCCCCGCCTTAGGCCAGCACATCCCGGTGCAATTCCGCCGGGTCGGGCAGCGGCGCCTGCTTCGCGCGCTCCACGTGCGCTTCCAGCTCCGCGACCACTTCCTGCCGCATGGCCTCGATTTGCTCGGCGCTCATGATTTGCTCGGCGACGATATGCGCCGTGAGCAGTCCGATCGGATCGCGCGCATGCCATTGCGCCTCTTCTTCGGCGGTGCGGTAGTTTAGCGGCTTGTCGTGGATGCCATGGCCTTGGTAACGGTAGGTCAGAGCTTCCACGAAATAGGGCCGTTTGTTTTGCCGCATGTACTTGAAAATGCGCTCGGCGGCTTCGGCGGTGGCGAAAATGTCTTGTCCGTCCACCTGCTCGGTCTTCATTCCATAGCCCTGCGCCCGGTCGATCAACTGCGACAAGGAGGAATGTTCGTCGATGCGCGTGCCCATGCTGTAGAGGTTGTTGACGCAGACGTATAGGGTCGGCACGCTCCACAGGCTGGCCATGTTCATGGATTCATGAAAGGTGCCGGTGTCGAGCGCTCCGTCACCGAAAAAGCACACGCAGATCGGGTCGCCGCTGCGCCGCTTGAGCGCCAGCCCCACCCCGCAGGCCACCGATAGGCCGCCGCCGACGATGCCGTCCCCGCCCAAGAAGTGGCGTTCCGGGCTGTACATGTGCATGCTGCCGCCCTTGCCCTTGGAAACACCCGAGGCGCGTCCGAACAACTCCGCGAAGATCGCTGTCGGGTCGAGTCCGATCAGCAGGCAATGGCCGTGGTCGCGGTAATGGTCCACCACGTAGTCGCGCGTGAGATCCAGCGCGTTCAGAAAGCCCACGCCCACCGCTTCCTGGCCGGCGTAGGAATGGTAGTAGCCGCGGATTAGGCCGTTGCGGAACTCGCGCTCACCCAGCCGCTCGAATTCGCGAATGGTCAGCATTTGCCGCAAGTACTTCCGCAGAGTTGACGCGCTCAAGGGAGCGCGCCCCAGGCTTGGTTGATGTTGAACGCTCATGGCTTGGCAAATCCGGTTGGCTTGGCAGGGCGGCCGAGCTTTCCCCCGGAGCGGCGGCGCAACAACCCAGCTCCGGAAAGAAAGCAGTTTACTCCCATTGCCGCCGCACTGCCGCACTCGCCCATCGGGGGGCGGCACGGTTCTCAACGTTTTCCGAGCAGCCTAAACTCCATATTCTCATATCATTCCGGCGGCGGGCCGGCAGCGCACCGGCCGGCCGGCCAGGGTACTCTGGATCTGGGCCCCGGCGGCCCGTTGAAAGTTTTCCGGGGACTTCGGCGTAAGCATGATCAGAGGAAGAAAGCGAAAACCGGTGCCCGCCTCTGCCGCAGTACCCGAGCCCCCAGTGGCTTCCGCACCGGCGGCTGCGCTGTTGCCCGACGAAGGCGAGTTGCTCCGTCGCGCGCGCAACGGCGATAGCGCCGCCTGGGCCGGCATCTACGCACAGTATCAGCCCCCGATCATGCGCTTTTGCCGCCACGCGCTGGGACATCGGGAAGACGCCGAGGATGCCGCCGCCGAAGTGCTGTTCAAAGTGCGCCTGGCCCTCGACCGCTTCGACCTTTCGCGGCCTTTCGCTCCTTGGCTGTACCGCGTAGCCGCGAACCATTGCCTCGACATCTTGCGCCGCCGCAGCCGGCAGATGCGCGGCGAAGACGACATCGAAACCGTTGCCATCACCCAGCCCGGTCAGAATCAGCTGGAGCGGGTGATTCAACGGCAAAGCAGCGAGCGAGTGCGCGCAGCTTTGGAGCGCTTGCCCGCGCGCTCTCGCATGGTTCTGTTGTTGCGCTACTACAGCGAGCTGAGCTACGACGAGATCGCCTCGGCGCTCGCCGTGCCCCGGCCCTATGTCGGGGTGCTGCTGCTGCGGGCGCGCCAGTCGTTGCGCGAGGCTCTCGAAAGCGATGCGCCGGGAGGCGAGGCATGACGCCGGACCCCGGCCATTTCGATACGCTCGTGGGCTTGCTCTACCTCGATGGCGAACTGCCCTCCGAGCGGGCTCTGGAAGTGGCCGCACACGCCGAGCGTTGCCGTGCTTGCAGCCGTTTGCTCGGCCAGCTCGAGCGCGAATCGCGGTGGCTGACCCAAACTTTGCAGGCGCCCGAGCCGGCTCCGGCCGTCCCGGCTTCCGCTTGGGCTCGCCTCGGCAGCCGGATCGCGCCCGGGTCGCTTTGGCTGATCGGCGTGGCGGCGGCCGCTTCGGCCGCCGCCATGGCGCTCGGGCCCTTGGAGCGCTGGCTGGCCAACGGAATCAGCTTCAACGATGTGTTGTCGCTGGCCTTCTTCAATGGCTTGTTTTGGCCGCGCTGGGCGCGGCTGTTTGCCGATTTCCAATCCGTCGCGATCATTGCCATCGGGGCGCTGGGCTTGGCGTTGCTGCGCGGACGCGGACGTCGCTCCTGGCGCGTTTCCGCCGGCGTCTTGCTCCTGCCCGTATTGCTGGCCAACCCCGGCCCTATGCAAGCGGCGCGCGTGTTTCGAGGGAGCGACTTCGTGCTTCCGGCCGGTCAAACGCTCCATGACGATCTTTTCGTCGAGGCGAACTCGGTCCGCATCGACGGCACGATCGACGGCGATCTGGTGGCGTTTTCCCGCAGCGTCACCGTGAACGGCGTCGTCGCCGGCAACGTCTTTACCTTCTCCAAGTACCTGAACCTTCCCGGCACCGTCAATGGGGATGTCGCCAGCTTTTCCGACTATGTCACGATCTCCGGCGAGGTCAGCCGAAGCCTCTATGGCTTCATCCACCACCTGCGTGTAGGCGCGGCTGGGCAGTTGGGCGCGGCAACGCTCGCCTGCGAAAGCCTCGACTTGGAAGGTGCCGTCCGGCGCGACCTAATCCTAAGCACCAACTGGGCCACGATCAGCGGCCGGATCGGCGGTGACGTGAAGGCGATCGGCAATCACTTGCAAGTCGCCTCCGGAGCCCGGATCGGCGGCCGCCTCATCCTGCGCGGAGCCCAACCGCCAGCGATCTCGCCGGGCGCGGCCATCGCCGGCGGCTGGCAGTATCTTTCGCCGCGCCCGCACGCAGCGTGGCGCACGTGGTCGTTCTATTGGAACCAGGTGTTGCATTGGGCCGCGGCTTTTGTCCTGGGTTGGCTGCTGTTGGCGCTGACTCCTGGGTACCTGCGCCGCTGCATCGGCGGCTTGGGGCCCTCCGCGAGTGCCGTCGGCGCCACCCTCGGGCTGGGCATCGTGGTTTTGGTGGCGACCCCCATCCTTGCTATCTTAGCGGCGTTTACTCTGATCGGCATTCCCATCACCGTTATCTTGGCGATGGCCTATGCGGTAGCCATCTACCTCGCCGGAATCGTAGTGGGCTTGTGGCTCGGCCGCGGCTTGCTCGGCGAGTTGCCGGTGAACGCTTCTTCCTGGCCAATGCTGGGGCTGGGGCTGGCTATCGAGCGCGTCGCGCTCAATTTGCCTTTCAACATCGGGCTCGTGATTTGCGGTCTGATCTTGGTCGTGGGGCTGGGCGCGCAGGCGCGCGCGCTCTACCTGGGCTGGCATCGCGGCCGCGCGGCGTCGCTGCCGGCCCCGGTGCACGTCTAAGGCAAGGTCACGTCGAGCGCCCGTCCCGTGCCTTCCAACCGCCAGGGCCCGGCGGAGGCCGGAAGAATCGCCGCATGCGCCGGGCGCAGCGGCAGCGGCGTGCTCTGCGCGCGCGTGAGGCGCAAGCCTTCCGTAAACGGCACCAAGACGCGAAATCCCGCGGGAATCGCAACGGCCGTGCCCGTGAGCTCCAGCACCGCGACTCGGAAGTATTCGCATTCCAGCACCATGCCTTCTTCGTTGCCATGCCGGCCGACCCGCCCTGCCTGGGTCCGTGGTCGCGCCACTGCCAGCCCGTGCTCCAGGTGCAGTTCGCGCAGCCGCCCCTGGGCGTCGCGGCGTCCGAAATCGTCGAGCCGAAAGGTCACGTCCGAGGCCTGTTGCACCTCGCATAGCACCAGCCCTGGGCCCAAGGCATGAATCGTTCCCGCCGGCACGAAGAAGGTGTCGCGTTCCCGCGGCTCGTGCCACTCCAGCAGGTCGCGGCTCTTGCCGGCGCGGCAGGCCGCCAATAGCTCCTCAAGCGTTTTCCCAGGCAGTAGATTGAGGCCGATGCGCGCGCCCGGTTCGGCGCGCAAAATATGCCACATCTCCGTTTTGCCGCCGCTCCAGCCATGCGCGCGCGCGTAGGCATCGTCGGGATGGACCTGAACGGATAAGAAATCGGTGGGAAACAGAATTTTGATCAGCAGCGGGAAAGTGTCTTGCGCCGGCTGCCCTGGGCCGAAAAGTTCGGTCGCGGCCTCCGCCGCCAACTGCTTCAGAGTTAACGCCTTGCCCAGCACGCGGCAGCTGTCGGCAGTCAGCCAGGCCTCGCCGATCGGCTGGTCGGGGCGCTCGGCGAAAAAAGGCCGCAGATCGCGGCTGCCCCACAGCCGCGGGCTAAAGACAGGCTCTGCGATGAGTGGCGCTTCCAAACCGACTACCGGATCAGAACGCAAAGACTTCGGGCAGTAGAAGCGAGTGGGTGAATTCTAGCACGAGAAAATCGCGGCTCCGCCGGAGCGGAACATTCATTGTTACCCCCGCCGGGCTGGGCGGGGGCAGCTCGCTTGCAGCCCCGAATGGCTGTCACAACCGGGCGCGGAGCGGCGTTTTAATGGTGTCGAAAGATTTCGCGGAAACTACCATGGCGGCTATGAACGAGGCCATCCCGGCGGCGGCGCCTTCCGGGACCCGCGCCTGGCGGCCGGGCGAATTCGAGGGCTTATTCTTGGAGCATTTTGCCCGCGTCGCCGCGGTGGCGCGGCGGCTGAGCGCCGATGGCGTCCAAGCCGAGGAATTGGCCATCGAGGCCTTTTGGCGTTTGTTTCGTGCCTGCCCGCACGACCGAAGCCGCCCAGCCGACTGGCTATTTCGCGCCGTGATCCGGCTGGGGCTGGACGCCGCGCGCGCCCGCCGCCGGCGGCTGCGCTACGAAGCGCAGGCTGCCGTCATGATGACGGCGGGCGCGGCCGGAACCACGCCGCTGGCGCAGGCGATGGCCGCGCAGCAAGCGGCGCAAGTTCGCGCCGTGCTCGCGCGCCTCGGCCGCCGCGCGGCGGCGCTCTTGATCTTGCGCCATACCGGAGCGAGCTACGCGGAGATCGCGGCGGCAACCGGCGTCAAGGCCGCTTCGGTAGGTGCGCTTTTGGCCCGTGCCGAAGCCGCCTTCGAACGCGAATATAAGCGACGCTACAAGACCGGTTGAAGGAGTCGGAGGCAGCACGATGGCTTGCATGAGCGAAGGTGAACTGAGAGCGCAACTCGACGGCGGGCTCGCCGCGGATCGCGAAACCGAACTCGCCGGGCATTTGGCGCATTGCCCGCACTGCCGAGCGCGCCTGGTTGAGTTGCGCGAGCGCGCGGGTTGGGTCGCCGAACGTTTCGAGGCAAGCGCCGGCGGCGCCGCGCCCGAAGCCGCCGCGAGCTGGCGCCGGTGGCAGGCGCGCGCCCGCGCCGCTCGGACGCCGCAGTGGCCGCGCTGGGCAGGGGTGGGCGCGGCGGCGGCGGTGCTGGTGACGCTGGCGATCTGGCCGGCCGCGCGGTCCCGTGCCGCCGACGTGCTCGCCCTCCTGCGCGTGGAGAACGTCACGGTCGCGCCGGTCACGCCGCCTTTGGCCGGCGAGCCCGAGGTGCGGCGGCAAGTGGGGCAAATGATCGAGCAACTGATCTCGAGCCGGCTCGTCGTGACGGTTAAGCCCGGACCGCCGCAACTGGCCGCCTCGCCCGCCACCGCCGCCGCTCTCGCCGGATTCAAGCTGCGCTTGCCGGCCGAGGCCGCGCCCTCCCGCTTGGAAGTCAGTGGCGCCGCCGCATTCCAGATGACCGTCGATCGCGAACGAACCCAGGCGATCCTAAACGAAGCCGGCCGTCCGGATTTGCAGTTGCCGGCGAACATTGACGGCGCGTTGATCGCCGTCCAGATCCCTCGCGGCGTCCTCGCCGATTACGGCCAATGCCAGATGGAAGCGAAGCCCGGCAATCCCCGGCCGCGTCTCGTGGATGCGAATTGCTTGCGCCTCCGCGAGGTCCCCTCGCCCACTTTGAGCGTGCCGCCCGGCCTCGATCTGAATCAACTGGCCGAGATCGGGCTGCAATTCGCCGGAATGAGCGCGGAGGAGGCGGCGGCGTTTTGCCGCGCCGTTGACTGGCGCTCGACGCTAGTGATTCCCGTGCCCCGGGACAACAGCACCTATCAGCGCTTGCCCGTGGATGGCGTTTCCGGCATCTTGCTGCAACAAACCGACGCGCGGCGCGCCTTGCCCGCCTTTGCCTTGATTTGGGTGCGCCAGGGCGTGATCTACTCTTTCAGCGGCCGAGGCGATCCCGCGGCCGCGCTGAACTTGGCGGGTCAAATGCAGTGACCTATCGTAGGAGCAGATGACTCCGGCCCGCGACTTTGCCGCCGCGCGATCGCCTCGCCAGAACCGCGTGGGAGCGCCGGCCGCGGTCGCGGAAGGCGCCAGCGGCGCATCCCCGGCGCGGCCCGAGGATTGCGCCCTGTGGACCGAGGGGCTGTGCAAGCGGTATGGCGAAAAATGGGCGGTGCGCGATCTGAGCTTGCGGGTCGCGCGCGGCGAAGTCTTCGGCTTCTTGGGCCCGAATGGCGCCGGCAAGAGCACGTCGGTCAAGATGCTCCTGGGACTGGTGCGCCCCAGCGGCGGCGCGGCCTGGGTGCTGGGCTATCCGCCCGGCGACAGCGCCATTCGCGCGCGAATCGGCTTTCTCCCTGAGCATTTCCGCTTCTATGATTGGCTCACCCCGCGCGAGCTCCTGCGCCTGCACGCGCGCCTCTTGGGCGGGGCAGCGGAGTTGGGCCGGCAGGCCGACGAATTGCTGCGCTGGGTCGGGCTGGCCGATCACGCCGACCGCCGCTTGCGCGAGTACTCGAAAGGCATGCTGCAGCGCGCCGGTCTTGCGCAAGCGCTGCTCAACCGGCCGGACCTCATCGTGCTCGACGAACCCACCTCCGGGCTCGATCCCGCCGGGCGGCGGCTGGTGCGCGAAATCCTGCGGCGCGAGCGCGAGCGCGGCGCCACCATCTTCTTAAACTCGCATTTGCTCGGCGAAGTCGAGGCCACCTGCGACCGCGTCGCCTTCTTGCGCGACGGCGAGGTGCGCGCGGTGCGCAACGTGGGCGCCGCGGCGCGCGGGCTGCGTGTCGTGGCGCGGGTGGCTGGGTTGTCCCCCGCCGGCCTCGCCGCTTTGACCGCTTGGGCCGCCGAGATCAGCCACGTGGACGGAGAATTGAGTTTCGTCGCCCGCGACGAAGAAGCCCTGCCCGCCATCCTGGCTTCGCTGATTGCCGGCGGCGCGCGCGTCTATTCCTTCGCGCCGCGGCCGGTCACGCTCGAAGATCTGTTCCTCGAGATCGTCGGCGACGCGGTGGGCCAATGAGAGGCATAGCCGTCATCGCGCTCGTGACCTTTCAGGAAGCCGCCCGCAAGAAAATCTTGCTGGCGGCGGCCTTGCTCAGTACCGCCTTCGTCGGCCTCTTCTCTTGGGGCCTGCTGCGCTGCCCCAGCTGCGCAGCGCCGTCGACCAGTTTGCTCCGGCGCGAAATCGACAGCGGCTTGTTGATGGTCGGGCTGTACGGCGTCGCTCTCTTTACCGCGCTGCTCGCGGTGCTCAGTTCCATCGATTCCCTGGCCGGCGAAATCGCCTCCGGCGCCATCCAGACCGTCGCCATTCGCCCGCTCGAGCGCTGGCACTTGGTCCTGGGCAAATGGCTCGGCTATGCCGCCATTCTGGCGCTTTACGTCGTCCTTGTCGGCGGCGGCACGGTGCTGGCCATGCGCTGGACGGAGGGGTTCACGCCGCCGCACCTCGCCGCCGGCCTGTTGCTGATCTGGTGGGAAGGCCTGATCTTGCTTACCGTGACGCTGTGGTTCGGGACCTTTTGCTCCACGCTGACGAGCGGTATCTGCGCGGTCGGTCTTTATGGACTTGCGTTTCTTGGCGGTTGGGTCGAGCAAATCGGCGCCGTCACGCATCGCCCCGCGGCGCTGCGCCTCGGCGTCCTTGCCAGCCTGGTGATGCCCAGCGAGGCATTATGGCGGCGCGCGGTCTTCGAGATGCAGTCGCCGCTGCTGGGCGCGATCGGCTTTTCTCCCTTCAACACCAGTTCCGCGCCGAGCGGCCTGATGCTGGCCTACGCGGGCGTTTATCTCTGCCTGGCCCTGTGGATCGCCATGCGCCATTTCTCCCGCCGCGATCTGTAATTCCCCCCGGGGCGCACGCCCGCGCCGCTCGCCGCCGACGGCGCCCGGGGGCGCCCGGCGCCGGGAGACTGGCGCCTCCTCTAGCTTCGGCGTGGCCCGCCGTTTCGCAAACTTAATGACCCTGGTCCTGCCGCCATGCACCCATGTGATTACACGCGACGGGTGCGCGCGGGCTGGTCTTTGCCCGGCAGGCTTTTTACAATGAGAGCATCTCGTGGCGACCGTCGAGTGGGGAGAAGCGCTGGCGCGCGCGCGCCGGGAACGGGGTTTGTCGCTTAACGAGGTAGCCGCGGCTACCAAGATCGGCGTGCGCTTGCTGCGCGCCATCGAAGCCAGCGATGCGCGCGCATTACCGGGCGGCATCTTCAACCGCAGCTTCATTCGGACCTACGCGCGCTACTTGGGGCTGGACGACAAGCCCATCGTCGGTGCTTACCTTGCCGTCAGCGGCGAAGAGCCGTCCGAAGCGGCGGCGCAGCCCGCCCCCGCGCCTCCCGGGCCGGCGTGGCTGTCGCCGCAGCTATTGCTGATCGTTGCCGTCGCGATCGTCGTGGTCGTCGGCGGCTATGCCGGCGTGGGGCTGTGGCGGCAAAGCCGGCGCGCGGCTCTGCTGCGCTCGCGCCGGCAGGCCCCCGTGACCGCGGCGGCAACGCCGCGCCCGGCTCCGCCCGTGGCGCGCGATCGCGGCGCCGCTTTGCAGGCGACGCCGACTAAACCGGCCGCTGCGGAATCGCGGGCGTCTGCCTCCGTTGCCGCCGCACGTGCGCCTGCCTCCAAGCCGGCCCCGGCCGGAACCGTCAGCTTGCAGATCTCGGTGACGGCGCCGGCTTGGGTGAAACTGCAATCGAATCACAAGCTCATCCTGGAAGATACGCTGCAGCCGGGCCCCGAACTCAGCTATCAGCTCCTGCCGCCGCTACGCCTGGTGACCGGCAACGCCGCCGCCGTGCATCTCACGCTTGACGGCACGACCCAGCCGTCGTTGGGCGGTGATGGCGCGATCGCCTATTGGCTCTATCCGCCGGCCGCGGTTCCCGCCGGCACGCCCTCGGTGAAGGGGGCGGCGGCGGAGCCGACCCCGCATGCCGGCGCCGCCGGCACGGTCCAGCCCTGAGCCGAGGCGGCGCATGCCGGATTTCCAAGCCGCCAACCGTCTCGTGGAGCTGATGGCCGCCTCCGGCGTGCCCGCCGAGATTGTGCGCCAAGCCGCGCTCGGCACGCTCAGCCTGCCCGCCCCCGACCGTCTCGCGCTGCTTCTGTATCTGGCCGCCGGCGACTCGCCGCACGCCGCCCTCGCCGCCGGCACGCTGGCGCGCTTCGATCCCGGCGCGATTGCCGAGCTGGTGGCGCGCCCCGATTGCCCGGCCTTCGCCAAATCCGCCGTGCTCACCGCCGAACAACATGCCTTGCTGGCGGCGGCCGAAAACGAGCCGGCGGCGTTCGAGTTGGTCGAGGCGAGCGAGGAAGAGCGCGCGGCGTTGGCGGCGCTGTCCTCGGCCTCGAATCCGAACGAAAACCCGCTCGTGCGCCTCGCCAAGATGTCGGTGCCCGAGCGCGTGCGCCGCGCCCTGCTGGGCAGCCGCGAGGAGCGGCTGCTGCTCGTGCGTGACTCCAACAAGGTGGTCCAGCGCGCCGTGATCACCTCGCCGCGGCTCACCGAAAGCGACGTGGAGCTGATCGCCGCCATGCGCAATGTTAGCGATGAAGTGCTGCGCCATATCGGCCAGCATCGCCGCTGGCGCCAATCGATGACGATCATCAAGAACCTGGTGAATAATCCCCGCACGCCGCTCGAAATCGGCCTCAATCTGGCGAAGCACCTCTTCATCAACGACCTCCGCCTGCTGGCCTCGAACAAGAACGTCAACGAGACCTTGCGCCGCGCCGCCGCCAAACTGGTCATTCAGCGCCAGGCCTGAAGAACGCGTGTAACGGGCCTTGCGCGCCTGGCCGCACGGGCGATGGCGACCGCGAATGCCGCCGTTTAGCATAGGAACATGCGATCGGCGCGCTCCGTCTCGATTGCCGCTCCGCTTCTCGCCACCGTGCTGCTCGCGGCCGGCTGCGGCCGGCAAAGCGTCTCGCCGCCGCCGCCGCCCCCTCCAAGCGGCGCCGTCAACGTTTTGACCTATCACAACGATCTCGCGCGCACCGGCCAGAATCTGGCGGAGACGATTCTCACCCCCGCGAATGTCTCCGGCGCGACGTTCGGCAAGATCGGCTTCTTGCCGGTCAACGGCTTGGTGGATGCGGAGCCGCTCTATGTCTCGCAGTGGACGATCGCGGGCGCGGCCCACAATGTCGTCTATGTCGCGACCGAGCACGACGAGGTCCACGCCTTCGATGCAGATAATTTCACCCCGCTCTGGAGCGTCTCCGTGTCGCCGGCGGGCGAAGTCCCCAGCGACGATCACGGCTGTGGGCAAATCACGCCAGAGATCGGCGTGACCGATACCCCCGTTATCGATCCCGCGTTCGGCGCCCACGGCGCCATCTTCTTGGTCGCGATGTCGAAGGACGCGAGCGGCGCCTATCATCAGCGCCTGCACGCGATGGATCTGGCGACGGGCGCAGAATTGCCCGGCAGTCCCGTCGAGATCCAAGCCCGTTATACCGCGCCGGGCTCAGGTGTGACCGATACCTTCGATCCCGGGAATTACGCCGAGCGAGCCGGCTTGCTCCTGCTGAATGGGAAGATTTACTTGGCCTTCACCTCGCATTGCGACCAAGGCAGCTATCAGGGCTGGGTGATGGCCTACGATGAGGCGACGCTGCGGCAGACGGCGGTGTTGAATCTGACCCCGAATGGCAGCGAAGGCTCAGTCTGGATGGCGGGCGCGGGCCTCGCCGCCGACGCCGCCGGCAACGTCTATTTTCTCGACGCCAACGGCACCTTCGACACCCTCCTGGATGCGCAAGGCCGCCCCGCGCAAGGCGATTACGGCAACGCCTTCCTCAAGCTCTCCACCGCCAACGGCGGGTTGGCGGTCGCTGGCTATTTCACCCCGTCGAACACCGTCGCCGAGTCGAATGCCGACGAGGACCTCGGGTCGGGCGGCGTGCTGGTGCTTCCCGATGCCAGCGACGCCGCGGGAACGGTTCGACATCTGGCGGTGGGCGCGGGCAAGGACGGCAACATCTATGTCGTCAACCGCGACAGCATGGGCGGCTTCAATGCCGCCGGCGATGCGGTTTATCAGGAGATCGGCGCCGGCGGCCTCGCCGGCAGCGTCTTTTCCGCTCCCGCCTATTTCAACGGCAGGGTCTATTACGCCGCCGTCGGCGATGCGCTGAAGGCCTTCACCGTCTCTTCCGCGCTGCTGGCGGCCCCGCCCGCGTCGCAATCCGCCGCGACCTTCGGCTATCCCGGCGCGACGCCGAGCGTCAGCGCGAATGGCGCCGCCAATGGTATCGTCTGGGTGGTCGAGAACAGGGGCGGCGCCGGTATTCTGCACGCGTACGATGCCGCGAATCTCGCCCACGAACTCTACAACAGCGCGCGAAACGCCAGCCGCGATTCCTTCGCCGACAACAAGTTCATCACTCCGATGATCGCCAATGGCAAGGTCTTCGTCGGCACGCCCACCGGCGTTGCCGTATTCGGCCTGCTGCCCTAAAAGACGGGCGCCGCCGCGGGTGATACCCTCGGATTTTGCCGCGCATGGCCGAGGCTCCTTCGCACGTTACCAATCCCCGCCTTCGCTGGCTGATTGCGGTCGCGGTCATGGCCAGCGCCGTGATGGAGCTGGTCGATACCTCGGCCGTCAACGTCAGCATCCCCTACATCGCCGGCAATCTCAGCGCCTCGATCGACGAGGCCACCTGGGTGCTGACCTCGTACCTGATCTCGAACGCCATCATCCTGCCGCTTACCGGCTGGCTGGCCGGGCGCTTCGGGCGCAAGCGGCTGCTGCTCACCGCCGTGGCCGGCTTCACCCTCGCCAGCATGCTCTGCGGGCTGGCGCCGACCCTGCCGGTGCTGATCGTTTGCCGCGTGCTGCAAGGCTTCTTCGGCGGCACGCTGCAGCCGACCACGCGGGCCATTTTGCTCGAGACTTTTCCCCGCGAAGAGCGCGGCCATGCCATGGCCTTGTGGGGCGTGGGCATCGTCGTGGCGCCGATTCTTGCGCCGGTGCTGGGCGGCTGGCTGACTACCGAGTATTCCTGGCGCTGGGTGTTCTTCATCAACGTACCGATCAGCGTCTTCGGCCTGCTGATGGTGCAGGTGTACGTTTTCGATCCGCCCTACCTGCGGCGCGTCTCCCGCGGCGTGGACTACTGGGGCATGGGAATGCTGGCGCTGGGCGTGGCCAGCCTGCAAGTCGTTCTCGACAAGGGCCAGGAGGCGGATTGGTTCAGCTCGCGTTACATCGCCGCGCTGGCCATCGTCGCGGCGGCGTGCCTCATCGCGTTCATCGTTTGGGAGCTGCGCGCCCGCGACCCGGTAGTGCACTTGCGGCTGCTGAAATACCGCACCTTCGCCGCCGGCGTCTGCCTGTCGGTGGTCTTGTTCTTCGTGCTTTACGGCAGCATCCTTCTGCTTCCGCTCTTCATGCAGGAGGTCTTGAACTTTCCCGCCATCACCGCCGGCTTCTGGAACGCGCCCCGCGGCATCGCGACGATGATCCTGATGCCGCTGGCAGGCTTTCTCATCGGCCGCCGCTGGGATATGCGGGCGATGATCTTCGGCGGCATCTTGGCTTCCGCCGCCGGCGTGCTCCTGTTTTCGCTGCTCAGCTACAGCGCCGGTCCCTGGAACTTCCTCGTTCCGCAGTTGGTCATGGGCGCCGGCCTTTCGTTCGTCTTCGTGCCGTTCGCGACCATCACCGTCGACCCGATTCCCAATCACGAGATGGGCTACGCGACGAGCATCACCGCCTTCACGCGCAACATCGGCGCCAGCTTCGGCATCTCGATCGCGGCGACGCTGCTGGCGCGGCAATCGCAGGTGCATCAGAACCGCCTGATTGCCGAGCTCAGCGTGGCCGATCCCCGGCTGCGCCAGTTGCACGCCGCCCTGCAGTCCTACCTCCACCACGCCGGCTCCAGCCTGGTGCTCGCCGGACATCAAGCCTGGGCGGTGATCTACTTGCTGGTGCAGCGCGAGGCCGCAATCCTCAGCTATCTCGACGAGTTCCGGCTGCTGGCGTTTCTGTTCGTGCTGATTTCGCCCGTGGTCTGGATCATGAAAAAGCCGCAGTTCAAGCGTGAGGATTAGCTAGGCGAAGGCTGCGGGCGCATGGAGCGTCAGTTCGGCTGCAACAACCGAAGATCGTGGACCGGAGGTGGGCGGACGCGCCTGCCTGGGCGCTAGGACGGCGGCATTTGCGCGACCTGCGCGTGCACGATCGTCCCGGAGATGCGCAGCGTTAGGTTGGGATTTTTCGCGGCGCGGAACAAGCGCACCAGCGCGCCCAGCCAGCCGGCCGCTCCCGATTGGCCGGGGAGCGACCGCAAGTGCACGTGCAACAAGAATTGCAGGCGCTGGTCCGGGCGAATCCAGCCCGCGCCCGTCACCGTGCCGAAGTTCGTCTGGGCGGCGAGACTGCGCATCGAGAAGCCGTTGGGGCCATTGCTGAATTCGCAGCGCAGCCGCTCGATCTTCATCTCGCCGCTGCCGCCGGTCATCGCCAGTTGTGCCAGCGGCCCGGTCTGGGGAATGGCCAGCCGAGTCAGCCGGATGCCGTTGCCGCGAATGGTGCCCGCCAGGCTCGGCGCGCCGACGGTGCCCGTCACCAGCAACTGCGCGTCGACCACGCCGCCGACAACCGCGAAATCCACCGGCGCGTAGCCCAGCAGTGCCGCCACTCGCGTCAAACCCGCCGCCGGGAGCGTTTGGGCGGCGATCTCCAGGTCCAGCGGCGCGCGCCGCGAGTGGCGGTCGAGGGGCCCGATCGCGCCGGAAGCCTGCGCAGCGCCATTCGGAGCTTCCTGCAGGTTCATGCGCACCGGGAACCGCCGGTCGAGCGAGACTTCGCGTGCCTCAATCTCAGGCACGGCAAAACTCACGTGTTCCTGCGTCCCCTCGCGCGCGGCCGTGATTCTGCCCGACAGCAACCGCAAGCGGCCGATTTGCGCTCCGGGCGCGGCCGGCGGCGGCATGCCGGCGTAATTCCACGCGCCGTGCGCGGAGCGGAGCAGCCGCGCCACCGGCCGCTCGATCACCACCGACTGCGCTTGCAAACGATGGGCGAAGATCAGCGGCCAAAAGTCGAGCCGTGCGCGCACCTCCGCGATCTCCGCCAGCGGCGCCGGCCCGAATTCCGGGGGATTGGCGATCGTGATTTGCCGGGCGTCCAAATTGCCGCCGCTGAGCGAGACATGCAGATGCCCGATGCGCACCGGCCGGCCCAATCCTGCGCTCAGTTGCCGTTCCACGCGGTGGCGGACGACGTTGTTGCCCAGCGCCGCCGGCAAGACGATCACGACAACTACGAAGAGAATGGCCAAACCGGCCACGATCCATAGTGCGGTGCGGCCGCTACGGCTCATTCTTCCAGCGATGCGCGACGAGCAAGACGGGACGGAGATTGCAGAAATCGTGGATTGGGGAGGGAAATTGCGTGGACCATGCCCGCGGTGCCGCCGCGAGCCACGACGCGAGCTGCCGTTCGACGTCACCTAGCGTCCGTGCGTCGTGCGCCGTCCGGGAGCCCTGAACCGCGAGCCGTAAGCCGAATCCACAGGGGTGGAAGTGTGTTGGCGGAGGGACCACGCGGAGACGGAGCCGCCGGCGTGCGAGGCCGGCGCGTCGCGGAGTTATACTGGAGCCGCACTCCTCCCTCTGCGCGGGGGTCTATGCAGCAGCGGGCCTTTCTTGCTTCCGTTCTCCGCCGCCGCGTCTTTGCCGCTTCGCTGGCGTGCGCCTGCTGCGGCCTCGCCCTCCCGGCGCTGGCCCGCGCCGCGAGCCGGCATCTCACGGAAGCCGAAAAGATTAGCCTCATTCGCGGCATCGTCGCCGAGGTCGGCATCGCCAAGGAGGCGTTTCCCGGCGACAAGAAAGGCGTTGTACTCGCCGACGGCCAAGTGGCGAACCAAGCCGACGTGCATCAAGAGGTGATCGACCGCGGTCCTGCCGTGCGGCCCGGCGACCGCGTCGAGATCACCAAAATCAGCTTCGGCAGCCACGACATCGTGCTTGAGATCAACGGGGGTCCGACTCGCACCCATTGGTACAACCATCTTTCGATCGGCATGGGCTCGACCACCAGCCCGGTGGCGCTCGAGCGGGTCAGCCACGGCTCGGTGATCACGCTGAAGTTTCCCGCCGGGATTCCCGCCGGCCTCACGGCGGCGCAGCTCAAGCGGCTGTTGTCGCCGGTGATCGAATGGAACTTGCGCGAAGCGCCGATCGCGGCGCTTGCCCGTTCCATGCCGCCCGCGGTCAAGAAAGCGATCGAGAGCCACCAAGTGCTCGTCGGCATGAACAGCGACATGGTGATGGCGGCGAAGGGCCGCGCCGACGAGAAATATCACGAGACCGATCCGAAAACCGGGGATGAATATACCGATTGGGTGTACGGCCATCCGCCCGGCGACACCACCTTCGTCCGGCTGGAGGGCGGGCGCGTGATTCGCGTCATCGATTACAAGGCGGATGGCACCAAGGTGGTGCGCGTGACACCGGAGATCACGCTTCCCGCCAACACTGCGACGGCGGCGAGCGCCGCGGCAAACGGCGACGACCAGCAGCGGCCGACGCTGCGGCGGCCGGGCGAAGTCGCACCCGGCGCTTCGGGGCGCGAGGCCGCGGGCCCGGCACCGATCTTGATTCCGGGCGCACCCCTTCCGCCGGCTACGCGGAATGGCCAGCCGCAGATGCCGCAGCCGCTGCCGCAGCCGGGTACGCCGGGCGCGCCCGCGCCGCCGGCGCAATCCGGCCCGCCCGCCTGCTGCGCGCTCGCCGATTAACGCGCCGCGTCCCTCCCGTCCGCTCGCCGCGTTCGGCACGCGGCGTTCCGCTCAGCCGCCGGTTGCATTCGCACGCGCATTCGACTTTAATATCCGAGCTATGACCGATTCCGCCGCTGCTTCCTCCGCGCAATCCGGCGCTGGCCTGCAACCTCCCGCCTCCGGCCGGCGCATGTCGCCGGTGGCGCGCATTTTCGGCGTATTCTACGCGCCGGTGGCGACTTTCGAAGACATCGCCCGCGAGCCGCACTTCATCTTGGCCTGGGTCGTCTTGATCGTCTGCAGCATCCTCATGGGCTATACGCTGGTGCATCGCGTCGGTCCGGCGGAGCTGGCGCGGCAGATGGTGGCCGCGGGCGGCGCGCGCATGCAGTCGCTGCCGGCGGATCAAATGCAGCGCGCGGTGGCGCTCGATACCAAGATCGCACCGATTATTTTCCAGGCCCTGCCGCCCGTCTTCGTCATCATTTTTACCTTGGTGCTCGCCGCGATCTTTCTTGCCGTCGAAAATTTCTTGCTCGGACAGTCGG
This sequence comes from Terriglobia bacterium, assembly GCA_021323595.1. GTDB lineage: Bacteria > Acidobacteriota > Terriglobia > Terriglobales > SCQP01 > JAJPKR01. The sequence continues at coordinate 12,872 of JAJPKR010000027.1, read as the reverse complement.
TGCGCTATAAAGGCGTGCTCGGGGTCGTGGCCCATGCCTATTTGCCTAACGCGCTGATGGCGCTGCTGGTGGTGCTGATCTTGTTTCTGCGCGCGGATCCGACCGGCGTGAACTTTCAGGCGCCGATCGGCTCGAACGCGCTCTTTTACGCCGACCCCAGCACGACGTCGCCGGTGATGAGCAAGCTGCTCAGCCAAATCGATCTTTTCGGCTTTTGGATCATGGCGCTGCTGGCGCTGGGGCTGGCCAAGCTCGGCAACAAGCTCAAGTTCGCCACGACGCTGGGCGTGATCGTCGGCCTGTGGATCGTGTGGGTGCTGTTCAGCGTGGGCATGGCGGCGCTGTGAAGGCCGCTCGCAGGCGCGCGTAATCCTCCGCGGTATCGATGTTGGCGAGCACGCCCGGATCGTCCACGGCAACCAGTTCGGCGCGCGCCGCCCATTGCGCCTGCAGCGCGCGGGCGGTGGCGTCAGCGTCGGCCGCGGCGATAGCGGCGAGCGCTTCGCGCCCGTATAGCACGGGATGGCCGTTGCGCCCCTCGCAGCACGGCTTGACGAGCGGCGCGCCGCGCTCCCGCCAGGCGCGAAGCAAGGCCCGCGCCGTCTCGATCGCGAATGCTGGATGATCCACCGGCGCGACCAAGGCCGCCGGCGCCGGCGCCAGCGCCAGCACCGCGCGCACGCCGGTCTGCAGCGAGCTGAATTGCCCGCGCGCGGGATCGGGATTGAGCACCCAGCGCGGCGCGAAGGCGGGCGCCTGCGCCTCGACGCGCGCCTGAATCTCGGCGGCGTCATGGCCGAGCACGGCGAAGACCTCGGCGCCCGCCGCGCGCAGCTTGCACGCGCACGCCAGCAGAAAGTTGGGAGCTTCCGGGCCCGGCCAGCCGGCCAGCGGCGCCGGATATTGGAGCAGGGCTTTGGCGCGCCCCATGCGCTCCGAGGCGCCGGCGGCAAGCACGATAGCGGCGATGCCCTTCATCGCAGCGCTGCCGCGCCCAGGGCGAGCGAGGGTGCACCCGCCGCCGCGCCCCGCCGTGCCGCGATCATCTCCGCCACCACGGCGACGCCGATCTCCTCGGGGGTGATCGCGCCGATGTCCAATCCGATGGGTGCGTGCACCCGCTCCAGCGCCGCGGCCGCCACGCCTTGCCGCCGCAACTCCTTGTAGCTTTCGATCACTTTGCGCCGCGACCCGATCATGCCGATATAGCGCGCCGGGGTGGTCACCGCCCAGGCCAGGGCCCGCATGTCGCCCTTATGGCCGCGCGTGACGATCGCGATATAAGCGCTGGCGCCGATGCGCAGGCGCGGCAGCACCTGGTCGAGGTCGCCGACGTGGAGCTCGCGCGCGTGGGGAAACCGCTCGCGGCTGGCGAAGGCCTCGCGATCATCCGCGACCGCGGTCGCGAACCCGGCCGTCTCGGCGACTTGCGCGATCGCGCGCGCCACGTGGCCGGCGCCGATCAGCCACACGATCGGCTGCGCCAGCACCGGCTCGACGAAGATCTCCAGCGTGCCGCCGCAGATGAGCCCGTTCTCCTCCTTGGCGTCTTGGTTGAGATGAAAGACCAAGCGGCGCGACTTCTCCTCCCGCATCACCTCCCGCGCCGCCTGCCACACCTCCGCTTCCACGCAGCCGCCGCCGATCGTGCCCAGCGTCGAGCCATCTTCACGCACCAGAAATTTGGCGGTTTCGAAGGAAGGGATGGAGCCGCGCACCTGAATGATCGTCGCCAGCGCCGCGTTCTGGCCCGCCGCTCGCAATCGCGCGATCTCGGCGTAGATGTCGTCCATCGGCTCCATTTTAGCGGGCGCCGGCCGCAGGCGGACAACGGAAGCACGCCGCGCGCCGGCGGCCGGGGAGCCGGGATCGGCAATCCGGCGCCGGGGCCGGCTGGACGCGCCGCCCGGGGCCGCCAGGGCACCCGCCGGCCCGCCGCCAGCCGTCCGCCGCCGGCCGTCCACCGTCAACTGCCGTACTCTGGCGTCATGCAAGCGATCCGATTTCACGAGCATGGCGGACCGGAAGTGCTGCGCTTCGAAGCGGCCCCCGATCCGGTCGCCGGCTGCGGCGAAGTGGTGGTGCGCGTCCGCGCCTGCGCGCTCAATCACCTCGATCTCTTCGTGCGCGCGGGAATTCCCGGGGCGCGCATCCCCATGCCGCACATTCCTGGCAGCGACGTGGCCGGCGAAATCGCCGCCCTGGGGGAAGGGGTCCGGGATCTGGCCGTGGGTCAGAAGGTGGTGCTGTCGCCGGGGGTAAGCTGCGGCCACTGCGCGGCTTGCGACGCCTGCCAGGAGAACTTCTGCCGCCACTACACGGTGCTGGGCTATGCGTTGGATGGCGGGTGCGCGCAATACGTCAAGGCGCCGGCGGAAAACGCCTTGCCGATGCCGCCGAACTTGGATTTCGTGGAGGCCGCGGCTGTGCCGCTGGTATTTCTTACCGCCTGGCACATGCTGGTCGCGCGCGCCGGGCTGCGGCCGGGCCAGGATGTGCTGGTGCTGGCGGCATCGAGCGGAGTCGGCAGCGCGGCGGTCCAGATCGCGAAGCTTTTTCATTGCCGCGTCTTCGCCACCGCCGGCGGCGAGCGCAAGCTGGAGCTGGCGCGCCAGTTGGGCGCGGATTACGTCTTCGACCACTATCGCGAAACCTTCGCCGCCGAGGTCAAAAAGATCGCCAGCCGCGGCGTGGATGTGGTCGTCGAGCACGTCGGGCAAGCCACCTGGGAACAGAGCGTGCGCGCGTTGGCCTCCGGCGGCACCCTGGTCACTTGCGGCGCCACCAGCGGCCATCAAGCCACGCTCGATCTGCGGCACCTCTTTGCCCGGCAGTTGCGTTTCGTGGGCTCTTACATGGGTTCGCGGTCGGAGTTGCGCGAGCTACTGCCTTTCGTGGCCTCGGGACAGCTGCGGCCGGTTGTGGATCGCGTCTTCCCGCTGGCCGAAGCGACCGCGGCGCACCGGTATCTCGAGGAAAAGCAGCAGTTTGGGAAAGTCGTGCTGTCGGTCTCATAAGGCGCGGCGAAATGGGTTTGGGCCTGGCGTCGCGGGGCGCGGGCGCGGTCGGCGCCCCAGCGTTGACGCGCCGCCGGGAACCCTCGACGCGCCGCCCAAGCGCCCGCACACGGGCGAAATCGGTGCACGCTCGCCAACCCCTGCCCGCTCCCGGCTGCCGACCGCATTCGGCCAGTTGTGTGCGATTTCCGGCTTGCCGCGTGCGGCGCGGCGGCGGATAATTTCTTCAGCCTGAGGGGCTTCCCCATGCTGCGAATCAAAGTCAACGGTCGCGATTACAGTTTCAACGGCGATCCCAATATGCCGCTGCTGTGGTATCTGCGCGATGAGTTGCGACTGACGGGCACGAAATTCGGCTGCGGCGCCGCGCTTTGCGGCGCTTGCACCGTCCACCAAGACGGCCGGCCGATTCGCTCGTGCGTTGCCTCGATGGCGCGGGTGGCGGGCAGCGAGATCGTCACCATCGAAGGGCTGGCGAACGGTGAGCTGCATCCGGTGCAGCGCGCCTGGATCGCGGAAAACGTGCCGCAATGCGGCTACTGCCAAGCGGGACAGATCATGCAGGCGGTGGCGCTGCTGCGCGCGCATCCGCGCCCGAGCGACGCGCAGATCGAGGAAGCCATGAGCGGCAACATCTGCCGTTGCGGGACCTATCAGCGGATTCGCGCCGCGATCAAGGCGGCGGCGCAGGGAGGCGCGCAATGAGCGCCGCGCCGGTCACTCGCCGTCGTTTTTTGGAGGGCGTTTTCTCCGCCGGGGCGTTCGTGCTCTGCGCGGGGGCGCTGCCGCGGGGCGCGTGGGCGGAGCTGGTGAATCCGGCGCTGCCGCTGGCCGATACCGCGTTTCATCCCAGCGTCTGGCTGGGCATCGAGCCGGATGGCACGGTGCTGATCGTGGCGGCGCGGTCGGAGATGGGCACGGGGATTCGCACGGCGCTGCCGCGCGTAGTGGCCGACGAACTCGAAGCCGATTGGCAGCGCGTGCGCATCGTCCAGGCGATTGGCGACGAGAAATACGGCTCGCAGGATACCGACGGGTCGCACTCGATCCGCAGCTTCTTCGAAGTGATGCGCTGGGCGGGTGGTACGGCGCGCACGATGCTGACGCAGGCGGCGGCCGCGCGCTGGGGCGTGCCGGTCGAGCAATGCGAGGCGCGGTTGCACGCGGTGCACCGCCGGGCGTCAACCGCGGCGGGCGGCGATCCCGCGCTCGGTTATGGGGAATTGGCGGCCGCCGCGGCCCGGTTGCCGCTGCCGCCGCGCGAGTCGGTCCGGCTGAAGCCGCGTTCGCAATGGCGCTACATCGGCCACGACGCGCCGGCCTACGATCTTGAAGCCATCTGCACCGGCCAGGCCGGCTACGGCATGGATGCGCGGGTGCCGGATATGCTCTTCGCCGCCGTCGCCCATCCGCCGGTGCTCGGCGGAACGGTGGCCGGCTATGACGCCACGGCGGCGCGGGCGGTGGCGGGCGTGCGCCAAGTCGTCGAGCTCCCGCCGTTTCACTTTCCTGCCGGCATGCAGCCGCTCGGAGGCGTGGCGGTGATCGCGGACAACACCTGGGCGGCGTTCGAGGGCCGGCGCAAGCTCCAGATCCGCTGGGACGACGGCCCCAACGCCGGCTACGACTCCGCCGCCTACCGGCAGCAGCTCGAAGCCACGGCGCGCCGGCCGGGCAAAGTGGCGCGCAACAACGGCGACGCTCTGGCGGAACTGGCCGCGGGCGGGCAGATTGTCACCGCCGATTACTACGCGCCGCATCTCGCCCACGCTTCGATGGAGCCGCCCGTCGCCTTGGTGGATGTGCGGGCGGATCGCGCCGAGGCGTGGGTGCCGACGCAGGATCCGCAAGGCGCGCAGGCGGCGATCGCGGCGGCGATCGGGCTGCCCAAAGACAAGGTGATCTGCCATGTGCCGCTCTTGGGGGGGGCCTTCGGCCGCAAGTCCATGCATGATTTCGCGGTCGAAGCGGCGCTGCTTTCAAGGGCGGCGGCGCGGCCGGTGAAGGTGGTGTGGTCGCGTGAGGACGACATCAAATTCGACTACTACCACTCCGTGGCGGCGATGCACTTCGAAGCCAAGCTCGGCGGCGACGGGCTGCCTACGGCCTGGCTCGCCCGCACGGTGTTTCCGCCCATTGGCTCGACCTTCAACGACGCCACCGAGTATGGCGGCAGCGGCGAGCTGGGCATGGGCTTCACTGACTTGCCCTTCGCCATTCCCAACGTCCGGGTCGAGAACGGACCGGCGCACGGGCACCTGCGCATCGGCTGGCTGCGCTCGGTGGCCAACATCTATCATGCCTTCGGCGTCGAGAGCTTCGCCGACGAGCTGGCGCATCGGGCGGGCCGCGATCCGCTTGAATATCTGTTGGCGCTGCTCGGGCCGGATCGCATCGTCGACCCGGCGCTGCTAAGCGTGGATTACAAGCCGCGCCCCAATGCCGGCAACAATCCCTATCCCATTGATATTGCCCGGTATCGCCGGGTGGTGGAGTTGGCGGCGGAGCGTGCCGGCTGGGGCAAATTCAAGCCGGGCAACGGGCGCGGCATCGGCATCGCCGTGCATCGCAGTTTCTTGACCTATGTGGCGAGCGTCGTGCAGGTGCATCTCGATGAAAATGGCCTGGTGCGCATTGACCGCGTCGATACCGCCCTGGATGCCGGCACGGTGGTGAACCCCATCAACGTGCGCGCGCAATTCGAGGGCGCGGCCGTCTTCGGCGCCAGCCTCGCGCTGTATGGTGAGATCACCGCCAAAAATGGCGCGGTCGAGCAGGCGAATTTCGACACCTACCCCGTTTGCCGCATCCAGCAGGCGCCGGCGGCGGTGCACGTGCACATCGTGGCCAGCGACGCGCCGCCCGCCGGTGTCGGCGAACCGGGCGTGCCGCCCTTCGCGCCGGCGCTTTGCAACGCGGTGTTCGCCGCCACCGGCCGCCGCATCCGCGCCCTGCCGCTCGTGCACGCCGGCCTGGCGTAGAACGCGGGCAGGGCGCGGCGGGGCGTCTGCGCTGCCGCCGCGCGGCGCTTGCCCTCCGTCCGCCGGTGTCCGCCCCGCCCGCCCGTATGTCCGTCTCCCGGATCGTTGTGGGAGAATAAACTCATGAGCCTCGGCAGCGAGCGCTACCAAAATCTCGATCCGCACGACTATCGGCCGGCGGGCGTACAAGAGGTCTTCTATGGCAGCCAGCAGCACGAAGGCGTGGTGCTGACGACGATCGACCGGGCGATCAATTGGGTGCGCAAGAACTCGATTTGGCCGATGACGTTCGGGCTGGCCTGCTGCGCCATCGAAATGATGTCCATGTCGGCGTCGCGCTTCGACATCGCGCGCTTCGGCGCCGAGGTTTTCCGGCCCTCGCCGCGGCAATCGGATCTGATGATCATCGCCGGGCGCGTGTCGAACAAGATGGCGCCGGTGATCAAGCAGCTCTACGAGCAGATGCCGGAGCCGAAATACGCCATCAGCATGGGCGCCTGCGCCACCTCCGGCGGCGTGTACAACAACTACGCGTTGGTACAGGGCGTCAACCAGGTGATTCCGATCGACGTGTACGTGCCCGGGTGCCCGCCGCGGCCCGAGCAGTTGATCTACGCGATCTTGATGCTGCAGAAAAAAATCGACGCCGAGCGCGGCAGCCTCAAGCGCGCCCTCAACTTGCCCTGATCAATGGACCGCGCGGCAGCCCTGGAGTTGCTTCACGAGTACACGCAGTCGCCCAGCTTGCGCAAGCATGCGCTGGCGGTGGAGGCGTGCATGCGCGCCTACGCGCGCCGCTTCGGCGAGGACGAGGAGCGCTGGGCGGTCACCGGCTTGCTGCACGATTTCGACTACGAGCGCTGGCCCGATCCCCCCGACCATCCACAAAAGGGCAACGAGATTTTGACGCAGCTCGGCTGGCCCGAGGATATCCGCCGCGCGATCCTCTCGCACGCGGACTACATGAACGTTGCCCGGGTCACGCCGATGGAAAAGAGCCTGTTCGCCTGCGACGAGTTGGCCGGCTTTCTCACCGCCTGCGCCTTGGTCAAGCCGAATAAGAGCCTGAACGAGGTGGAAGTGGCGAGCGTAAAAAAGAAGCTCAAGGACAAGGCGTTCGCCCGCTCCGTGCACCGCGAGGACATTTATGCGGGCGCCGAGCAGTTGGGAGTGAGCCTGGACGAGCACATCCAAGTTTGTCTCGACGCTATGCGCGCCGCCGCGCCCGCGCTGGGTTTGGCCGGCGCCGCCGGCGTCTGATCCGAGATTCGTGGCGGCTAATTCTCCATCTTCGGTTACCGCGGGTTCCTGGCGGTCGCTCTGGCTGCCCATCGTGCTGGTGGCTGCGGCCTTGATCTTCGCCATGGTGGCGAGCGTGGTGGTTTGGCGGCTGGAGGCCACGCGCCTCTCGCCCGCACAGCCTGTGTCCACGGCGCGGCTGACGGCGGCGGCGGTCTTTCAGGTGGATAAGCCGCCGGTGGCGGTTTCCATTGCCGCTTCCCAGGCGCCGCTCGCGCGCGCGCTGCTGCTCTATCGCGACGATCGTTACCGGGCGGCGGCGCAGGCGCTGGCGGCGGTGGCGCGTTCCTCGCCCGGGCAACCGGAGCCGTGGTTCTATCTCGGCGTGAGCCGGCTCTTTCTCGGCGACAATCAGGCGGCGGCAGCGAGCTTCGCGCGCGCCTCCGAGCTGGCCTCGGGGTCGCTGGCGCAGAGCGCCGATTGGTATCGCGCGGTGGCGCTGGTGCGCGCCAATCAAGTCGCCGCGGCCGAACCGCTGTTCCAACGCCTCTGCGCTTCGGGCGGGCTCTATGCCACGCGCGCATGCCAGGCGGCGGCGCTGGAAACCGCGCACGCCCGCGGCCACAGCATGCGCTAGGCGCCCCCCGGGGGACCGGTGGGAGCGCGGGCAGCAGGCGGGGCGGCTACCAGTGCAAGGTAGCGGCGTTCCAAAGTAGATGCGGCGCCAAGACGCCGGGTTCGACGCCTTGCAGTCCGGATTTGACGGCGACGACCACATCCGGCGTGACCAGCGGGATCAGCGGCAGCTCTTCGCGTTCGATGGCTTGGATGCGGCGGTAGATGAGCCGGCGGCGCTGGGGATCGAGCGCGACGCGCTGGCGCGCGAACAAACGATCGAGCTCGCGCTCCCATACACGCGGCTGGCGCGGCTGCAAGTCCCAGACGTGCAGCGCGCCGTCGAGCGGCCAGATCGCCGCTTCCACGTTGGGATCGGCATCGGGGAAAGAAAGCCCGAGCAGCGCGGCGTCATAGTCGCGGCGGTGCAGTAGTCGATCCACGTAGGTATCGAAGTCGAGCGGCACGACGGAGACGGGGATGCCCACGCGGCGCAAGTCTTCTTGAATGAAGACGGCGATCTTCTGCCGTTGCGCGTTCGTGGCGGGCACGATCAGCGAGAAAGCCACGGGTTGGCCGGATGCGTCATAGAGGCCGTCGTCGCGGTAGTGAAGGCCGGCGGCCAAGAAGTCGTGCCGCGCGGCGGCGTCATCGCGCGCCGGCGCCGGCCGGCCGTCGGCCCAGCCGCGCTCGGCAGGACTGGTGAGCGTGTTGAGGCCTTGGGCTTTGCCGCCGTAGACATTGGCGGCCAGGTTGGCGCGGTCAATGGCGGCGGAGACGCCCTGGCGAAATTCCCGGCGCGCGAACCAGCTCTGGCGGTGTTGCAGGGCGGCATGGCCGGCCACTTCGTTGAGATTGAAAAGCAGCGTTTCCGGCTGCAAGCTCGGTCCGGCATCGAGCACGCGCAGGCCGGCGCGATGGGCGAGCAGCGGCAGATCTTCGGTGCGCACGGAGGGGAGCCCGTCCACCTGTCCGCGCAGGAAGAGCGCGGTGCGCAGGTTGGCGTCGGGCACGATGCCGAGGCGGATTTGATCGAGATAGGGCAGCGGTTGGCCGCCCGCGTCGCGGCGCCAATAGAAGGGATTGCGCGCGAAGACCAGCGCCCGGCCGGGATCATAGCGGCGCAGCGCGAACGGCCCCAGCCCCGCGAGCTCGGGCGGCGGCGTCGCCAAGCCCCATGCGGTGCTGAGCTGGCCGGCGCGAAAGGCCGCATCCAGGCGGTGCCGGGGCAGCATCCACAGGCTGTCGAAGAGCCGATCGCCGACGGCGTCGGGCGAGGGCAGGGTCAGCTCGACGGTGTAGGCGTCGAGCGCGCGCGCGCGAACCGGCGCGCCGTGAAACACCAGCAGCGCGCGCTGCGGCGCGGCCAGCTTGGGATCGGTGTAGACGTCGAAGCTGAAGACGACGTCCTCGGCGGTGAATGGCGCGCCATCGCTGAAGCGCACGCCGCGCCGCAGCTCGATGCGCCAGCGCAGCGGCGTCTGGTGGATGACGCGCAGCGCCAGCTCCGGCTCGACTTGCTCGGTGACCGGGTTGATGTGCATCAAGTCGGCCATGGTGAGGCTGGCCGCCAGGCGCGAAACGTTGTCTTGCGCGAAAACGGGGTTGAAGGTCAGCGGCGCCGAAGCTTCGGGAATCGTCAAGATGCCGCCGCGACGTGGCGACGGCGCCCCGGCGGCGGCCGCGGCGGAGGCGCAGCGCGGCGCGCCGCCCAGCGCAAAGACCACGAACGCGCTGGCGATCGCCAGCGCGCGCCCGCGCCGCCGCCGGTTCCGCGCCGCGCTCGTAGCGGCACGAGCTTTGTCGCTGACCTTCGTCGCCCGATAGGCTATGCTGGCTTCACTCTCGCTCATGGCGTCTTGGCGCATTCGTCGCGTCGCGGGCCGCATGGCGACCCTGTTCGCGACGATCATCGCATCTTTGCTGGTGTGTTTTGCCCTGTCCGCAATGACACCCGGGGATGCGTTCACGCAATTGGAGCTGGATCCCGCGATCCCGCCGGCGACGCTGGCCGCGCTGCGCGCGCGCTACGCGGCGCAGAGCGGCGTGACGGCGCGCTTGCGCGCCTGGGCGACGGGCCTGGAGCGCGGCAAACTGGGTTATTCGTTGGCGTTTCATCGGCCGGTGGCGAGCCTGTTGCGCGAGCGCGCGCCCGCGACGCTGCGGCTGCTGGGGCTGGCGTTCGTGCTGGCGTGGCTGCTGGCGCTCTTCTGGGCATTGAGTGAGGCGCTGCTGGCGCATTCCCGCTGGGGCGGGCTGCTGCACGGAGTGAGCGGCGCGCTGGCCGCCGCCTGGTCCTCATTGCCGGTGGGCTTCGTGGCCGTCGTCGCGCTGATCGTGGCGCCCGTCGCCTGGCTGGCCGGGCTGGCGGATTTCGGCGGCGGGAGAGCGGCGACATGGCCCTGGCTGGCGGCGGCGGTCCTGGCCTGCGAATTCATCCCCGCGCTGTATTTACAAACCGCGCAAGCCTTGCAGACCGCGCTGGGCCAGCCTTTCGTCGTCGCCGCGCGCGCCCGCGGCCTCAGCCGCGCCCGCGTGCTGTGGAAGCACGTGGTGCCCAATACCTTCGATACGCTGATTCCGCTGGGTTCGCTGACCGTCACGCAGCTCTTGGTGGACACCGTGATCGTCGAGACGCTGCTCGGCTGGCCGGGGCTGGGGCAGCTCGCAGTCTCCGCCGCCGCGCAACGGGATCTGCCGCTGCTGTCGGCCATCGTCTTACTCACCAGCTTGTTGGTGATCGCGACCGGCATCGTCTCCGACCTGCTGCAACTTTGGACCAATCCGCGGCTGCGGTTGGAAGGCGAAGTCTGATGCTGGCGTCGCGCCGGTTCTGGGCCTTCGCTGCCGTCGCCGCTTGGGCGCTGCTGGCGCTCGCGGGTCCGGTCTTCGCCCCTTACGCCTACAATCACCAGGATCGCGCGGCGATCTTGATCGCGCCTTGCCGCGACTGCGCGGCGGCGGCCCCCGGCACGGCGGGCGGCGCGCACTGGCTCGGCACGGATCAGTTTGGGCGCGACGAGCTGTCGCGCTTGCTGGTGGCCTGCCGCGTTTCGCTGCTGCTGTCGCTGGCGATGGCGTGGGCGGCATTGCTGGTGGCGTTGCCGGCGGCCTTGCTCTCGGTCGGCTCGGCGGCCGCCGACGGCGCGCTGCGCTGGTTGGGCGAGCTGACTCGCAGCCTGCCCTGGCTATTCATGCTGATCGCGGTGCGCGCGGCGCTGCCGCTGGACTCGCCGCGGTGGGTCATTCTCGCGGTCTTGGTGGCGCTCTTCGCCGCCGGCTCGTGGGCGGTGCCGGCGTGGGTGCTGCGCGGCGCCGCGCGCGACCTGCTGCGCCGCGACTTCATCACCGCCGCGCGCGCAATGGGCGGCGGCCGGCTCTACCTCCTGCGCCGCCACGTGCTGCCCAATCTGGCGCCGCTGGCGGCGACCTATTTCGCGCTGCTGTTTGCCGCCGCCGCCACCGTGGAAGTCAGCCTCTCTTTGGTCGGGTTGGGCGTGCCCCCGCCGCTGCCGAGCTGGGGCAACATGCTGCTGCCGCTCAAGGATATAGCGCTCGCGAGCCGCGCCTGGTGGCTGTACTCGCCGCTGCTGGTGCTGGTGCCAGTGGTGACATGCCTGAATCTCTATGCCTTTTCCCAGGCGCGCCGGAGGACCGGGTAGATGGCGGCGCGGCTCGAGGTCGAAGGGCTCACCGTCGAGCTGCGCGCGGGCGGCCATCGCCGCCTGATCGTGCGGGACTTGACGTTCGCGATCCCCGGGGGCGCCATCGTGGCGCTGGCCGGCCCGTCGGGGAGCGGCAAGACACTGACCGCGCTGTCGCTCTTGGGGTTGCTGCCGCCCGGCGTTCGCGCCGCCGGCCAGGCGCGCTTTCGCGCCGACAGCGATGGCGAGCCGGTAAACCTGCTCGCCGCCGGCGAGCGCCGGCTGCGGCGGCTGCGCGGGGAGCAAATCGCCTGGATTCCCCAGGAAACCCTGGCGGCGCTCGATCCGCGCCGCACAATCGCCGCGCAGATGCGGGAAGCGCTGCCGCGCGCTTGTCCGCGGCGGGAGGCGCGGCGGCAGATGGAGGCGTTGCTCGCCGATCTCGCGATCGCTGAGCCAAACCGCTGCCTGGCCAGTTATCCGTTTCAACTTTCCGGCGGCGAACGCCAGCGGGTGTTGATCGCCAGTGCGCTGCTGCCGCGGCCGCGCCTGCTGCTGGCCGATGAGCCGACCACGGCGCTGGATGGGAGCGCCGCCGCGCAGGTGCGGGCACTTTTCCGGGCGGCGGCTACGTTTTTCGACATGGCGATTCTACTCATCACCCACGATTTGGCGGTGGCCGCCGCGCTGGCGGATGCGATCGTCGTGCTGCACGAAGGCACGCTCGCCGAAGCGGGACCGGCGGCGCAACTCCTTGCGAAACCGGCCAGCGAATACACGCGCGCCCTGCTGGCGGCCTCGCCGGTTCTGGGCGCGCGCGCCGCCTCGGAGATAGCGCCATGACGGCGCCTCCGCTGCTCGAGTTCCGCGGCGTTTCCAAGACTTTTCGGGCGCGCGGCCGCCGGGTCACCGCGCTGCGTGCCGTTTCCTTGGCCGTGGCGCCCGGAGAAACCCTGGCGATCGCCGGCGAATCGGGCGGAGGCAAGACGACGCTGGGGCGGAACGCGCTGGGCATTCTCGCGCCCGACGAGGGCCGGATTCTATGGAATGGAGCGGAGCGGGCGCCTTCACGTCTCGCGCGTCCCCAGGGCATTTTCCAGGATCCCGGCACTTCGTTGGACCCTCGCTGGCGCGCCAGCGAGATCGTGACCGAAGCGTTGGCGCTGGCGCGCGATCCCGCCGTCCGCGGGGCGGCGGCGCGCGCGCGCCGGGCGGCGGAACTGCTGGCCGCGGTGGGGATCGATCCCGGGCGCGCGCGGCACTATCCGCACCAGTTCAGCGGCGGCGAGCGGCAACGCTTGGCGATCGCGCGCGCCATCGCGCCGCGGCCGCGGCTGATCGTGGCCGACGAACCGCTGGCCGCGCTCGACGTCTTG